>JAFGMI010000041.1 GCA_016927595.1 Melioribacteraceae bacterium | reverse complement strand
TACCCTTCTGTTCTGATCTAACGGACTAATTACACCGGGTCCCGTATTCAAAACATGCGTATAAATCATTGTTGTTTTAACAGATTTGTGCCCGAGTAATTCCTGAACGGTTCTTATGTCATATCCTGCCTGAAGTAAATGAGTGGCAAAAGAATGCCTGAATGTATGTGAACTCGCCCGCTTCCTTATTTCTGCCCGCTTAAATGCTTCTTTTAATTTTTTCTGTACGGTTGTCGGATGTATATGATATCTGTAAATCAATCCTGTCCTGTTTTCTTTAATAAATTTATCTGCGGGAAATAAATATTGCCAGTAAAATGATTTGCCTTCATTGGGGTACTTTCTTTTCAGTGCGTAAGGTAAAATGGTTTCGCCTCTGCCTTGCCTTAAATCCGCCTCATGAATTCTTTTCACTTTGTTGATCTGTTTGCTTAAGTCGGGAATAATGCACTCCGGCAGTATGGTGCGCCTGTCCTTTAATCCTTTCGATTCTCTTACAATTATCTGCCTGAAATCAGTCTCAATGTCTTTAACACGTAAACTGAGACATTCACCCAGTCTTAATCCCGATCCGTATAGTATCGATGCAATTAATTTGTAAATACCATCCAGTCGTATGAAAATTGAATCGATTTCCAGTCTGGAAAATACAACCGGTACCCTGGGTTGCTTTTGTGACCTTTTAATTTCATCCAGCCAGCCTAACTCCTGTTTCAGTACTTTTTTATACAGATAAATTATTGCGTTCAATGCCTGATTTTGAGTAGATAAAGAAACATTGAGATCAATAACCAGGTGATTAAGGAAATTCTTTATATGCTCTTCACTTAAATCTAAGGGATGTTGTTTGTCGTTGAATATAATAAATCGCTTTATCCAGCTTCTGTAAGCATCTATAGTTTTTTCACTGTATCTGTTTTCCTGCATGATCAGCTTAACTTCATCAAGCAGCTTTGGTTTTTTTTCCGGATTTTTATCGTGTTTATCCAAAATGTTCCATTGATATTTACTGCCGGGATACTTTGGTCTTAAAATAAGGGATATCTTAAGTATATTCAATTAAATTTTTAAGCACTCCCCCTGGTTATTTTTAAGCGCTAAAGCTTTCTGTCTAATTTGTATATTCCCGTGTTTATCAGTTCGATATAATTATCCATTTTCGACTGTACTTCCTTTCCAACCGACCAGCCGGGAATAGGAATATTCCCGATAGAGGTGGGCGGACTTATTAAAGTCCAGTCCCTGGAAGGAAATATTTTGTAAAAAATTTTTTCTGCTTCGGGTAAATAGAATACATCATTTATTTTTTTTGCCTCACTCATTTTACCCTTCACAAATATAATAGCGGGATAATCCACGGCAGATGACTTGCTCCTGAATCCCATTACTTCGAGGTTTGGGTAAATTTTCTTTTTTATCAGCTCACCTACATACTTTAAATGATTCTCATAATTTTTCTCGTATCCGGCAGGGAATTGAAGAAAATTGTTCCCTTCACCGAGTGATATGGTAATCGTATTATTACTGAATTTTACTGAAGAACTATCTTTAGATATTTTCTTTTTTGTACTTTTTACATTTACTTTTTCCAAATCACTTTTCTCAAATCTTTTCAGAATCTGTTTTGCTCTGTCCCGGATTTTCATGCTTCTATCTTTTGTACTTAAATAAGTTATCGTTTCGACAAACTTGGTATAATCTTCAATTGCGTCATTGTATTCAATAGTCATAATTCTTTCAAGCGCATCTTCTCTGGTTGTACTGTGTTTTGCATTTTTTACTAATTTGTATAATGCCTGCTGATCGTCTAATTTATTGATTGCATATTTCTGGACAACTGAGAATAGATTGTTGGTGTTCTCAGCAATATTTTTTATCAAGAGGTCTGATTTAATGAGCTTAACGGCAAATTTATTCACATGCTCAGGTAATTCTGCAGAATATCGCTCTAGTATTTCATAGACTATTTTTTCATTACGGATTTTTTTCAGAATAAATTCCTGGTGTAAACTGTCTCTGAATAAAATAAATATGTTTTTCAGCTCTTCTATGTCCGTAATTCTGGAAATAGCCTTTTCCCGCACTTTTGAATTCGGATCGTTTATAGCAAGGTCAGAAATTATTTTTCTGTCCTTCTCATCGTTATAATCTGCATTTTTTATCCAGTTGATTCTTTTGGTATAATCTTTGCGCTTCCAATCCGGGAAAAAATAATCTAATATGCTGAATGATTTTTTCCTTCCGGCAGTTTCTTCAATAGTTCTCCTCTCCGAATTCTCTAAATTTAATTGTATCCCAAGATTTTCAGCCACTTTCTTGTAAATATCACCGACACTGAAAATTTCATTGAATTGTTCGTCGCTGATACGAATATTGAATTCCTCTTCGATATGCATTATCATCATTGTCAGATCCAGATCATCAAAATTCAGTTCCTCAATCAGTATTGACTCGGAAGTGTATTCTTCGGTTTTCGTCCCGGTTATATCCCAGATAATCGAATCAACTTTTTTAATTATAGATTTTTGTGTCTCACCTTTATCTGTTTTGATTATGTCTTCTTTTGGAGGTTTCTGTGCACGAACTCTTTTAGATTTTTTTTCCGGAATTATTACCTTGATGCTTATCGGTTCATGTCCCAGAGCTTCAAGAAAAAGATTATAGTAATCGTTGACAGAATGAACATTCAACACTGCACTATCTGTGAATTCACTAATCCCAAACTTTTTTTCCATGTTTGATATTAACATTATCTTATCTAGTTCATCCATACCAAGTTCCCCGAATGTCGAATTGCCTTTAATTTCTGTACAGTCAACGCCGGAATCCTCAACTAATCCCCTTTGTAAATTGGTAATTATCTCTTCGCGTGAAATAAATTTCTGCCCGGTTTCGTTCATTGTTACACCCTGATTATTTATACAAAGTATTAGTGATATTCTTCAATAACAATCAGCAGACCATCGGAACTTTTGAAGTTGTTTATATAGAAAGACTGTAAAATTCAATTTGTAGAAGTATTTAAATATACTATACCGATATCTTTTTAGCTAACAGTATTTCAATGGAACTTAGATCACGCAGATTGTTATATCCTTAAGGATCATTCGTATTAAGTTATTTTTAAAAACTTCCAGCTTATAAATTCGCTTTGGCTCAGTTACTTATTGTTATTCTGCAAATATTTTAATCAATTTTTTTAGTTAAATTTGTGTTTATTGTAAAAACAGGACAGTAAATGAAGAGCAGGAAAAATGTTATCACATTTATAGTTATTGTAATCGTTTTGATTTTATTAATACTCCCCAAAATTAGTCTGAACGACGATAACTCAGGCTCCCCAAACCCATCTTCTTCGGGCAGGGAAGCTCTCGGTATCAATGGAAAGATTATTGTTACAGAACCGCTTCAGAATAAATTGTATACCAATGGTACGTTATTCGGTAATGAAGAGGTTGAACTTAAATCGGAAATATCCGGCAGAATAATCGAAATATTTTTTGAGGAAGGTAAAACCGTTAAGAAAGGAGAGATGCTTCTTAAACTTAACGACGCTGACCTCCAAGCCACTCTAAAGAAAAATATGATAAGAGAAGAGCTGGCAGCAGACAAAGAACACCGCGCTCTTCAGCTGCTTGAAAAGAAACTTACGAGTCAGCAGGAATATGATATTGCTCTGAATGAACTTAACTCTGTAAAAGCTGATATTGAATATACTAAAGCGCAAATAGCCAAAACTGAAATAAGAGCGCCTTTCGACGGTATAATCGGTTTGCGCTGGGTGAGTGTGGGCAGTTATATAACACCGCAGTCAAGAGTTGCAACTCTGCAGAGTATAAATAATGTTAAGATCGACTTCTCGGTTCCGCAGAAATATTATAATGAAATAAAGGAGGGTAAGGAGATAGAATTTAAACTTCCTAATACCGATAATACTTTTACAGGCAGGATTTATGCTCTTGAACCAAGAATAGATGAAACTACAAGAACACTGCTGGTTCGTGCCATCGCACCTAATAAAAACAAACTTCTGGCACCCGGCGCATATGTGGAGATTGAAGTTATACTTGAGAATATTACAGACGCAATTCTCGTGCCCACTGATGTGGTTGTCCCCGATATTTCAGGCGAAAAGGTATTCGTCTATAAAAACGGTAACGCTGTGCCTCATCAGGTAATAACAGGAATACGCACCGAAACAGAAATACAGATCCTTTCGGGTCTCAATCTGGGCGATACGCTTATAACTTCGGGCATTATTCAGCTTCGTCCCGGTTCACCGGTGGTCTTAAATAATATTGAATAGTCAGCAGTTAAATTTTAGGTAAGAAATGAGTTTATCATCAGTAAGTATACGCCGTCCCGTACTGGCGATTGTGATGTCAATTACAATAGTGCTCTTTGGTATAATTGGTTATACATATCTCGGTATACGAGAATATCCCAGCATCGATCCGCCGATAATAACTGTAAGTACAAGTTATGTGGGCGCCAACGCCGATGTTATAGAGTCGCAGATTACCGAACCGCTCGAAGAACAGATCAATGGTATAGCAGGTATTCGTTCGCTTACATCCAGAAGCAGCGATGGTTATAGCTCAATTACCGTTGAGTTTGATGTTGATGTCGATCTTGAAACGGCAGCAAACGACGTTCGCGACAGGGTTTCGCGAGCACAACGAAGGCTGCCTCCCGATGCCGATCCGCCTACAGTATCCAAAGCAGATGCCGATGCAGTGCCTATCGTTTTCCTTAATGTTAAAAGCGATCAGCGTACACTGCTCGATCTATCCGATATAGCACTTAATACGTTTAAAGAAGGACTTCAGACAATACCCGGTGTAAGCCAGGTTATGATTTGGGGCGAACGGAGATACTCGATGCGTCTTTGGATGGATCCGGCTAAGCTTGCCGCATGCGGTGTTACTCCGCTGGATATACGTAATGCGCTTAACAGGGAAAATATTGAACTGCCTTCTGGCAGTATTGAAGGGAAAAATACAGAACTGACTGTCCGTACAGTCGGCAGACTTACAACCGTTGATCAGTTCAATAACCTTATTATTAAGGAATCCGATGGCGCAATTGTCCGCTTCAAAGATCTCGGGTACGCTGAACTCTATCCCGAAAATGATAAAGTAATGCTGCGGCGCGACGGTATTCCGATGGTCGGCGTGGTGCTGGTGCCTCAGCCGGGCTCGAACTATATTCAGATTGCCGATCAGTTTTACGACAGGATAGAAAAAATTAAAAAAGACCTGCCGCCCGATATTGAACTTGGTATTGGTTTCGATGTTACCAAATATATTCGTAATTCGATTTCGGAAGTGCAGGAAACAATTATAATAGCACTCGCACTTGTTATACTGGTAATATTTATTTTCCTCCGCGACTGGCGTACTACCTTTATACCTATAATCTCAATCCCGGTATCGCTGGTCGGTTCGTTTTTTATAATGTATCTTGCGGATTTTTCAATCAACGTGCTTACGCTGCTCGGTATAGTGCTTGCAATTGGTATTGTTGTAGATGATGCTATAGTTGTGCTCGAGAACATCTATAAGAAAATTGAAAACGGTATGAATCCTATCGAGGCGGGTACGAAAGGAACATCGGAGATATTCTTCGCGGTAATATCAACAACCATCGCTCTCGCAGCAGTGTTTCTGCCATTAATGTTTCTGCAGGGTATAACCGGAAGACTGTTTGTCGAGTTCGGTGTGGTAATTGCAGGATCGGTAATAATTTCTTCGTTTGTTGCGCTTACTCTTACGCCGATGCTGAGTTCGCGGCTCCTTAAAAATATGAAGAAACACAGCTGGTTCTATTACAAGACAGAACCGTTTTTTAAATGGCTCGAAAAATTTTACAGCAACTCGCTCGAATCATTCATGACATACAGATGGTCGGCATTTATTATAATGACTTTTGCAGTACTCATAATTATTGTATTAGGCTCACAGTTGAAATCGGAACTTGCACCTGTCGAAGACCGTGGGGAAATGCGCATCGACAGCAGAATGCCCGAAGGCACTTCGTATGAATTAATGGACTATTATATTATGCAGACCATTGAAGAGCTGCAGGATTCTATCCCTGAAATCGAATCGATTATATCATTAACCGGAGGCGGCAGAAGAGGATCGAACGGCGGTTTTATAAGACTGACTCTAACAGATGCCGAAACCAGGGAAAAATCTCAGCAACAGATTGCCGAGGAAATTACAGGAATGCTGCGCGAGTTTAATGACGCAAGGTCTTTCGTTATTCAGAGCCAGTCAATCTCAACCAGACGCGGCGGACTGCCGGTGCAGTATGTTATTCAGGCACAGAATTTTGAGAAACTCCGTAAAGTTGTTCCTGAGTTCCTCGATGAAGCCCGCGATGAACCGACATTTGCAAACGTCGACGTTAACCTTAAATTCAATAAACCGGAAATAGTTGTTGAAATTAACAGAACCAAAGCAAGACAAATGGGAATATCAGCGCTCGATATAGCGCAGACACTGCAGCTTGCGTACAGCGGACAGCGTTTCGGATTCTATGTAATGAACGGCAAGCAGTATCAGGTTATTGGACAGGTGCTTAAGGAGAACAGGAATAAACCCGTGGATCTCAAGTCGCTTTATGTACGTAATAACAGAGGTGAATTGATACAGCTCGATAATCTGATTACGCTTAAAGAACACAGCAGTCCGCCTGAAATGTATCGGTTCAACAGATACGTAAGCGCTACTGTTTCAGCCAGCCTGGCTCCCGGTAAAACAATCGAAGATGGAATTGATGCCATGGACGAAATTGCAAAGCGTGTTCTGGACGAAACATTTTCAACATCACTGGAAGGAGCTTCCAAAGATTTCGTGGAAAGCTCATCAAGCCTTATGTTTACATTCCTGCTCGCTGTTGTGCTGATTTATCTTACTTTAGCCGCACAGTTCGAGAGTTTCAGGGATCCGTTTATAATAATGTTTACTGTTCCGCTTGCCGTCGCAGGTGCTGTTCTTTCGCTCTGGTACTTTAATCAGACACTTAACATCTTCAGCCAGATAGGTCAGATAATGCTTATCGGACTTGTTACAAAAAACGGAATACTTATAGTTGAATTCGCAAACCAGAAAAAGGCGCAGGGACTTGATGTAATGAACGCAGTAAAGGAAGCTGCAAAGCTTAGACTGCGTCCGATTCTTATGACAAGTTCCTCAACTGTTCTTGGTTCGCTTCCTATAGCGCTCGCGCTGGGCGCCGGTTCCGAAGCCAGAGTTTCAATGGGTATCGCAGTTATAGGCGGATTAATATTTTCAACACTGCTTACACTTTTTGTTATACCTGCTGTATATTCTTACTTCTCAGATAAGAAAAAAGTAGTTAGTAATGTTGCTATAGGTGATACAGAGAAAGAGCTGCTTCATATCAATGAGGATGCAGTAACAGTAAAGTAAGTCTTGCTTGCTTTTAAAATTACTCAGAAGTGGGAGATTAATATTCTCACTTAAAGTGGTTATCATTAAATATCCACCCTAATTGAAGAATTTATATTGAAATGTTAAAATTAAAAGTATAATTTTACGCTCAGATTAAATTACTTCTTCTCATATCCCGAAAGAGAATCTTAACCACCCGATTTATCCTGAAAATCCTTAACGGGTTCTTTTAATTTAAGTATTGTTTTTATTTGCTGCCGGGCTATATCCGAAGCGTTGTCAATTTCGCTTTTGAATTACTTTTTATACAGTCTGCTAACACACTATTATTACATTGACAGCTTAGACAGGTGAGTCGAATGGTCTGTATTGTTTGTAATAAAAGTCCACCTTAATTGATTGAGTAGAGATCATGTTAAAATTATGAAATTTAAAATATTATGAAGCGAGGTTGTTAATGAAAAACATTATATATTTTGTTCTGTCAGCAGTGCTGGCTGCATCGATAGTATTTATCAGTTGCAGTATTGAAACCAGTAATCCTGTTATATCTGAAGGAGCCGCAACGGGTGTTCTGCTAAAATCCGGTGGTAATGGTCCGTCGGTAAACGGGCAGGCAACAATTATGTATGAAGGCTCAGGTCTCAAAAGAATAATTACTTTTCATGCAGCGGAGAATAAAGATGGAGTTGTAGAGGGTGGTGGTACACTTGTTAAAAATTCTCCCGATGAAGGTCTGATACAAAAAATAAAATTTGATGTTGATTGTTTATCGGTAAATGAAAATGTAGCAATATTGGGCGGTATTATTACATGGGGCTCCGATTCTGTTTATGGACCTGAGTACTGGACAGGAAGGCGTTTTCAGTTTAAGGTTACTGATAACGGCGAGGGGAAAAACGCTGTGCCCGATGAAATAACCCACATGATCAACGGTACTGCTGAGGATGATCCTTTTGGCGGCTTCCCTTATCCTTGTACTGTTGATACAGGCTGGGACCTGATGCCGATTGTAAGAGGTAATATACAGGTACGATTGTAACAGGTGCTTTCAGGGAGCAGTGAAATAATAAAGCTCTGCTCCTGTATATTCAAAAGATTCAGGTTGAATAAATTATATTTTAAAATTATGTTGCTTTGAAAAGACTTACAATTATTACAGCATCTGTTCCGCATCTGATTCTGCTTCTTCTGATATAGATTATTATAAAGGAGCAATGAATAATTGAATAATATATGTTTTCAGAGGACTCATGAAATATTTAAGAATAGGTTTTAACTGGCTTATATTAGCCGGTATCGGCGGGGCAGCTTTTTATTACAGTGATTCATGGTTCAGGTTTGCAACGGACTATCCTGAACTATCCATACCTGCAGCATCCGCACTGCTGTCTTCTTTGATCTTTTCGTTCAGAAGACGTGTTAAAACAAAGGAACGTGTTGCCAATTATTTCACCGAAGAAAAACTTATGGATCCGCCGGCAAACAAATTCAGGTACAGCGACCGGATGGCTTATATCCTGGCGGAGATGTCGGACCTGGCTTATTTCGAGGTTGAACGGGAGAACGATAATTTTATCCGGTTCATCGGGGAAGCAATAAAAACCGATCCTTCCAACGCTGAGATGCTCGGAAAGCTTGTCGATCGGTATAAAGAGCTTACACGCTCAATATCAACAAGTGGTACAGCGATTGTCTCTGAAAAAGATCTGGCGGACTTGCTCGATAAAAACGGTTTTGAGTATAAACCGCCGTATTTGAACTGCGGCAGTGCACAGGGATTTATGTGTGTCTGGAAGAACAGGGAATCACCATTCGTCGTTGTGGCATTCAGAGGTTCGGAAAAGAAAATTGAAGACTGGCTTACCAATGCCGATGCGCTTCCCGCGTCTCCGACCGAAGTGGAGAAGGGTAAAGTACACAGAGGCTTTTACAGGGATTTTATGGGACTAAAAGACCAGATTGAGAAAACACTTTCGGAAATATGCAGGGAAGTTGATAATAATTGTGTACCGGTTTATTTTACCGGGCATTCCCTGGGCGGCGCAGTTGCAACTATAGCTACCAGAGAACTTATGTCCGACGGCGAAGGTGCATGTTATACATTCGGCGCGCCGCGTGTGGGCGATTATGAATACTTCGAGTTTGTAAAAACTCCCGTCTACCGCATCGTAAATTCCAGCGATATTATTCCCACTGTTCCTCCCGGTGCATGGACTGCACTTTTTATGAAGTTCATAGCACTGCTCAGATTTATGCTTATAAAAGTTAAAGGTGCAGAGAAACTGCTCACTGAAATAGAAGGCTGGCTGGATAAGCTGAAAGACTACAGGCACTTCGGCGACCTCCGGTATCTTACCGATGTTCAGGCGGGAGAGTTCGATAAAACTTTTCTGCTTAGAAATCCAAGCTATCTTGATGTAGTACAATGGTTCTGGCGCCATATAACTGTAAGTCTGGGAATGCCGGTTAAAAGTCATGGTATGAGAATTTACCGGGAAAAACTAAAATCAGTTGCTGTCAGAAGAATTCATCATAAATCTATCGGTAAAGCTTACGGTTATTTTGCCGCAAGGAGCTGACCGGATAAATTTGCTGGTTGAGTTCTGTTATGGTTTTTTAAAGAAGGGAGTAAAAGTATATTAATTTTAACCCGACTTTTTTTTAATTTTAAATCTGATTTTATCATCGTACTCCTAATTATTTCCTCTCCGGCATAGCGGTTAAGTGTTTTAATTTTATTGACATAGATAAAAACTATAGACTTTTCCGAAGGACTTATCAGTAAGAATAGTAATATTATTTTTATGAAATGATATCAGTCTGTTATAGGCAGAAACGGACTTAAATATATCCAGCTAATCATTTCTCGGGGTGGCAAAATGGAACTTAAAAAATTCATTCTGTTCTTTGTCCTTTACGCATCGTGCATTTCCGGAAAAAACTATTTCCAGCAGGGGGTCAGTTATAAGATCGATGCAGAACTCAATCCTGAAAACCATACCATTAATTTGAAATCGGAGATAACATATGTTAACAACTCTCCTGACACTTTAACTGAAATTTTTATTAGGCTGCACTGGAATATCTTCAGGAATGATAGTTACGCTCGACAAAAAAATCCGGGCAGCAGGGTTTATTACTCTCAGCTAACAAATGGTATTCAGGTAAATAATGTAACTCTGAATGATCAGGCGGTAATAAATAAATGTGAAATCGATAACACCATAATGAAAGTTCCTCTCGATAAAAATCTTTTACCCGGTGAATCGGTCAGGATAATGATAGATGCAGAAGAGGAGGTACCGGAATCGAGGCTGCGGACGGGACGCTTTGAAAGGGATTATTGTATTGCGCACTGGTTCCCGGCAGTATGCGTTTATGATAAACAAGGTTGGCAGACAGATCAGTATTTAGGGCAGGGTGAGTTCAATGAGGAGATAGGTAATTATGAAGTAAACCTGACTTTACCCTCATCGTTTCTCGTGTTTCATACCGGCTACCTTCTAAATGAATCCGAAGTACTGTCTGATTCAGTAATTTCCAATTTGCGCGATGCTGAGTATTCGGGTAAACTAACACGTATTATTAATCAGACTGAAAACAAATCCGAAAAGAATGATGAGATATTAAAACTATGGAAACTTAAAGCCGACAGTGTAAGAACATTTGCATTCGCCGCTTTGGAAAACCGTATATGGGATGCGTGCTACTATAATAATATCAGGATCAATACAGTATACTCGCCCTACAATGAAGTATATTATACCACTGAAGGAATGAAAGCCGCAAAACATGTTGTCAAATATCTTTCGGAAAATATCGGCAGGTACCCATACCCGAACGTTTTCGTTGTTGGGTCCAATAATATCGGCGGAGGGATGGAATATCCCGGAATAACTTTTGTAAGCGGTTCACCGGTTCAGGACATGTTCAGCATGATTCAATCCATGATTATTATCCATGAGATTATTCATAACTGGTGCCCGATGACTATAAATTCCAATGAAACAAAATACGCCTTTATGGATGAAGGCATGACTGATTATTGGACTATGCGGGCGATGGAAGAATTGTACGGGAGGGATTTCAACTTCCTTAATTTACCCGGTTTTATAAAATCCCTTGTCCCCCCGCTTACTATGCACAACACGTATTACAACATTGTGATTTCCGATCAGTTAAACGGGCTTAACGAACCGGTGTTAACTCATTCGGACCGTTATAAAAATTCGGGTAATTATTCGCTGAACTCGTATCAAAAAACAACGCTTATTCTGGTGATGCTGCGATATGTTATGGGTAATGATGCGTCCGCAGAACTATTCCGTGAATTATTTGACAGGTTCCGGTTCAAACATATTTATCCCGGGGACTTCGTAAGTTTAGCCGAAGAGATAAATTTCAAGTATAACCGGAACAGAGACCTTTCATGGTTTTTTGATGGGTGGTTTAACAAAACATACCTGCTCGATTACTCGTTGAATTCTATTGATTATTATTTCGATGCCGGCTCGGGAAAGTATTTAACAACTATAACGGTGGAGAGACTGGAAGATGCAATAATGCCGTGCGACGTTGCTGTAAAATTAGAGAACGGTACCTCGGAAGTAGTTACATTTGAAGCCCGGGATTTCTTAAAAGGTATTTCAGTCGTAAGCAAAACATTTGAATTCGATTCTCAACCCGGGAGTGCAGAGATAGATCCTGATATGTGTCTTCTTGATGTAAACAGGCTTAATAATTATTCCTCGGTATTTCCACCTGTGTCCGTCCATTTTAATACCATCATGGATTTTTCACAATACATGCCGCCGGATAAATACTTTGTTACCTGGTTCCCGGCGTTCGGGTTTAATAATACAGACGGATTCAGATTAGGTTTAAATCTCAAGGGGAGCTATCTCGGCATCGGTAAAAATTTTGAATTCAATTTACTGCAGGGAATGAAATTCGCAAAGAATTCTTTGGGCGGCGATTTTAGAATAGAAGATAAATTGAAAGTACTCGGACCTCTGGCTGAATATTCTGTGCGTTTTTTTAATTACGAGGGAAGAAGAGGCGGTAATATTTCAGTCTCAAAATATTTCAGACAATACACAGATTATCCCGAGTATAGATTTAAATTATCCGCGGACTATTTTGATGCTTACGATGACAATTACTTTAATGCCGCCATGTTCGATAAAATGGAGCCGTTTGGATTCCGAAAAATAAAGCAAAGAAAATATTTCTGGTTTAATACCGGTTTAATATGCTACAATAATGCGGGACCGGTATATTTCAAATCCGCCGTAGATTACGAATCCGGATTTACTATAATAAATAGTAACAGAAGGGAGGGGTTTCAGAAATTAACCTTAGAGTTAACGCAAAATGTCTGGTTGCCTGAACTAGGTCGGCTGAAACTAAGGCAATATCTGGGATATTCCCCGCTTCAACTTCCATCGGCAAAAAGTTATTATCTATCGACAGTTAATCCCGTTGATGAATTTTCATCATTTATCTATCGGACTCCAGGAATAATTTCAGACCGGGAAAGAAAAAACAGGTCGGTACCCAATGGAGGCGGCTATCTGCGTGGTTATTATAATCAAAATAATTACGGGGATGTTATCACTGCAATTAATGCCGAAGTAAGCGCTTCCTTTTTAGTTAAATTTATACCCGTGGTCGGCAATTTCCTTAGTCGCATTACATGGTTGTTCGCTGATGCCGGTAACGTGTGGAAGTCGATCGATAATATAGCCGTGGAGAAGTTTCTTTACGATTACGGTTTCTCGGTTAAAATACCTTTAAGAGCAAATGTAATAAGCTATACAAGATCAAACCCGTTTGAATTTTTAAATAAGCTTGGTATTAATTCAATCAATTTCGATTTTCCGTTATACATAAGCGATCCGCCGGCGGGTGAAAAGAAATTCGAGTTCAGATGGCTCTTCGGATTTCAAAGCCCTTTATGAAATTTATACCGGAAACATATTCAGGATATGGAAAGTAGTGGAAGAATATTTTAAATATAATTCAGGATAAACCGGATTATCCGGTTTAATAAATTCAGCCGGGAGTTGTTCCGCTTTTTTCTTTTTTGAGACCAGCTCCTATCAGAACACCCGCCGCCCCAAGTATAGGATTCAGAATCAGAAACCACGAGGGCTGCCTTGCATTTGTCATTGCTTCCATATTATCCACACTGCCGTCGCGCGCTAATGGATACTCGCTTAAATCGCGGTTCATATCCATTATTCCGGTGAGTATGCCAAGTATTAAAACCAGACCTGCCAGAATTTTCCCTGCAATACTGTTTTTAGCAATCAGGACGGAAATATAACCTCCGATCACAGCTGCGATTAGCCCTAACAAAATACTGACAAAAATCCAGGCTGTCGACACTTTATATGTTCCTTCCTGAAAAGAACCTTCAGATCCAAGTATAAGGTAGGCAACAGTAAACGAGACAAATATTGTTATAAATATGGCTATATAACCTACAATCACACCTCCGATATTTCGCAGCATATTAACTCCTATTATTGGATAAGATATCTTAAATTAGAGTTTTCAGGGAAGTAAATCAATTAAAAATTGGAGTTGACTGGTTATTCATCTTCAAATGTCCGGAGTTCCTGCATTGTTAATCTTAACCTGTTGCTTATTTCTAGTCCTATATTTTTTACAAGTTTAATTGCAATATCAGGATTACTTTTGCTGAGTTGTTCAAAATGTTCGGCGGGCAATCTTAGTAATATTGAATCGGTGTCGCAGATTACATCTGCCGTTCGGGGTTTACCATCAAGGAATGCCACTTCGCCGAAAAGAACGCCTTCACTGTAGGTTGCAATACGTTTAAATTCATTTCTCTGAGGAATCTTAATCTTTACGCTTACCGATCCTTTGACAAGAATAAATAGATCCCGGTTTATTTCTCCCTCCTTTATTACCGGTTGATTTTTTTTATAATCTTCTTCTATCAATGTATCACTGAATATCCTGATTTCGGATTCGGTAAACTCATGCACGATTGGCAATTCCATAATTAATTTTCTTGAATGACCCAGAGGTTTGTAGCCGTGTGAATCAATCAGTCTGTTTTCCGCATTCTCGAGAGCAATGTCGGTATCATTAAACATATTCTCCTCGCCGATATTTGCGGTTACTTCCATATCATATAAAATATCACGGAGATAGGATTTACCGTAAATGTAACTCAGAGATAGTTTTTTCCCTGAATTTACAAGAAGATTGTTTATCTGGATTAAAATACTGGCACCTTTACTATCGAGCTGGCTCACTTTTTTAAAATCGAATATGAAATGTTCGGCTCTGTCTGCCGTATCTGTAACCAAGGTGTATAACTTGTCAGCCGATCCGAAAAATACCGGACCCTGAAGCTCAATTACAATTATCCTCTTACCGTATTTTTCAAGTATTTCAATCTGTTGTAAGGGACGGGTTTTTCCTGAGTGAATTTTATCGGCACTGTACTGTCGTCTTACTATGGACTTCGACATCGATAGTATAAATAGTACGGAAGCCATTACAATTCCGATCACAACTGCCCAGATGAGATTTACAAAAAGAGTTATTACGGTGACGGTAAATATTATGATCATATTAAATACTGTTTCACGTCCCAGTTTGCTGATAACATTAATCTTTTTCAGAAAATTTATCGTCCATCTGTCGAACATGGTTAGTTCCACCGCAATAATGATACCGGCAACAACTGAGAGGGGAATAATGCTTATCAGATCTGTAAAAATTAAAAGTGTCAGGAAAATAGTAATACTGCTTATTATACCGGAATAGAACGTCTTGCTCCCGGCATTGATGTTTGATAATGAACTCTGTACCGAGCCTGCACCAGCCAGTCCTCCGAATATTGACGAGGCAATGTTCCCGAGTCCCTGTCCTAAAAGTTCCTTGCTGCTGTTGTGGCGCATTCCGGTTTGATTATCGCATACAACGGAACAGAGCAGCGATTCCATTGAACCGAGCAAGCCGATTACTACCCCTGTGATTATTACCTGCGGAAGAAAATATAAAAAATCAAACTGTACTAGATAATCTATTAAATCCGGTATTGCAGATGGCATCGGAAACGCGCTGTTTATTTCCCCGATAACTGAATGCGCACCTCTGCTTCCCATAAACGTCTGAAGCAGATAGAATGATAGTGTTCCGCCCGCAAGTGCAACTAAAGAAGGTGGAATAAAACTTAAAAACTTTCTTGATATAAAATACAACAGTATTGTGAGCAGCCCGGCAGCCATTGCGAGTTCATGAATAATCTCCGGCTTCAAAATGAATGTTAAATCGGAATCATTAGTATCCAGCCCGAGAAGGGGATTAAGCTGTTTTATTATTAATAGTAATGCTATTCCGTTTACAAAACCGCTTATGACTGACTGAGGCACATATTTTACGATATTTCCTATGCGCGAAACGCCAAGTATAATCTGTACTAATCCCGCAGTAAAAATACACAATGCTGTCAGTCCGATTATTATTTCTGTTCTGCCGAATGTTTCTTCAGGAAGACTATCAGACAGTCCTGTAATGAATGTAGCAAGAAGCAATGTTAAAGATGCTTTAGGAGTGGTTATGCGTGTGGGTGTTCCGCCGAAAAGAGCACTCAGAAGACCACAGAAAACTGCTGCGTATATCCCTGTTAAAACCGCACCGGATGAAAACCCGGCACCGAGAGAAGCAAATGCTATAGTCCCGTAACCTATTGAAACGGGCAGAGTAATTATAGAAGCTGAAACAGCTCCTTTAATATCCCCTGTTGTGAGTTGTATTTTATTTTTTAACAATAAATATCCGTTTTAGTACGAACCGGTAGTTAACAAACGAATTATTTATATTCACTTTTCGGGAGCGTAAAAATAAATTTAGATCCTTTGTCAATTTCACTTTCAACTCTTATAACGCCGTTCATTTTGTTTATGAACTCTTTGCATAATATCAGACCCAGCCCGTGTCCGCTGCCTTTATGATTACCTGCGAGTTTGTTCCCAACATCGAACAGACCTGAAATCACTTCCTGCGGAATACCCGATCCTGTATCTTCTACAACCACTTCTACTAATTCATCGTATTCATGTGCATGTACAATTATTTTCCCCCCGGGCTTGGTGTAGAGAAGAGCATTATTAAGCAGGTTACGGAATATTGTGCTCAGCATGTTTTTGTCGGCAGTAACATAAACTTCGTTCTCAATTGTGGTATACATGTTAATATTCTTTTCGTCGGCTACTGATTTTCTGATTGAGATTTGCGAGAGTATAAAGCTAAACAGATCTATCCTTTCGAGAGTGACTTCAAGTTTACCGGTTTGCGAATGCGACCATTGGAGCAGGTTTTCGAGCAGTTTTTTAGCCGAGTTCGCTTCATTCTGCATTTTTTTTATGTAACTGATTTTTTCCTCGTCGCTTAAATCATTGTAATCTTCGATGAGTAATTCTGAAAATCCGATCAATGCATTGAAAGGAGTGCCGAGATCGTGACCTATTATTGAGAAGAAACGATCCTTGGCTGCATTGGATTCTTCAAGTTCCCGTTTTTGTTTTCTCAGACTTTCATTCTGGTTTCTGATAATTTTTTTAAATTCTTCCAGAGCGAGCAGTGACCTGAGTCTTGCCAGCAGTTCAATCTTATCTATCGGTTTTCTGATGTAATCCTGCGCACCGTTTTCAAATGCATAGGCTAAATGCTCCGATGAAGTTACACTTGTAACCATTACTACGGGAATGTTTTTCGTTTCATCGCCGGACTTTAATACTTTTAATGCCTCAATACCCGACATCTCGGGCATGTTCCAATCCATAAGTATCAGGTCGGGTTTATATTCCAGTGCTATCTCGCAGCCCGATTTACCGTTGGAGGCTGTAAGTATGTTGATTGAATCTTTTAGTTCCCTGAGGTCTTCTACAAGTACCTTTAGTACTGAAGGATCATCTTCCACGATCAATAACGAATTCTTAAGCATTTATTCTTCCGATTTATTTGTAAATATTTCATCTGATGTCAGTTCGCCGAACCTTATATTGTTGTTTGCGAAAACTGAATTGATAATATCATTTTTCCAGTCTTCAACGCTTTCTGAAATATTTTCGTCCAGGTCTTCAAGTATATCCGATATTTTACCGTACTCAAATACTTTACACTTTCTAAGCCGGGGGAAAATTTCTTTAATTGTTATTTTATCGGCTTCGCTGAATCCATAGTTTTTCAACTTTCCAATGTGAGCAATATCCGGTAATGAATCAACATCATCAACCTTATCTTCGTCCCCGGATGGCAATGTAAACCAGAAGGTTGAACCTTTCTCTGGCTCCGACTCAACTCCGATCATCCCGCCGTGAGCTTCGACTGCAAGTTTGCAGAATGCCAAACCCAGACCGGTAGAACTGGTTGTCCCGTATTTTTTCTTTTTTAATTGCGAAAATTTATCGAACAGAGTAGTGATTTTACTTTCAGGTATTCCCTGTCCGGTATCGGATACCAACACCCTTACAATATTATCTTCGTGCTCAGCCTGTATCTCTATTTCTCCTCCTGCTGGTGTATATTTAATAGAATTTGTCAGAAGATTCATTAGCACCCGCGAAATAATTTCAAGATCATATTTGGCGGTAAGCTGATCAGGAACTTTGTTTTTCAAATCTATGCTGCTCGCATTGAGTTGAACTGATACTTCATTTATTGATTCGACAACGGCGTTGCTTACCGGCAGGTTCTGTATATCAAGAGGGAATTTGCTTTCTTCGAATTTGTGAATATCAAGAATTTCAGTAACAAGCTTGAGCATCTTTTTGCCTGATTCATTTATAACTTTCAAATCACTTTTCGAACATTCATCACGCGATAATCCGATTATTGAATTCAAAGGATTTTTAAGATCGTGTACAATCATATCGGTCATTGTTTCTTTAAAATCTTCAAGTTCTTTCAACTGTTTATAAGATCTTTCAAGTTCCAGCCGCTGTTCTTCTATATGACGATTTTTCTCTTCGAGTTTTCTGTTCGCAATCTTTTTGTTCCGCAAGCCGCGGTATATAAGGAATATGAGAGAAAGAACCAGCAGTATTATCAATATCATGATGTACAGAATATTCTGCTGTGTGGCAATCGTAACATTCTGCTTATCTAATATTGATTGCTTCTCATCAATCTCGGTCTCTAACCGGTCAACTTCCTCATATTTGTTTTTCAGCCGTCTCGTATATTCTTCAAGCTCGGTTTTTTTACTGTTGATTTCTAACTGCTGTCTGTTCTGAATTTCCACCTGTTCATCCAGAAGCGCCTGCTGATCAGCAAGCTGCTGCCTTTGCTGTTCAATTTCAGATGTTAGACTGTCCAGCTGCTTTATCTTGAGATCAAGCCTGTTTTGTTTATCAAAAATTTCAGCGGTCTGTTTTGTTATTAAATTCCGCTGCCGTTCAGCTTCCAAGGTAATCCGTTCAAGATCCGAAGATAACTTATCCAGTTGTTGCTGTTGTTCGGCTATCTGCTCTTCCTTTGTAAGTAACGATCTCTGAGATTCCTTATATAATTCATGCAGATCAATTGTGGTACCCCCAAGGAGAATCATATCCGGCAAAACCGACAGATCCTGCTCGATAATATTTTTTTCGTTTAGTTCGAACCTTATTGTGTTATCACTACCCGGTATTAAATTAATCATCACATATTTTTTATCATCAACGGCTTCGGTTACTGCAAGCAGATTTTTTCCTTTTATCTTTTCGAAGATTGATTTTATGTTTTGATTGTTTACCCGGGGAATAAACAAAATATTTGATGTAATTAAATCATCAACACTGTCGGAAGCTGTAATGGTTATCGGTTTATTTTTTATTTTCTCATCGGCTGCAAAATCATTCAGATCATTTATAATTTTCTCATTATGCCCGAGTATACCGATTATGAATGAATTCCTGGAGCCTTCATTCGGCCATCGGATGTTTTCTGCAAAATTAAAAATGTACGCAGCCTTAAGCTGTTCGGGAGTATATTGAGCATGAGTGACTCCGGCAATCAACAACACGAACGATATTAAAACATTTCTTTTCAATAAACCTGCCGTACTGGTTAAAAAAAATATATCACATAAACCCAATAAGATATTTATAATTTATAGTTTAATCTGAATATTATTTCTCTTCCGGGCTGCGGATGATAAGCAGGAATAAAGCCGTTGGGATTCTGAATTTCCGGTTGAATACTGCTCACAGGTCTTATTCCCGATCCGGCTTGTCTTCCCGGTGTAAAATACTTTGTATCGAAAATATTCCTTATTATAATTTCGGGCTCGAGTGCGGGATCATCACCGAAGAGATTATTTCCGCGTACTGTTAAATTAATTAAAAACACCGGGTCGATAAATCCGTCGGCATCCTCAGCTACTACATAATCGTAACCAATATCCCGCACAGTGGATTCTGATTTTGGATAGAAATATTTATTTGTTACAGGCGCTTTGACTTTTCCTGTGTAATTCCCTCTGACATTAATATTTATTTTATCCATTATTATAAAGTTAAGTTCAAGATTAATTTTATCCTTCGCGGTATTGTCTAATTGATTGCCATTTTCACCATAGAGCCGTGTATAATTTACTGAATATGAAATACTGCTGTTAAATAAGTGATTAAGTGAAACCGTGAAACCGCTTACATTTGTGCTGCCTGCATTCTGGAAAAAAGTAGCATACTGACCGCTCGTACCGATGGGAAATAAAATGGGATCAGGATTAGGGGCTTCAATTATTAAATTATCTAAGTGACTGTAAAAGTAATTCAGTTTAATTCCGATGTTCTCTGAATAAAGATAATTTATAACTGCTTCGCTCGTCTGGATTTTCTGAGGCTTAAGATTATCATTGCCCCTCCACTCATCGTGAAGTTCGAACAATGTTGGAGCCTTATAAGCATGACCGTAAAGAAATTTAAGTATTAAATCCCTTGCTGGTTCAATCAACAACGCTGCTCTCGGAGTAAAAACAGATCCGTACTGATTATTGTAATCGTATCGTAAACCGGTTGTAAGATTGAAACCATTATGTAATTTTAACTGGTCCTGCAGGTAGGCTGCATAATTTTTATCAAAATAAAACGGCTGTACGCTTCTTGTTTCGTTTGTAAAAGTTGATCCGACTATTGTCGAATATTCATCCTGCTCCTCTCCAAGTGAAATTCCGTAATACTGACCGTTTTTCTGTTCGTACAATAATCCCATAATGATGTTGTGGTCATCGTTTATGTCAATGTTGAACTGCTGTTCGACCCTCATTTCGAATCCTTCACCGCTGTATCCTTTCTTTTTATCATATACAACATTATTGATACCATTATTAACGCTTTGATACTGATATGTATAAATAAATCCCGTTTCAGGCATCACTTTCGTGTTGCGGTAGTAGAATAACGATTTGGAGTTAAGGTCATCAGACAGTTCCAGATCATAAGTTGAGTATAAAGTTAATCCGCCGTGGTTTACCAGATAATCGAGACTGTTCTTGTTTGCAAAATATTCGTAGCCTACAACTTCGCTGCCCAGTCCCTCCTTTTTCTCCCAGTAATTAAATCCCATCGTAAAATTATCTTTTCTGATTTTTCCCCTGATGTAAATATTGTTTATACTCGCATTAAAACCGTCCGGGATTTTTTTTCTTTTTCCGCTTAGTGAAAGATTTGAAATATTTCCGTACTCCGTAGTAAGCACCGAATCAGGTTCAAAATTATCAGTAAAATAATTTCCCGGATCCGGTCTGCCCAATCCATTGTCGCCGTCACTCATGTATAATCTTCCCGCCAACTGCAAACTTAATCCATTCCCGAACTTATAGCCCGCAAAAATTTCCGGAATCAGAGTATTATAAGAACCGTAAGCAAATTTTGCTTCCAGGAAATAATTTTCAGCGCTGTTTTTTAGCGGTTCTTTTGTTATAACATGTACAAGTCCTGCATAAGCATTAGCACCGTATAACGCCGATCCCGGTCCGCTTATCAATTCAACCTTTTCCACATCGGCAATTGAAAAATCATAACCCATATTATTAAGCCAGCCGTTTGAAATGTCGTTTTGAATAATACCGTCAACCATGAACAGCAGCTTCGTCTGTCCTACATCTGTTATTCCTCTGAAAATGTTGTGCGAAGGATATTCGCCGGAAGGTTGCTTGATAGTAAAATCAAATCCGGGTAAGTCCTCGAACATTTCTGTAAGTGATTTGTATCCTCTTCTTTCAATCATTTCGGAAGTAATTACTGTAATATTTGCAGGTGCTTCGGGAATGTTTTGTTCTTTTCTGGATGCGGTAACTACTTTTACATTCATTAAATCTCTTATTGATAACTTCAGTATATCCTTTCTAGCGGATTTGGTAGAATCGTTTATCTGGGCATGAAGCGAAACTGTACATAAACAAATAAGTATTATTAACCCGTATTTGTAAAAAATTCTCATTTGCAGATCCCAAAAATATTAGGATTAATAAAAGTTCCCTTTTCAATCGGCTGGGAGGGATACTCCAGAGAAACCCACTAAATCACCGAATAAAATAAGTATATTGATGATTACTATCCACATCAAACAGAACGCTGTAAATAAAAAAGCAGGGGATAAAGGATGCGTATTATCTACACAATTATTATTATGAATAGTTGTTACAACGGTTAAAATGGGAAATCTTCTTGAGGATTTATATCTTCAAGATCTTCCTGTACTGGAAGTTTTGCAGACAGATGGACGGGATTGCCATCCACATAAATTGCTTTATACGGGATAGTCGGGCATGCGAACTCACAGGCACCGCAACCAATGCATATCTCGTCGGTTAATTCGGGAATTTTCAGATTATCTTTGTACTCTACCATCCGTACGGCTTTAGTAGGGCAGTGTTCCGCACAAGCACCGCAGTTGGTTTTCTGGGTTTCGACCACGCAGTTGTCTTTTATAAATCTTGCCTTACCGATCTGTACTATTTTTTTCTCACCGATGAATATTTTTTCGATAGCATCAGTGGGACAAACATGGCTGCATACGGTGCAGTCGTAATTGCAGAAACCTTTCGAATTATCCATTCGAGGCTGGAATATGCCTTTTAATCCATATTCTAAAAATGCCGGCTGAAGTACGCCGGTGGGGCATGCGCTAACGCATAAATGACAAGCGATACATTTATCATTAAAATTACCGATGCTGCGGGAACCGGGAGGGGATATTGGACTGGAGCGGAACACCTTGAATTTATTTTTGACGTATACTTCTATTTTATCCTGTGCATGTGAAATTAAAGGCAGACTGACCAATAAAAACGACATCTGAGCCAGAAAATTTCTTTTTTTATTATCGATATCTGCAGTCGAGGCGGTAATATTTATCTTATTAAAAAGTATTGATTCTGTCGGGCAGACTTCCAGACAGTTAAAGCACATAACACATCTTTCAAAATCGATATTTTTTTCCCCGGTATCTATGCAGTCTGCTTTACATACTTTTGCGCACACACCGCATCCCGAACAGCTCTCTTCATCCACAGATAGCTTAAATATTGAGAACCTTGCGAGTAATCCCAGTAAAGTACCGACGGGACAAATAGAATTACAAAAAAGTCTGCCATGCTTGTATGATAAAACAAAAATAATTGAAACCAGAATCATGGAGTAAATAAATACCGGTGCGGAATTATAAATTATCTGGAGCGGGGCAATCGAATAATTATTGAACTGTTCCAGTAAAACTGAAGCAGTATTATTTACATGCATAATAACAGGGCGGAATAATCCGGTAAATATCTTGCCGAAGTTGCTGAATGGATCCAGCAGGACTACTGCACCAATGCTTCCTGAAAAAAGCATTAGAACGGTTATTGCCAAAAATGAATAACGGAAAATACTGTGCGGTTTATGATAACTGAACGAGTATCTCTTGCGTTTTCTGTTGCTTATTTTGATGATCATATCCTGCAATGTACCGAGAGGGCAAACGCTTGAGCAATATACTCTTCCCCATAATAACGTAACAAGTAAAATTATAATAAATCCTGCCGAAGATAATGTAATTGCTTTAAGAAATCCTATAAGAGAGGGAACGAATTGTAAAAACAGAATATAATCGCTTGTGTTCGAAACGTAACTATCGCGGAAATCTATAAAGAGTAGGGAAGTAACGAACAAAAAAAGCAGAGATATAAATATGCGGATCTTTTTCAATGGCATGCTGGCTGCACGTTAAATTTTAATTCTCTTGATAGAAAGACCTGATAAATCCATACTTCCTGCTTTCAGTTCGTGAGCATACTTTATATGATCAATTTCATCCGGTTCAAGTCCGAAAAGTTTTGCACCCGCTGCATCTGCAGCAACAATATCTGTTGAAATTAAGAGCGACTTCATAGAAATAACATCCTGAACCGACACTCCTCTTGGTCCGTTGCGTTTCATCACAGCATATGCATCTAAAACATTCAAATCGGGTTTCCTGAAAGTCGCAAAATCTGCAATGCACTGGTGAAGCCCGTTCCGGTGCCAATATCTTCTGTCCCATACCACGCCCATCAGGTTTTTCATTGACATTGTAAGTGTGGCTCCGCCGTGAGATTTTAGTACAGGCACATTAATAAACACATCCGACTCAAGGATCAGTTCATGTGCTTTTGCTTCCTGTATGACTTTGCCGTTCGGAACTGCAACTTTTTGATAATAGCTTTCACTGTTTCCAGGCACCATCGTGCCGCCTGCCGCGTTAACATAATGTTCAATACCGCTGTTCCTGTAGCAACGTCCCCATTCATCACATGTATGATCAAAAACATACACGGTTTTTGCACCGGCTTCATAACAATGTTCTATAATTCTTTTTACGAGAATAGGATTGGTATTTGCAGCTCTTTCGGGGCTGGTATCCCAGCCGATATTCGGTTTGATTACAACTGTCTTGTTTTTATTTACAAAATTCTTCATACCTCCAAGAGACGCAATTCCCTTGTCGAACATTACATCCGGTTCACCACCTTTTACGGCTACAAGGTCATAAACGGGTTTATCATCTTTAACCATTCCAAACAACTTCTTATAGCTGCCGAGTCCGGTATTGACTCCCAATCCAAATGCAACACTATTTTTTATAAATTTTCTGCGATCCATAACCTATCCTGTATCGAAAGTTTTTTAAGTAAATAATAAGATATTGATATATTATATTCAACCACAATCGAAAAGTCATTTTAAAATTTCCTTAATAAAACAGAATAGTCTTTTTTTGCACCTTTTCTTTGATTTTTAATCAAACCGGGCTATCTGTTTTTAAAATTATTAAGCGATTATAGTTAAACTTTTTAGAGTAATCTTCGATAATTAATTAAAAAAAGGGATGAACAATGGAAACTATCGTCTGGCAGGAGACGTATAGTCTCGGAATTAAGCTGATTGATAATCAACACAGAGAACTCGTTGAAATAATCAACGATGTATATGATGCAAAACTGAGGGGATCCAAGAACGGGGAGATAAAAAACTCCATCATTAAACTGGCTGAATACACTCATAAACATTTTGATACAGAGGAAGAATTATCGTTTAAGTACGACTACCCGGAACTTGACTCTCAGATTGATGAAAACAACCAGGTAAGAATACAGGTAGATAAACTGCTGCATCAGGCTAAAAGCGGTAATCTTGAGTTGTCTGACAATGTTATTGATTTCCTGAGAGACTGGACATTAAACCACATAACGAATACTGATAAAATATACTGCGAATTTTTATCAGGCAAAGAAGTTGACAACTGATTAGTTACTGCTGAATACTTTTATTTTTTTTGAATGCGATAATTCATACTGGCCGCAGTCACTGGCTTCCGCATTTTTTTACACTCGTCAATATCCTTCGGGATAAATCTGAACTTGGTTTAAATGAGTACGATAATCCTTTCAAAAAGGAGAATTCATGTCGTATATAAAATGGAAAAGTACCTATAGTATTGGAATAAAGGTAATCGATGATCAGCATAAGAAACTTATAGAAATACTAAATGATTTGTTCGAAGCACACAAACTCGGTACCAGAAAAGAGTTGATAACATCAGCACTTGAAAAACATACCGATTATTTACTCTATCATTTTAAAACCGAAGAGGATATACTCAGAGAAAATAATTGCCCCGGGTTGGAGGAACATATTGAAGAACACAATATCTTCAGAAGTCAAATTTCAAATTTTCTCAGTGATACAAAGAAAGGTAACCTGCTCCTATCAATTAAAACGATTGACTATCTGAAGGATTGGACAATTAACCACATACTTGGGACAGACAAAGAGTACGGAGAATATCTTCTCGAAATCGAGCTTGGAAAAATCTTTTAAGACACAAATCTACCCGACATAAAGCCCACGACATATTTTAGGACATATTTGACTTATTCTGAAAATTACCATATTTTATTTGTGAAAACATTAGGAGGGTAGAATGAGGATAGATATTTCCTTCATTCCAGAAGAATATTTAAATCACTCGTTGATTAAATTAATCAATAAAGAGATTACCTACCCTTATAAAAAGCTGGATGAAATAAAAGGAGATACAAAGGCATTAAGGAAGTTTTATGAAGAGAGAAGCAACTACCTAAGTCTGCTGCATCATTTGTCGAAACTGGAAGAAGATCTTTACTTAAAAGATGAGTATTCGCTAGCCCAGAAATGTCATGAATACATTATTAACCTCGAAAAAAGATTTAAGGTCCTGAATTAGCAGGTAGTTTTACCTTAGCCATGAATCAGAATTGAACGAGGCGTAAAGAACATAAGTTGCTCGTACGAGTTAGCTTAATAATTTTGGCAGTTATTGGAATAACATTATCACTTTTCCCCTCACTCATAACCTGTAAAATCTCATAAATAATCCGATGATAGATTGATTAAATCAGGAAATTTATTTCTAGGAGAAGTACATATGAATTTTCCCGCAAACTTTTCCAACCGGAACGAGAAATTCAATTCGCTTTTTGCAAAATACTCTATTTCGAAAATATTTTCGATTATTGTAACTGGTGTTCTGACATTGACGATGGGTGTTATGTTAAGTATCTATTTGATAATTCAGGAAGATTTCATAACTGATCAGTCGGTTGCCGAATTTGAAGAAACTTCGGATTTAATTATCAATACTGTAAAATTCGGAATGAATAATGGCGCTAAAAGCTTTGACTCGTTTATAGCTGATGCTGAAAAAATAACTTCTTTAGTCAGAATTAACATCAAAGAAGTCCAGAGTACCAAAGGAAGTAAATTAACTGCTCTTGACGTTCATGAGCGTAAGGCATTCAAATCGAAACAGAATGTAAGCTACGAAGAGGCAATAAACAAAATTAGTACGCTTCGCATGATTACACCTTTGCTTGCAGACGAATCCTGTTCAAACTGCCATGATACAAAGGCAGGGGACGTGTCTGCAATTATGTCTGTGAATTATTCATTGGCAAATACGAATAACGGAATCTTATTCCAGCAGGTTATTGCAATATTAATTGCTGTCGGGATTATATCATTAACTTGCCTGATAGTATATATTACAAACAAAAAGGTTGTTCTCTATCCTATAGCGAAGATTGTGCACTTGTCTGAAGAAATTGCCAGGGGAAATACTGATATCGAGTTCGATCTTAACTGCAATGAGGAAATAAGATCATTATCCAGTTCACTCAATAAACTGATTAATTCCCAGCAGAAAAAAATATCTGTAATTAAAGACATTTCGCGTGGCGAGTTCAAGTACGTTGATGTAGAATCGGAAGAAGATGAACTGGCAAAATCGATTAATAGACAGGTTGATACCGTACACGAAATGATAATGGAAATTGATAAAATTCTTGAATACACTAATAAAGGAAGGCTTGACAAAAGGATTAATCCCGACAAATATGATGGTGAATGGAAGCAGATACTGATCTCACTGAATAATCTTTTAGATTCAGTGATACTACCAATAGAAAACGGGGTTGATGCGCTCAATGTACTTGCTAAAGGTGACTTACGTATAAGGATTGAGCAGGAATACAAAGGTGATTATAATAAAATGAAGAGCAACATAAATTCAATGGCATGTAACTGGTCGCAGGTTATAAGCGGCATTAAGCAGACTATTGAAAAAACCAATGATGCAAGCATTCAGATTAAAACCTATACAGAAAAAGCTGTTAAAAATTACCAGGATAAACTGAGCGGAGTGGTTGAATCAGCAGATCAAATGTCGCAGGAAATTTTGACCTACGCGAAACAAGTCTCTTCAACTGTCACGGATTCGATCAGGGTTAAAGATCTTTCCCTTGAAGGATCGAAAACTATAATGAACCTTAAAAATGGTATTGAAAACATTGAAGCAACTTCCCTGTCAGTTAACCGGATTATAAATTCCTTGGACCATAAAACTGAAAAAATAGGGAATTTCGCTAAGGATATTAATGATATTGCGGATCAGACAAATCTTTTAGCTTTAAATGCAGCAATCGAGGCGGCCAGAGCCGGTGCAGAGGGACGCGGATTTGCTGTGGTTGCAGGCGAAGTAAGCGCACTTGCGGACAGAACAACAAGAGCTACAAAGGAAATCAGCGAGACACTGAGCGAAATTCGGGATAGTGTCGGAGGTGCAAATAATACCATGAGTGAAGCTTTACTGACAGTTAAAAAAGGAGCTGAACTCAATGCAAACCTGATGGTTATATTTAATGAAATTGTAAAACAGATTGATCTGGTAACAAGGGAAATTAATGCAATATCCAACAGCAGTAAAAATCAAATGAATTCGGTAGAGGAACTTCATTCAAATATCGAAATGATAAACAGCGCCAGCAGGGAAGCAGCAGAAGGTCTTACTGAAATTGACAGATCAACCAGTTCACTGCTTGAGTTCACGGAATCATTACGAAGACAACTAAATAAATTTAATGTAGATGAGGCGTGTGATGAAGTAATGGATTATAAGACTAAAAATTATGAGTACTGATAAAGGACTTAAAATAATAATTCGGCGCTGAATGAATAATGTCTTATAGGAGAAATATTACCGATCATTTCTACGTAGTTGTAGTTCAGCAAATTATTTGCATTCAGAAAAAATCTTAAGGGTATTCCGTAGTTGAATAAATTGAGCGACAATCTCACATCAAGAACCTTAATGTCAACCCTCTTGTCCCCGTCTTTTATGATACCGTAATCGATAAGCTCAGCGTCTATTGCTTCAGTTCTGGAAAGATATTTGAAGGTAAAACCTGCATTAAATATATGGTAGTTAATATCAATTGATGAAACCAGCGAGTGCCTGGCTCTGTACTTGAGAGCTTTTTTATATTTAGTATCTCTTGCCCATAAGTAAATGTAGCCGGTTTTAACTGTTACCATCTGATCGAGCAGGTTAACAAATGAGTTTATCTCGGCACCCTGGATTTTCGCCTGAGTAATATTCTCGAATATCACTTTAGTGTCTGCGGGATCGATTCTAGGTTCGATTAATCCTTTGTACTCGCTGTGGAAAACCGCCATATCCAATAAGAGAGAACTCCCGAATGAATGACTGATTCCAAATTCTATCGAATAGTTTTTTTCTGATTTAATATCCGGGTTCGGTTTAACATTAATACCGCTTACTGAAGTTGATGTGAAGGCTTCTGCCAGCGAAGGCGAACGGAAACCTGTACCGACAGAACTTCTGAAAACCGTCGTTTCATTCAGCTTATAATTAATTCCTAACTTCGGGGAGATTGACGACTCGGGTGCTAAATTCTCCAACTCACCCCGGTCGAATCTTATTCCAAATGTTGTCTTCAAATTTTTAATCAGATTATACTCTACCTGCGAAAACAAACCGAGCAGGTACGAATATTTATTCCCGAAAATATTAGAATACACTACACCGGATTGAATTTCAATGCCCGATACGAGAATCGCATTAAATGGAAATTGATATAAACTTCTTAATTCAGTTCTGTATAGTTTCGACGTTGATTCGTTTTTACTTTCGGTCTCGTCCTGCCAGTGCGTCAAATACAGACTTGGCTTAAGATATATTCTGAAATCATCGGAGAGCTTCTGTGAATAAACTATACTTAATATCTGCCTGTCTGACGGCTGACTGTTTCCTAAATCTCCCGGCGGAGGTGATAATGCGTTCTGAAGGTTATCCCAGTAAATGAATGTTTCTCTTTGACGTGTGTAGCCGGTTCCCCAAAAACCGATAGAAGTATTTTCAGAAATATCATAATTCAATTTTAAGTACCCGCCGAGCATTTTATCATAATCATTTTTTCTGTATCCGTAATTTTCAGTACGGTATACTGACGCGGATATTCCAACATTACCTATATATTGTGAGTGAGAAACAGCAATGCGATTAAATGTTCTGATATTATCTGACCAGTCCCATTCCATATGCGACGGCTTATCATATAATCCGGCGGTACTTCTGATAAATGTAAGCGGATTAGAAGTAATTCTTTTAGGAACAATATTTATTGCTCCGCCTATTGCAGTCGATCCGTAAATCGTACTGGCTGCACCCTTTATAATTTCCACCCTGTCGATCTCATATACCGGTATCAGATCCCATATTATCTCACCGGAATCGCCCGTATATAGCGGTATTCCGTCGAATGCAACCAGTACCCTCGATCCAACACCCCGGCTGTAACCGCTTGAACCTCTTATGCTCACCTGATCTAAAGTCATACTCACACCTGACACATCGCGCAGGGCATCGTCTAACGCCGTATAGTTATTTTTGGAAAAATCATCAGAAGTAATTAACGAAGCACTGACCGGTAAATCCGAAAGGCTTTGTTCGTACTTGCTTGCGGATACTATCACCTGCCCGGATCTGTAGGATGCCGGATTTAATATCATTTCAATGCCGTTCAAATTTTTATCTATTACTGTTATCTGCACTGATCGGGAACTAAAACCAACCATTGAAACAATAATTCTGTAAGAGCCTGGTTTTATTGAGCGAAGTGTATAATTTCCGTTCTCATCTGTGGCAGTTCCTTTCAGGGTGTTTTCCAGAACAACATTCGCTCCCAACAACGGGGTTCCTGCTGAATCCTTTACTGCTCCGGAGATTGAAAATGTTTGGGAAAAACTGACCGATAATGCTAATATGTTCAGCACAATGCCGTATTTCAACAGTTTATTTCTCATCATTGTCCGGGTGGTTGAATTGGTGGATTATTGAAATCGCAGAGAATATTAATGCCATCGAGAAATTTTCCATCAGGTACAATTATTCCGCCTGGTTTAAGACCGCCCGGATCTTTATAAACTCCTGCAACTCTCCAGCTCGACCTTGTCAGATTAAGTGTTTCGGAATTTGATTGTGCAACAGCAAGATATGCATATTCGCCAGCCTCAACTTTACCAAGCGAAACACTGCTGATGGTGTTAAAATAAAATTCACTTGTACCTGAAGGTATAAGTTCGCTTACATACTTGAGATTAATGATGTTAAAATCAGCTGCCGATAATAGTTCATTTTTAAAGAGAACTATGTATGTTAGTTTAACATCAGAGGGCCAGTCGCCCATAAAAACAACTTTGCCTCCGAATCCTGTAACACCTGCACTGGATTCAGTTGGTGTAAGCCCGCCGTCGCAGCTGTTAATAAATAATATAGTCAATGCTGCAAAGACTAAAACAGCTGGGTTTCTATTATAAATTTTTAGTGACATGTACATGCTGCCGGTGTGAAAAACTACTCGATGCCGTAAAAGGAATCTGCGAAATTTCTAAGGTTATCCAAATTTTTATCCTCAAGTTCCATTATTATATATTCTGCAAAATTGCTTAAAGTAACAACTGCATTTCTGCTTGTGTCATTCATCTCAATGTGTGAAAGTTTTTCAACTAAATTCTTGTTCATAATTTGAATTTCTTTATATGCATCTAAAAGTTTTTTTAACTCCCAATCGGGATTCAAACCTTCTTTCATCTTAAAATATTGTGCAACCAGGTACATCGAAATAATTCGGAATTCGGTTTCCTCGAGTGAAGAAAAGGGCAGATGAAAGCGTACTAATGATTTAAGTCTGCCGATAACGGGACAACCGCTGCATGACATTATAATTCCTATAAGGCTGCCTACACCTATCTGAACCGTTGTCTGTTTAAGTGTTGTTCGTTCGGACGTTTCAACCGAAACAAGAACCTCATGATACGATGGAAAATTATTAAAGAATTCTATCACCTGCGCTAGGTTAATAGCCAGCGGACAATATTTAACCTTCTCTGAGTCAAGAGGACAATTTGGGCATCTGAAACTTTTCAACTCAGCCCACTGCGGAGGTTTTACGCTCTCATCATGAACTATGGAGAATTTGTCAGCGTCAATCAATAAATCAAATTGCTTAACAATCTGATTTTCGAAATTAAACGAATATGTAATTTTTAAAGGTTCTATATCGGACATCCCATCATAGATTCTGAATTGCGCTTATTTAAATAACGGATTTTAAATTGATAATCAACTATAATTTCCCGGGGGAACAAATTATTTGATGGTGCATCTAAGTTAAAAAGAGGATTTTATGGGCAGCGAATTCAGAGTAAATGCCAATGATTTATTAAAAAAAATTGAAGAACTTATTAAGGAAGGAAACATTAGAAGAGTTATAATAAAAGATTCCAACGGGAAAACTTTTATTGAGATCCCACTTTCAATCGGCGTTATTGGAGTTCTGGCTGCGCCTGTCGTAACGGCAATAGGTGCATTAGCCGGAGCAGTAGCAAATTTTACAATCGAGATAATTAAGAATGATGAAGCTGGGCATGAAGCGGATTTTGATGAAGCAGATAGTGTACCGGAAAAATAAAAAGGGTATCAACGATACCCTTTGTTATTAGTTTGCTTTTACATCGATCAGTCGCGGTTTCGCTTTTTCGGACTTTGGAATTACTATAGATAACTGACCATTTGAAAATTCGGCGTTTATTTTATCTTCCTGTATATCTTTCGGAACATCAAAAGCTCTGTAAAACTTACCGTAATTTCTTTCGACACGATGGTATTTGCAATTTTCACTTTCAAGCTCCTGCTTCCTTTCACCGCCGATAACAAGCTGACCATCGGAAAATGAGATTTTAACAGAATCTTTTGAAATACCGGGTAAATCGAGTTTGATTTTGAAATTATCGTTGTCTTCGTATATATCGGCGAGCGGTGCCCAGGTTGCCTCCTGAAGTTCCTGATCGTTATCTTCCTTACGACCAAAACCGAATCTCTGATCGAATTCGTTGAATATCTTGCTGAACTCTCTTTCGACTTCAAGCAAATCTCTCATCGGGTTGAATCTAACAAGTGTCATTTTATTTTCCTCCTAAATTTTTATAATCAAAGCCGGTGAATTACCTACTCGTAAAAATATCAGTTAACTTTAATATCAATTTGTTTTGGTTTGCTCTCTTCTGCTTTAGGAATAACAATTGTCAATGTTCCGTTCTTAAATTCCGCATCAATTTTATCTTCTTTTATTCCTTCAGGCAGAGTAAATGACCTGTAGTACTTTCCATAAGACCTCTCACATCTGTAATAATTAGCATCCTTTGATTCTTTCTCTTCCTTTCTTTCGCCGCTCACTGAAAGTACACCGTTCGAATAAGAGACTTTTACATCCTTCTTGTCCACACCCGGAATATCGAGCTTAACAAGATATTCATTGTTGTTCTCAACAATGTCAGCTAAAGGTGCCCATGACGCAAGCTCATAATTTTCATCAGTTGTTTTTCCCATACCGAACTTATCCCAGAACGGTTTAAACAGTCTGTTTAAGTCTCTTTCTACCCGCAACAACTCTCTGCTTGGATTCCATTTTATTAGTGCCATAATACACCTCCTTTAATTTATGCTATTTCTATACTTCTTGGTTTGATGCTTTCTTTTTTTGGCAGTATAATGGTTAATTGACCATTCTCAAGTTTTGCCTCTATTTGAGATTGATTTATTAAATCGGATAGTCTGAATTTCCTGATATAATTCCCGTTTCTTTTTTCTTTAAGAATCAATTTATGAGAGTTATTTCTGTCCGAATCAACTTTACCTATAATAGTCAATTCGCTGTTTTCCAGTTTCAATTCAATGTTGTCCTTCGAAACACCGGGCATGTCGGCAACGATGAAGAAACTGTTCTCATCTTCGGCAATGTTCACCACTGGAATTCTATAGGGTTGATTAATTATTTCATCTATTAATGATTTTTTATCAACTGAACTGTTGTTTTTAACTTCTGTCATTTTTAACTCCTTTTTAGTTTTGTTTACATAAATTATATTAAATTGCATGCCAGAAGCCCTGTTATGGCTCTAACTTATTTTATAATAATGGGTTAGACAAATTGAAAAGTGTTTAAAGAGGATCGGCAAATGTGACGTATAAATTGTCAGCATGACAACATCATGTCAGATAGACTTAATATAAGCCAATATGATGTATTGTTTCTGGCTCCGATGTGTTAATTTTAAGCTAACAACTTATTTATTGCAGTTTTGATACGCCCGACCCCTTCTTCCAGGTGATCGAAACTTGCCGCATATGAAATCCGGATATAATTCTCGAGACCAAAAGCACTGCCGGGTACTGTCGAGACTCTTGCTTCGTCCAGTAAGTAAAGAATCAGGTCAGATGTTGTCTTAAAAATATGCTTCCTGAATTGTTTGTTAAGTAATTGCGATACGTTTGTAAAAAGGTAAAAAGCTCCTGAAGGTTTTAGAGCTGATAATCCCGGGATTAAATTAATTTCTTTGTAAATAAAATCTCTTCTGATCTCGAATTTATTCCTCATAAATTCCACAATATCCTGACTTGCAGTCAGAGCTTCGAGGGCAGCTTCCTGTGAGATGGATGAAGCATTTGAAGTCGAGTGACTTTGCAGTTTAGCCATATTCTTAATTATCTCCCCGTCAGCAGCAGCATACCCGATTCTCCAGCCCGTCATAGAATAAGATTTTGAAAAGCCGTTAACTACTACTGTTCTTCTCTTAATATTTTCATCCAGTGAAGCAATACTCCTTATTTGCAGATCATCAAAGATCAGTTTTTCATAAATCTCATCGCTTACCACATAAATGTTTTGCTCGTTTGACACTTCAGCAAGATTTTTAAGCTCATCGGGGGAGTATACAGCGCCGGTAGGGTTAGAAGGATTGCAAAGTACAAGCATCTTCGTTTTTGGTGTGATATGTTCTGAAAGCTTGTCAGGTGATAATTTAAAACTGGTTGATTCATCTGTTGGAATAATAACTGCTTTACCGCCCGCGAAATTTATCATCTGTATATAGGAAACGTATGTCGGGATCGGAACAATAACTTCATCGCCTTCATTTATCAATACTTGTATAGCATTAAATAGGGACTGCTTTGCACCAGCGGACACAATTATGTCGGATGACTTATATTCCAAATGATTATCATTATATAATTTTTTTGCAATTGCATCTCTTAATTCAAGAGTCCCGACATTAAGTGTATATTTTGTCTTATCAATGTCGAGCGCTCTTTTCGCAGCTAATTTGATATGCTCGGGTGTGGGGAAATCCGGTTCACCAACACCAAGATCTATTAAATCTGTTCCATTTGATTTTAGCTCTATAACCCTGGCGGCAATTTCCATGGTAGCAGATGTTTGCAGACTGTTTATCCGTTTACTGAAATTATTTTTCATTATACCACAAGATTTTTCAAAACAGAGTGTAAAATACTACTTGATGGATTTTAATAAAAGTGTATTGTGGCTGCTAATTGTACAATGCCCTCATTCTGAATGAGGGCTTTTGGTTTAAAGTCGTTTGGGTCCGGCTTTCTTAACATCGTCCGGTACATTTTTCTCATAAAGTTTAAAGTTCTCTATAAACCTCGCGGCAAGCGCATCATATTTCTTCCAGTATTCATCTTTATTTCCCCACGATGACGAAGGCTCCAAAACATCTCCGGGAACATCGGGGCAGGTTAACGGTACATCAAATCCGAACAACTTATCTTTTCTGAAATTCACCTGTTCCAACACTCCATCCAATGCTGCATTCAGCAAATTTCTCGTATGACGAATACTAATTCTTTTACCTACGCCGAATCTTCCTCCTACCCAGCCCGTATTGACCAGCCAGACATTTACATTGTGTTTCTGCATTCTTTCCTTCAGCATCTGTGCGTATTCATATGGATGTCTAACCATAAATGGTGCACCGAAGCAGGCGCTGAAGGTTATCTGTGGTTCAATCCCGAGTCCTATTTCGGTTCCTGCAATTTTACTTGTGTAACCGCTTATAAAATGATACTGTGCCTGTGCCGGATTTAATCTGGCAATCGGCGGTAACACTCCCGAAGCATCGCATGTAAGAAAAATTATATTCTTCGGATGGGTGTGTATATAACCGTCCAGAATAACATTCGGAATCATTTCAATCGGATACGAGGCGCGTGTATTTTCCGTTATGCTGTCATCATCAAGATCAATTAATCTGCTCACCGGATCATAGACAACATTTTCAAGTATCGTTCCGTAACTTTGGGTGCACTTATATATCTGTGGCTCGGCTTCTGCCGATAATCTGATCACCTTTGCATAACATCCTCCTTCAAAATTAAAAATACCTTCCGAACTCCAGCCATGCTCATCATCACCGATTAAATTGCGGTTCGGATCAGCCGATAAAGTGGTCTTTCCCGTACCGCTCAATCCGAAGAATAAGGCGGCGTCGCCGTTTTTACCGACATTTGCAGAGCAGTGCATCGGAAGAACTTCCTGGAAAGTAAGCAGAAAATTCAGGACTGTAAAAACAGATTTTTTAATCTCTCCGCCGTATAAAGAATTAGCTATAATTGCAACACGTTCTGCAAAATTTATTACAATTGAAGTCTCGCTTCTTGTTCCGTCGATAATCGGATCAACTTTAAATCCGGAAACGGTAATTACCGTGAAATCCGGGACAAAGTTTTTCAGCTCCTCACGGTTTGAAGTGGTAACAAACATGTTTCTTACGAACAAACTATGCCATGCTTTATCGGTAATTATCCGAATGGGCATTTTATAACCTGGATCAGCGCCGGCGTAACAATCCTGCACAAACACTTCTTCACCTTGTAAAAATGCCTGGAGCCTGCTTAGCAGGGAATTGAATTGTTCATTGCTGTAAGGTCTGTTGTGCTCGCCCCACCAAATTTTATCTTTTGTTGATTCTTCATAAACAATTACTTTATCAGCTGCTGCACGTGCTGTGTGTTTTCCCGTATTCACGATTATCGGACCGTTGTTAGCCACATGACCTTCATTCCGGAAAATTATTTCTTCGTAGAGTGAAGATTCGGGCAGGTTCCAATAAACCCTCTCAAGGTTTGTAAAGCCTTGGTTTTTTAATCGAAAGTCAGAAGCCAGTTCCATTGCTTCTTTCGATGCCGGTGTGTTGAATTCCAAATATTTACTCATGACCAATCTCTCACTAGTTTGCGATCACCGATATAAAGTTCGTTGGGAGAGTTTAAATCAAGTGCCCATTTCATCCTTTCAATTCCATCTCGTATATCCTTAAGCGAGCCGCAGTAACTTAACCTGAGAAATCCGTCAAGACCGAATTCCGAACCAGGCATTGTGAGAACCTGCACTTTTTCGATAAGAAAATCTGAAAGTTTTCGGGAGTTTTTTTCATAAGTACTGAAATCGGCAAATGTATAGAATGTTCCGTCGGGTACAGATACTTTAACTCCTTCAAACGATCTTAGATGGTCGATCATCACATTACGGTTGTTCTCCAGTGTAATACGCAGATTTTCGACACATGACTGAATACCGGTCAGAGCTCCGGCAGCTGCTTTTTGTAGTATTATTGACGGACCAGATGTTTGATGTCCCTGGATGTTAGTCATGGCTTCTATCAATTTCTTACTGCCTACAGCCCAGCCGATTCTGAATCCGGGCATGGCATAAGCCTTCGAAACACCGTTCACTACCAGGAGTTTCGAGTTTTCCGATAAGTCCTTTGCAAACTCGTAACAGTTAATAAATTTTCTATCGTCGAATAAAAGCTTGTGGTAAATATCATCCATTATGAGATATATGCCGCGGCTCTCGCAGAATTCTACAATGTCGGATATGAAATCACGGGAATACATTGCACCTGTGGGATTATTCGGACTATTTATAATTACAGCTTTTGTATACGATGAGACACGCTGTTCGATGTCTCTGAGTGTAGGGTAAAAGCTTCCATCCTCAGGCAGAACAGGTACAGGTATTCCACCGCATAGTTTAACCATTTCAGGATAACTGACCCAGTAAGGAGCCGGAAAAATAACCTCTTCCTGCGGATTAAGAACAGCCTGAAGTGCTACCATTATTGCTTGTTTGGTACCGCCCGAAGCCATAACATGAAGCGGTGATACTTTACGGTTATAATGTTCTTCAGTGTAACGTATTATCGCCTGTTTAAGCGCCGGAATGCCGTCTGCCGGAGCGTAACGGATTTCACCGGAGTTCAGATGCGATACAGCAGCCATTATCGCGTCCATCGGTGCTCTGCTTTTCGGTTCGCCCCCACCGAGGTGAATTACCGGATCACCTTTTTCTCTTAATATTGCTGCTTTTTCATTAAGGGCTAGTGTCGGGGAGGGACTGATTGATCGGGCAATTTGACTAAGACTCATATCAGACCTTTTGAAAAATTTAATAAAATATTAGAATACTAATATCCAAAAATATCTGATAATAAATTGGCAAACAAGAATATTTGAATGAATTAAAAGTTATATTGAATTGTTATCCGCTTTCACCAACTAAACGGGCAATTTGAAGAATGTAAAAGTTTAGTAATTCCTGCTGTTTCTTGTCCAGAGCTTGTTCCTCAATTCTTAAAAGTCGTTCTACTTCTTTTAATGCTCTGACAATGTCGATCGGTACCTCAACCACTTCATCCGGCAGTCGTGTCAGATAATGAACGGCAGCAGAAAGAAACTGTCGCATGGAATCATCCACTTTCCCCCGCAGCAAATCGGAGAGACTGGTTTCGTACTTCACCTTTTTAATTGAACCTGAGGAAAGATTGAACTCGGCTCCTCCTGCATCCTTCGAAAGGGAATTCAATGCTATTGCCAGCTCAACAAATGACTTTACCTGAGCCTTTACAGGTGCTTCGAGAAGTGCCCAGATCTTTTCCCGCCATTTCGCAATTGTAAGCGGTGTACTGAGAAGTTTGTTAAATTCCCCAAGCCATCCGCTTTCGATCTTGTTTTCATTCGCATTAAAAATGGCGGATGAGTCAGTATTAAACAGATCAGGCTGGAGCAATACCGCGAGATCAGGTCTGAGTGTAGGCAATAACTCCGGGATAAAATTATCTCCGTTAAAAAACTCGGCAACTGCCACACCATGCCTCCGCAGTAGTTCTTTCTGCATAAGCGGAATATATTCTTCGAATGAATCGATGTCTTCTCTCAGAAGCGAAAATGAGGTTAATCCTGCCGGAAAACTCGACTGCATTCTATTGAAGAATAATAAATCCCTGTCATGATAATTTCGTAGCGTAATTAAAATTTCATAAACAGGGAGTCTCGGCATTATTTTGTCAGAAAGCAGTATGAACCCTTTACCCTGTGTGAATTCTTTCTGTGAAAATTCCTTAAGGGATCTGAACAAACCCGTGGTCAGCTGATTAATTCCGAGTATCATTGTCTGTGCTTTATTATGTCCTATTGCCCGTAATAAACTGCCGTGTTTTGACAACGGGATTGTCGAAGCGATTCGCTCAAGAATTTTCTGACTTTTATCACCTCCCATATTCTGACTCGGACGTACGGTTGGTCGGTCTCTTAAAGTCGGAGTTGTACGTGAAATGAAATAAGATACAACATGGATTCCTAGAACGTCTTCCTCGGTTCCGTAGAGTATGTTTCTAAAATTCTTTTTCGTTATTTCTACGAATGAATCAAAAACCTCATCTGTTTTCCCGATAGTAATTCTCTTTATTTCCTGCAGATTTCGGGATTCAGCTTTTAACCTTGTCAGCATAAACGGTTCCGATGCGCGTTCCAGCTCGCTTAAATGATTTTTCTGGGATTGCTGCACATGATAGAAAAGATCTGCCCTTTTTTGAAGCGTCAGTCTCCTTATCTTTTCCGATACATTACTCTGAAATGTCTGCAGATCGCCTCTTGCCATAACACCGTGTAAAGGTGTGCGTGCAAACTCGGTGCTTTTAATGGTTGAATCGCGTAAGTGCTTCCTGAATAATTCTTCATTGTTATTATTTTCCACAAATGCAGGCTTGCCCGAAAAATCAGCGTAATAACCGCCCTGCCGCTGCATTGGTTCACCGCTACCGAGTTTCATTCGTACTTCTTTGGCAAGACCTCTTTTAGCCAGCCATTCTGCTATTTTATATTTTGCTCTGTTATATTGATCCCAAGAAGCAGTTTGTCCAACCTGCTGACTTAAATCCGATCCGGCAATGAATACTTCGCAAATTATCTGTGAGAACCTTTGACCTGTATCCTGATCGATACCGCGGCTCTGAGCAGCATAATTCCAAATCTTATCAAGATAGTTGTCAACGCTTCGTACGGTATCAATATCTTCCAGCAGAGGTATACACCATACATGGGGCAGAATTACACCGGGATTATTATTCAACACCCTCTGTCTTTCGGAACTTAATTTCCGCTCAAGTGAAATTAATGATTCGGGAGTAGTGGACATACTAACCTGTAACCCCATAACCATTCCCGGGTTTCCGTACTTACCCGAGATTTCATTGATCTCGGTGAGGTTGTATACGGTTGTATTTATTGAAAACTGGTCATTCGCAGTTATCAGTTTCTGATGTATCCTTGGTGTAAGTACGAATCTTTTCAACAGGTCGCGGTATGATGCGGCTTTAAATAATAAGTCATTGTTACCACTGTTGCTAATTATAGCCGGGATAAGATTGAATAATGCTTTTCTTAACTTTTTGTTTAATCTGAAGTAAAATTCAAGTCGTTCCCTGCGCTTCAGCCTCAGGTTCAGCATTCTCTGTTCCAGGCTGTCGTTATGCTGCCAGAGTCTTGTAAGCGGATCTTTCGCAACTCCCAGTTTCACCCCGAGTCTTCTGATTCGACCTGATTCGATTGAAAAAGGGAGTACACTTCGGTACCTTTTTTCAAGTTGATTGGTAAGAGCTGTAATTTCATTCAGCAGATTCCAGAATTCTTTATTCAGATTTGGTAACCCGGTAATCTCCTCAATTAGTTCGGTGTCGATCGTTACCGATTTATCAATGCTGTGTATTATCTTTACAATCTCGGCAAGTTGACTAACATTTTCGAGAACAGTTGCTGCTACGAGCCTATGTCCCTGTCCGGAAGGTCTGCTTGATCCGTCCCAATCTCCCCAGAATGAAAGAAAAATTTCATAGGGGCTGTCTGTATAAACGTTGCTGAATAATTCCGCCTGAATATGCGAGCGGAGATCGTAAATAAGCTCATCGGATTCTTCAATTGAATTTATAGCAACGGTAGTGCCCAGATACTCGTTGATTAACGAATTTGAGAACCGTCTAATATCAGCATTATTGAATTGCTTTCCCCTGATGAAATTATCAACAAAATAATTAAGAATAGCATCCAGTTCAATCGAATATATTTGCGTCGGATGAACAGTTCGGTCGAATATTCGTTTCTTAAATCGCTCTTCTCTTTCCCCGAGGTTATCCTTATAAAACTCTTTGCGCAGTTCATCGGCGAACACACTTTTCTTGCTATTTCGAATACGGTTGACTGTTGCATTCAATACTTCGATCTGATCGTTAAAGCTGACTTCAAGTTTACGCAGTCGCTGAGGCAGATACTGGTAAATGAATAAGTGCAATATCTTTTCTTTGTCACCGTTTAAAAGAATTCCTGATTTATGCGAAGTAATAGTCGAAGCAGCGTCTTTGGCTACTTCAGTAATTAAATTATTCCAGAAAAGATGAGACTTTGCCTTTTCATTGGTTGATATATTAAAACTGTATCTTTTTGAAAGTTCGATCCTGTTGTATTTGGTTTTTTCTTCTGCAATTATCCGGTTCAGATCTATCAGAACTCTTCTCGTTTTTGTCAGAAGCTGCTCGCAATTGTCGCTTCCACCGAGTGTCAAACGAAATGCGATTCTTCCAAGTTCGAATCCTTTTGAGGATCTTGCAAAGGTAGATAAAGGAACAAGACCGATTCCTTGTGATGCTAATCCCGAAGAAAGCCAGTCGAGAGACAAACCATCGGGAAGTTTGTTGATTTCCATTCGTGGATACATGCCTCCCTGCGGTGGTATGATTTTAATATCAAACGGGTTCCTGCTGGACGGCAATTCACGGTTAGACTCAAGAAGTGCATTCAGCCTCTGTCCCAGTATATTATTCCTCAGCAACCAGTAATTATCTATCAGTTCTTTTCTGTTTCTGTAAAACAAATACGCCAGGAAAACAGCCATTATGTTCAATTTCACGTTTCGTAATGTCTTATTAAATTTTTCATTCATTTTACTGTCAGGTATTTCGACCACCGTTAGACGCGCTCCCGCGAAGCCGTCGGTTTTGGATAATGAATGAACAGTGATAACTTTCCTGATTTGTTTACCTGTGATTCGCCCCTCCTGCATCAGATCGATTGCGTATTGTTTAACCGTCTTGGGACCTATAATCGAATTTTCCGGTAAAACATTCTGATAAGCCAGGTCATCAATTATAAAAACATCGTTTTCGAGCAGCCAGCAAATTAGATTTTTCAAATTCTTGCTTTCAAAAATTTTTCCGGTTGCATTGTGAGGATTATTAATTGCAAAAGCAATATTATCGGTTTTAAGCCGGTTCTCAATTTTTCCTGAAACCGTACGGATAATTTTTTCAGTATCCATCTCGTAATCATCGGTGAGGGGTACAATAGTGGTTTTCGGGAAACAATGCTCATAAGTCCAGCTTAAATCACAGGAAATTACCTCTTCTACTCCGCAGTGAAAACCCAACAAGCTGAGGGCAGTTCGTGAGGAACCGCTGACAACAGATAGTTTCGAGGAATCATACATTGTTTGATTAGCTGCGAAGACCGTGGCAAAATTATCAGCCAGTTCGTTCAACATGGACTTGTCGTCGATCTGGTTGATTATTTTTTCCATCAGACTGAATGCATCAAAGTGAGCGAACGAATCCGTTGCTCTTAGAAATCTGTTTTTCAACAGTGAAAGATTGTCAGTAAAAGCATAACCCTTATCAGAAATCTTCTGTGCTATATTTCCGGCAGAAGCGGTAATCCTTTCAATCCGGTTAATGAAATCTGAAGTTACAATTGAGGTTTCATGAAGTATATTATTTGCACCTGCTTTAATAATTGTTTCCGGTTTATAATCGGAAGCGGCTTGTTTTTCTTCTGTTACAGGAAGTTGATTCTTGCAGAGATAGGTTAATAACTCCACCTCGGAAGCACTTGGCGTACCTTTCAACTGAAAATGGGTTGTTTCCACAACTTTAAGATAGTCTGCATTGCCTGCTGCAAATGTTAAGGGAAATTTTTTAAGTTTCCTGTTAAACACCGCCGGGGAAAGGAATCTCAGCACTATATCCTGCAGACCGGCTTCGCGCGCAAGTGAATGCTGATTAATTGCATCATTGAACTCGACAAATAATAACGGAGATTTTAATGCCGAACTTCTCAGCTCTCTGCGGGTTTCTTCGCTTATTAAATCTCCAAGAACCAGAAATAATGGAACTGTTTTTTCGCCGGAAGTGAAATCCCTTAAAAATTTTATTAGTGCTGCTTCATCAACATCGATATTATGAATTTTAAGATGCTTAAAGTTTTTCAGATGATCGGGAACCGAAAGATTAAAGAATAATACATTCACGGGAGTCAGTAAAAAATAATCATTAAGTGAATGCATGAAAACTCTCAATGCTTCCCACTTACCACCGCTGCAGATAATTAATTCGCGTTTCCCGGATTTCTCTCCGAGATCATATGTTAAAGGCTCCTGCTGTTCCTCACAAAGCCATTTATGGAAAATTTTAACCAGCTCGTTCGGATTAGTTCTGTTAAATCCGCCTCTCGGAAGATAGGGCGAGCTTTTTTTGATGCTTTCATAGAATAAATCCAGCATATTAAATTTGTTTGTATCAAGATCCAGAATCTCGGCTATTTCGTCCGGATTGTATTCCTTTAGGTCATAACTGTTTCCGATATCGAGCACGTAGCTGAGATATTTAAGGACAAGTTCCTCATCCATTACCGGATTACCGATATGGAAATTTACTCTCTCATTCGGCGGTAATGAGGATGCTGCTGTAGCTTCACTTATTTCAGAGACCTTGGCTTGTTTTAGCGGACGCAGTCTGAAATAAGTTCTGAGTATTTCCCCGATACTGTTCATGCTGTGAATTATTCTTATTTCAGATTATTTATCGGTGCTGCCGGTGATTTTTTTTACCAGATTTTTGAACATATCCGTCAATTCGGAACCCTGATCCAGGTCGCCTAGTGAAACAATAGTTTTTGCATTTTTCAGGTTCTGACTCGCTTCCGCCAGTCGCGCCATCTGAGGAGTTAATAAAAGCAGCTCGGGATTATTCTTAAGCATTTCAACTTCTTCTTTCTCTACTTCAAGTCTCATCTTGCTGCGTTTTAATTCTTCCTGCAAACGCTTGTTTTCTATGGAAGTTTCCTTCTCAAATTCAATATCCCTGAGATTAAATTTTTTGAGTTCGAGTTCATGTTCCATGTTCATAATTTCTTCATCGGCTTTCAGCTTGGTTCCCGCTGCATTTATTCTTGCTTTCTGATTCGTTTTTTCGGTTTCTTCCATAATTCTGGCTTCTTCTTTCTGCCTTATTGCATCGGAAATCTTTTTATCTGTTGGTTCAAGATTTTGTATCGCAAGAGAAAGAATTTCAACTCCGAGTTTCTGAGTGATAGCATCTGTATTTTCATGGATATGATTATATACTTTTTCCGAACTTATTGAATCAATATCAAGCTGCTCAGTAAAATTCTTTACAAGGTTCTGTAATATCACCTCAAGTTCCTTTGCGGCAACAGAAAGAACATTTTTTTCCCAGCCGCCTACCTTAATTAATTGTGAAATATTCTTAATCGAAGGAGAAACGGTAGAAGTTATTTTTACATTCAATGCAATTTTACCTTTAACTTCAGCTTCGAAACTTGTGGTAAAAGATTGCGTGGTTACAGCGATAGGCAGACTGAAATGCTGCGGATAAATTTTGGATTGCCTGAGTCTGACGTTTCCGTTTGATTCGTAAACCACAATCTGTCCCGGTTTTCTTATTCTGTATTCCGCCAGAATTACCACTAAAATTACAGCAAGTATTATAATGATAGCCAGTTCCATCTTATAAACTCCTAAAATGAATTTATATTCTTATTAAAAAATATTGCGGACTTAAAAAAATTTTCTGAGAGCAATTTCAACAATAAATAAAATAATATTCGATTTCTCTAAAAATTACTTTCCCAGCGTAATTATTTTGGTTCACATGAAATATATTTACAATTTTGAATCTTTATACAAAAACTATGATTCAAATTTAATACAATTTCTTATATCTTAGCGTATTATAGGCTAATTATCTTAATTACCATTATTAGCAAATATTACTATTTTTAATATCGTGATTCACAAATAAAATAGTAGAAATATTTTGAAATTACGAACGGAAATAAATCCACATAAATCTGAATTCCCTATTGAGCATAATGAAAAGATACTGACAATAGGTTCATGTTTCGCGGATAATATTGCTGAATATTTCCGGCAGTATAAATTTTCCATTCTTCAAAATCCATTCGGAGTACTTTACAATCCCGTCTCGATATTAAACTCTCTTCAGATTCTGGCGGATGAGAAAAAATTTAGCGGGAGTGATTTGGTGCAAAATCAGGGTGAATGGCACAGCTTTTATCACCATTCGGATTATTCGCATCATGATAAGGAAGAATGTCTGAAAAAAATTAATGAAAAAGTGTATGAGGCGATACAGTTCTTAAAAAGTATCGATCATATAATTATTACTTACGGAACGTCATTCGTTTATAAGCATATTGAAAAAAACATAATAGTATCGAATTGCCATAAAATTCCTCAAAGCCATTTCGAGAGGATTTTGCTGAGTCCGGATGAAATTTACTATGCTGCCGGAAATACGGTGGATCTGCTTTCAAGAATAAATCCCGATGTAAAAATTGTATTTACGGTATCGCCGATAAGGCACTGGAAAGACGGCGCTGTAGAAAACCAGTTAAGCAAAGCGCAGCTGATTGTTGCAGTGAATAAAATTGTCAAAAATTATAAAAACTGCGAGTATTTTTCATCTTATGAAATAATGATGGATGATCTGCGTGACTACAGGTTTTATAAGGAAGATTTGCTTCATCCAAATACGATTGCCGTAGAATATATCTGGCAAAAATTTATGGAATCATTTCTGTCAGATAGATGTTTAGAAATTGTTGGCAAGCTTCAAAAATTGAACAATGCCGTTAACCACAGGATCAGAAATCCGCTTTCGGCAAAAAGCATGGAATTTGCTGAAAACAATCTTAATTATATTGAACGGCTGAAGGCTGAGTATTCTTACCTGGATTTGTCGAAGGAAGAATTTTACTTTAACTCAATGAATAAAATTTAATAAATCTGAAATATTATTTTATATGTTCCGTTAAAGTTATTGAAGTTTTATTTTTCTCTTACAAGTAAATTGGAAAAACGTTATAGTTACATTAAGTTTTTTGATCTTTAATGAAAATCATTTCCGAGAAATATCGACCATCTGAAATCTTAAACAACTGCTGTTGTTGTCAGATAAACCATACCTGCTGTTAGTTCAATCTAAACAGTCTGCTAATTAAATCATTCTTTAAATAATAACAATTGAATTAACATGAAAACTAATTTTTATGAAAATAGTAAAATATTGAGTTTCGCCGAAAGTCTTTTGAGCAAAAGGCAGACCCACAACTGCACATCGGCACTTAAAAGAAAGTCCGTAGAATATGTTAATGATCTTCTCGACTTTTTATTTCCCCATTTTTCCGAAAGAATTTACTATACAGAAGAAGATGTAATCGCCAAACTGCAGCTGCTCAAGAGAAACCTGATAAATCTTATTTCAATGCTCAACGGGGATCAGAAAAAAAATGCGGATAAAACTGCAGAAAAGTTTATAGGAATAATACCTGATATTCATAATAAAATGTGGAGTGATGCGGAATTTATAAACAGCGGGGATCCCGCCTCTGAAAATATCGACGAGGTTATACTTGCATATCCCGGATTTATGGCAATTGCCATTTACCGTATCGCGCATGAGCTTTATGAACTCGGGTTACCCGTAATTCCCAGAGTGTTTGCTGAATATGCTCATCAGATTACGGGCGTTGATATACATCCCGGTGCTGCAATCGGGACACCCTTCTTTATCGATCATGCAACGGGTGTAGTAATAGGAGAAACTACAAGAATAGGAAATAACGTAAAGATTTATCAGGGAGTTACGCTGGGCGCTTTGAGTGTTGATAAAAAATTATCAAAAAAGAAACGACATCCGACAATTGAGGATAACGTAATTATTTACGCACAGGCTGTTATTCTGGGTGGAGAGACGATTATAGGCAGCAACAGTGTTATAGGCGGCAACTCCTGGATTACTAAAAGTATTCCGCCGAACTCTGTTGTAAACAATAATAGCCAGGTCAGAGTACGTGCAGCAGAGCAATTAGAAGAACCAATAAATTTTTCAATTTAAAACGGGGCAGTTATGAGAGCAAACACTATTATAGATACAATCGGCAATACCGCGCATTTAAGAATCAACAACCTTTTCGGCAAAGAGCATGAAGTGTGGATTAAACTGGAAAAAAGTAATCCGGGCGGAAGTATAAAGGATAGAATAGCACTGTCCATGATTGAAGATGCGGAGAAGAAGGGAATACTGAAATCAGGCAGTATAATCGTAGAACCTACTTCAGGGAATACTGGTGTAGGTCTTGCTATGATCGGTGCGGTTAAAAAGTATAAAGTAATTCTTGTAATGCCTGAATCGATGTCAGTTGAAAGAAGGAGATTGATGGCGGCTTACGGAGCGCAGCTTGAACTTACTCCGCGTGGGGAAGGAATGAAAGGGGCAATAAAAAGAGCTAAAGAAATTGCCGATAGTAATCCCGATGCCTGGATGCCGCAGCAGTTTATAAATAAGGCAAATGTTGAAATACATATCAGAACAACAGCGGAAGAAATAGTAAATGATTTCCCCGAAGGATTAGATTATTTAATTACCGGAGTCGGAACAGGCGGACATATAACCGGAGTGTCGCAGGTGCTTAAGAAAAAATTTGCTGGAATAAAAGTGTTTGCGGTTGAACCCGAACTATCGCCGGTTATTTCGGGCGGTGAACCGGGTCCGCACCCATTGCAGGGAATAGGAGCGGGATTTATTCCTGAAAATCTGGATATAAATTTGCTGGACGGAGTTATTAAGGTATCGAAAGAAGATGCATTTAGATTTACTAAAAGACTTGCGCTTGAAGAGGGTTTATTTGCCGGTATTTCTACTGGAGCTTCGCTTGCGGCGGTTTCCAGGAAGCTTAAAGAAATTCCGCGAGGTAAGAGAATACTTACCTTTAACTATGATACCGGAGAACGATACTTATCGGTTGACGAATTATTTTAAATCTCTTCCGATAATTCCAGGAATCGTCGGTAGGGAATTGCAGTAAGACTCTTTGCTTCGAATGCTCCGTTCTGAAGACCTATCATCGATACTTTTGCCGCTGTTTCTTCACCAGGAGCTTCGTAAATATCCAGGAAGTCGTAATCGCCCAGCAGCGCATAATGCGATAAAAATTTAACCTCGGGGCATTTGGATTTTACCTGCTCCAGCCAGGCTCTTCCGATTTGCGCCCTATCTTTCATTTGTTTAGATACTTCGGGAGACAGTTTGGTAAGTAAAATATAGGTAGCCATCTTAACCTCAGTCTTGTTCTTAGAATTAAACACAACCGAGAAGTGAATCCAATACCTGAATATAATATAAACCAGGGTTATTTTGTAGTTCCTCGCTTCAACAAGTCTTCGGTTAAAATACCAGATTTAACACCCCGCTTCACGGCAAGTTCAAGTATTGTCTTCAGAGCTCTGCCGTAGGAATAACCGGCATGCCGCATCGAGCGCATGAATCCGGCATCTTCGGTAAGATCGGGATTGGGATTAACTTCCAGAATGTATAACTCATTCTCCGATGAAAGGCGCATATCAACTCTGCAATAATCCCTGCATCCCATGGCTTTAAATGCTTTAACCGCAATTTCCTTTGCTTTGTTCTCTACTTTTTTAGGAAGTTTTGCCGGACACTTAGGAATAGTTTTGTGGTAAGCTTCATGAAGTGGATCCCATTTGGCTTGATAACTTACGAAGTTATGCAGATGATCGGGCATTTTCGAAAAATCAATTTCACTTATCGGTAATGCCCGAGGATTTTTATCGCCTAGTACTGCTACGTTTAACTCACGTCCTTCAATAAACTCTTCAATCAGTACGGGCTGTTTATACTCCTGAAAAATATAATTAATTCTTGATTTAAGTTCTTTGTAGTTGCTCACAACCGCTTCAACGTCTATACCGACGCTTGCATCTTCGAGGGAAGGTTTTACGATAATAGGGTAACGAAGATTATGCCTGTATATTTTTCTTTGTCTGGGGAAATATTTAAATCTCGGAATATTAATTCCCATCGCGCTTATAATGCCCTTTGTTAAATATTTGCTTTGACACGTTGCCAGTGCCAATGGCGGAGCACCGGTGTATGGTATCCTCAGCAGTTCCAGAATTGAAGCAAAACCCATTTCGAGTTCTGCAATATCCTTATATATCTCCACGAAATTAAATATCACATCCGGTTTGTTTTTATCAAAATCCTGTAAAAAAATATTTATATCGTCTAAAATATTAAGTATATATGCATCGTAACCGGCTCTTCTTAAGCGATCGGCAATAGATTCGTACTCGGCGATGGGATCATGTTCTTCAATATCAAAGTATGGCTTGAATCCCAGGTCCCTGGGATATTCGGTGGAATATTCGTCATCAATACCCGGGTATGCTTCATTAAATACAACTGCAACTTTCATTATCGCCTTTCTTAATGTTTGATTGGCAAAACTAAATAAATTTGAATACGTTAACAAAAATATTTGTTATTTTATAAGCTAATAATTTTAGGAAATTTAATGAGTTTTTATCCCCAACCAAATTCATATCAATGCGGTCCTTTCGCTTTAAAACACGCTCTTGTAATGCTTGGAATATTCAAAGATGAGGATAATATAGGTATTGCTGCAGGCAGTACATGGTGGGGTGGTACCGATGAAATTGGTCTTGCCCGTGCAGCCCGCAAATACAACTGCAAAATGAAATATATTCAGTCGAGCAATCCGGATGATGCACGAAGAGCTCTTAATGAAATGTTAAAGAAAAGAATACCGTGTATTCTTAGCGTAAATAACTGGGGACATTGGCTGACGGTTGTTTATTACAGCAGAGGTAAGTATGTGGTAATCGACAGTGAACTGGATCATGTAGTTGCGATATTGTCGCCGAGTCAGCTTGTTAAAAAATGGCGCTATAAAGATAAGCACGAAGGAATAACCAGTTACGATGGTTACGCATTAATTCCAAAGTTTAAGGTTTATACAAGAGCCAAGTTCACCATCGAAAAAGCTATTGAGCTGATGTATGAAAAAAACAAAACTCTGGCAACCAACTGGGACGAATATTTTACCGATGTAACATCAATAGGCAAGCCGAGAACAAAGCTTACTGTAAATTATATTACATTCAGCGAATTTTTAAGACGCAACGAACTGAGCCTGACACATAAAGTTGCCAACTGGCATGGAATGCCTCAGTACTCGGAGCTAAAAAGAATTCTGCAGAACATGAAATTTGTTGCTGATGTATACGATATTATAATTCCAACCGAGGATGAAAAGAAAGCACTTATAGATCTTACTTCTGTTCTGATGATGTATTCATGCGGTAAATACGGAATGGATAAATTAACACTTTAATTCATCGGGTTGATCATGGAAATATCAAGACACGCTAAAATATTGAAAAAAGAAAGCACTGCGTTACTGATTATAGATATTCAACAAAAAATTCTGAATGTTATCCACGAAAATGAAAGAGTTGTTGAAAACACGTTAAAACTTATAAAGGGTTTTAAAGTGATGAATCTCCCTATATTCTATACTGAACAATATCCGAAGGGACTTGGACCAACCGTTGAGATAATATCCGGGGAACTTAATGGTAATGCCGTTCATAAAATGACATTCAGCTGTTACGGTGCAGGCAATTTATTTCAGGAGCTTATAAATAAAGATATAAAGCAGCTGGTCGTATGCGGAATTGAGTCGCACGTCTGTGTTCAGCAAACCGTTCTTGATCTGATTGCAAACGGATTTCAGGTAAATGTGGCGGCTGATGCAGTTTCTTCCCGCAGAAATCTCGATCATATAACTGCTCTGACTCGGATGAATAAGCACGGCGCCGAGGTAACAACAACAGAATCCGCTCTGTTCGAGCTTCTTGATGTTTGCGGTACAGATGAGTTCAGGTCGGTTTCAAAAATAGTTAAATAGGGTTTGAATATGAACTATCGGAAATTCGGCAGTACGGAATTAACAGTCAGTGAAATCGGTTTCGGTGCCTGGGCAATTGGGGGTCCGGCTATGGCTGGTGATATTCCCATCGGTTGGGGTGATGTGGATGATGAAACTTCGGTTAAAGCACTGAACAAATCATTTGATCTGGGGATAAACTTTTTTGATACTGCAGATTTCTACGGTCTGGGTCATTCGGAGGAACTTATAGGGAAAGTATTCGGCAACTCCGATAAAGTTATTGTAGCCACAAAAGTTGGTCACAGATTAGCTGAAGACGAAAGCATATTGCTGGATTATTCAAAGGATTATATCATATCGGCATGCGAACAAAGTCTAAGGCGGTTCAACAGAGATGCAATAGATTATTACCAGCTGCATTCTGCAAAGCTGCAGCATCTCGAAAACGGTGAATGCATTGAAGCAATGGAGCAGCTGAGAGAGCAGGGAAAAATTAAATACTGGGGTTTGTCGCTTAATACATTCAATCCTTATCCTGAAGCAGAATATATGATGAATCATAAATTAGGAAACGGATTTCAACTTGTTCTTAATATTATAAATCAACGTTCTAACGAACTTGTTGATGCTTGCAGCGATAACGGTTATGGAGTAATTGCACGCATGCCTATTCAGTTTGGACTCCTTACAGGCAAGTTCGATAAGTCAACACGTTTCAACCGTAATGATCACAGATTCTTCAGATTACCTCCCGAAATATTGTCGAAATCACTGGATGAACTTGAACTGCTTAATCCTTTTATTGAAAAATACGGAATATCAAAAACATCATTCGCATTAAGCTTTATTTTAACTTATAAAAATATTTCAACTGTTATTCCCGGAATCAGAACTCCTGAACAAGCGGAATCAAACACGAGTGATTTAACAGTTTTAAGCGATGATGACTTTTTGAAAATTCAGAATTTGTATGAATCGAACTATAAAACACTGCTGGATCTGATGGAAAAACAGGGGTAATTATTTGCTGTCAATTTAATGAACCCGCAGCTTCTTCTTAAATAAAATTTTATTATTTTGTAACAATTTTTAACATCATATCAATTGTCGTAATGAAGATTAAGTTTTACGGGACAAGAGGTTCAATACCGGTTTGTAACAGGGACTATCAGGCTTTCGGAGGAGACACAACATGTGTTCTGGTCCAAACCCAAAACAATATCGGTATACTCGATGCAGGAACGGGAATAAGACAATTAGGTAAAGATTTGGTTTCATGTAAAGATTATGACTGCAAACAGATTTATATGGCATTCTCACACTTCCATTGGGATCATATACAGGGATTCCCCTTTTTCCTTCCGGCATACGACAAAGACAGGAAAATAATTATAAGTGTTATCGGGAAATCGAACGAGCATTTAAACATTCAGGAAATACTCGGCGGACAGATGAAACAGGAATATTTTCCGGTGCCTATGGAGCAAATGGGTGCTAAGATGAGATTCTCCCATATCAATTCAGATGAGTATAAATCATCGAAGTTTAATGTCAGGGCTTCCGAGCATATTCACCCTGGAGGAGCTTATACCTATCGCATCGATTCCGAAGGGAAGTCGGTTGTATATTGTACGGATGTGGAGCACCCGGATGGTATTGACGAAAGAGTAGTTGAGATTGCAGAGAACGCTGATGTACTTATTCATGAAGCTCAATATACAAGCGAAGAGTTAAAATATAAAAAAGGATGGGGTCACAGCAGTTACGAACAGGCAATTGAAGTTGCCAGACTGGCTAATGTGAAAAAGTTATTTATTACTCATCACGATCCCGATCACAACGATAGTTTTCTCAGCGAAGAAGAATTGAAATGCAAATATTTGTTTGATGACGTCTCATTTGCCCGTGACGGATTGGAGTGGGAAATATAATGTATTGCAAAAACCATTAACTCCTTTTTATTCTTTGATTAATTCATGCGAAAAATCTCTTTCTTTATTTTATTCGTTCTGCTGGTTTCATGTAATAAAAGCCAGGATACAAATATTCATTTGTTCTTATCCGATTATAAATTAATGCAGCAGTATGAGCTACACTCAAAACTCAGCGAAATTTCAGGACTATGCTTGAACGATAAAAGTGAATTGTTTGCTCACGACGATGAACTTGCAGTCATATTTCAATTGGATATTAATACCGGAAAAGTAATTAAATGGTTTTCACTTGGAACCGATAAAATTCCTGCAGGCGATTTCGAAGGAATCGCATTTGGCAAGGGTCTTTTCTATATGATTACAAGTGATGGATTGTTATATGTTTTTCCCGAAGGAAATGATAAAGTGAATGTTGATTACGATATAATTGATTTGCACATGCCCGATAAAATAGATATAGAAGGACTCTGTTTTAATGAGATTTCCGGCGAGCTGATGATAGCATGCAAAAATTATCCCGGTAAAAAATATGATAATCAAAGAGTAATATTCTCGTATAAACCCGATCAGGATGAATGCAAAGCTGTCCCAGTATATTTTATATCACTTGTACAACTGAAAAATGAATTTAATATAACAGATTTTTATCCATCCGCAATTGCGAAGATTCCGGGTGAAAATTTATATATGATCCTTTCTTCAAAGCGTAAACCTTGTATGATCAAGTATTCTGCCGAAGGAAGAATTGTAAAGGCTGTGAAACTTGACAAAAATTTTCACAGACAACCGGAGGGAATTGCAATAACTCCCGATGGCAGTATTATAATTGCAGATGAAGCCGCGGGAAAAAAGCCCCTGCTCTCGATATATAAGTTACAGGAATCAGAGTAGAAAATTGTAACGGGTAAAATGTACAGAATTTTTTCGGAGATCAGTCGCTATGGAGTTCTTATCAAAAACAGAGGAAAGAATAATAGGATCATTAATAGAGAAAAAATTTTCAACACCGGAGTATTATCCGCTTACTTTAAACGCACTGAAAAATGCATGCAATCAGAAATCAAGCAGGGAGCCGGTAACAAACTATACCGAAGCTGATATAGAGCAGGAGCTTGAATCATTGTTCGAGAAAAAAATGGTATTCAGGGTTTCCGGTGCTGATCATCGCGTACCGAAGTATAATGAAAACTTTACAGAGTTTTTTAATCTTACAAAACCGGAAACAGCAGTAATGTGTGTGTTAATGCTACGCGGTCATCAGACACCCGGTGAAATAAAAAGCAGGTCGGGCAGAATATATGAGTTTAAAAATCTGCAGGAAGTTGAAACAACGCTTAATAGTCTGATAAACCGCGGCGGCGAACTTAAATTTGCTGCAAAACTGCCGCGTAACAGCGGCAGGGAGTCCAGATATGCCAGTGTACTAAGCGGAGAACCGCAGGCAATTGAGATTAAACAGATTGAGGAAGAAAAGGAAGACAAAATTAAAATTCTGGAATTGCAGATAGAAGAACTGAGAGACGAGATTGAGAGAATAAAAAAGGAATTTGCTGAGTTTAAAAAACAGTTTGAATAGAACTAGTTATTCCTGAAGTATTTTTTCGGGTATTCGAAAGAGGCAAGTATGCCCGTTCCTATTTCAACTGAACGCCAGCTATCTGCTTTAAAGATTATTTTAACGATCCCGCATGTCGGAATGTTTTCTATACGTTTGTCCGAGAGGTAATTACTTATCATTGTAATGCTGGGATTATGTCCGAACAACATTACATTTTCATATTTATTTTCCAATCCATTAATGATATCGAGTAACTCACCAGCACCAGCCTCGTAAATACTCGGATCAGTTATAATTTTATTTTTATCGATAGCAAATAACTCCGCGAATATTCTGGCGGTGGTAATAGCCCTGTTTGCCGGACTTGAAAGCATCAAATCGGGTAAAGTATTTTTGGATTTGAACAAGTCTGCCATAAAGGGAGCATCTCTGCGGCCTCTGTTGTTTAAGGGTCTTTCGAAGTCGCTAAGGTTATTTTCTTTCCAGCTTGATTTTGCATGTCGGACAAGAAATACTATTTTCATTTTTCCGGTATTATCCTTTCAAAATTTTCCTGAGCTCCAAAAGGTTCTTTTCCTTTCCGGGTACGAAGATCTTTAGTGCATATCTGGTAAAGTATTCGTGTCCCATCATAAAGTCATAAGAGTTTTTTAGCCATTCCTCATCTGAGTATTTCCTGTGATAGCGTTTTTCAAATTCATTCCGTAAAAGTTCACCTTTTTCAAAAAAATCATTGCCGCTTAAATGACTGAGATCTGCATCACACAAAATTTCACCAACTATATCGGATGGAATTTGCGGCAGTTTAGTGGCTTTAATCGCGGATAATATGATTTTCATCCTGCCCGGATCGTAATTTTGCTCCTGCAGAAATTTTTCTGCAGCTTCGGCACTCAACTCTTCGTGTTCCTCCGAGGACTGTGTATAACCGATATCATGGAACCACGCCGCGATGAGCAGCATTTCCAACTCATCATCTTTTAGCCCGACCCCCGATGCAATTTTTGCGGCAGCTTCTACTACTTCACAGGTGTGCGTAAGATTATGATAGACATGATCAGGGTTAGAATTTTTCTCAAAAATTTTGCGCACAAACAATTCCGTTATTTCAAGAATATTATTGGTGCTCATCAGTAATCCGAATTTTATTAGAGTAAAAATGCAAATTATAATCGTACTTGGAAAGAATAATCGTATTTCAACAGCATCAAGTGATTCTCACTAAATTTTTTAGAAGGCAGCTGTTTTAACAGATTGTGTAAGGTTAAAAAAAGCAGGCGAGGTGCCTGCTTTATTAATTTATTCCGATGTGTTGGGAGAAGCAATTTTCTGATAGTTCTTTCTGCAGACACCAACAAGATCGCGCACGTGATTTGAAATGTTCTCAATTACGGTAAGCAGATTGAGTAAAAGCATGGAGTTCCGGCTGTTGGATTTTCCTTCTCTTATTCTGATAAGCTCATTTTCATCGTACTGCTGCATATAGTTTACTAATTCATCGTGCTTTGCGGTAAAAGGTTGTACGTCCTCAAATTTCTTGCTTTTAAGTACTTCCGATGCAGATTGGATATAGGCATTAAAATGGGAGATGAGAGCTTTTAAATCTGCAATCTCATCATCGCCGGGTCTGCCGTGATTATTATCGATATGCGAGAAACTGATATTATGTAGTTCTCTCATATATGCATGAATCTCCTGCAGCGATCCGATAATTTTTCCGTATCTTCTTCCCTGCTTCACTTCATTTTCCTTAAGCAGTTTAACCGATCTTACTATTTCCGATATAATCATGTTCGAATGTTTCTTAACGCCTTTCAGTAATTTCCTGGCATCACCGAATTTATTACGGTCCTCTTCAGCCAATGCTTCAAGATTTATCCTTAAGTTTTCCGGTATCGAGTTAAGGAATACAGCTATATCATTAAATAATGCTGTTATTGCCTCACTGCCGTTGGTAGCAAGTGCCAGCGTAGTTTTTTCTGCTTCTTCCTCTTCCTTTTCCCGGGTCCTGTGGAGTACATGTGTTCTGAATAAAATATAAACTGCAACCAATCCCAGCAGGATAATTGCCGCCAGTTCACCATAGTAGATAATGGTTGCGAATATAGCCGATACCGTAAATGCCATAAAAGCAGTAAAAAACCATCCGCCAATTACAGTCAGAACACCATTCACACGATAAACCGCACTTTCCCTTCCCCAGGCTCTGTCGGATAATGAAGTACCCATTGCAACCATAAATGTTACGTATGTTGTTGACAGAGGCAACTTAAATGAGGTCGCTATCGATATCAGAATGCTTGCTACCATCAGGTTTACAGATGCTCTTAACATATCGAATGCAGGAGCGTCCTTTTTATTCATAGCCTTAAGCTGCTCTTTTGAAATATTAAATCGGTTGTTGATAAAATTCTGTATTCTGTTTGGAACAATTATACTTATTATGTTTGCCAGCGACATACTCATACGAACAATTACCCTTGCAATAAGCGACGATTCGAATCGTTCGAAACCTTCATGCTGGCGACCCAGGTTTACTTCAGTCTTTGTTACCGTTCGTGCTTTTTTATTGAACCACAGAGTAAGAACCATTACTACACCGGCCAGAAGTAAAAGTGTGGTCGGGGTTGATACTTTACCTTTCAGTTCAACCATCAGGTGAGTAAATGGATCGGACAAGCCTTCGGCAATAGTGTACGAACTCAAACCGGCTAACGGCACACCGATAAAATTCACAAGATCATTTGCAGCAAATGCTAAAGCGAGTGCGAAAGTGCCAATAAGGACTAATGGTTTAAGTATATTGAATTTAGTAAACCATAAAAGCATTTGGAAAACTGCAGCCCACAAAATGAAGCTGTATAAAAGGATTGTGGAAATATTGTTTTTTATCCAGTCAGAGGCTTCCGGACTTATGAATGTTGCACCTTTAGCACCCTTGAACAGAATGAAAAAGGTTATTGCAGTTAAGGTAAGTGAGGCAAAAACCGATCCGTATCGTTTTACGCGGGGAGCAAAATCGAATGTGAATACAAGTCTTGTGAAAAATTGTATTATTGCACCGACAGTGAACGATATAACAACCGAGAGCAATATGCCCGAAATTATAGCAAGGGCTTTACTGGTATTTATATATTTTATAATCTCGGTAAAATTTTCACCGGCACCTGCAACTTTAATAATTGATACGGCTACAGCTGCACCCAGTAATTCAAAAACAATTGATACGGTTGTAGAAGTGGGCAGACCGAACGTGTTGAACAAGTCCAGCAGGATTACATCCGTCAGCATCACAGCAAGGAACACCATCATAATATCCTGGAAGTAAAACATTTCGGGATTGAAAATGCCTTTACGTGCAACTTCCATCAAGCCGCTTGAGAACACGGTTCCCGCCAGAATACCAAGGCTTGCAACAATCATAATTACATATCGCGGAGCAACCTTCGACCCCACAGCGGAATTAAGGAAATTTACTGCATCGTTACTAACACCTACAACCAGATCGGATATCGCCAATACAAATAAAACTATTACAACGACTAAAAATAAATCCATTATACAGTTCTCTCCCTCAGTTTTGTAGAAAATGGAAAATAAAAAAAATTATTAATATTATAATAAGTGGATTTTAGGAAGAGGTAAAATTAAATTACGGTTAAGTTTTTTTTGAATATCCTGTCTTCAGGAGTACACTTAAATAATGTTCCAATCAATAGTTCATTTTTAATGAAAATCTACTATTTCTCAGATCTCAATGACTTTATTAAAAATCAAAAATCATTACTGGCTTTATTAAAACTGTTGATTTTTCTGTATTTATTTATTCTCAGTCTTCAGCTCATGGGAGACTCTTTGAGATTATTTGGTTCGGAATTTTCGAGAACACTTATCGAAACAACCACCAATCCGGTTATTGCCCTTTTTATCGGAATTCTTGCAACTTCAATTATCCAAAGTTCGTCTTCAACCACTTCAATTGTTGTAGGTATGGTTGCCGGAGGAGCCCTTTCGATTGAAGCAGCAATCCCGATTATCATGGGCGCAAATATAGGTACATCGATTACGTGTATGCTGGCTTCGTTACCGCAGATAAGCAGGAGTAATGAATTCCGCAGAGCTTTTGCCGCAGCAACCGTTCATGATTTTTTCAACTTTCTTTCTACTTCGATTTTATTCCCTCTCCAGATTGCCACCGGATTTTTAAGCCACTTATCGGGATATATGGCTGATATGTTGTCGGATGTAGGAGGACTGGAGATGCTTAGTCCCGTAAAAGCTATTACTAAACCGGTCTCTAAATTTATCCTGGAAAATTTGAATTCTTATTTCGGGGAGGGCAGTTTATTTGCATGGTTTGGTCTGGGAATAGCTCTGATTTTATTATTTCTTTCGCTTAAAAATATGGTTTCTGCCCTGAAAACCATTGTTGTTTCAAGAGCAAAAGAGTGGTTCGACAAATATTTGTTTGCTACTGCGATAAGAGCATTCGTCGTTGGAATTATTTTGACAATGCTTGTTCAAAGCAGTTCTATTACCACTTCACTAATGGTACCTATGGCAGGTGCAGGTTTGTTGTCTTTAGTCCAGATTTTTCCGTATACTCTTGGCTCGAACATCGGAACCACCGTCACGGCAATTCTTGCGGCGCTGATAACCGGTGAGGTGGCTGCAGTAACTGTTGCATTTGCACATTTACTTTTTAATATATGCGGCATAATAATCTGGTGGCCGATGAAATTTGTGCCGATAAAAATTGCTGAAAAATTTTCCGAATTTTCTGTTAAAAATAAAGCTGTACCGGTGGTTTATGTCGTAGTTGTTTTCTTCGTGTTACCGGTATTATTTATATATATTTTTAATTGAGGGAAGTATGTTAAAGGAGCTACTATCGATTTTTAAAAACGATTCCTTAATGGATCGTGCGTACAAACGGTCTTTTGAAATGCTTGCTAGAACAAAATCTATGTTCGTCGAAGCCAAACAGGTACTCCGGAATACGGAACATAACGAAATAAACATTGACATCGAGGATGAAGATATTGAAATAAATAAATACCAGCGCGAAGTGAGAAAAGATGTGCTTAAACATCTTGCACTTGAAGGAGTTGAAGAACTTCCCTCGGGGCTGGTTCTGGTCAGTATTGTAATCGACCTTGAAAGGATTGGGGATTATACCAAAAATATAGTGGAAATTGCGAAAGACTATAAACCGAAACTCTCCGGGGGTCCGTTTGAAGACGGTATTGAAAGAATTGAAAACGCAGTCGAACAAAACTTTGACATGACGCTCGAAGTATTTCGTGAGGCGGATGAAGAAAAAGGACGGCAGCTTCTCGCCGAACAGAAGTGGATAAGCAAGGAAGCGGATAAAATGATAAGGGCGATCGTGAGAGGTGAAGCAGAGGGATTTGACGCCCCGACAGCTGCAGCGATTACATTATATCTGAGATCCTTAAAAAGAATATATTCGCATATGCGAAATATCACTACTAGCGTGGTAAATCCTTTCCACAGGATCGGGTATAAACCGAAGAAAATGCCGGACAATGAATAGAATAAAAAATATATTTTTAATTAAAACGGATGGGATATGAAACCCAAACAATTTATCTTTTTTATTTTTATTGCAGCAACCTTAAACAATTCAATGGCAGAAGATATGATCAATAATAAAACAAATGCAATCATCCCGGCGCCGAAAATTCAGGTGCTATCGGATAAGATAACGGATCTTCCTTCCAGAGTTACAATAACGATTCCGGAAAATATGAATACGGGTGCCGGTTTGGATGAACTGACTATATCGCTTGCTCTGCAAAACAGAGAGTTAAAAACAGTCGGTCGACACGAAGATGCTTTCATAGAAATAATCAGACGATCCCCGGAAGATTTTTTAGCAGGTAATCAAGATGCCTCCGAATCGTATGAGCTAAATATCACTCCCGGTAAAATCACTATACATGGTTTAACCGAAAAAGCAGTTTTTTATGGCATAATGAGTCTTTGCCAGCTTATTGAAGCATCGTACGATGGAACATTGACTGCCCAGAAAATTGCTGACTTCCCCGATCTCGGCATACGGGGCATTTCGGATGATATAAGCAGGGGACAGGTATCGACGATCGAAAACTTTAAACGAATAATACGCTTCATTGCAAAATATAAAATGAATACCTATATGCCTTATATGGAAGATATGCTAAGGTTTGAATCTTATCCGCAAATTGGCGAAGGAAGAGGTGCGCTTACAAAAAATGAGGTTAAAGAAATTATTGAATATGCCGGTAAATATTTCGTGGAGGTTATTCCCATTTTTCAGACACTAGGGCACTACGAGAATATTTTATCAATGAAAGAATTTGTGAAGTACGCTGAATTTCCGGGAGCAGCTTCACTGTGTGTTACTGACGAATCGGTTTATGTATTTCTTGAAAATATGCTTAAGGAAGTTTTCGGATTGTTCCCATCCGAATATTTTCATATGGGCGCCGACGAGAGTTACGATGTTGGTCTGGGACGAAGTAAGGACGAACTTGAAAACTCAACCTTAGCCGATCTTCATGCCGGGCACTATAAAAGAGTTTACGAAATTTGTAAGAAGTACAATAAAAAAGTAATGATGTACGGCGACATAATTCTCAGTCATCCTGAAATACTTGAAAAAATTCCTGAAGATATAGTTATAGTCGACTGGCATTACGGTATAAATTTCGACTATGAATCTACTAAAACTTTTAAAGAAGCAGGCTTCGACTACATAGTCTCGCCGTCGGTCTGGAATTTTACAAGCACTTATCCTGTCTATATTAATTCTCAGCCGAACATAAAATATATTACCGGAAGCGGAATTGAGAACAGCTCAATAGGCATTATAAATTCAAACTGGGGTGATTACGGTGCGGAAACCATAAAGGAACTGATACTTCCGGGTTATGCCTGGTCTGCTCAATGTGGCTGGAACTTCGAAGGAAGCAATCTTCCGGAATTTTATGAGGTTTTTTTTAGACAATTCTTTAAAACTGATTCGAAATCCTCACTGATAATTCACAAACTTTTGAGTAACTCTTTTAATCAGCAGTATTGGCATTCGGTCTGGCGGCATCCGCTTCTGCCTTATCGCCAGCCTGTCTGGTGGGAATCGAATTTATCACCTGCAGCCCGGGTTGAAGAAATAAATTATTCAAATGCACTATTGAAAAATCTGATAAATGAACTGGAAAATTCAGCCTTGCAAAACAAAGAGTACATAGAAATATTATCGTACCTCGTTGATTTTAATCAATGGTATTCACTTAAACTTTTGACTCAAACCAAGCTTCATGCAATGCAGGACAGCAGCGAAGCGGTCGGAAACCTTGGGATTCTTATCGATAATAACATTAGTAATCTGACACAGCTTAAGCAAAGATACGCTGCCATCTGGAAAAAGTATTATAAATCCGCGAATCTCAATATGATTGAGGATAAATTCAGCAGGCTTATAACATATTTTGATGAAACAAAAAAAATGTTAACAGAGGGAAATGTCATCAGTCCGGAAATCGAAAGTAAATGGATTTACTGTGCGAAAGACAGTAATGAATTTTATACTGATGCAGTATTTCAAAAATCGATAGAAATCGACGGAGAAATTAAAAGCGCTAAACTTCAACTGCTGGGCGACACTTTTGCGAAACTTTACATTAATAATGAGTTTATTGATGAAGTTTATGTAAGAAGATCGTTATCTCTTTGGGGTGAGTATAAAAGAATAATGTATAAAGATATTACAGAGTTTCTTAAAGAGGGAATGAATGAAATTAGAGTCGAAGTAAAAAACTATAACAGAAATCCTGCTGCAGGCTTTAATTTAATTGCGCTGATAGAAACAAATGATGATAGTATAAAGTTGATATCCGATGAAACCTGGGATGCAAAATCCGGTTCCGGTAATTCAGAATGGGAAAAAGCTGTTTCACGAATATATAATTATACAGTTATAGCACCGAATTTTAAAACTGACAGGACAAGCTGGATTGAACGATAAAACCCATTCGGCAATAAAGAATAAGTCTGCAATATTTTACGGCTTGATATCAGGATATTTTATTGCTGCTTTCGTTACTGAATTAATTCAGTCAGGCGCAGCTAGGTTGCTTGGAGCGGATCCTGTTTCAATTGATTTCAATTATATATATTTAACCGCCGTTTTTAATGTTAAACTAATTTCTGGGATTGAAGCAGTTATAATTCTTCTGATGCCGGTTTTAATTTGCATGATTTTTCTTGAAGCCCTCCTTTATTTAATGAAGTTTATTTTAGGCGGTTTGAAGCATACAATTATCACATGTACTCTGCTGCTTACAGGATATTTATTTGCCTATCTTATATATGGCGGAATCAGCTCGTTGCTAAGTACCGATTCCGGTTCCGATCTTGCAAAATTCATAAATTATTTTTCGATTGATTTTCCGCAGAATATTCTGGCGGTTTTTTTTACGGTTTTAATTCTGGGATTTTATATAAACATAGTGGTCAAACGTATATCCTACTACACACAACTCAATATAGGAAACACAAATGACAGGCATCAAAAATAAAACAGTTTTAATTACAGGGGCTTCATCGGGAATTGGGGAAGCATGCGCTTACTCATTTGCAAAAGAAGGTGCAAGATTAATTCTGACAGCGCGAAGGCTGGCTCTCCTCGAGAATATTGCGGGAGAAATAAAGGAAAAATATTCTGTTGAAGTTTTACCCTTGCAGCTTGATGTTAGGGACAAAATAGAGGTTAACAGAAAATTATCCCGTTTACCGGCGGAGTGGTCGGCAGTCGATATCCTTATTAATAATGCAGGTTTGGCAAAAGGGATGGAAACAGTATACGAAGCCGACCTGGATAACTGGGACACGATGATAGACACAAATGTTAAAGGTTTGCTTTATGTTTCGCATGCAATTATACCCGGAATGATTGAGCGGGGCGGAGGTCATGTTATTAATTTGGGTTCCACTGCGGGGCATATGTCATATAAGGGTGCAAGCGTATACTGCGCAACCAAGTTCGGTGTTCGTGCTATCTCCGATTCCATGCGTCTGGAACTCCTGGACAAGAATATAAGAATAACCTCAGTCGATCCCGGTGCAGTTGAAACCGATTTCAGCAATGTCAGATTTGACGGCGATACAGAGAAGGCAAAGAAAATTTACGAGGGTATGAAGCCATTAACCGCAGAGGATATTGCCGAAACAATCATATTCTGTGCAAGCCGTCCCTCACATGTGAATATTAACGAATTGATAATAACACCGAGTGTTCAGGCTAATTCATTAGTGATTCATAGAGAAAAGGAATAGCGATGCTTCGACTTTTTTTTAATGATTCCGCCGGGTGGCGTAAATGGCTGAAGGAAAATTACGATAAAGAAACTGAAGTCTGGCTTATATTCTATAATAAAAAATCGGGGGAAACGGGTATGGGATATGAGGCTGCAGTTGAAGAAGCATTGTGTTACGGATGGATTGACAGCATAATCAGGAAAGTGAATGATTATACTTACCTCAGAAAGTTTACTCCGCGGAAGGAAAAAAGCAAATGGTCCGATCTGAATAAAACCAGAGTTGAAAAATTAATAAAGAATAAAAAAATGACGCCGGTCGGACTCAGATTAATCGAAGCTGCAAAACTTAATGGGATGTGGGAAGAACCGGCACGTGCTGATATCAACCTGGAACTGCATCCGGAATTTAGTGCAGTTATTGATAAAAATCGAAAGGCTAAAATATTTTACGACAAGCTCGCACCCACTTATAAGAAAAATTTTATTATGTGGATTTCATCCGCAAAAAAGGATGAAACCAGAAAGCGAAGAATTGTAGAAGCTGTTAAATTACTGAAAGAAGGAAAGAAACTTGGATTAAAATGATGATATATTTGTAAAAAACTGGATCATCATAAAAACATGCTTATATCACCGCCCCCCTCTCTGATAATCTCCGGAATTTCACCGCTTAAATCGACTATGCTTGAAGGAGTGCCGTTAAGTGCTCCTGCCGAAAGCATTAAATCCACGTGTGCATTAAAGATAGTTCTGATTTCAAACGGATCATACAGCAGCTCACCTTTGCGGGTTGTGACACTTGTACTGATAATCGGATGACCCAGCTCTTTAGCAAGTGTTAAAGCGATCTGGTGATCAGGTATTCGTATACCAACGGTTTTTCGTTTAGTCCATAATGTTTTGGGTACTTCCCTGGCAGCAGGAAGAACAAATGTGTAAGGTCCGGGGAGTAATTTTTTCATCAACTTATATGCGTAATCCGAAACTTTGGCATAAGTTGCAATGTCTTTCAGATCGGGACAGATGAAGCTGAACAGCTTCGTTCCGGATTCGTTTTTAATATCATAAATTCTTTGCAGTGCATCTCTATTATATATATCGCAGCCGAAACCGTATACGGTGTCCGTCGGATAAATTATAACCCCTCCGCCACGTAAAACATCTATCGCCTTGTTTATATAACGCAGCTGAGGATTAACAGGATGTAATTCATAAAATTCCATTGATAGCTCCCCTTCAAAAGATTTCACAAGGATAAAAGCCGGAAGGAAATCTGCAAACTTGTATCACGAATTTATTAAGAAATTAGTTGAGAAGTCAATGAAAATAGGAATTATTTACTACACTTAGAAAAACCGGATAATTCTTTTTGTTTTGAAAAACTCATCAGAACTTTTGAGTTTTGTTGCAAATTAAAGTCGTTAATAATTCTTATCTTTACATGAACAATTATCACAAATGAAGGACTGGTTTGGATAATAAGAACAGACTGGCTGTTGTTGCAGTGAGCGGAGGTATGGATAGTTGTGTAACAACTGCAATTGCAAATAAAGATTACAGACTGGCGCTGGCGCATATAAACTACGGGCAGCGTACGGAAAAAAGGGAGCTGCAGGCTTTTAATGAGATAGCTGATCATTATGAAGCGGAAAAAAGAATAGTAATTGATTTTAATCACCTTTCGCGTATCGGAGGATCATCGTTAACCGATGCATCAATAGAGGTTGCTAAAGCAGATCTTGAAAGCAGTGAAATTCCAAGTTCATACGTCCCTTTCAGGAATGCAAACATTCTGACTTCATGCGTAAGCTGGGCGGAGGTGATAGGTGCCGAAGCTGTATTTATCGGAGCCGTCTTTGAGGATTCTTCCGGCTACCCGGATTGCCGTCCTCAGTTTTTTGAGGCATTCGAAAAAGTTATAGCACTTGGTACTAAACCATCTACACTAATTAAAATCAAGACTCCAATAATAAATAGGAGCAAGCCGGAAATTATTAAGATGGGAATTGAATTGAAAGCACCGCTCCACCTGACCTGGTCGTGTTACTCGAATGAGGATGAAGCCTGCGGTGTTTGCGACAGCTGCGCATTGAGGCTTCGCGGTTTTCAAAAAGCCGGGCTCGAAGACCCGATACCTTACAAAATTAGACCAAGTTATATTTGAGAATGAGGTTGTAATGAAAAACAAAACTGGAATACTCGAAACATTTGAAAATCAGTACCCTGACAGGGATTATTTAATTGAGCATACGGCACCTGAATTTACTTCACTTTGTCCTAAAACCGGTCAGCCTGATTTTGCTACAATAATTCTGGAATACATTCCCGACAGACTATGCGTGGAGTTGAAGTCTTACAAGTTGTATCTGCAATCCTACAGAAACGATGGGATATTTTACGAGAGCGTTACAAATAGAATTTTAGATGATCTTGTTTCCGTTACCCAGCCTCGTTACATGAAAATTACGGCAGAGTTCGGCGTGCGCGGCGGTATATCATCTGTAATTGAAGTTGAATACGTGAAGGAAGAAAAGTAATAATTAGTAATAATTCTAAGAATGATGCGAAACATTAATTATTCGAATAAGAATTTCACTGACGCATGGAACTGCTCAATGCTTTCGCATCAATATCTTTATCTCTCGGTTGTAATTACCAGGAAAATACTGCTCTACCTCTACCTTGCTGAAATTTCTCTTCATAAACCCGGCGTGATTACTAATTAAATTATCAAATAAGTTTATGGAGTTGAAAATGGCTAAGAAAAAAGTAATAAAAAAAAGTTGGGCTGAACCGTTTAAAATAAAGGTTGTCGAGCCTATAAAAATGACATCCCGCGCGCACAGGGAAAAAGCTGCAGAAGAAGCCGGTTACAATACCTTCCTGTTAAAATCTGAAGATGTTTATATCGATCTGCTTACAGACAGTGGTACGAATGCTATGAGCGACTACCAATGGGCGGGCATGATGCTCGGTGACGAGGCTTACGCGGGCAGCAAAAATTTCTACTATCTCTGGGACAATGTAAAAAAGTATTATGGTATGCCTTATTTTGTACCCACTCACCAGGGACGGGCAGCCGAGCATATGATATCCCAAATACTTATCAGGAAAGGAGATTACGTACCGGGGAATATGTACTTTACAACTACACGGCTTCATCAGGAACTTGCCGGAGCGACATTCGTCGATGTTATAATCGACCAGGCGCACGACCCCGCCAATGAGCACCCGTTCAAAGGCAATATAGATCTGAAAAAACTTGATAAGCTTGTTAAGAAAGTAGGCTCGAAAAAGATTGCTTATGTTTCGATGGCTGGACCTGTAAACATGGCGGGCGGGCAGCCTTTCTCGATGAAAAACTTAATAGAAGTTCATGACTACTGTAAAGAGAATAAAATTAAATTATGGTTCGATGCTACACGGGCTTGTGAAAACGCATTTTTCATTAAGGAAAGGGAGAAGGGATATAAAGAGAAATCGATAGCCGCAATACTTAAAGAAATGTGCTCTTATTTCGACGGTCTCTGGGTCAGTGCCAAGAAAGACCTGATGGTTAATATCGGAGGTTTTCTGGCTACCCGGAATAAAAAAGTATTTGAAGAAGCTCGTAATATGGTGGTAGTTTATGAGGGTCTTCATACATACGGCGGATTAGCCGGACGGGATATGGAGGCTATGGCGAGAGGTATTGAGGAAATGGTTGAATACGACAACGTACGCATGAGAGTTAAACAGGTTGAATACTGCGGTAATGAACTTGAAAAATACGGTATACCTTTTGTGAGACCTATCGGCGGTCACGCAATTTTCCTGGACGCAAAAAAAATTCTCTCTCATCTTCAGCAAAATCAGTTTCCGGCTCAGACTCTGGCAGCGGAAATATATATTGATTCGGGTGTAAGAGGAATGGAACGTGGTATAGTATCAGCGGGAAGAGATCCTGAAACAGGAGATCACCGTTACCCTAAACTGGAACTGGTTAGATTAACTTTCCCAAGACGTGTTTATACGCAGGCTCATATCGACGTAATGGTTGAGTCGATAGCTTCTGTTTATGAGTACCGTAAAAAGATCAAGGGACTGAAAATGGTTTATGAACCGAAATACCTGAGATTTTTCCAGGGCAGGTTCGAAAGGTTATAATTTTTTATATATTTGCAGGAACTATTGAAGGCTATCCTTTAATGTTATTCCTGTTATTCACTTATAAGCGAAGAACAGGAATTGCATTGAGAGTATAAAGGATAGCCTCATTTTTATGCCTATGCAGGATAATGAAGAAATAAAAAAACAATTCGCCACGGCGAAAGAAAGACTGTTGTCAGATACAGATTTAATCCGTGACGCATTTAAACTAAGCATACAATATAGTCTGCTGGTTGAGGAATATATACATCGTGCGCTGGCTGGTATTAGGAAAAATTTTGTAATTGCTTCTACGGGAAGTTTCAGCAGAAGAGAACTGTCGCCCTTTTCGGATATCGATGTGATGTTCATATTTGAAAAAGTTGAGGGGCATGAAGATATTATTAAGGAAAGCGTAACTACATTATGGAACTCCGGTATTGAAGTGTCTCATACCGTTAGAGAATTCAGCGATATCCGGCGGTTTTTAACCGAAGACCTTCACTCTTATACACAATTCTTCGAGACACGGTTTATTCTGGGTGATGAAAAAGTTTATATGACCTGGAATGAAAAAGTTTTCAGTTCGCTTAACGAGGAGAACAAGCGCAAACTTATTTATGAATTTTTTGAGGATAATTCTCAGCGACTCCAGAAATACGGAAAATCGCCCAAGGTACTTGAACCGAATGTAAAGTTTTCTGCAGGAGGACTTAGGGATCTGCACGGTGTTGAATGGATGTACTCACTTAAGAATAATATACTTCTGACGGATCAAAGGGAAATCACTCAGACAGAAAGTTTTCTTCGCAGGCTTCGTAAAGAAGGTGTGTTGAATGCCGTTGCATCTGCAAGGCTTCTCCAGAGTTACAAGTTTATTTTAAATGTCAGAAATATGCTTCACATACTGAACAACAGGAAAGTCGACAGGTTCGAGTTTTCGGACCAGGAGAAGCTTGCGATAAGATTACTGGGCAGGGAAGATGCTTTAATAGATTATATGAAATTGTATTTCGATGCAACCAACATTATACACAGATTCTTCACAACAATGACAAAACTTTTTGACGAGGAGATTTCAAATCCTATTTCGGAGTTTCTGAATATTGAACTCGATGAAGTATTCATACAAAAGGGCAACGTTATTTCTGCAAGCAGCGAGCGGGAGCTTTCACTGGCGGATATACTGAGGGCATTTTATTACCGTGCGAAAAGTGATGCCAGGTTCGACCAGCAGCTGCGGGCACAGATAACCGACAGTGTGTTTGATTTCGAAGAAGAAGAATTTTACGAAACGTCGTCATCCGTTTTCTTCCGGGAGTTACTGAAACTTCCTAAAAATGTCGGTAAAACATTATCGGTAATGAATGAACTGGGAGTACTCGGAGCTTATCTTCCGGAATTTAAAGATATGGTGGGATTTTTTCAGCCGGGTGTTTATCACTGTTATACAGCAGATGAACACACACTTATAGCGATTCAGAATGTTGAGGAACTTGAAAATGACGAATCGCAAATGGGACAAATATTCAGATCAATTCCGGATAAGGATATTTTATATCTTGCGCTGCTGTTTCATGATATAGCCAAACCGATCAGTGTTTCAGGGCATGAAATTATCGGCGGCGAGATTGCAAGTACTGTAATGGACAGGCTTGGTTACACCGAACACGAAATTGAACTTGTGAAATTTCTGGTTCATCACCATTTAACTATGGAACAGGTTGCATTCAGAAGGAATATTAATGATCCGTCCACACTCAATAATTTCAGTTCAATATTCCATTCAATTGAAGCACTCGACCTTCTTTATCTTGTTACCTATGCCGATCTGTCGGCTGTAAGTCCGGTAATATGGACAAACTGGAAGAGTGATTTATTATACCAGCTCTATTTCAAAACGAAATCGATGCTCGAAGATAAAGTAAGCGGTGAAGAACTTCTCTACTCAGATGTTATGAAAGCGATTAACGGCGATGCATTCCCCAAAAACTCAGCGGTTAAATCGCATGTGGAATCAATAAGTGATCTGAGTTACCTGCATCATTTTTCTCACGAAGAAATAAGTGAACATGTTAAGGAAATTGAAAGCGATGCTTCGGTTTCCGTATTCTTTAAAGAAGAAATGGGATTTACGAACATTTCTATAATCACAAAGGACTCGCCCTCACTGCTTTCAAGGCTGTGCGGCGCGCTTTCAATTAATGATCTGAATATACACGATGCAAAAATATTCACTCGTAAGGACGGAATCGTCATCGATAGTTTTAATGTAACTGATTACAGAACTCATGAGACCATCGATGAAGAAAGATATCAAAAAATTGAAACAGATTTAATACTGGCTGCGGAGAATCAACTTGCAATAGGTAGGGAATTTAAAAGGGTACAGAGTAAGTGGAGAAGGCTGGAAAACAAGATATTCAAAAGAAAAGAAAAACTGAAAATTGAGTTTGAGGATCACGATAAATACACCATAATAGATGTGTATTCACCGGACAGAGTAGGGTTGTTATATCAGATAACCAAGAAAATGTACGAACTGGGCTTGTCGATATTTTTTGCAAAAATTGCCACGAAATCCGATGATGTTGTTGATGCATTTTATGTGCTCGACAGAAAAGGGAAGAAAATTTCTGAAAATGAATTCGCCCTTGTAAGTCATGAATTAACCCAGACTATTGAAGAGATGTTGTAGGAGTTATATGCAGTTTTTCAATAAAATTAATCCGATCGGAATATTTGACTCGGGTATAGGCGGATTAACGGTAGTAAAAAAAATAGCTTCATTCCTCCCCAATGAAAACATTGTTTATTTCGGTGATACAGCAAGAGTACCTTACGGCAACAAATCCAACAGTACTGTAATCGAGTATGCAATACAGGATGCTGCATTTCTGATGAAAAAGAATATTAAGCTGTTGGTTGTCGCATGCAACACCGTGTCATCTGTTGCAATCGATATACTGAAAGAAAAGTTGGATATACCGGTCATCGGCATGATAGAACCCGGGGTTAAACTTGCTTTGGAAAAAACTATGAATAACAGGATAGGTGTAATTGGCACATATGCGACCGTCGGCAATAAAGCATACACAACCGCATTAAAAAAGAATGACGAAAACGTTGAAGTATTTGAAAAACCCTGCCCGCTTTTTGTGCCTCTTGCCGAAGAAGGATTGACAAAACACAGGGCAACAGAATTGATTGCGGAGGAATACTTAAGCGGACTGAAGGAACTTGACATAGACACATTAATTCTCGGTTGTACTCATTATCCGATATTGTCCGATATCATTCAGAATGTGATGGGTGATAAGGTTAAACTTATTGATTCCGGCACGGCGGCATCGCTGGTTGTTGAGGAATATCTTAATGCACGCGGTTTACGGAATGAGTCGCATCAGCAGGGATCTTATCAGTACTATGTAAGTGACCTGCCCCGAAAATTCAAGGAAATTGCCGAAAGGTTTCTGGGTAATCAGATCGATCATGTTGATAAAATTGATCTTGAAACACTTATTGCATCGGGACGTTAGATCAGGGATTATCTGCCTGAATACTTTTTATACATATAAATTCCTGAAATCGTTTTAGCATCCTTAATTTCTCCGGTAATAATCATTTTATCGAGTTGATCCGGAGTGAAGGAGTGTATTTCCATACCGTATTCTCCTTCCTCACGTTCATGATCACCATCGACAAGTTTTTCGGCAAGAAATATATGTAACTCTTCAGTGCAGAAACCGGGAGTTGTAAATATGCTTCCCAGTTTTACAATATCCCCGCAACTAAAGCCGGTTTCCTCTTTCAGTTCCCGCCGCGCACATTCGAGAGGGTCTTCGTCTTTATCAAGTTTTCCCGCCGGTAATTCGTATAAAAATTTCTGAAGAGGGTATCTGAACTGCCTGACGAGTATAATGCTTCCATCATCATTAACCGGAACAACAACAGCACCGCCGTAATGGATTACAATTTCTCTTATACCATCGTTGCCGCTGTTATAGATTAATTTATCAACTTGTATATCGAAAACTCTGCCGCTGAATATTTTATTCGACTCTTTTACTTTATAGTTCATTAATCTCCTTCAAAACATAATTGATCGGAAATTATGAGATTATCAACATCGAAACCTTTTTTTGCAATTCTATCAATCAGCGCATCGTACATTTCCTTTTGCATCTTCGGTTCGCGTGCCAATATCCACAAATACTTTCTGCTCGGTGTTCCTACAACCGCGTAACTGTAATTTGTTTCATCCAGTTCAATTATCCAGTAGTCTCCTTTAAAAGGCCAGAAAAACTGTACTTTTAATTTCGCATTATTGCTTCCTTCCACAACGAATGCTTCTCCCTCAGCGTAATCGGTCTCACCCGAAATACTGTCTTCACGGCATTCGTTACGCACGGATAATGTTAAACTGTCTATTAATTTATATTCTGCAGTAGCGCAATAGCAGTCCTCCTGGAATGAATTAGGCAGACGAGCAATTTCGTACCACTTGCCCAAATACCGGGATATGTTCACCGACTTGACAACATCAAGGGGAGGGTAATTTGCAGAGCTGCATGCGTAAACTGAAAAAACAGCGATTGTGATTACTAATCTATTCATTACGGTAGAATTCATACTTTAATCTTTTTCATAGTATGGAATAAGTTCACTGCCGAGGAACTTAAGAACAGCAGTAATAACGCCCAGATCATCTAAGTATCCAACCAGCGGTGCTATATCGGGTATAGTATCTATCGGGGCAATAAAATAGATGAGTGCCCCGACCACTATCGTTTTGCGATGCCAGCTTACTCTGCGATCAATAAGGTATTGGTACAATGCAACAACATCTCTTGCAAATGATATTTTCTTTCCGAACTTCTCAAGCTTAAACCAGAGTCTTTCTTCAACTATTTCCGATCCTTCCTTAACTCTTGATGCTGAATCGAATTCACTTTCAAATTCATCCAGTTCAACAGGGTTTCGTTCTTCCATAATTTTATTCCTTATAAAATTTAGCAAACCAATCGAACATTGAGTCCCACCAGAACCCCGAGTTCTGCGGTTTTAGAACAAAATGGTTTTCTTCAGGGAAATATACGAATTTACTCTCTACGCCCATCTTCTGCAAGGCAGTAAATAACTCAAAAGCCTGCGTTTCAGGTACTCGGAAATCTTTTCCTCCCTGAACTACAAGCATGGGAGTTTTGAAGTTCTCAACAAATTCACTTGGAGACCATTTCCTGTATAATTCTTTGCTTTCCCAGGGCGCACCGCCATTCTCCCATTCAGGGAACCATAATTCTTCAGTGCTTCCGTACATGCTTTCGAGGTTGTAAACACCGTCGTGGCAAAGGAGTGCGTTAAATCTATCCGTGTGTCCTTCGATCCAAGCAATCATATAACCGCCGTAGGAAGCACCCGCTGCAAATGTATTTTCAGCATCGATAAAACCGTAATTCTGAACTGCATAATCGTATGCATTCATTAAATCGGTATAGACTTTACCGCCCCAGTCTTTGGATATTTCATCTGTAAACTTTTGTCCGTATCCCGTGCTTCCTCTCGGATTGGGGGCAACCACAACGTAACCTTTAGAAGCAAAAAGCTGCAGGTTCCACCTGTAATGAAACTGGTCGCTTGTATGTCCCTGCGGACCGCCATGGATAATAAAAATCATCGGGTATTTTTGCGCGGGATTGAACAAAGGAGGCTTTACTAATATCGACTGTACTTTCGCTCCTTCAGCACCCGGACTCCAGAATGTTTCTGTTTCATTCATCTCCAGCTGAGATAACAATTCCTTATTTAAATATGTCAGTTGTTTCAGTTTGTCTGCCTCATTATTAAAAGAGAATATTTCATAAGGCTGTGTGGTTTTTTGCTGCCTGAAATACAATGTTTTACCGTCAGGAGAAATATTAAGTGATGCATTGTACCTTTCTTTCAACAGCAGTTTATTTTCACCGTTACTTACATTAATCAGAAATATCGAATTATTAATTTCATTTGCAGCCGTATAATAAATTGTTTTTGAATCAGGCGACCATATAAATTCTCCCACAGAGATATCATACCCGCCGGAGAGGTTTATTAATTTTCCGTTTGATCTGTCGTATATCATTAATGTTCTCTTGTCTGCTTCAAACCCCGCACGCGCCATGGAAGTATAAGCGATAAACTTCCCATCGGGAGAATAAACCGGCTGGTTATCGCTTCCTTCACTGACCGATATTTTTTTATAACCGGTTTCAGGATTTGTAACCGAAACCAGAAAAATATCGTTATTAGTAGAAGTTGCGAGCATCTCTGAATTATTCATGGTGAATGCAACTTCTTTACCGTCGGGGGAGATGTTATAGTCGTTTGAACTACCCAAAGCAATTGTGGGTACATCGAATTTACAGTTCAGATTAAGATCTGTATATGAGTTGTTTTTAATATCATACACAAACAAATGACTGCGTTTTTCACTACGCCATTCGTCCCAGTGTCTGAAAAGGAGTTCATCATAAACTTTAACATTTACTTTGCTGTTTGCTTTTTCCTCATCCTTAATTTTATTGCAGACCTGAGTTTTGCAGTCGGGATAAACACTTGAGCTGAATAAAACCTGATCACCGGAAAGTGCCCATCTTACTCCTGCAACACCGGTATAGAAATCCGTTAGCTGTTTTTCATCGGAACCGTCAAGATTACTAATCCACAGTTGTCCCTTTTTGATAAAAGAAATTCTTTTGCTATCGGGATGAAACCGGGGCTGGGATTCGTTGTCATTTGTGTTTTTAAATGGTCGAAGGTCAGAACCATCCGAATCAACTAACCAGATATCGCTCTGCCCGCTGTTGTTTTCCATATCGTAGACTCTTAACGTGAACGCAATAGTTTTACCATCGGGTGACAGTGAAATTGATTCGACGCGTTTCATCGCCCACATATCTTCGACAGTAATTGGTCTTTTATCCTGTGCTGTAATTGAAACTGCCGTAAGAATAAGTGCCCAGATTATATTCTTCATTAAAAACTCCACCTTTTGAATATTAGTACGTCCAAATTAGTAATTAGCAAAGGAATAATAAACTTAATTAAGAATTTTATATTTTACATTCGATGAAGAAGATCAGAAAAATTTTAATAACAGTAATAGGGATATTGTTAATAACAGTCGGGACACTGCTGCTTGTTCTCCCCGGACCCGGACTAATTCTGATTGCCCTGGGAATTATTGTTCTTGGTTCCGAGTACGTGTGGGCGAGACGATTAACCGAAAAATCTAAAGAGTACCTGAGCAAACGGAAGAGGACTAAAAAAAACTAATGTAACCCGTCAACAATTTTTTCGTCGTATAATAAATGTTCGTACGTTTCTCTGCTTCTTGTTGTAAAATAGTTTTCAATGTCAACAATAATCTCAGGTGCTCTGCGTCGGGAGTTATAATTAGATGACATCACCATTCCATAAGCACCGCAGGAAAGTACAGCCATCAGGTCACCTGATTTCGTATCGGTAATTAACCGCTCTTTGCCCAGAAAGTCGCCGCTCTCGCAGACCGGTCCTACAATATCGGCGGTAATATCATTCATGTCAGATTTTACAGCCGGCTGAATATGATGATAAGCTCCGTAAATACTGGGACGAAGCAAGTCGGTCATTGCACCGTCTACAACGACAAAATTCTTTTCATTGTTAGATTTAGTATATAATACCTCGGTCAGTAATATACCGCCGTTAGCTGTAATAAATCTGCCCGGTTCGAAGAATATCTCGCAATCGAGCTGCATAAATATGGGTATCAATGCCGAAGCAAGTTCATCGGCTGTAAACGGCTTTTCGTCTTTGTATCTGATACCGAAACCTCCGCCCACATCGAAATGTTTTATTTTCACTCCTTTCGCGATTATTTTTTTAGTCAGTTCAGTCATCTTTACAACCGCTTCAACGAACGGATCTATCATGGTTATCTGCGAACCTATATGCATATCAATGCCAGTCACCTCGATGTTGGTTAGTTTGCTGCACTCTGCAAATATATCAATTGCCTGCGAAGCTGGTATACCGAATTTGTTCTCCGCAAGTCCCGTCGAGATGTACGGGTGAGTTTGCGGATCGACGTCAGGATTTACACGTATAGCCACATGCGCTTTTTTCCCGATTTCGCCCGCAATTTTATCGATTAAATATACTTCCTCAATTGATTCGGCTTTTATCAGGAGTATATCGAGTTCAAGACCTCTTTTTATTTCTTCTTTTGTTTTACCTACACCTGTCAGGAGGATTCTTTTGGGATCAGCACCGATCTTTAACGCACGGTACAATTCACCCATAGAGTTAACATCTATTCCGCTTCCCAAATCATAAAACAGTTTTATCACGTTCAGGTTGAAGTTGGATTTTGCCGCAAAGAAAATTGTATGATTAACCGTGCTGAAGGCATTTGTGAATTCAGTAAACTTATCCCTGAAAAATTTTTTTGAGTATACATACAACGGTGTGCCGAATTCCCGTGCAAGAGTTTTTACGGGAATTGATTCGCAATAAAGTTGATTGTCTTTGTATGAAAAATATTCGGATTCAATATAGTCCATTTCGTTCCGTATATAGTAATTGGAAAATTGAAAAACAAATATAGGAAAATAAGTGAACAAGGAAACATGCTTCGACAGGCTCAGCATGAGGGTTAATAGTGCGGTAAAAATTGACAGTTAAAAAAATGGAATGAACAATAAGAATAGTATTACTTGAGAACTATCATTTTTCTTGTTCGCATATAGACTCCCGCTGTTATTCTGTAGAAATATGTACCGCTTGGTAAATCATCTGAATTTATCCGAATTTGATACAGTCCTTTCTTTCTGACTGCATTAAATAAATCGGACACCTTCTCCCCGAGTGTATTAAACAGCTCAATTTTTACTCTTGAATCGTATTGTATGTAAAAGCGGATTATCGTATAACTGTTAAATGGATTCGGATAATTTTGCATTAATTCAAATTGCGCCGGAAAAATTTCTTTATCAGTATTGGCAATTGCAACTTCAGTTAACTTAACAAGTTCGGAATAATCCAGGTTATTTAATTCCGCTGCTCTGTTTTTCAGTTCCGTAATACTGTTTAATTTAGAATTTCCCCGGGCTGCAATCAAAACGTTCATTACCCGCTGGGTATCCCTTGGTGCCAAATCGAACGGACCTGAGAAAATATAAAATCCGGCACCGCCTCCTGTTTTCCCCCGCATATTTGAAAACCATTCATTGTTAGTTACCGGCTCACCGGCATATCTGAATGTTGTTTTCTTTCCAGTAGTTGTATCGATTATATAATTCACTGATTTATCCAGTCTCCTTGCAATGTTCCAGGCTGATTCAACTGAATAGACAGGAGTTCCATCATTATCTCCACATCAATCATCAATGAAACCCCAAAATGCAGTTATGTTTAAATTTTCAGAATCACTTTTTATCTTCCTTCTCTATGTTGCTTTTCGCCTGTAACAGGAAATGAAGGTCCGAACAGCTGTACATAACCTCTGCCGGGGGCTGAAGGAATCTTGCAGAAAATTGTTTTCATTCCAGCAATATCTTAGTTGATTTATTGTATCTATTGCCGGATAGTCATTCAGGTTGTCAAAATCAATATCTGCCCATAAACCAATGAAGGAAGAATCGATTGAATAATCACCTTTGTTTATTACTGTATATTCCATAAATATTACGTCATCCGGAAAAGAAATATCTTTGATTGCATCCCTGAAGCCGTACATAACCTGATGCACCTCAGGCGGGAAATGTTTGTGCATCCTTCTATTATTGCCTGTCGGCATTACAGAACTTGAATCAAGTGCATTATAAACAGTCCATATCATTTGATCGTCAAATACTATTACATTTGAATTATTTGTAACAGGTACGCCCCATTGAACAGGATATTCCCTAAGATGAATGTTAGAATCCGGGGTGTCATTTTTAGAAACCTTGTATACCCTGTACTTTGATGAATCCTCAGGGTGAGAGGTCATTGCAGGTTTAGCTTCAATAATAAGACCTGGTGAATAAACACTTCTTCAGACTGATTCCGAAACAAATACTTTTCCATTAATCTTACCTGTATAAAATAATACCTGATTAAAAACCAACGATTCATCACCATTTCGGTACCAAAGGGCATGAGAATCGAGATAATTATTTTTAACTAACGAGCTGTAATTATTAACTATATGGATGTAATTGATATCAGGTACTTTACTATTAAAAAAATATGGGAAGCGTTTTTAATTAACCTGAAAAGCTGCTGGAACAATCAACAGAAAAACCAACGGGAGTATTTGAGCAATTATTCTCATTAATTCATTATTCTAATCAAACTGAATAATTATAGATTAAAGTAGAAAAACTTTAATGTGTGGTCAATGAATTTAAAAAGCTGCGTTTTAATATAAATTCTTAGGGAACCTATCGGGATCTATTGCGTCAAAATCTTTTACTTACCGGTAGGTAAATAACCGGTTAATATTTAAATTAACAAAATTGTTTTTTAAAATTTGGCTGTGAATAATGAATATAGAAGAACATCATGTACATACCGATACAAAATATAAGATAATGCAGGCAGCTGCAGAATTAATAGCACGTGACGGATACCATAAAGTTTCGGTCAGGGAAATCTGCGATGCTGCAGGGGTAACCAAACCGGTTCTTTATTATTATTTTACGGATAAAGAGGCGCTGCTCAAAGAATTGATGAATGAAACGGCTTATCATGCCAATGAGCTTAAAAATAAGTATATACATCCTGACCAGACTCTTGAGGAGATTCTCAGAAATATAATTAATCTTTACGTCGACTTTATAGAGAACTATCCGCATCTCGTAAAATTTTCGGCACTTATTCAATCGACAAATGTGCCGCCGAGAATTCGTCAGATGAAACTTGAACGGTACAAAGTTGAACTGGGTAATTTTGTTAAGCTGCTCGAACGGTTTCAGGCAAAGGGAGTTATTGATCAGTCACACGATGCAAAGTTACTGGCGCGGAATTTTCTCGGTTCAATAATGATAATAATTCTTGAATGTGTAATGCTCGAAGACCAGCAATGCGAGCTGCGGGATCAATTGAACAATTTTGTTGAGTTCTGGATCAGAAATTTTTTAAAAAAATAAATACGGGAAAAGACTAAATGAAACAATATCTGTTGTTATTTATCTTTCTGATATTATCCGGCTCCGGTATTAACGCGCAGGAAGATAATAAAACCATAATTTTTCTCTCCCTTGATGAAGTGGTTGGTATTGCTAAATCGGAAAACCTTTCGCTGAAATCGAAAATACTTGATTACGATGCACAAAACCTCGAGGTATGGCGGTCGGTTTCGAACTTCCTTCCAAACTTCAGTTATCAGGGAATAGCTACCAATAACTTCGAGCTTCCGGTATTCGTTTTCATGGGACAAAGATTCGTTGTAGGTACAAAGTATACATTTCAGCACGGACTTGATCTTACTCTGCCTCTGTTTACAGGTGGTATGAGATGGTTTAACATAAACGTTCAAAAGAGTCTCAAGAAATCGTTGAAAGAAGAGCTTGAGGGGAAAGAAGAAGAAACAGTATTGCAGTCGCTTCAGGCTTACTACGGAATTATACTTGCGAACTCGTTCTATAAAACTGCTTCGGAGGCGGCTAAAGCAGCGGAGGCAAATCTTGAGCAGGTGCGAAAATTTTATGATGCCGGAACAGCTACAGAACTGGATCTTCAAAGGGCTAAGGCACAATATGCATCAACGCTTCCAAAACTTGAAAGGGCAAAATCAGAAAAAAAATTAAGCGCTCAACGACTCAAATTTCTATTGAACCTTTCATTTGAAGACTCACTGGTTGTTACGGATTCACTTTCAGTTAAAGAATTTCTTGACGAATTGTACAACGTATCTCTGGAACAGCTAAAGGAACTGTCACTTAATCATCGTTCCGATATCAAATCTTTAATTCACAGACTTGATGCCGTTGAAGAAGGCGAGAAAATTGCATTAGGTAAATTCCTGCCTACGATAGCTTTGTCAGCCAGCGTTATGCATCAGGCACCGTTAGAAACTGCCAGCGTCAGGTGGAATGACTATATCCGTTCTAAGTCATTAACGCTCTCAATGTCATGGCCGATATTCGAGGGCGGCAGGAAAATTATTGATTATCAACAGGCAAAAATCCGTTCCGAACAGATGAAAATATTATTTGAACAGGCTGACGATAAAAGAATTCTGGATGTTGAAGAAAGCTATGCCGCTTTACTCGAGGCTGTAAAAAACCTGGAAAGCCTAAAAGAAGCAAAACTGCAGGCAGAAGAAAGCCTGAGACTTTCAAATTTACTTTATTCGCAGGGTATGAGTACTCAGCTGGATGTTTTAAATGCGCAGCTGTTTCATACGAGCAGCAAAACGGAATATTTCCAGGGAATTTTTAATTACAACGTGAGTCAGCTTAACCTGCTGTACTCTATCGGTCTTTTGGATAAAATTTGGAATTAAATATAGAGGACAAAATGAGATATCCAATATTAATCTTTCTGATTCTGTTGTTGATGAATACTGCATGTGAACAGGAAACCGAGCAGGTAGTCGAAAAGCGCGTGCCTGTAAAAATCTTTAAAGCACAAGCCGATTCTATTACTAAATATTTTTCCGTAACCGGAAGCATCAGCGCTTCTGAAGATGTTGTTATTTACTCTAAAGTAAGTGAAAGGGTGGATAATATTTTTGTTAAGCCGGGTGACCGTGTTAAAGAAGGGCAAACCCTTCTAATTCAGTATAACCAAGTATTAATGCAGAACGTGAATGCGGCACAAACAGCTGTCGAAAATGCTGAAACACAGCTGGAACAAATCAAACAGGATTTCGGGAGAATGAAAATGCTTTATTCTCAGAAAGCCATAAGTACACAGCAGTTCGATCAGATAAGCACACAGCTCAAATCCGCAGAACTTGGATATGAACAAGCTCAGGTTCAGCTTAAGCTGGCAAAGGAACAGTATGACAACAGCAAAAGCAGGGCTCCGTTTTCTGGTTTAGTAGCGTCGGTTTACGTGGAACTGAATCAGATGGTACCTATGGGTCAACCGGTAGTAAAACTAATAAACCCCGCAGGCATGAAAGCCAAATTAAAAGTTGCCGGTGAGGAAATATCCATGATTCAAAAAGGACAGGAAGTAGTGGCAAAGTTCCCTTCATTGCCCGGGAAAGAGCATGCAGGCAGGATCACTAAGATTGACCAGGCTGTCGATCCGCTGTCAAAAACACTTGAAGTAGAAGTTGCAATTGAAGAGCACGATTCAAAATTAAAGTCGGGAATGTTCGGTGAATTTTTTGTTGAGATGACTAAAAAAATAAATACGGTCATAATTCCGGAGAATGCCATTCAGAGCAGAACAGAAGTTAATGTAGATAGATCAACCGGTTTGCAGAATGCCGTCAGGAAATTTTTCGTGTTCCTGGTCGATAGTAATAAAGCGGAGCTGAGGCAGGTAAGTACGGGTATAAGCGATAACGGCAGGATTGAAATTACATCAGGAATTGAGATCGGGGACAGCATAATTGTCGTCGGTCAGAATATTGTTAAAGCAGGTCAAACAGTTAATGTAATCGATTAAAGAGAGTTTACTATGCTAATTACAAAGTTTTCGTTAAAAAGACAGATTACACTGCTGATGTTTTACGCGGTAGTGATCGGGTTCAGTATATTTTCATTTTCACAGTTGAAAGTCGATTTCTTCCCGGATATTCAGTTTCCTATAGCTGGTGTTGTAATTAACTATGCAGGTGTCGGTCCCGAAGATATCGAGAATCTGGTAACACGACCTATTGAAGAGGCAGTATCATCGGTAAAGAATATTGAGAAAGTAAGTTCTCAGTCATTTAAAGGCGCCAGTATAATCACACTGGAATTCAAATACGGCACGGACATGAATCAGGCGGAAATAGATATCAGAAAGAATCTGGATTATATCAGAGATTTTCTGCCGCAGGATGCAGCGGAACCCATTGTCTTTGTATTTGATCCATCAATGACTCCAATCATGTTTCTTAACTTAAGTTCAGATTACCTTGGTTCCGCTGAACTTAGAAGATTAGCCGAAGAAACGATAGAACCTCTTCTGGAAAGGGTTGAGGGTGTTGCATCGGTGCAGACACAGGGAGGACTTCAGAGACAAATAAACGTAAAACTGAATCCTGTTGTGTTGGCATCATACAATATTTCCGCCGATGAGGTGGCACAGGCAATTCAGTTAAGCAGTGCATTACTTCCCGGAGGCACTATAGAAACAATGCAGAAAAATTATAATCTCAGAATCTTCAGCGAATACCGGTCTATTGAGCAGATTGAGAATACAGTGGTCACAATTCGTGGTACCGAATCGATACGCGTAAGTGACCTGGCAGTTGTTGAAGACGGATTCAGGGAGAATGCATCCGAAGTTAGAGCTGATTACGGTGAAGGTGTAATGGTTTTTCTGCAGAAGCAATCGGATGCAAACACTGTGATCACCGCCCGCATGGTAAATGAAGCTTTACCTGAAATTCTGGAAAGACTGCCTCAGGGAACAAAGTTAACCAGTATATGGGATATGTCTGAATTTATAATGCGTTCAATAACAAGGTTGAGCGACACAGCAATTTTAGCGTTTATACTAGCCTTTGTTGTAATTTATTTTTTCCTCCGAAACCTGCGCGGAAGTATAATTATGGGAATATCAATTCCCGTATCGGTTGTTGTGACCTTTGCTGTTCTTTTTGCCACGGACCTTACATTGAATATTATTTCAATGGCGGGTCTGGCATTAGCAATAGGTATGCTGGTCGATAACTCGATAGTGGTTCTTGAAAATATTTTCAGACACAGGGAAATGGGTGCCAGCAGAAATGACGCTGCTGATATAGGCGCCTCGGAAGTTGGTATGGCTATAACTGCATCGACGCTAACAACTATTAGTGTGTTTGTGCCGGTATTGTTTGTGCCAAATATTACCGGACAGTTATTTAAGGATCTCGTTCTTACTATAACTTTCAGTTTGATTGTTTCGCTGATAGTGGCGCTTACACTCGTACCGATGATGTCGTCAAACATTTTAAAAATGGGAAAAAGAAAAGATGAGGGTTTTTTCGACAATGTTAAGAATAAAATCGGGAATTGGCTTGAATCACTTGCGGAAAAGTATTCCGTAATGCTGAACTGGTCTCTGGGTCACCGCAAAACCGTTCTGATTTCGGTAACGATTCTTTTTATAATTTCTTTAGGATTATCCTCTTTCCTGGGAGGTGAATTTTTACCAAAAACCGACCAGGCATTCATCGACTTTTTTATGGAATCACCATCAGGGACGCCCATTGAACAGACCCGTAAATATGTTTACCAGATAGAAGATATAATTAAAGAAGTAGTACCGGAAGAAGCCCTGGAAACCGTGTCCATTTTTTACGGCGAGCGCGAGGGGATCGGAGCTTTCGGAACTACTTCAAGCACAATTGAAACTTTAATAAAACTTAAGCCGAAAGAGGAAAGAAAAATAACACAAGCCCAGATTCAGGATTCGCTGCGAACCCGTCTCGATAATATTCCTGGTGTAACGTATTTCTTCCAGGAAGGAGGTGGATTTACAACGGAGAAAGATATTGAAGTAAAAGTGATGGGTTTTGACATAGATGAAGCAAAAGGGATCGCAAATCAGCTCAAGTCGAAACTGGAAAAAGTCAGTGGCTTTGTTGATATGACATTAAATGTAAAGGAAGCAACGCCCGAGCTTCAGGTTCATTTTAACAGAAATATAATTAATGATCTCAAATTGTCTCCGCTTCAGGTTGCCAGTAATGTATCGACGGCAATTCAGGGCAAGGTGGTCTCGCAGTTCAGAGACGAGGGGGACGAATATGACATACGGATTCAACTTGACAAAAAATACCGTCAGCAGAAGAATGCACTCGAGAATTTAATAATCCCGTTGTATGATGGATCTTTAATTAAGTTAAAGGACGTTGCAACAATAGAAGAAGCTCTCTCATCGCCCACGATATTCCGCGAAAATCAGAACAGATTTGTTTCAGTGGGTTTTGGTTTATCGGGTATAGATCTATCAGCTGCTATTGATGAAGTAAACCGTATTGTTTCGGACACGCCTATTCCTTCTGACTATCAGGTAATAATAGGCGGTACTGCCGAAGATCAGGAAGAAGCGTTTTTCTACCTCGGGCTTGCATTTATTGCCGCCATACTACTGGTTTATATGATAATGGCTGCCCAGTTTGAATCCTTTGTTGATCCGCTTATCATAATGTTTACTGTTCCCTTATCGGTTATAGGTGTGTTTGTATTTCTTTTTATCACTGCAACCAGCATTAGTGTCATGGCTTTGGTCGGACTTGTTATGCTCGTCGGCATAGCGGTTAATAACGGAATAGTGCTTGTTGATTATATGAACCAGTTAAAAAAACGCGGACTTGATCTGATGGATGCAGTTAAGGAAGCCAGCGCTGCGAGAATGAGACCTGTACTGATGACCGCCACTACAACTATACTGGGAATGATCCCGCTCGCCATCGAAATGGGGTCCGGTTCCGAGACATGGTCACCGCTTGCCAGGGCAGTTATCGGTGGATTAACGGCAACAACCGTTCTGACACTGGTTGTAATCCCCGTACTTTACGTTGTGTTCGAGAATATGGGTACAAAGGTTAAAGGTTGGTTTAAGCGAAGTTAGCAAAGTATGATTGAAATAAACCTCCGGAGTATTTGATACTCCGGGAATTTATAATATATAGAATCTTTATTGTAATAGTTTCTTGTTGCAGCCGGTTCAATTCAATGATCATTAAGATTAGCGAACCTTCCGACAAACGGTTATAACACAGAACTATTTTGTGAATATGGATAATTCTGTTATTACAAATAATTTCATGATACAAAAATGTTTTGCGCTATTTATTCTTTAATAAATAATTATTTTAAAGAACGTTAACCCTGTACATAATATTAAATGTAAAATTGTAATGAAATTGTCAATCTTGAAAAGCCTGATAAATGAAGTACTTTATACTAATCTCTAAACCTCATTAAATCATAGATACGTTCTGAGATTATTTTCATTTTTGGAAACAAATCTTTTTCTTTCACAGGTATAAAACACGAAATTATATACTTTGTTTTTCCATCATCGACTATGCCGACGTCGTTTGTCCAGTATGAAAACCATCCGGTTTTATGGTAAAAAACAGCAGTCCGGGGTAAGCCCTGCGCAAGTTTTGAATTATCGAGTTGTCTTCCGAGAAATGTTTTAATCTGCATCGAAACCCAGTGATTAACAAGTTGATTTGTATAAACCAGGTACATAAAATCAGCTGCATGAAGCGCACAGGTTTCAGTCCCCCGGATTTTCTCGTAACCGGGATCTTCAGATCTGCGACTCAGAAATTTACGGGTTACCTCGCTTCCGTGCCAGTTATAGTTTTCGATAAGTTCATTAATATTTTTTCGGTCTGCAATATCAATCAAACAGTTAGCAGCAGAGTTATCACTTCGGGTGATCATAAGATCGATAAGATAATTTATAGTTACGGTATCCCCGGCTGTTAAAAGCGGTCGGGGATCGGATTTAATCTCTTTCGATCTGTCAACATCATTCGGAGATTTTACCTCAATGCGGTCATACAGATTCAACTTTTTATCCGAAACCTGACGCAGTATTTCAGCTGCGATGTAAATTTTATAAACTGAGGCAGGGTAGATATAATTATCGAAATTTACCCCGGCTAATACTGGTTTTTCTTTTGAAAGATCAATCACTGCCAGCGAAATCTGTTCAATACCGTCTTCGCCAACTTCAAAGTCTTTGTCCAATTCAAGTTCTTTAACAATTGAAAGAATTTTTTCCGACAGGCTGGCATCATACGTGTAATGCTCCGGGACCTGAGCAAACGCGTTGAAAAAAAACAGGAGTATAATTATTAACTTTTTTATCACTATGTATGAATTGAAATTAAAAAATTTGTTGTTCCAAAAAATATGTTGATATGTGACACTGGTGAAAGTTAACTGATATTTAATAAACAATATTCAAATTTATTTTTGAAGATGCCAAATATTCACGGTTTATTCAGAATTTAATTGCATTTATAAAGCTTTCAGACAATTCACACTTAAAACACTCCCTTGCTAAACGGGGCTTTTATTGATAATTTTACAATTCTTTTATTTATTAAAAATGTAGTGAAAATATGAGATACCCTTTCGAAATTGCAGAATCTAAATGGCAGAAGTACTGGGAAGACAATAAGGTTTATAAGACAGATCTTACCGATCTGGAAAAAGCGTTGTACTGTTTGGTTATGTTTATTTACCCTTCCGGCGCAAAACTGCACTGCGGTCACTGGTACAATTACGGACCCACTGATTCCTGGGCCCGCTTCAAAAAACTGCAGGGCTTTAACGTCTTCGAACCGATGGGGTACGATGCATTCGGACTTCCGGCTGAGAACTATGCGGTTAAAACCGGTATTCACCCGCAGGACAGTACCTTAAAGAACATTGAAGATATACGTATTCAGCTTAAACGAATGGGTTGTATGTACGATTGGGATGCCGAGCTGATGACTTGCGTGCCTGAATACTATAAATGGAATCAATGGCTTTTTCTGCAATTGTATAAAAAAGGACTGGCTTACAGGAAGAACGCACCGGTAAACTGGTGTCCTTCGTGTCAGACTGTACTTGCCAATGAGCAGGTTCAGGGCGATGGCTCATGCGAACGCTGCGGAACAATGGTGATTCAGAAAAATCTTACTCAATGGTTTTTCAAAATAACAGAATACGCCGAGGAACTTCTCGACGGATTAAAAACTATCGACTGGCCCGAGAAGACTAAACTGATGCAGGAAAACTGGATAGGTAAAAGTACGGGTGCCGAAGTAACATTCAAAGTTGATAGCTACGATGAAGATATCTTAATTTTCACCACACGTCCCGATACTCTTTTTGGGGCAACCTATATGGTACTTGCCCCGGAGCATCCGCTTGTTGATATTATTACCACGGAAAGCAAGAGACCGGAAATTGAAAAGTATAAACAATCTGTTCAGTCGATGACCGAAATCGACAGGACTTCTACTGTAAAAGAAAAAACGGGTGTGTTTACAGGCTCATATGCTATTAATCCTGTTAATGATGAAAAAATTCCAATATGGATTGCTGACTATGTTTTAATGACTTATGGTACTGGTGCGATAATGGCTGTTCCCGGACAGGATGAACGTGACTGGGAGTTTGCGGAAAAATTTGATCTGCCCATCATAAGAACTGTACAAGTTCCGGATGGGTTCTATGGAAAAGCATTTACCGGCGACGGACCTGCAATCAACAGCTCTTTCCTCGACGGACTTTATGTCGCAGATGCCAAGACTAAAATAATCAAGTGGCTGGAAGAAAAGGGTATTGGTAAAGCAAAAATTAATTACAGGCTTCGCGACTGGTTGATCTCGCGTCAGAGGTACTGGGGAACTCCAATACCTGTCGTTTATTGTGATAAGTGCGGCGAAGTGCCCGTCCCGGAGGACCAACTGCCTGTTGAATTGCCTTATGATGTGGACTTCAAACCCGACGGCGCATCACCGCTTGCACGTAATGAAAGCTTTGTTAATACAACATGTCCCACTTGCGGCGGACCTGCGAAGCGCGATGTCGATACTATGGATACATTTGTTGATTCATCCTGGTATTACCTGCGTTATCTTAATCCGAATTACTCGGATGGTGTTTTCGATGCAAAATTGGGAAATGACTGGACGCCAGTCGATATGTATGTCGGTGGTGCCGAGCATGCAACCATGCACCTATTGTATGCGCGCTTCGTACATAAATTTATTCGTGACATTGGTCTGGTAAAAAGCGATGAACCTTTCCGGAAACTGATCCACCAGGGTACCATCACGAACAACGGTGCTAAAATGTCCAAATCAAAAGGCAATGTCGTTAATCCCGATGAATTTATAAAGGATTACGGCTCGGACGTCTTCAGAATGTATCTGATGTTCATGGGTCCTTATGAACTGGGCGGTGACTGGAGCGACAAAGGCATTGTCGGTGTTGACCGCTTTGTGCAGAGGTTATATTCATTGGTCGAAAGCCATAAGGATTTGGCTTCAGCTGTTAAAGCTCCGGAATCATTTAATATTAATGAACTGAATGATGCAGAGAAAAACATTTATCGGAAAGTAAATCAGACGCTTTCCAAGTTTGAAGTTGAGATTGATAATTTCCGTTTCAACACTGCCGTAGCAGCTTTGATGGAGCTTGTTAATGAGCTCAATAAAGATATCAAAGAAGCAAAGCAGGAAGTTAAGCTATTTGCGCTTGAAAGAATGGTTGTTATGATTGCACCTCTTGCGCCGCATTTAGGGGAGGAATGCTGGAACATACTGGGTCATGACAAATCTTTGTTCCATAATCCTGTATGGTTTAAGGTTGATCAGAATGCACTTGTTGCCGATACGGTCACAATTGTAGTGCAGGTTAGCGGTAAAGTCCGTGCCAGGCTTGAGATGCCCGTTGATTCGGCTGAGGAAGATGTTAGGAAAGCAGCATATGAAAACGAGAATGTAAGGCAGCATACGGACGGAAAGACAATCGTTAAAGAAATATATGTTGAAAACAGGATTTATAATATTGTAGCTAAGTAATGGAACGCGGATCGTCATAATTATCATGAATCATTCATGATATTAAAGGAGGATTAAAATCAAGCCAAGTTTTAAATACTCCGAATTAACTGATAAAATTATACAAGCGTTTTATAAAGTCATAAATAAGTCAGGCTACTCGACGTATTCTATTACGAAAATAGAGTTGGCAAATACTTCGCTGATAAAATAGTGGATGATAACGTAATTATTGAATTCCGGAAAAACACCTCAGATAAAAAGAAAAGTTTTTATAAATGAATATAAATCGAATCCGGATAGTCTTGATTAATCTTGAAAATCATGAAAATCTGTGTTCAATTAAAGTAACGGAGAAAGAATGTTAGACTTAAAATTTATTCGCGAAAATCCTGATAAAGTTAAGGAAGGAATTAAAAACAAAAATGAAAAAGATAACGTTGATGAAATTTTATCTCTCGATCAGAAGCGGCGCACAAATCTACAGAAAGTTGAAGAGTTGAAGGCTAAACGGAATAAAGTATCGCAGGAAGTTGGCAGACTGAAAAAAGCCGGGGAGAATGCTGATGAGATAATTGCCGAAATGAAAAGTGTAGGTGACGGAATCAAAGCTCTTGATGACGAGGTAAGAGAAATTGAAGAGAAGATGAACGAATTGCTTGCCTGGACATGCAATCTTCCGCACGATTCAGTTCCGGTTGGAAGATCTGCCGATGATAATGTTGAATACAGAAAATGGCTGCCCGAAGGGTTCTCGTTCGAAAATAAATTTAAAAAACTCGATCATGTTGAGTTAGGCAGGAAACATAATATTCTGGATTTTGAACGCGGTGCAAAAATAAGCGGTTCCGGGTTTCCGGTTTATGTCGGGAAAGGTGCAACACTTGAGAGAGCTTTGATAAATTTCATGCTGGATCTTCATATAAGTCAACACAACTACACCGAAATTATGCCTCCGTTTCTGGTTAACAGGGATTCGATGAAGGGAACAGGACAGATACCCAAACTTGAAGAGGATATGTACAACTGTGAAAAGGACGATTTGTTTCCGATACCTACTGCAGAAGTACCCATTACCAATCTTCACAGGAATGAAATGCTGAACGAAGAAGAGCTTCCGATAAATTATGTGGGATACTCAGCATGCTTCAGGCGCGAAGCCGGTTCATACGGTAAGGACTCAAAAGGTTTTCTTCGGGTTCATCAATTCAATAAAGTAGAAATGGTAAAATTTGTAAAACCCGAAACATCTTACCGGGAACTGGAAAATCTTGTTACCGATGCTGAGGATATTCTTAAAGCACTGAACATTCCTTATAGAATAATAACACTCTGCACTGGCGACTTAAGCTTTTCGGCGGCTAAATGCTACGATATCGAAACATGGTCGCCGGCGGAAAACAAATGGCTCGAGGCGTCTTCATGCAGCAACTTCGAAAACTTTCAGGCAAGGCGCGCCAACATCCGTTACAGGAAAGCCAATGATAAGAAACCCGAATTTGTTCACACACTGAACGGATCAGGTCTTGCTACTAGCCGATTAATGGTTTCACTCCTGGAAAATAATCAAACTGAAGACGGTAAGATTATCGTACCTGAAGTCCTGCGGAAGTATACGAATTTTGATATTATTGGTTAATTAAGATAAAAAGTATATTTTTACATAGGCTTAGATGAATCTAAGCCTTTATTTTAAAACTGAACTTTTTTAGAAGTATTCGTTGTTATATCTTATAATTTAATTCCCATGGATAGCTTAAAACATTTAAATAAATACTTTGCCAGGTACAAAGTAAAAATTTTATTCGGTATCCTTTTCATTCTTATATCGAACGGAGCACAGGTATACATACCATTGCTTTTAAAAGAGAGCATTGATGCACTTACTTCCGGTTTTAGTAAGGAAGTACTGATAAAATATTCGTTTCTGATAGTTGGTGCTGCTTTAATAAGCGGTGTTTTCCGGTTTCTTATCAGGCAGACAATTATAGTGGTTTCATGGAGAATAGAATACGACCTTCGATACGATTTCTGGTCGCATATTCAACGGCTTCCTTTAAGATTCTTTCAGAATAATTCTACCGGAAACATTATGGCGCATGCCACTAATGATATAAGTGCAGTCAGAATGTATATTGGACCTGCTGTTATGTATTCGATAGATACGGTCACAAAATTTATAATCGTGATATTTATAATGCTTTCGCTTAGCACCTGGCTTACCATTTATGCGTTGATACCGCTTCCTATACTTTCGTATTTTGTTTATAAGCTAAGTAAAAAAATTCATAAGAAGTTTACACTTATACAGGAGAAATTTTCCGATCTGACAGCTAAAGCTCAGGAAAGTTTTTCCGGGATACGGGTTATTAAATCGTATGTAAGAGAACAAAGTGAGATTGAATCCTTTACGAAACTTAGTAAAGAATATCTTGAAAGAAATATGGACAAAGTGAAAGTCCAGGCTTTGTTCATGCCCTTATTATTTTTAATAACCGGGACCTCCGTAATTATTGTTATTCTTGTCGGCGGCGGGATGGTTATAGACGGTAAACTTACCCTTGGAGGTATAACAGCTTTTGTAAGTTATCTGAGCCTTCTTATCTGGCCGACAATTGCTTTCGGCTGGGTAGCCAATATAATTCAGCAGGCTTCTGCGAGCATGAAACGTCTGCTTAATATTATGAGAGAGAATTATGATATTGAAGATACAGCATTAACAGATCACTCTATCGATACTTTGCGCGGTGATATTGAATTTAAAAATGTCAGTTTCAGCTATAAGGAAAATCTGCAACCCGTTCTTACGAATATTAATCTGAAAATTCCGAGAGGGAGTTCGATTGCAGTAATTGGTCATACCGGCGAGGGAAAATCTTCGTTGGTAAACCTGATACCGAGGCTTTACGATATTACTATGGGAATTATTAAGATTGACGGGCATGACATAAAAACAATTCCTTTAAGTGTGCTGCGGCGTAATATTGGATTTGTTTCGCAAGAAACATTTTTATTTTCTGAAACACTGACAAATAATATTTTATACGGTGTTGAAAAGCGGAATCGTGATATTGTTCTTAAAAGCGCAAATATTGCCGGGCTCCATAAGGATGTTGAAAATTTCCCTCAAGCTTATGAGACGATTCTCGGAGAAAGGGGTATTACGTTATCGGGTGGGCAAAAACAGCGTACGTGTCTGGCACGGGCAATAGCGATCGATCCGAAAATTTTAATTCTCGATGATTCCTTCTCTGCTGTCGATACTCATACCGAAGAGGAGATACTTGTCAAACTGAAAGAATTTATGAAGGACCGTACGACAATTATTATTAGCCATCGGATATCTACAGTTAAAAATGCCGATAATATAGTAGTATTGAAAAACGGAAATATTGTAGAACAAGGAAAGCACGAGGAACTTGTAGCCTTTGGCGGCATATATGCCGACCTTCATTACAAACAATTGCTCGAAGAAGAATTAAGAGAGATGAGCTGAGTAACATGTCCCTGAATAAAGATGATGAAATACTTGGTAAAGCTTACGATTCGAAGTTAATGAAACGTCTGCTCGGCTATGCCAAACCTTACAAGAAGTATATCGTTTCTGCTATTCTTCTTAATATTATTGTTGCCGGTTTAGGACCGGTAAGACCTTACCTCACCAAAATTGCAGTGGATGATTATATACTTAACGGGGATTACAACGGACTGCTGCTCATTTCAGCTCTGCTTGTCGCATCACTGCTTCTGCAGGCTATAATACAATATGCTCTAACCTATTACACTCAATTGATGGGTCAGAAAATAATTTATGATCTGCGTGTAAAAATATTCTCGCATGTTCAAAAACTGGCTCTTCGCTTTTTCGACAGGACACCAATAGGCAGGACTGTTACACGGGTTACAAATGATATCGAATCCCTTAACGAGCTTTTTTCTTCAGGGATAATAATGGTTTTCAGTGATGTGTTTATAATATTCTGGATATTCGGATTCATGTTTTTTATGGCCTGGGATTTATCGCTTGTAACGCTTTCCGTTTTCCCGGTACTAATTTATGCAACCTTTCTTTTCCGAAGAAAGGTCCGCGAAGCATACAGAGACGAACGAAAACATCTTGCTCGTCTGAATTCGTATATGCAGGAACATGTAAGCGGTATGAGCATTGTGCAATTGTTTAATAAAGAGAAGGATGAGATTAATCAATTCTCAGGTATAAGCGGTGATTACAGAAAAGCTAAGATAAATGCTGTTTTTTATTATGCGATTTTTTATCCGGTTGTGGAATTGCTGAGCTCAATTTCGATAGCTTTAATAATCTGGTACGGCGGATATAATATCTTGAGCGGAACAACATCTGTCGGCGATCTTATTGCATTCCTTATGTTTACCGAAATGTTTTTCAGACCGATAAGAGACCTTTCCGAAAAATATAATATCATGCAGACGGCAATGGCATCATCGGAAAGGATATTTAAACTGCTTGACGACAAAACACTTGTTCATAATCCTGACAACCCTAAAAAGTTCAATTCAGTGAAAGGTAAAATCGATTTTAAAAATGTTTGGTTCGCCTACAATCCCGAAGAGTACGTTTTGAAAGATGTTTCGTTTGAAATAAATCCCGGCGAAACAGCTGCAATAGTAGGTGCCACTGGTGCGGGCAAAACAAGTCTCATAAATATACTTACAAGATTTTATGATATACAGAAAGGAAGTATCTGCGTAGACGGTATGGACATTCGTGAAATTGATAAACGCGAATTAAGACAGCATATTTCGATTGTTCTGCAGGATGTATTCTTATTTTCAGGAACGATTAAATCAAATATAAATCTTCGTTCGTCTGAGATATCCGATGAAGAGGTTATCCGCGCTGCAAAGACTGTTGGTGCCCACGAGTTTATATCGAAACTTCCCCACGGCTATGAGGAAGAAGTTAAAGAGAAAGGCGCTACTTTATCGGTCGGGCAGAAGCAGCTTATTTCATTCGCACGGGCACTGGCATATAACCCTCAGATTCTTATTCTGGACGAGGCAACATCGAGTGTAGACACCGAGACGGAGACATTAATCCAACAGGCAATTGAAAAGCTTCTGGTAGGCAGAACATCAATTGTTATTGCACATCGTTTATCAACCATTCAGAATGCTGATAAAATTCTTGTTATGCATAAGGGAGAACTTCGGGAAATTGGTACGCATCAGCAGCTGCTTGCAAAGAAAGGCATATACCACAGACTTTACCAGTTACAATATAAAGACCAGGAGCTTGGTAATCTTGTAAAATAGCCGGACTGATAGTCTGTTAAATAACTGCAAAATAGCAAACTTACATGGCAATCTTTTTCTCAAGTATATCTGAAATACGTTCCTTCATCTGGTCGTATTTCATTGGTTTAAGCAGATATCCTGAAATACCCTTCTCAATAAAATAGGAAACAAGTTCACGATTGCTGTTGGCAGTCAGTACGATTACAGGAGTATCCTTGTCATTTTTGTTCTCACGTAATTCCTTTATGAATTCCATTCCGTTCATTTCCGGCATGGAAACATCTAAAAATATAAGATCAGGTTTGTCTCTGTCATATTTTGTGAGTGCTTCAAGACCGTTCTCGGCTTTAATTACCTGCATATTAAATTCATTTTTCAGAATCCGCTCCAGCAAAACCTGGTTGTAAAGTTGATCTTCTGCAACTAAAGCTTTTTTCAATTTTGGCTCCTGTAGTCTTTTTTTCCGGGATTATACAATTCATTATCGGAAAAAGCGAAAGCTTTTTAAGCCTTTTTTAATTAAAAATTCACTATTTCTTTAAAATTTTTTTTTCTCTTAACATTTTAGGATTTTTGTAGTATCTATTTAACTACGTGATTGATATGAGAAAAAAACAACTCTTTCTTATAAGCCTGTTTATCTTACTGATTTTAGTTCTTATTAACCAATGCAGACCTGATCTCCCGGTTGAAACTGATTTTTCTGGCGATAGTTTTGCACTGATTGATCAGGACAGTAACGAAGTAAGTTTCCCCGGTAATTTTAAGGGTAAATTGACGGTGCTCGGATATATTTTTACTAACTGTCCTGATATATGTCCGTTAACAACAAATAATATGAGACTGGTGCAGGAAAGATTAAAAAAGCAGGATGTTCAGGATATTAATTTTGTCACGATAAGTTTTGATCCCGACGTGGATAAGCCGTCGGTGCTCAAAAAATTTGCGGAGCTGCGAAACCTTGATCTTTCAAACTGGATATTCCTAACCGGCGATAAAGATGTAATAAAAAATCTTATTAAAAAAGCAGGTGTATTTGCAATTCCAAACGATACTTCCAGAACTCCCGCCGGAGAAGAAATAATATATTTTGTTCATACGGACAGAATTTCTCTTATGGATGGAGAAGGCAGGGTTCGAAAAAACTATTACGGAAGTAAAATCAATATTGATGAAATAGTAGATGATATTATAAAATTTTAACGGGAATAATTTATTATGAAAAAACTATTTGCGATAAGTTTAATAATTCTTTTGCTTGCTGCGTGCACCAGTAAACAGGAGCCGGCAAGTGATGAATTAAAGCCTGATGAAGCGAAAGTTGAAATATCAGGAAAACTTGCCATAACTGATCCATGGGTTCGGGTCGGCGGTAGAGGAATGAATACAGCACTGTTTTTTGATGTTCTGAACGGAACTGAATTCAACGATACGCTTTTATCAGCCGAATCAGATGTTGCCGAACTGGTTGAAGTGCATGAAACTTACATGTCCGGAAATGACATGATGGGCATGCGCCAGGTTGAATTTGTAAAAATACCTGCAGGTAGCAAGGTATCATTCAAACCAAGAGATCTTCATGTTATGCTGATTAAACTGGTTGAGGATATAAAAATAAACGACACGGTAAATGTTAAACTAAATTTCAAAGAATCCGGACAGGTTTCAATTACAGCCTTTGCCAAAGAAATGAATGTAAAACGGATGAATCATTAAATCTTTCAGAGTGCATGATTCCGGATGTTTATTTAATCAGACTCTCCAAATAATAAGGCGTAATTACTTTATATTAAAAATCTGTTCACTTTAAAACTTGTTCTCAAAATATTTCCGGTATTAAATGGTAAAGAAAATATTAATCTGGCTGCTGGCATTTATAATCACCTCAGCAGTAGCTATTTATCAGCGAATCTCTGGTCCCACCCATCCGACTTCTGGTTCAGTAGTAGTAAATTCAAATGAGGTGCATTATAAGTTTTTAAGAAGCGAGAATGTGGGTACTGATCTGGAGGTAAAAATTATAACTGCAGACAGTGCGATGAAAGCCTCAGTTGTCTGGAAGCGGTTCAAGTCTAATGACGATTGGGCAGAGTATCAAATGAACCGCACGGCAAACGAACTTAAAACATATTTGCCATCGCAACCTGCTGCGGGTAAACTGGAATACTATGTTCAATTAATTTGCGATGAAAAAGTAATGCGTATTCCAGAGGAAGAACCTGTTATAGCACGTTATAAAGGAGAAGTTCCGACTCTAATTTTGATTCTGCATGTTATTGCAATGTTCGGCGCTATGCTTTTGTCAACAAGAACCGGTCTTGAATTTTTCAAAAGGCAGCCTAAGTTAAAAAATCTTACTTGGATTACTATAATATTTCTGTTTATCGGCGGTTTAATATTAGGACCTGTTGTTCAGAAGTATGCTTTTGACGCCTACTGGACAGGTTGGCCCTTCGGTCATGATTTAACGGATAATAAAACCGCTGTTGCCTTAATCGGTTGGTTAGTAGCGCTCTTAATGTATAAAAAATCAGCAAATCCTAAACGGTGGGCATTATTCGCCGCAATTCTTCTCTTTGTGGTATATCTTATTCCTCATAGTGTTTTGGGTTCGGAAATAGATTATACTGAGTTGGATGAGCAGAATAAGATTGAAAAGGTAGAAAATGATAATTACTAAAACTTAGAAAACATATCTTGGAGAATTTATGAAATTCAAATTGTTAATAGTCGTTTACATATTTATAACTGCAGCCATTTACCCGCAAAATTACAGTCAGACATTTATTTCACTCAGCAATACCGGTGTTGAACAATTTCGCCAGCAATTTCCTGAATATGACGGACGAGGCACAATTATTCTGGTCCTCGACACGGGTGTTGATATGGGAGTTGAAGGTTTAACATCAACATCAACCGGTGAGATAAAAGTTATTGATGTACAGGATTTTACGGGACAAGGTGAGATTGATTTCTTCGATGCGGAGATTGAAGAGGAAGACGGCAGAAGCTTTGCAATTAACGAGGAAAAAATGTACAAGGTATCTGGTATCGAAAAACTTAGTTTAAAACCTGTCGATGATGAATACTATATCGGAGCTTTCCCTGAAAATATCTGGCTGAATTCCGGTTCAAGAATAAATGATGTAAATGAGAATGGCATCGAGAATGAATTGTTCCATTTTGTTACTTTTAAAACAGCTGAAGGCGGGAATGAAAAATGGGTTCTGTATTTTGATACGGATTCGGACAACGACCTTTCGGACGAAAAACCACTTACAAATTATAAGGATAATTTAGAATTTATTCAGATTAAAACGGGCGATAATCTTCCATTGATTACTATTGCACTTAATATTTTTCCGGATGATAAAATGGTAAGTTTCTTCTTTGATGACGGGAGTCATGGGACTCACTGTGCCGGTATTGCCGCAGGTAACAGGATCGGCGATCAGAATTTCAGCGGTGTAGCTCCGGGTGCAAAGATAATCGGTCTTAAAATAGGAAACAATAATTATTCGGGTGGTGCTACGGTAACTGAAAGTATGAAAAAAGCTTACCTTTATGCAGACAGGATATCGAAAGAACGAAAAGAACCATGTGTAATAAATATGAGTTACGGTATCGGCTCCGAAGTGGAAGGTCATGCTGAAATGGAACTGTTCCTCAATAAACTCGTGGAAGAAAATCCCTACCTTTACATCTGCAAGTCCAACGATAACGAAGGACCGGGAATTTCAAGTACAGGACTCCCGTCTTCCACACCCTCTGTATTTACTTCCGGTGCAGTGCTGGCAAAGGAAGTGGGCAACGATTTATACGGCACATCGCTGGACAGGGATGTAATTCTTCATTTCAGCTCAAGAGGTGCCGAATATATGAAGCCTGATGTAGTATCACCTGGTGCAGCTGCCTCAACCGTTCCTAATTTTTCGCGGGGTGACAGGATGTGGGGAACGAGCATGGCTTCACCTTATACAGCTGGTGTTGTATCACTGCTTCTGAGTGCTGCTGCAGTTGAATATCCTGACATAAAAATACCTTCTCAATTTTTGTATAAAGTTATACGTGAATCTGCTCTTAAACTTCCTGGTTACGATCATGTTGATCAGGGCAGTGGCTATATAAACGTTAATAATGCCTGGCAGCTTCTGAGAAACAGAATTGATGCAGGCGAACTGAATAAGTTTGAAACATATTCAATTGCAGGATTTGCTCCGCATATGCCGGGACATAAATCAGAAAGCCTTTATTTAAGAAACGGATTGTATTTATCTGGTACAGAGTCTTATTCTTTTTCGGTGACAAGAAATAATTTCATAAATTCGAAAAAGTTTTACAGATCTTTTGTGCTTGCGAGTGACAGTGATTGGCTCCTGACATCGCAAAACAAACTGCATATCCGCAACAATCAACGAGCAACGGTAAATGTATCATTCGATAAATCAAAAATGACAAAGCCTGGATTGTATAACGGAAAAATTTATGCACACAGGGATGATAAAACGAAAAATCCAGAGTTTGAACTTATGGCAACGGTGGTGGTTCCATACGAATTCAACAGGGATAATAATTATATAACATCATGGAACGATATTACAATAGATCCGGCAATGCATCAAAGATATTTTCTGCGCGTTCCTGCAGGCACTTCTGATATGAGAATTAAAATTAATTCCGATGCAAACGAGTTTACACACCTCACTTATTTTCTGCATGATAACAAAGGTCGGCAGGTATCAGCGGGAATATTAAATGCAGAAATGAATGAAGAAACGATAGAGAAATATTATCAGAATCCGGTTGCGGGAGTTTATGAACTGGTAATTATCGGTTATTTTGCAGATAAAGTCAGCTCTCAATACGATTTGAGTGTTGAAATGAATGGTCTGCAGGTCGCAGGTGATTTAACTGCTGTCGGCGAAGAACAGCATATTAAGGTTATGAACGTATTTGATAAGGTAGAAGAATATTCAATTTCAGGTTCGATTAAAGGTTATAGAAAAAGTAAAAATGTGAGCGTTAACGGCAAAGAATCTTTTACATTGCCCTTCAACTTAAATAAAAATGAGTCCGGTAAGAAATTCAGAATTAATCTTGCAACAAAAGATTTCAATAAACTCACAGATTTTTCAATCGTGATTTATGATGATAAAGGATCAGCTCTGGCAAGTACATCTCTTAGTTACAAGGATGCTGAACTGGAAATTGCAAACAATTTTAAGGACGACATCAAAAAACTGGAGTTAAAACTTATTCCCGGTTTTGTTCATGCGGAAAGCGAGATGAATGTAGAGATATGTGAATATACTGCTATGAAAGAAACTGAGGATATAAAAATAATTGAAAGCAGAAGAGTTTTTTATCCCTCATGTTTGGAAACGATTGAATTTGAAGCGCCGGAACCCGCATTTGATTTGCCTGATGGAGCTTCATACTGGGGAGAAATTGAATTTAAGAATCAGGCTAATAATAAAGTAGAAGTCGCATTACCTATCACTGTTAAATTTTAAGGAGAGAATTAATGAGCGAACATCAAATTGATTCCAAACCTATCGGATTACCTGAGAATGCTTACAGGGAGTTAAATGAAGGTGAGGTTTATGTACCGATAATGGTCCCCGAAAAAAACTATCCCGAGGTTAATCTGTATTCTGTAATACTTGGATTGATAATGGCAGTTTTTTTTACTGCAGCAGCGGCTTACCTGGGATTGAAAATCGGGCAGGTATTCGAGGCGGCAATACCGATCGCAATTATCGCTGTTGGTTTGTCCTCGGCATTGAAGAGGAAAGATTCACTTGGGCAGAATGTGATTATCCAGTCCATCGGAGCCACCTCCGGTACAATAGTAGCTGGTGCTATCTTTACAATACCCGCTCTCTATATTCTTGAACTGGAGGTCAGTTTCTGGCAGGTCTTTTTTGCTTCCCTTCTGGGAGGTTTTCTGGGCATATTGTTTCTTATCCCGTTCAGAAAATACTTTGTTTCCGAAATGCACGGTAAATTTCCATTTCCGGAAGCAACTGCTACTACCGAAGTGCTGGTAGCAGGTGAAAAAGGAGGCAATCAGGCTCTTGTGCTTGTTATAAGCGGAATAATAGGGGGAGTATACGATTTTGTTGTAGCTACGTTCGGTACATGGGCAGAGGTATTTACCTCAAAAGTCGCAGGATTCGGTGAGTATCTGCACGATAAATTAAAACTGGAGTTCAGGTTAAACATAAGCTCAGCAATACTTGGACTTGGTTATATAGTCGGTTTGAAATATACAGCTATAATCGCTGCAGGATCATTTGTTTCATGGTATGTTATAATACCGGTATTTGCATACCTCGGCGATTATATAGGTGTTCCGATCGGTGCAAATGTGACAGATTTGATAAAGGATATGTCTGCAGAAGATATTTTCTTTAATTACGTAAGACATATCGGTATCGGCGGAATAGCTATGGCGGGTCTTATAGGAATAATTAAATCTTCAGGTATTATCAAGAAATCATTTGTGCTGGGATATCAGGAAATTTTTAAGAAGACTGGAAAAGAAGAAAAGCTTGATATCCGTACTCAAAGGGATTTACCCATGAGTGCAATTGTTGCCGGTATAACGCTAACATCAATAATTATATTTGTATTCTTTTTATTTGGTGTCGTTACAAGCGTCGTTCATGCAGTAGTAGGATTAGTAATCGCTTTGATAATATCATTTCTTTTTACTACTGTTGCCGCCACAGCAATTGCAATTGTCGGTACCAATCCTGTTTCGGGAATGACGTTAATGACTTTAATACTTTCATCAGTTATTCTTGTTAGTGTAGGATTAACCGGGCCTGCCGGGATGGTGGGCGCACTAATAATAGGCGGTGTTGTTTGCACCGCACTCTCGCAGGCGGGAGCTTTTATAACTGATCTTAAAATCGGTTACTGGCTTGGATCTTCACCGTTCAAGCAGGAAAAATGGAAATTTCTGGGGACTATCTTTGCATCCGCAACGGTAGCCTGGATTATAATGGTTCTTAACGAAACTTACGGATTTGTTGGCGACCAGGCGCTTGTTGCGCCACAGGCAAACGCTATGGCAGCTGTTATTAAACCTTTGATGTCCAATCAGCCGGCGCCCTGGATGATGTATCTTGCAGGTGCATTCATGGCACTGCTATTAACAATGATCAAAGTTCCTGCGCTTGCTTTTGCACTTGGTATGTATCTGCCGCTTGAATTAAATACGCCGCTGCTGGCAGGAGGTATAATCGCATGGTTCGTTCAGTCACGTTCCCAGGACGAATCGCTTAACAAAGCAAGACGGGAAAGAGGTACTCTTATTGCATCCGGATTTATTGCAGGCGGTGCACTTATGGGCGTGCTTAGTGCCATACTTAAGTATGCGGAATTTGATTGGAAAATGGAGGATTGGGCTGAAAGTAATGGTGCCGAGGTTTTGGCATTGGTAATGTTTTTGCTTATTTCATTATACATGATCTGGGATACCTTGCGGGCGAGAAAAGAAGAATAGCCGGCTACTGTAAGAAATCCTTTAAACCCCTTTCTGCTTAAAGCGGGAAGGGGTTCTTAATTTAGAAATTATTATTGGTTCAGTATTTTAAGAGGTGGAATTACTGTAATCATATTATTATGTTCAGGTACAGCATATTAAAATTTCAGAAATAACCTGCCATCGTTGTTGATTTTTAATCTGTGGGGAACAGCATGATTAAAATGAAAAATGTTTTTATTACATTATCCATTTTTGCACTTGCCGGTATTTTATATCAATCATGCAACGTTAATAAGAAAGAAATTAATCCATCATCGGCGGAATACATGGTTTCACAGGCAGACAGCCTCTTTAAATCTGCAAAGTATGATTCTGCCATCGTCGTTTACGAAAACGCTGCAAAGCGTTTTCAAACTCAAAATAAGATGTCCGATTATATTTATTGTCTTGCCGGACAAGGGAACAGTTATCGTAAAAAAGGCGAGTTCAACACCGCAATAATTGTGTTGAAACGTGCCGATAGTCTGGCATCAGAGATATTAAACAATGAAAGTCCTACACGATATCGTATATATAACGAGATGGGAGCGTCGTATCATTACCTGGGAAATTTTAATAAAGGAAGAGAACTATTAAACAAAACTTTAATAGGCATCGATTCGACTACCATTTCCGATAACATAAAACTCGGTGATGAACTGGTTCAGGCGTATAACCTTCTTGCAATGTTTGATTTTGAAGAGGGGTATTACGAGGATGCTCTGTCAAAATTTAAAAAAGCGGCACACCTGAGATCAATTGCCGAGAGCGATGCAATACCCGGTCTAACCGATCTGTTTACCAACATTGCCATCGTTTATCATGTGAAAGGTGATTATGAAAAGGCACTGGAAATTTACAGCGGGAACGTGGAAAGACTAATTAACAAATACGGTGAAAACCATCCCTTTGTAGCGCTTAATTATCAGAATATGGCCGTACTGCTCGGAGATGTTATCGGCGATCACGAAAGGGCTTTGTCAATTTATCAAAGATCGCTTAATATACTCTTAAAGACTTTGGGTGAAAACAACATGGATGTTGCCAGAGTTTATTACAACATGGGATTATCATATTATCACATGGGGCAGTTGCAGAATGCGCTTGCATTCCACGATAAAGCTCTTTCAATTTATTATGACGTACTCGCAAAAGAACTTCACACCGATGTTTCGATGTCGTATCATGAAATGGGACGTGTTTATGAAGCACTTACAGATTATCCCAAAGCGGTTTCATACTATGAGCAGGCATTGTCGATACGACTAAAAATATTCGGGAAACAACACGCAGATGTGGCACAATCCTATAACAGTCTGGGTAATATAAACCGCAGTATGCACAAATATAAAGAAGCAATTAAATATCATAATGATGCGCTTGCCATACTTAAAAACACATATGGAACCGAGCATCCTGCGATTGCCGAGACTTATAACAATTTGGCTGCGACATACCTTGAAATAAATAGTTTTGATAAAGCGGTGGAGAGTGCGCAAAGTGCGGTAACTTCCAATATTCCCGGCTTCAGAAGTTCAAATCCATATACCATTCCTCCAATAGATAAAGCATTATCGGAACTTGAGTTGCTTAATACTCTTGCCCGGCAAGCAGAGATATTTTTTGCGAAATTTCAATTTTCTTCGGGCAGCAGAAAAGATCTCGAAGCGTCATTGAATAACTATAGTGTATTAACGGAACTGATTGATCAGATAAGGAAAGGTTATAAGGCCGAAGGTTCAAAACTGCTTCTGGCCGAAAGAACTTCGAGGATTTTCGAAAAAGCAATACAAGCCAGTCTTAAAATGTACGGTATTTCGGGTGATGAAAGTTATAAAGAGAAAGCATTTTTATTTGCCGAGCAGAATAAATCGGAAATACTTTCAGATGCTCTGGTGGAGGCAAACGCAAAATATTTTTCAGGCATACCCGATTCATTAATACAGCTTGAAAAGAATCTTAAAATAGACCTTGCATTCTATGATACCGAACTGCAGAGAGAATTGTATGAGACTGAGGAGACAGACAGCGCAAGGGTTGAAAATTTCAGGGAAAGACTGTTCAGTCTTAAAGATGATTATATAAATTTGATAAACAGGTTCGAAACACAATACCCGGAATATTATTCGCTTAAATACCGAAGGAAATCAGCCAGTATTAATGAACTTCAAGAGGCTCTGGATGATAATTCGGTTGTTGTAGAGTTTTTTGCCGGACAAAAATCGCTTGTTACCTATATAATATCAGGATCGGAATTTCATGTGCTGCGTCAGGAAATAGATTCTTCTTTCAATAATATTTGCGAGACGTTTTATGCTTCGATAAAAAAACTTGATAAAACCGAATATGTGGAATCGTCTCAAAAATTATATGATATCCTGATAAAACCGATAGAACAATATTTGAAACGCAATCTGGTATTTATTCCTGACGGCATTTTGTATTATCTGCCGTTCGAAGCGCTCATCAAAGGCAGGGACAATAATGATAATTACACATTTGCTTCACTCGATTATTTAATCAAGAAGCATGCAGTTTCATATCACTACTCCGCAGAGTTGTACTTATCTGGAATGGATGACAATTCACATAAAGAATTAAAGGAAAAATTTGTTGGTTTTGCCCCGGTTTTTGATGATGCTGAAAAACTATCCGGAATAAAAACGAGTTCCGCTGCTGTGCTCCAGTTCGGTGGTTCGTCCGATAATCTGCGGAGTGTTTTTAGAAACAATAATGAATTTGGTTCTTTGCCTTACTCAGAAAGGGAAGTTGAAATCCTGGTTGATCTCTTTGACGATAAGAATTTATATGCCGCGGGATATTTCCATGAAGATGCCGATGAACGAACGATGAAAACTCAAATCTCAGACGCAAAATATCTTCATATTGCAACTCACAGTTTTGTTAACCCGATAAAACCGAGTCTCTCGGGCATTATATTATATCCTGATGATGATTCAGATAGTAAAGAAGATGGTATTCTCTATTCAGGCGAAATATACAATTTAGACCTTAATGCAGATCTTGTTGTATTGAGCAGCTGTGAGAGCGGAATCGGAAAATTGATTAAAGGCGAGGGCATGATTGCTTTAACGAGAGGATTTTTATACTCGGGAGCAAAAAATATTGTTACATCGCTGTGGAAAGTTTTTGACGAGAGTACCAGTAATTTAATGATAAATTTTTATGATGCTATTCTGTCCGGAAAAACTTACAAAGAATCTTTAAGGGATGCTAAACTGAAAATGATAAACGATCCTGCTACTTCGTTTCCCCTTAACTGGAGCGGTTTTGTTTTGATAGGGGAGTAAATTTATTATTTGATAAAAAATCTGCCGAGATGAAGCAGTTCATCGGCGGTTTCAAGTTTCCAGTAATATAATCCCGGTTCCAAATTTTTTTCTACAGGGTTCAGTACAAATTTGTCTGATTCCGGAGAAATGCTTATAAGCGTGTGTTCACGGTTGTCCAGAATTTTTAATGTTAACAATTTATCCGTAGTCTTCTTCCATTCGAAAATAATCTTACCATCTGCAAGCAGATCGTTTTCAGGGCTTATAATTTCTATAACATCCCCGGATCTGAATTTTTGATTCATGAATTTTTCCATATCGGGGGCAGCGACAAAATTGTCAGCATATTTCTGTAATCCGTACTCGCGGACTATTTGATCACTTGAAATAACCTCATGTCGAATATCATTATCGTTTATGAATATACTTACAATAATTACTCCGGCAAGTACAGCCGCGGTTGCAAAACTCAGAACAGGTCTGGGTAAAATCAGTTTATCGAACAGATTATTGAACGAGTCACGTATGGAATAATACCCAGGGTTTGAAGCATTTTTCATCCGGTCAATAATTGCCGGGTCTTCATTTTCCATATAAACCATCAGAGATTTTGTTGTCTGGAGTTCCTCGAAACACTCATCGCACTGGAGAAAATGGTTTTCAAACTCATTCATTTCATCTTCATCAAGCTCTCTGCCCAAATATTTTTCAATAATTTCATTTCTGTTTTTAATGTTGCAGCTCATATGTATTCCGATTTATTTTCTACCCTCTACTTAGAGCAAAGGAACAAAATCTGGAAAAAAATTTTTCTTATTCTGTAATGTTTAATTTTTTTTAATTCCTTGGATATTAATTGTTTCGAATATTTGAGATAATCGCTTACTTTTTGATCGGTCAGCTCCATTTCATTACTGATTTCTGAAACTGATTTATTTTCGAAATACCGCAGGATAATTACTTTTCTATACTTGGGTTTCAGGTTTTCAATTATTTTTCTCAAAATATCGGTTTTAATCTCTTCTTCTTCATTGCTCTCCATGTTGTGAACAAACTTTTCATTATCCGGCAAATTCTCAATATTACCGTCGGGATTGTTTGATATTTTATTTCTCTTCTGGTAAATATCCTTAAAATATTGGGTTAAACGATTCCGTATAATACCGTTTACATATTTCCCTAGTGTACTTTCATTTCCCGGATTAAATTTGCCATCCCTTAAATTCACTATAATAGCAACCATAATATCATTAATAATATCTTTTTGATCATCCCCGTCGCTGATCCGTGTCCCGATTATCATTTTAACCTTCGGATAATAATAATGGTAGATTTCACTTTCCGCCGCTGAATCTTTATTTCGAATTTTCTGAACTAATGTTTTTTCCGAAAGAGTATTCATTTAGCCTCAGTGAAATAAAATCAGAATATTTATAATGATTAGAAATATAATTAAAAACTGACATTTTAATATAAAAGGATAGTAACTGAATATCATCGAAAAAAAAATTCCAGATTTTAGTCCCAACTGCTAAGTATAGTACAGATTATGGATTTTTACTAAAATCACACTTTTTTCGGATTGCTAATAATTTTGATTTTTATGAAAAGCTGGGAAAGAATTAAATACAACGAGTTAATAACAAAATTCACCCTGCTTAATAAAATCCATAAGGAGCTGATCTCAGTACGAAAAGCTCTGATAAATAATAAATACTAACAATAAACAAACAACGAGGACAGAAATGAAAAAGCAACTCTTTATTCTACTGGCATTCGGAATATTGACTAACGCAATAGTTGCCCAGTCAGCAAGTAATGTTGAAAAAGCATCACGTTTTCAGATAGTTGAAAACAATGATGTTGTTATTGCTGTACCGGCAGCTTCTTCCGAAAATTCTAATTCAGCCGTATTGGTTGCTGTCAATCATTTCGGGGAGCTGGGGAGCAGATATGGTTACCTTAAATCCAGCTCTCAGATTGAGGATCTGGGTAGTAGGTATGGTTTCCTTAGATCAAATGAACAAATCGAAGAGCTTGGCAGCAGATTCGGTTTTCTCAGATCTAATGACCAAATTGAAGATCTCGGAAGCAGGTTTGGTTTCCTGAGGTCTAATGACCAAATTGAAGATCTCGGAAGCAGGTATGGTTTCCTGAGATCTAATGACCAGATTGAAGATTTGGGCAGCAGATACGGATTTTTAAGATCAAATGAACAAATCGAAAACTTAGGAAGCAGATTCGGTTTTTTAAGGTCAAATGATCAGATCGAAGATCTTGGAAGCAGATTCGGTTTCTTAAGATCAAATGATCAGATCGAAGATCTTGGAAGCAGATTCGGT
>JAFGMI010000040.1 GCA_016927595.1 Melioribacteraceae bacterium | reverse complement strand
TGAAGGAGGAGGACTTGAAGAGCAAAACAATTATTTATGCTGCAGGTTTAAGACTTGTCTGCGGACTTGATTTAAAAATAACGGGGGGTCTTGGTCTTTTTACGGAATCACAGTTTGCCATTGGATATAATTCAGAGTATACGACGAAAAGTAGTCTGTCTGATGGAACTAACACTGAACAGCATAGAAAAGGTGAATATAATGGTTGGATTCTCAACCGTAATTTTGTTAGAGGGGGATTGTCTGTTTCTTTTTAGAATTTGAGAACATATATTGATTTTAATACTGTTTCATACCAACTTTCTTTATACAGCTTTTTATTAAAATTGTACTATTGTTGTTTCCCCCCGGCAGAAGCAGGAATGGTCAGCATTATCCGGAAGATATTTCGGAAAAGAACTTAATTGCGGCGGATTGATAACACGTTAATATCATCAGTAAGTTAAGCAGCTGATGAAAACAATACTGGTTAAATATAGTTTAAAACAAGGAGTCGTAAAATGGTGATAAACAGAAGAGATTTTATTAAGTATCTTGGAATAAGCGCTGCTGCGGTTGCACTGCCTGATCCGCAATTATCTGCCTTTAATAGTTATAAAGCCAAAATAGGGTTGCAGCTTTATACTATAAGAAGGGCTGTTGAATCCGATTTCGAGGCATCTGTCAATAAGGTTGCGCATATGGGATATCTGGGTGTTGAAACATATACCTTGCCGGAAAGAATTACTTTAAAACACGCAGCGGACGTATTTAAAAAAGCGGGGCTGACCGTCTTTAGCATGCACTCCGAACTGCCCGTCGGAAAACATCGCGATCTTGCAGTAAAGATGTCGGAAATTTATGAATGTGATACAATAGTTTATCATGGCTGGCCCGAGGATGATAAGTACAAAAATAAAGATGAGCGCGAACGCACGGTTGATTTATACAACGAGATCAATAACTTCCTGCACTCACGCGGAATAAAATTCGGACTGCATAATCATTGGTGGGAATTCGAAAATAAGTATGGCAACTATCCATTCTATTATCTTCTTGAACACCTAGAAAAAAGTATATTTTTCGAGATAGACACATATTGGGCAGCAGTTGCAGGACTTAATCCTGCAAAAATCATTTCGGATTTCGGGACTAGAGTTCCTTTAGTTCATATTAAGGATGGTCCTGCAATTAAGGGGGAAAAGTCGTACGAACAGGTTCCCGCCGGGCAGGGTGTGGTTGATTTTTCAGAGGTTGTTAAAGAAAGCGGCAGCAAAATTAAATGGATGATTGTTGAATTTGATGAGTACGCGGGGGAAATATTCAAAGGCATTAAGGAAAGTTATAATTATCTTATATCCAATAATTTTGCAGAAGGAAAATTTTAACATTAGTAAGGAAAAAGAAAGTGAAAATTTTATTTATTGGAGGAACCGGTAACATCAGCACATCGGTTAGTAAACTTTGTCTTAGCAAAGGGTCTGATCTGTATCTTTTGAACAGAGGCACAAGAAAAGTAGATCTGATTGGTCCGGAATATTTAAAATGCGACATATCCGATTCATTCGCTCTGAATAATGTACTTAAAGATCATAAGTGGGATGTTGTAGTAAACTGGATAGCATTTACAGAACAGGACGTTGAAAGAGATATAAATCTGTTCAGGGGCAGAACGAAACAGTATGTCTTCATAAGCTCGGCATCTGCGTATCAGAAACCTCCTTCACATCCGGTGATTACCGAATCAACACCTTTGTATAATCCTTACTGGCAGTATTCGCGCGATAAAATAGCATGTGAAGAAAAATTAAACCGTGCGTACCGGGAAGAGAATTTCCCGATAACAATCGTGCGCCCATCTCTTACTTACAGTAACGTAATTCCTGTTGCTATCGGGGGATGGACCGAGTATACTATAATCGACCGCATGAAAAAAGGAGAAAAAGTAATTGTTCACGGCGACGGAACATCGCTCTGGATCGTTACTCATTCGGACGATTTTGCAGTCGGCTTTACCGGATTGCTAGGACATCAGCAGGCGATCGGACATGCCTTCCACATAACATCGGATGAAATACTTACGTGGAATCAGATATACGAAGCTGTAGCCGAAGCGGCTGGAGTTACTGCAAATATTATTCATATACCTTCTGATTTTATCGCCTCACAGGAAGAGCGGTTTACCGGGTCGTTGATCGGCGATAAGGCTGCCAGCGTAATGTTCGACAATTCGAAGATTAAAACATTCGTGCCAGAGTACAAAGCCGTAATACCTTTTAAGGTTGGAGTGAAGCGGGCTCTGGAGTGGTTTGAATCTGATCCCGACAGAATGATTATCAGTGAAGATACAAATGCAATGATGGATAGGATAATTGAGTCGTACGATAGGAAGTAATTATCAGTAAGTAAAACGCGGAGACAAAAATGTTCAGAACATGTGCAATTATATTTATTCTAAACATAATAATTACTGCACAGGATAAAGATTTAGCCGCAGGGATTAATTTGATTGAAACGAAAACTTATTCTGCTGAAGAAGATGCGCGGATTCTGGAATTATTTAAAAATCTAAGAGTCGCTGATGTTTCTGACGGGATGGATATGGTTGGACTACCGAACACCGGTCTTGTTGATCCGGCGATTCATCCCGATTGGATTGATTATGAAAACCTTACACATCAGTTCAGGGGTATTGCCGTTACAGCACGTTATGTCCCTACTCAACGACCCGATCGTCCGGAAGCAGATCAAAAATTTCAGGATTGGGAAGGTAATTTTTATAATGCATACTCAAGTGAAGCATTTACGTCTCTCATCAAACCCGGTACAGCAATAGTTATTGATGATGTTGAAGATAAAGATATCGGTTCTATCGGTTCGTATAATATTTTAGCCTGGTATAAAGCCGGAGCAGCAGGAGTGGTAACCGATGCATCTTCAAGAGATACCGATGAAATAGCAATTCAGAAAGTGCCTTTGTATCTGAGGAAAAAGGGGCGGGGTATCAGACCCGGCAGAAATGAATTGGAGTCGGTTAACAGACCGGTTGTAATTGGCGGCGTGCTTGTTTGCCCCGGTGATGTTGTTGTAGCGGATGGCGATGGCGTGATAGTAGTACCCAGAGGTGTAGCTGAAGAAGTGGCGGCATTCGCTAATCAGATCCTTGAAAAAGATAAAACCGGAAGACGTGATCTGTATAAAAGTCTGAACAGACCGCTCGATAAAACTGTAAAGTGATGTTGTAATTTATAACAGGAGAAAAAAACTATAACTTTTTTATTCAGCATTTATTTGTTCGACGCGTAGAGAAATAATAATTCTTTTATACATCATACAAATGCCGGTTATATTCAGGCTGAATATATAAATGTGATTTTTATTATTCTGACTGTAAATATTGTATATAATTGATTCTTAACTTCCTCTAACACCCGGTGGATTATCTTCTTCTGCGAATGATATAAGTACGAAAGAATAGTGTCCAATATTCACTCTGATGAAAAATAACTTAATTCAAATCTTCGTTTTACTGAATCTCTTAAATTCCTGATAAATACAAAAAACGTTAATAGCGGATTCTAGAAGTA
>JAFGMI010000039.1 GCA_016927595.1 Melioribacteraceae bacterium | reverse complement strand
GCTTGTCGAAGTGTGAGCTTGTCTGCCGCAGGCAGGCTTGTCGAAGTGTGAGCTTGTCTGCCGCAGGCAGGCTTGTCGAAGTAAGATGACAAGTATTGTCAACTCGACCCATTCCGGTTTTTCGGGATGGGGAGAGATCTATTATTAAATGGTTCATTGTTGGCTTAAGATTTCTCCCCCACTTTGTCGGGGTCGGAATAACACCTGCTGGAGGTTAATATAATAATTCAATAAATAAACAAGATTACCAGATGACATATGAAACCACACACAAATAACAAGGCTTATTTTGCAGTACTTCTCGTAACATTTCTTGCTACAATATTTATGATTCTAACCTGCAGCGATACACCTAACGGACCGGAAAAAGTTCGGTACGTATTTGCTTGACGGTTACGATGCGACGATCATTCAAAGTATGCACGGCTTAAATGAAAACGAAATTTACGGAGTAGGATTTGCGGATAAGTATGACGGTAGCGGATTTACAAGAGTAATAATGAAATATAACGGGGTGGATTGGCGCTTTATTGATATACCGGAACTGGAAGAATATTTTGCGATGGTTGTCGCAGATGAGAAAACAAGGGACGTTCTGATTGTTGGATATTGGTTGACTATCCCCGGCGATCCGAGACATGTTTATTCTCTTCAGAATGACACGTTAAAAGAAATTTATTCCGGACCGGCCAGAGCAAGTTTAGGAAGCATGAATGGTAGAACTTATGTAGTGCTGGATCAGAAGATATTTTATTATAAGCAAAATGGATTAGAACTATTTAAAGATTTTACCGGGACTGAATACGGAGGCAGAATTTGGGGCAGAAGCGAAACGGATTTCTTTACCGTTAATGATGGTTGGAACTTTGGACATTATAACGGTAAAGATTTGATTAACTCTTATAAATTAAATGCCACAATTGGTCAGGCGGTAGTGTTTGAAAGTGAGGTTTTCGCGTTTGGCACAGATATAAATATGCCCAGAGATTTTATACTTAGAGGAAAATTAAAAAACAAATAGGAGGTTAGAGCTCTTTGAGTAAAATTTATTAATGGGGCGGTGTGGTCACACCGCCCCTGAATGCAAAAGAAGACAGGCTGCTCACCTGACCGGGATTTAATCCCATACCTTTTGCTTTTTAAAATTATCTAAAATTTAAAACTTATCAAAAGGAGTTTATTATGAAAAACTTCAGTTTGGTGATAATTATTTTGGTTTTTCAATTCCAATTTTTATACGGACAGAGCCCATCAATTGTACTATTTGAACCGGGTGTTCCCAGTACTATAACTATTCCTTTGGGACAATCTGAAGGGAGTTTTTCTACAGCAGTTGGTTATTAAAATTTAATAGGTACTCCGGGTATTTATAGACCTATATTGGTTATTTCCGTAGACAATGATGTTGTATCCCCTTATGATCTCTGTGATAACATCGAAGAATATCTACCAGGATATGTTACAGTCAATTTAACTAATGGCACACACGAAGTAAATTTCAAATTAATGAGTATAGATCCCCAGACGCTGAATTGTTATGACTTTATTGTTTGGGATAGTCAAACATATACAGTTGAGGTGAAATTTAAAATAAGAATTCAAAATAATTTTGGAGGAGGAAACATTAGTGTTGACGGATTAACAAAGTCTTCGCCTTATGACAGAACATCGACCACAGGAGATAATATTGGACTCGGGGCAATAGAACAGACGGATGGATCTTATAATTATATTTGGAACACCAATGGTACAAATAATAGTAATTGGACATATAAGCTTGAATCCCAAGGATTTAATTTGTTTTCATCAAGTCAAAATACATCATATAATGTGTCATCTAATGATAGAAATACAATAATTCAAGCAAATCTTCGCAAAATATGTAACGTAAGTTTCTCCAACCAGTTCATCGGCAGTTCATACGGAGGTCAGGTAAAGGTGAACGGTGTATGGCAAAGCGCCCCTACTTCCTCAATACAGGTTGTTGAGCAAAACAATATTACCGCTGAGGCGCAGCAGACCTACCAGATAAACGGCATACTGCACACTTTCTCGCAATGGAGCAATAGTTCAACAAGTTTATCAACCTCCTTTAATATAAGCCAGCATTCCAATGTATCGGCTGACTATTCCGCCAAACCTATGTTCAGCGATAACGACTACCGGGGACTTACCATAACTGCGAGTAGTGACCCCGAAGAGTTTATTCAGCTCAACTGGAATGATCACCCCAATACTTCAGTAACAAGTTATCTCATTACCAGAAAGAGAGGATATTTATCGCCGGTGACTATCGGCACCGTTTCAAGGGGAACGACACAGTTTATCGATTATGAGTATTCTTTAACCGGAGGTGGCTTAAAAACCAGTCTTGAATACAGCGTTCAGGCATATTACTCACCTGCGGGAACTTATTCCGATATCGACTATAACTTCGCCATCGGATACGAAGCCGATCCGTTTATGAAAGAAAAAGTCGAAAATACGGATAACACCAGCCTTATTGTTTCCGAGTACTCGATTTCCAACTTCCCGAATCCGTTCAATCCGGCAACCCAGAGACACTATCAGCTTCCGGAACAGGGACATGTAACAATTAAGGTATATGATATGCTGGGCAAGGAAGTGGCCGAACTTGTGAATGAAACTAAAGATATGGGTGTATATAATGTGTCATTCAGCGGGGATAATCTTGCAAGCGGCGTTTATGTCTATACAATAAAAGTAGATGCCTTAAGTAAGGAAAACAGGGGATTTACAGCAAGTAAAAAAATGCTGCTGATGAAATAATTCACGGTTTTGTATGTAATCCTGAAGCGCATAATTGGAATTTAAAATTATAATACGTTATGTGGAGACGGGTCATGACCCTTCTCCACATTGATTATTAATTTGAACATTTAATAATTTATCGTTATTTACTATTCACAAACTTCTCAGCCGATATCTTCTTTTCCGGGATAGCCGTTTTTATTCTGAACTATAAATTTTCCTTTCCAGTAATATCTTTAAAGGAGGCCAATATGAAAGCAAGAAAACTATCCTCCTTCTCAATTCTGATTTTTTTATTTTTCACCGCGGCTAACATTAAACCGCAGAGCACGATGCTTGTTGATTTCGGATCGGATGCGGGTCAAAACACTTTTCAGCTTGAAAACTGGAATAACCTGTTGCTTAATGCGGATATGAGCTACTCATCGGAAGGTCCCGGCGGTGTTTACCTTTCCCAGAATATAGACGAGCTTACTGATTATATGGGTGTTAAAGGTGTATCGCGGCATTTCATCCCGGGTGAGCGTATAGTTGTTACATGGTACAATAACTCGGATGAGACGATTCGCTTCACTTCACGAATCAGCTTTACGGATGAAGACCAGCCTGAAGGTGGGGCATCGGAAGGAAGCTGGTATACAATGAGAAGTTTTGCGGATTACCGCGAAACATATGCGGAAATTGAACCGCATTTATCAGCTAAAACAGCTTTTAATATTACCTCACAGGGCGTACACAAAACCGACGGGGAGTATTCCCTTGTTAATATTAATCTTACTATCGAATGGTACGACGCCTACATGAAACAGTTCTTAATATGCGACAAGATTGAACTTTATGATGATGCAGATATAGTCCCACCCGATCAGCCGACGGGAATTACCGCAGCGGTACTATCGGATTCAAAAATTTATCTCGACTGGAACGACGTTTCCGATAATACCGGCACTGCTGAATACTTAGTTTATAACGGCGGCAGTGTTGAAGGATATACCCGGTTATCAGATTATACTGGAGTGTTTCTCGAACCGTCGATGGAGTACACCTTTAGTGTCACCGCGCTTGATATGTCCGGTAACGAAAGCACTCCATCAGAACTAATAGTTGTTTCGACAAACGCGTATAACCATTCAAATGATTTAATTAATCCTGCCGGGATTATTTATGCCGGATCATTCTATCTGCCCGAAGAATTCAGCTGGGGAGCGGAAGCCGTTACTTACTGTATTGACGGCGATGGCGGACCTTCAGGAGCAGGCGCATCCGACGGCTACCCGGGTTCGTTGTTCGTTATGAATCTTAATCAGCCCGAAAATGGTCTCGTCGCGGAAGTTTCAGTGACGCAGCCGGTTATACCTTCCTCGAAAGATATTGAACAGTTGAAAGAAGTAAGTATACTGCAGACCCCTGTTAATATTCGTCCGGATAACGTAAATAATCTGGAATTCGTTGACATATGGAGAACGGGTTTAAAGTATATTGGAGAACAGAACCGGTTGTACAGTGCATGGAATATTTATTTTACAGTCACCGGCGAGAAACATCCTACAATCAGTTTCTGCAACTCTTCAGATCTTGCAGACAGCTATAAGTACGGTGCCTGGCATGTGGGACCCGCTGATGAATGGCCTGTTGATGCAGCTATTGGCGATTATCTGTTTAGAATCGATAATGAGTGGGAGCAGTTATTCAACAATTATTCTCTTGTTACCGGAAGATACAGGGAAGGCGGTTTAAGCGGACTGGGACCGGCTATGTATGCATTTGATCTTTTGGGTAACGATGTACCCGAGCCAGGAAGCGAGTTAAATATAACAACTCTTCTCCAGTACGGTCCTGTTGAGGAATCGGATAATTACAACTTTCCAAACAGTATTGATGGCTATAATCACGCCGACTGGTGGCGCGACGCGGATTGGATTTATAAAAACGATCAGGCTGCTGTTGTGGTTATAGGAAACAAAGCCCGTGGTGATAACTGGTACGGTTATCATGGAGAAAACATGCGTCACGACTGGGTAATTGCAGACCTTCCATACCCCGAATTTTTTGAAACTGATCCTGACGGTAAGGGCTGGCGCTCGCATAACTTAATACCGATGGCAGTGTTTTTTAATCCGCAGGATTTAGCTGATGTTGCGAACCGCAGTAAAGAAAGCTACGAACCCCAGCCATATGCTGCATTGAGATTCAATAAAAATATTTTCTGGGGCGACAGAGCGGAAATATTTTCTGCATGTTACGATGAATACAATCATGTGCTGTTCATTGCCGAATTTGTATATGAAATGGATGGAAGAATCATAATCCATACCTTTGATGTGGATAATATAACAGGCGTTGCATATAATAATAATTTGTTGCCGGACAAAATTAATCTTGAACAGAATTATCCCAATCCGTTTAATCTATCAACAGCAATTGAATACACGGTTGCTGCAAAATCCGGTTTACAAAGGTTTCCGGTTATATTAAAGGTTTATGATGTGCTGGGACGAATAATTGACACGCTTGTTGATGAATTACAGAAATCAGGCAAATATAAAATTGAATTCGACGGAAGCGGATTATCATCAGGAATTTATTATTACAGGCTTTCGGTGGGCAAGTATAACACATCAGAAAAAATGATCTTAATAAAATAGCAGTAGAGACGCATCTCGATGCGTCTCGACTGCTTATTAATTGTTGTGCCGCAGGTTTGTATAACTAACCAACGATATATTTTTCTTTCAAAACCCACAAGTGATGCTCCAGGTGTCCGGCAATTATATAAGCCATTGCCCTTACTGTGAATTTTTTCCCATTCGAATAACCTTCACTGCACCATTTTTCTTCGTTCATATTCTTGAAAAGCATAATTGTAGCTTTACGCAGAAACCTGAATTCCTTTTTAAGGTCATCAACGGGAATGGCATCGAAATTCCCGGCGTCAACATACGCATCATGATCGTACTGCCGGACGTCGGTTTTATCATTACGCATGAACCGTAATACCCGGCAGGAGAGAATCCGTTCAGCATCGTTGATATGTCCCATTACTTCTTTCACACTCCATTTTCCTTCGGCGTAACGGAAATGTGATTTTTGTTCGTCAAATTTGTCGAACACTTTCGCCGCTTCTTTCAGCTGTTTTTCAAGCAGTTCCACGATATTATTCTCCGGCACCGAGGCTATATAGCCGGCATACCAGTCCGGGTATTCGTCAGGCAGGGGTTTTGAAATTTTATTCATAGAATTCAAACTTTTTGGTTAATTGTATTGTTATTAAATTAACTCGGCAAATTTTAGGGAGAAAAATGCGAATTTCAAGAAAACAATTTATAAAAACATCTGCATTAATCGGGGGCGGACTTTTACTTCAGTCAAACAAATTACTCTCGGCGGTTTCATCGGGCGATGAACGTTTCAAGACAATAAGAAATAATTTCGGTGTTTTTACTGAAAAAGGCGGTACAATAGGCTATTATATTGATGATAACGCACTGGTAGTAATCGACACCCAGTTTCCTGATACAGCCCAACACTTAATGGAGGGCATACGCAAACAAACATCACGCAGTATTGATATACTTTTCAACACTCATCATCACGGCGATCACACATCGGGAAATCCTTATCTAAAACAATTTGCGAAAGATATTGTTGCGCATGAAAACGTACCGGCGCTGCAGCGAAAGCGTAATATGAAACCGGGAGAAGAAGATAAAATTGTAGTTGCTAATGTGACGTTTAAAGATTCTTTTACAGCTGATGCCGGTAAGGAAAAAATTAAAGCTTTTCATCTTCAGCCTGCGCATACGGGAGGCGATTCGGTTATACACTTTGAAAACGCTAATATAGCTCACCTGGGCGATCTCGTATTTAACCGCGTTTTCCCATGGTTCAGCCTCGATGATGAGGGATCTTTTGTAAGCTGGGTTGAATATCTGAAAAAACTGGAATCGGGATTTGATAACGACACACTGTTTATTTTCGGTCACGGACAGGGAATGGACTTAGCACACGTTACGGGAAAGAAAGCCGACATTGCAGTTATGAGGGAATATCTGGAAACAATTCTGACATTTACTGAAAAGCAGATTAAGGCTGGCAAGTCGGAAGAAGAGGTTGCCTCAATAAAAGAAATTCCGCAAGTTAAAGACAGAAAAGCGAACTGGGACAATGCTCTGGGAATTAATTTGCGTGAAGCGTATAAAGAGTTGAAAAGAAAATAGAAAATTAATTGGATTCCGCACATATTTTATCATGCCGGACCTGATCCGGCATATCAATTTACCGCCTCAATAAAAATATAAATTCCGCATATGATGCTGAATAACAATGTTTTATTCCCCGGGAATTCTTTTAACGGAAACGCGAATTATAATATAAAACCGATAATTATGCTATCATGCAGATTTAGGGGTTTTCAATGATTAATATTTTGAAACCTGATCTGAATACTCGATGGTTGGTTAATTTTGAAACAGTTGGTCAATAAGCTCATCATTTTTTATAAAATCTTCAAACGACCTGTTGATGAATGTTACGTTTTTAGCAATCGAATAATATTTCAGTTTAAATGCTTCGGTTTGTCTTGTATTGATTACGTAGATTTTATCATCACACTTTAACTGTTTTTTAAACAATGCTCTTATGTGCAGATCGGCGTTCGATAGAGAGTAACCAATAAAAACTATTTTTTTTGCCGCACGAATTTCGCGGGCAGCCTCGCTTGTTAGCTGAGATATTACCGGTTGTGTTAAAGGTTTGACATAGGAGGGCATAAGAATTAATGTTTCGAACTGTGTTCCGTCGAGCGGACAAACCAGATCATACTTGGTTTTATCGGGATATGTATAACCCGTAAAAGTTCCCCGGTTAAGATCCAGTTCGCGGTCCCATGGCGTCAGCAATGTCTGATTACAGCAGCTGCAGTATTTCCAGGTCAGGCTGCCGTGAAGCTTGATTATTTTTATTGGTACGGGAGATTCGTTATCAGCAACAGGGACGGGTTCACGCGGGTTTATCCAGAAATTGAAATTACTAAGCTCTTTTCTTCTATCGTAATTCATCAGGTGAAAACAGTAATCGATGTAACCGAATTTTCTGAAAAGAAAATCGAAAGACTGTTCAAGAAGAGTATCGTAATTAAGAGTAATAATTGAAAAATTGGAAGTCCTCTGCGAGACTGCATCCCAGAACTGGTGATAGACCTTACTGTTTTTATCCGTCCGCAGATTTACGATAAAGTGAATAAGCTTTATCAGGTTTTCCTTGATTTGCCTTATTATCGAGTTAGTATATTTGGAACTGAGGCTTTCATTTTGTGCGATGAAATAATCGAGAAAGCCGAACACAGCCTCGAGCTGCGGGTAAAGGTTTTTCGAATTATCAAAGGCAAAATTATCTTTAACAAATTCTGTCACCTGCTGACCGATTTTCGACTCTGCAATTTCGCGGGTTGTTAGTATCATCGGCAGAATATGGCGTTGCAGCGGCACTCCGTCGGGATGCGACGCACCTGCGCCGAGTACGAAAACGATGTCCCTTTCGTCTGGTATTTTCAGATATTTTGTTTTAATTGATTTCATAACAAATTATAGACAAATCAAATTCTATTAAGTTAAAATAACTAATTAAATCAAGAATTATCGGAAACCGGATAACAACTTTGCTGAAATCCGAGCCAAAGGAAACCATCAAACGGTATTATCAACAGCCAGAATATTTGTGGGTAATTTTTTCTCTTACTTTTTCAGGGTAATCTTCTAAATTGCACATAATGATTTATATGTAAACACGGGCGTCCTCTTAACATAATAAATATATAATGCAGAAAACTTTACAGGTTTTATTATTGTGGCTCTTTGCAGCTGTGTCCCAATATGCACAGGATGGAAATGTAAGCATATCGGGTATAGTAACAGACAAGACAACCGGAGAAATATTAATTGGTACCAACATACTTCTATTTAAAGACAGCTTATCGGCAGAATCGGAATTATTCAAGGGAACAGCCACAAACCGGTACGGTTTTTACGCGATTACCAGTCTTGGAAAAGGAAAATACTATCTGGTAGCAAAGAATCTTGGATTTAAAACTCTTGCAAATGAAATATTTATTACAGTCGAAAGAGGCAAGGTTGATTATAATATTGAATTAGTTCCTGATGATGTAGAGCTGGAGGAGGTTGTAATTACTGGAGAAAAAACCGATGAAGTAAGTATCAGTACGATTAAAATTCCTGCAAAGCTTGTTGAACTTCTTCCTTCCTTAAGCGGTGAAACTAATATTTTCAAATCATTGCAGCTGCTGCCGGGTGTGCAGGTTGCATCCGAGCTCTCCAATGGATTATATATAAGAGGCGGTTCGCCCGATCAGACATTAACATTAGTCGACGGAATGGTGCTCTATAATCCTTCTCATTTGGGAAATTTTACGAGCACGTTTAATTCCAATGCGGTTCAGGACATTAAACTTATTAAGGGAGCTTTCCCTGCAGAATACGGTGGACGTCTCTCAAGCATACTCGATATAAAACTGAGATCGGGCACGAGAGAGAAAGAGTCGGTTGATCTCGGTGTTGGGACAATAAATTCGTTTGTAGCGATGGAAGGTCCGCTCACAGAAAAATCCACATACATGATTGCTGGGCGTGCAATGTATTACGACCTGATTCTGAAAAACTTTATGAAAGACAGCAACATTCCGCGTTACGGTTTTTACGATATGAATTCAAAATTTACTTACACGCTTCCCGATAATAATATAGTTTCAATCAGCGCAGTTTACAGCAGAGACAGGTTGTATAATCCGGATAATGATGAAAACCTGAGATACGACATTGCATGGAAGAACGGAGCGTTTAATATTAACTGGCTGAAAATACATTCCACATCCATTTTTACTAATACAACGTTTAATTATATAGACTATTCATTTCAGACAAACATTTCAGACACTCTCGACAATACCTTTGAATCCGATTATTATTCAGCCTCCAGACTTTCCGATTTGAACATAAGAAGTGTTTCCGAAATCAGGTGGAATAATGACAACACTTTAAAACTCGGTACGGATTTAACTTACCACATGTACGAAGTAAAATTCAGCAATTATTACAGCTATGCACTAGAAAAATCCGAATCGCTGAAAAAGAAAAATAATTCCATCGAAGCTGCATTATTTTTTCAGAATGAATCGAACTTCGGAAATTTGTTTCTTCTGAATATAGGCGCCCGTTACTATTACTTTTCCGGCAGCCGGTATTCAAAATTTGAACCGAGAGTATCATTGGCATATTCGCCGTTTAACTGGCTGTCGATTAAAATGGCGGCTGCTAACGCGCATCAGTTTTTACATTTACTGGTTAGAAATGATAAGTCGTTGCCTACAGATTTGTGGTATTCGTCAACAAAACAAATGAAGCCGAGCAGTTCGTGGCAATATGTGTTCGGACTCGAGAGCTATTTTTATAACCGGGAGTACCTCATTTCAGCCGAGACATATTACCGCGATATGAAAAATCTTTACGAGTTCAGGGAGGATGCAAAGTTCGATCCATATGAATCTCTTGAATCGCAGATAACAAAAGGAACCGGCGAATCATATGGGTTTGAGTTTTTCATCAATAAACGTGCGGGAAATTTAGCGGGCTGGGCGGGTTATACAATAAGCTGGACAGAAAGAAAGTTTGAAGAACTAAACAACGGAGTGCCCTTCTATCCGAATTATGACAGAAGGCACGATGTTTCGATTGCTCTAACGTACAAGTTATTTCAGAATCTCAGTGTCGGAGCAACATGGGTGTATTCAACCGGCAGAAGAATGACGCTTCCATCCGGGCAATACATATTCCGTGATCTTCCGCCATTCAACGAAGACAGAGTAAACCTTAATGTGAAAGGACGAAATGAATTTCTACTTCCCGATTATCATAAAATGGATTTAAATATAACCTATACATTTAAAATTAATAACTGCGACTATAACGCATATCTTAACATTTACAACGTGTATAACAGGTACAATGTATTTTCATATTATATTTCAAATACCGATAAGAACGGGGAAGACGTTCCGGTGATCAAGCAAATTGTATTATTCCCTTTTCTGCCGTCCGTTGGAATAAAAATGTGTTTATAATTATGAATAAAGTTGCTTTAATAATATTAGCATTTGCACTGCTTACATCGTGTGTGAAGGTAGATGTCGTCGAAGTAGAACTTCCTACTGATGATGAATTCATCGTGCAGGGCAACGTTATCAAAGACCAGCCGTTCAGCGGTGTAAGGATAACAAGGACTATGCCCGTTAATGATGTATACAATTTGGAAGAGGCTGTTATCAAAGATGCGCTTGCCTTTATACGTATAAATAATCTGAAAATGATTTCGTTGGGTTATTCTAAAGCCGGCTGGTACAAACCGACGCTGGAACCATATGCGAGATCCGGTGATAAATATGAACTATTTGTGAAAATCGGTGATACGGATATTTATGCTCAAACGGTTGTCCCTGATACCGGCGGAATAGTAAGCAAATACTTTACGCCGGACAGTACATTTCAAATTAATATATTAGGGGAAAAATCAAGCGTTTACGGAGCGATATGGGAAATTCACAACGATTCGTATGATATTTTTCCTTTAGTCGATTTCTATAATCTGATTGAACCTGTGTCCTCCGATATTCCGGTCATCGTTTATGCTGATAAAGTTCCGGCACAATACAAATCCTTTGCTTATGCTAATAAATTGTTCCTCAGAATTTACGCTTTTGATATCCAGTACAGGGAGTTTTATTTCTCGGGCGGTAAATCTGTAAGTGTGGATAATCCTTACGGTTCGAGCGGGGGAAGAATTAAATGGAATGTAAAAAGTACTAACGAAAATGCAATTGGTCTCTTTATCGGAATGGCAATCAACAAACCAGTTATTTATAATTTGCATTAGTGCTATGAAAAAGACAATTAATCATCTGATGAGCACACGAGTTGTAATAGCGTTATTAATCCCGACGCTCAGTTTAATTTATTCGTGCATCGATGATAAAATAATAAATATCGGTATTGGAACCGGGAGTTCAACCGAACAGCTTGTAACTTATCTGGAAACTCACGGAGATTATATTAATTCATATCTGTTTCCATCGCTTGTTTCTGTAAATACCGTGCAGGCAAATCTTGGGAAATATCATGTTATTGATATCAGACCGGATTATGAATTTGAAGCCGGTCATATTCCCGGCGCAATAAATGTCAAGAGTGAAGCTCTTCTCGATTATGCGGAAATGAACAGCATCGAAAAAAACTATCAGGTGGTGGTTATAGTAAGCAGTACAGGTGAACACAGCGGTTATTGTACATTACTGCTGAGAGTTGCCGGGTATAACAACGTGTTTTCGCTTAATTTCGGGATGTCTTACTGGCATACCGATTTTGCAGATGCCTGGATGAACGGACTCGATACATTAGCTATCTCGCTGGAAGATGGTTTCTTTGATAATATTGATTATCCCATGCCTCCGCTGGGTCCGCTGCCCGATATAGAGGTGCCCGAAAATAATGAGAGTTTAGATGAGTTGTTGAAACATAGAATTAAGATGCTGCTGGCTAAGGAATTTGTTGAAGGGGGTGATATTGGTTCTGATGTTTCGGAATGCAGTATAAGTGCGGAAATATTTTTAAGCAGCTATATCTTAAAAGACGACGTTTTTATGATTTGTTATTCCGACCGTTATCTGTATAACGCCGGTGAATTTATTCCTGGTGAATACAGGTTTCACCCGGTGAATTGCGTGTTGTATTTCCCGCCGATGCCCGCATCGAGGGAAGACTATACTAAGGTTACTTCCACTTTTAGAAGCAGCCAGGATTTGCAGACACTTCCGGCGGATAAAGAAATTATTATTTACAGTTATTCGGGGCAGAGGAGTGCGTTTCTTGTAGCGTACTTACAGCTTATCGGTTATAATGCCAGATCAATAAGGTTTGGAGCTTCGAAATTGATTTCCACTCATATGAAAAGCCATCCGAATATTATACCGTTTGTATTCAATCCTTTTCGTATAATGAATTATGATTATGAGTCCGGGGGATAATAAAAATTATTCTTATAATTCGATAGCTTTTCTTACAAAACCGTCGGCATTACTTAACCTTGACTGAGCCTCCTCATAATCACAATTTGCAAGTATCATAACTAAAGCAGTTTTTACGTGTCCTTGTGAGAGTTCAAGATATCTGGTTGCATCTTCATAACTAACGCCGGTAATCATCATAAGAATTCGTTTAGAACGTTCAACCAGTTTTTTATTAGTCTGCTGCAGGTCTATCATCATATTTTCGTAAGTTTTACCCATCCTTATAAAAGTTGTAGTCGTAATCATATTAAGCACTAATTTCTGCGCCGTACCGCTTTTCATTCGGGTAGAGCCCATTACTACTTCGGGACCGACATGCGGGCAGATTGCAACATCTACATTTTCAATGTTGAATGATTCTCTGGGCGTTGCGGTGATGTATAATGTAGCAGCTCCGAGTTCTTTTGCCTTTGTAATTGCACCGATTACATAAGGTGTTCTGCGGCTGGCAGCAATTCCGCAAACGACATCTTTCGCAGTTACTTTAGCTGCAATTACATCATTAACACCATTCTCTTCATAGTCCTCGGCACCTTCCTGTGCGCGAAACATTGCTTCCCTGCCTCCCGCGATATAGCCTTCAATCAAGCCATACGGCGCACCGAAAGTAGGCGGGCATTCCGAAGCGTCAACAACACCGAGCCTGCCGCTGGTACCTGCTCCAAAGTAAAGTAACCTGCCTCCGTTTTTAAGTGCATGCACAACCAAGTCTACGGCTTTGGCAATGTAAGGGATTTCGTGTTCAACGGCGATAGGGACTTTTTTATCTTCAGCATTTATTATTCGAAGAACCTCTTCAGTCGACATTTTATCAATATTAACCGACTTGGGATTTTGTTGCTCTGTCGATAGTTGGCTTATCTCTTCGAAAATCTTCCGTTGTTCAGAGCTCATTTACTTAATTCCAGTATGACTAACTTCTTACCTTTTTCATTGCGTGTATTGGTAGGTTTATAAGCGAGTTCGAAGATTGTTGATTTTCTGATGTAAGCTTTATATTTCATTTCAGCGGTTTTAAATTCCGAATCCAGATCACCCCCTTTAATAGCCATTAAATATGCTTTTTCTTTTATTAATGGAAGGGAATATCTGAAAAGAATAATAAGGGGAACTGTAGCACGGCTAACCACTAAATCAAATGTGTCTTTATATTTTTCTTTAAACTCATCACTTTCTGCGCGTCCGTTTTCAACTATAACATTACTGAGTTTTAATTTTTTTACAAATTCCTGAACAGCCTCTATTTTTTTTGCAGTGGAATCAACAAGAACACCACGTATCATAGGGTTTGTAATTGCCAGAGGAATTCCGGGAAATCCGCCGCCGGTACCAATATCTATAAAACGATTAACTTTGCCCGGGAAATACTCTGATATGAAAGCCGATATAAACACATGGTTTTCGATAATATTCTTAACATCCTTGCGAGAAATTAAATTAACCTTGTCATTTTTTTCAGCGACTAAGGCTGCGAAATGGGCTAATCTTTCCATTTGATAAATATCCGGATTAAGACTATTTTCCCAAAAAAAGCTTTTTAGTTCTCGAAGATATTGTTCTTGAATATCCAATTAACCCTCGGAATTTAATTCTTCAAATATACTAATAATATGGAAATATCAGAAGGAGAAACACCCGATATGCGGGATGCCTGCCCTATCGATCTTGGTTTAATTTTGTGTAATTTTTCGCGTCCTTCCGCAGAAATTTGTTTAACTTTCAGAAAATCAAAACTTAAAGGGATTGCGATATTTTCCATTCTTTCCATCTTCTCTATCATCTCGAATTCCCTTTTAATATAACCTTCATACTTCAGCTCGATTTCAACCTGCTGAATAATACTTTCATCAGATTTCAGATCATTAAATTCGCCATTAAGACCTAAATCAACCTTTTCGAGGAGATCTTTCAATTTTACCTCAGGTCGCCTTACAATCTTAGTTAATGTTTCAGTATTTTCGAGTGCGGATGATCCAACCGACTCAAAGTATTTATTAATTGACTTAGGAGTTGCTTTGACCTTATCGAGTAGATCAAAACTATTCGTTATAATTAATTCCTTTCTTTTCAAATCGTCATACTGTTCCTTTGAAACTAATCCGAACTCGTAACCATATTTCATTAATCTTCTGTCTGCATTATCCTGGCGAAGTATAAGCCGGTATTCTGCGCGGGACGTAAACATTCTGTAGGGCTCATTGGTTGATTTTCCAACAAGGTCGTCAATCAGAACACCGATGTAACTTTCGCTTCGCTTCATTATAAACTCGCCCCGATGCTGAATCTTTAATGCAGCATTTATACCGGCGACAATTCCCTGACCGGCAGCTTCTTCATAACCCGAAGTTCCATTTATTTGTCCGGCAAAGTATAGTCCTTTAATCCGTTTTGTTTCCAGCGTAAGATCAACTTGATAGGGAGGAAAATAGTCATACTCAACTGCATATCCCGGTCTGATTACATTTACATTCTCAAGTCCCGGTATCAGTTTCATCGCTATGAGCTGCACATCTGCCGGGAGAGAAGTGGGAAAGCCGTTCAGGTATATTTGATCGCTATTAAGACCCTCGGGCTCCAGAAAAAGCTGATGTGTTTTTTTATCAGCGAATCTTACGATTTTATCCTCTATCGAAGGGCAGTAACGGGGTCCCGTTCCGCTTATCAAACCCGTAAACATCGGCGACTGATCAAATCCGGTCTCAAGAATTTTATGAACATCCTCGTTTGTATGGGATATATAACAGCTGAGCTGGGGCAGAAACGGAAATTTACTTTTGTCAGTTCTGGAGGAAAAGGGTTCGGGAATATCATCGCCCGGTTGCTCTTTTAACACGCCCCAATTAATCGAATCTTTTGCCAGTCTGGGCGGTGTACCTGTTTTTAACCTGCCAGCTTCAAACCCCATTTTGATCAGGGAATCAGTCAATCCAACCGAGGGCTGTTCACCGAATCTCCCGCCTTTTGTTGCATCCAAACCAGTGTACATCAGACCATTTAAAAAGGTACCTGAACATACAATCAGAGCCTTGCATTTTATTTCCGTGCCGGCAGCTGTTTTTACGCCTGCAATTTTCCGGTTTTCTTCAATAGCTTCAATTACACTATCTTCAATAATTTCGAGATTCTGAACCAAATTAACCACACGGGCAGCCTCCAAAGTATATAAATCCCGATCCGACTGACAGCGTCCTGCCCAAACTGCAGGACCCTTGGATTTATTCAGCACACGGAACTGAATACCGGTTTTGTCAGCAATTTCACCCATAACACCGCCCAGCGCATCAATCTCGTGCACGAGGTGTCCCTTTGCGCTGCCACCGATTGCGGGATTGCACGACATTCTGGCAATGGCATTTTTATCCATTGTTACAAGTCCGACCGAACAGCCCATCTTTGCGGCGGCAATACCGGCTTCCACACCCGCGTGTCCGGCACCGACCACAATTATATCGTAATAATTAGTCATTTTATCCCTTCTGTTTCACGTGAAACGCCCAAAGGGCGTCTGAAATTTTCATGGTTCAAAAAATTGCAAAACGAAATTTCAGATCCCCGCTGAGCGGGGTTTCACGTGGAACATCTCACTTTCCGATACAAAATTTTGAAAAAATGTTATTTAATATGTCATCCGTAGTAACTTTTCCAATAATTTCTCCCAGTGCGGTTTCGGCATTTCGGAGATCGACAGAAATGAATTCGCCGGACATTCCAACCCTGATAGATTCTTTTCCTTTAATTAAATTTTCACTTGCTCTTTTAAGCGCATTATAATGCCTGATATTTGAAACTATTGCCGTCTGTTCGGTATAATTGCTCATTCCAACCGACATTAATTTCATTTTTTCAAAAAGAATATTTATTCCTTCACCAGTCAAAGCTGAAACCAAAACATCGTAATTATAATTCACTTTTTTTGTTAAATCGATTTTATTTCCCACTGTAATTATTCTTTCACTCGACGCAAGATTCTTCAGATCATTGAAAAGATTTGCTGAGAATTCTTCTGTTATATCGTCTATCAACAAAATAAGATCGGCATCCTGAACGGCTTTTCTGCTACGCAGTACACCCTCTTTTTCAATTGTATCTTCAGTTATTCTGATGCCGGCAGTATCAAAAAGACGAAATAGTATTCCATCTATGGAAACTTCCTCACGTATTACATCGCGTGTTGTTCCGGGAATTTCAGATACAATAGCTCTTGATTCCTTCAATATGTAATTCAGCAAAGAAGATTTACCGACATTAGGCTTTCCTACCAGCGCAACGTTCACACCGTCTTTAATAACTCTTCCAAATGAGTATGTTAAAATTAATTTGTCTATTTCCTCTTTAACCGTGTCAATTTTTGAAGACAATTCATCCAGCTGTATAAATTCAATATCCTCTTCGGCGAAATCAAGTTCAAGTTCGACAAGTGAAGATGCATTTACGAGCATTTCCCTCAATGAATTTACTTTGCCTGAGAGAATGCCGTCAAGTTGATTTCGTGCACCTCTTAAGGATGCATCGGTCCGCGAATTAATAATATCAATAACAGCTTCCGCCTGAGCCAGGTCTATTTTGCCGTTCATGAAGGCTCTCTTTGTAAACTCGCCCGGTTCGGCAATGCGAACATCATATTTCATCAATTCTTCGATAATTTTACCAACGATGAGCTGAGAGCCATGTGTGCTGATTTCAACCGAATCTTCGCCGGTATAAGAATTTGGAGACTGGAATACAGATACCAGCACATCATCAAGTACATCGTTTTTTCCATTATAAATTTTTCCGTAATGAATTGTATTTGGTTCGCAATCCGATAGTTTTTTGCTGCTGCGAAAAATATTATCAACGGCACTAAAGCTATTTGATCCGCTTACCCGTATAACGGAAATAGCTCCGATTCCCGGGGCTGTAGCTAATGCTGTTATTGTATCCTCGTTGGAAAACATTATTAATTCATTCGGTTAAAATTGAAAAAATAAACATACAACTTACTAAAATATTTTTATAATTCCAATTGAAAAATTTGGCTAACCCCATATAAACAAACAACTTACAAGAACGCTTTAAATTCTAAACAATGTGCTTAATGTAAATTCCTGTTCATAAAACAATTGATTTTCAATTATCGTTTAACAATTCCCTTCATCTGCTTTAATGTTTTTATTACTCTAAGATAATAATTAAGTGTGAAGAAGATTTGTATCTAAATTTTATTAAGAGTCAGTTTTTAATTTTATTTTTGATTTTATTTAATGACATCTTAAATTTGTTAATCGACATCAACTTCGGCAAAAATTATTTCACAAATACAACTACGAATATCATATGAAAAAAATAATATTATTTGTTTTTTTTATAAGTTCTCTGATCATACCTCAAAGCAAACGAGCCCTCGACTTCAAAGATATAATGAAGTTTAGGCACATTAAAAAGAGTATAATTTCAGAATACGGAAACTGGGTCGCATATTCCGTAAAACCTGACAGAGGCAACGGCAGTGTAATTGTTCAATCAACGCGTGACAGTACTTTGTATTCATTTAACCGCGGTAATGATCCTGAGTTTACAGAAAACGAAGAATGGATTAAATTGACTATTGTTCCCGATTTCGCAGAGAGTGAGCGGACTAAAGAAAAACTTTCATCAGGGGCACTTTTATTTAATCTCAATACAAACGATACACTTTACTACAATAAAATTATATCGGTAACTTTTTCGGAAAATTCCGCATGCGCTGCAGTTTATTTTGAAAACTTATTCTCGCATGATTCAACTAAAAAGAAAATTAAAGAGCATATAGGCAAACCTTTGGTTGTCAGGAACCTGCACGAAAAAACCGAGGATACTGTTGATTTTGTTTCAAGCTTTGCATTCGACAGTTTATCAACGACGCTGTCATTTGTTGTATCGGATACATCAGCAGTGAACAACGGCTTGTATTTTTATAATCTTGATGACAGATCCGTCAATGCAATAGACACTATGAAAAATTGTAATATCACCTCTCTCTCCTGGCGCGATAAGAAGCTTGCATACCTTAAATCAAAATTTGATAGTAACGGCGAAGCAGATTCCTCGGATTTAATTATTTGGGATAAGTCATCTTCGGTTGTTGCTAAATCGGGCGAGGCATCCTCCGGCTGGTATATACCGGCTGAAAATAAGTTAAACTGGTCAAGGGACGGTGCACGATTGTTTTTCGGATATAAAAAGGTTCTTCCAGAAAAAATAAAGCCAAATGAAAACGATACTTCTGTCACAGATATTTTTGACTTTGAACAACTGCTGAAGCAGACAACTCTCGATGTTTGGCACTGGGATGACGGACTTATTAAATCCAATGATAAAAAAGATTGGAAGAAGAGAAAGAAACAGGTTTATATATCGGTTTATGATGATGAAGAAAATAAAGTAATAACCCTGGCTGATGAAAGTTTGCCTTATATATTATTTAATGATAATAAAAATTTGGCTCTGGGAAGAAACGATATACCATATCTCAAATTGCGTACATGGGACGGTTGGTACAACGACTATTATGTTGTTGATTTGAAGAATGGCAAACGCAAAAAAGTTGCGGAAAAGCTTTCAGATGATATTCAATTGTCACCCATGGGCAAATACGTTGTTTACTACAACAATGGCGACTGGTTTCTGTTTAATGTTTCAGAAGGTACTACCACAAATTTAACAGAAGATCTTTCGGTAAAATTTTCGAATGAGGATCATGATTATCCTTCCGATCCTCCTGGATATGGAATCGCCGGATGGTCGGATGAAGATGAAGCTGTATTTATATACGATAAATATGATCTCTGGAAATTTAATACAGCCGATGGCAGTCCTGTTAACGTGACAAGAGGTCAAGGGAGAATAAACGACCTTACTTTCAGAGTTGTAAAACTTGATGATGAAAAACACTATTTCAGTCAGGATGAAAAACTTCTTCTCACCGCTTTTCATAATAAGGAAAAATATATTGCGTTATACGAGGCTTTTGCGAATAAATCGGGAGTAACTCTTTTAATCAAAGAGCCTAAAAAGTTCACTGTTAAGGCCAAAGCTAAGCATTCTGAAGATATTCTTTTTACACGGGAAACATACGATGAATATCCCGATATTTGGATTACATCAGACTGGTTTAAAACCCGGAAAAAATTATCTGATCTGGATAAACAGCGTGAACCGTTTAACTGGGGTAAGGCTGAACTTGTTGAATGGATGAGCGTCGACAGTATTCCACTTCAAGGTGTTGTAATTAAACCGGAAGATTTTGTTGAAGGCAAAAAGTATCCGGTACTTGTTTATTATTACAGATTCTTTTCACAACGTGTGCATGAATTTAATGATATGGCTGTTAATCACAGACCTAATTTTCCTTATTATGCAGGTAACGGTTATATTGTTTTTCTGCCCGATATCAGGTTTACAATTGGAGAGCCAGGATTCTCAGCAGCAAAATGTATCGTCCCAGGTGTGCAGAAATTAATTGATATGGGAATTGCTGATCCAAACGGCATTGGGTTGCACGGTCATTCCTGGAGCGGTTATCAGACTGCATTTGTTGTGACTATCACTGATAAATTTGCCTGTGCAATCGCAGGTGCGCCGGTTTCGAATATGACCAGCGCTTACAGTGGAATAAGGTGGGGTACGGGTTTGGCGCGTCAGTTTCAATACGAAAAATCTCAGAGCAGAATAGGAGCGACCCTTTGGGAAAAGCCCGATCTGTATATTAAGAACTCGCCCGTATTCTTTGCAGATAAAATAAATACACCCTTGTTAATTCAGTTCGGTGATGAAGATGATGCCGTACCGTGGTATCAGGGGATTGAATTATACCTGGCTATGAGGCGCCTCGGCAAAGACTGTATTTTTCTTCAGTATAACGGCGAGCCGCATCACCTTAAAAAATATCCGAATAAACTGGACTACTCAATTAAGATGAAAGAATATCTCGATCACTATTGTAAAGATTTGCCCGCAGCGGACTGGATTAAGGAAGGGCATCCTTATTTTGAATAATATTTTTGAGGTGTGAATATGAAATTGATAATAACGTCAATCACATTATTACTATTTGCAATGCTGATATCGTGCGATTCTAAAAGCGAATCTTCCGATTCTGCAATTGGCAATGAGAAAATAAAATTTGGTCTGGTAATACACGGCGGGGCGGGCTATATACACAGAGACAGATATAATCCGGAAGAAGAAAAAATTTATAAGGACAAACTGGAGGAAGCTCTTCAGGTAGGATATGCCATATTACATAAAGGAGGCGCTGCACTTGATGCGGTTGAAAGAACAATACATGTCCTGGAGAACTCGCCTTTGTTTAATGCGGGTAAAGGCGCAGTTATGACTAGCGCCGAAACAATCGAGCTCGATGCTGCAATTATGGATGGATCAAACATTAATGCAGGAACGTGCGCAGGTATAACAACCGTAAAAAATCCCATTTCACTTGCACGCGCAATTATGGAAAAATCTAAACATGTAATGATGATTGGCAAAGGCGCCGAAGCTTTTGCTGAGGAAATCGGGCTGGAAATAGTTGACAACGATTATTTCAAAACGGAAAAACGACTGGAAGAGATCAGAAGAATAAAAGCGGAAGAAAGAAAAGATAAAGGCTTATCGTATGTAAATGAAATTTACAAGAATCAAAAATTAGGTACAGTGGGATGCGTTGCGTTGGATAAATCCGGCAATCTTGCCGCGGGTACATCTACAGGAGGCATGTCGAATAAGAAGTGGGGTCGCGTTGGAGACGTACCGATTATTGGGGCGGGAACTTATGCTAATAATAAAACTTGCGCGCTTTCGGCAACCGGTCACGGTGAATTCTTTATACGAAATGTTGTAACACATGACATTTCCGCATTAATGGAATACAAGAACATGACGATCAGTAAGGCAGCAGATGAAGTAATAATGAACAAACTTCTTCCGCAGAATGGTATAGGCGGTGTTATAGGAATAGACGGTTTCGGCAATATAACTATGACATTCAATTCTGAAGGCATGTTCAGGGGATATATTACAGATGAGGGTAATCCTTTTGTTGCAATGTATAAAGAATAATCACATATTAAGTTGTTATTCACCAAACAATTATGAGGAGGATAAATGCACAGTGTAGATATTAATTATCTGGCTGTTGTTGCTTGCGGCGTATTATCACTTGTTACAGGCGGAATATGGTATGGTCCGATATTCGGTAAAGCCTGGATGGAAGAAATAGGCAAGACCGAAGAAGAGTTAAAAAAGGGCTTTACCCCGGCAAAAACGTACTCGCTCGCTGTTGTGGCTCATATTATTATGGCGCTTGTTATGGCTTACTTTATTTCACTGACCAGCGCCGCCTCGGTCGTTGATGGCATACGCGTAGGTTTGGCTTCGTGGGTTGGATTTGTCGCCGTATCATTTTATGTAAACGGCTTGTTCAATAAAACCTCAGTTCGCCTCTTTATCATAGATTCAGGTTATCAGCTGGTTAACCTGCTGCTCTTTGGAATAATACTGGTTTCCTGGTAAATATTTTGGGGATTCAGTACGCTTTTAGTATTGAATCCCCTCACAGAGTTGTTATTATGCTATCGTAACCCGCTTTAGAAAATTGTTCAGAGTTGAATTTCCCCTCGATTTTATTTAATTCTTAATCATAAAAATTATCGCATCAGGTATTTCTAATTAAAATAGGTAACAGACAGAATGAGAGTTGCATTAACAATTTTTTTAATTATAGGTGCGTCTCTATTAACCGCACAGGAAATTATCATTCAGGAAAATGAAGCCGGCTTCTGCAATGTAGACGGCTCGGTTGAAACAAGTGTCAGCGGTTACACCGGTGACGGATATGCAGACGCGAACAGGGGAGTTGGTGTAAGTATGAGCTGGAGTTTGTACGTTCCAACTTCCGGGATATATCAAATCTGGTGGCGGTATGCCAACGGTGGTGCATTGCATGGGCGTCCTGCAAGGATGCTAATCAACGGTGAAGTTTATATCGATACTGTTTCTTTTCCGCATACTGGCACCTGGATTAACTGGACGAGTAGTGATACGCTTGACGTGGAGTTGACTGCCGGTGACAACCAGATCCGGCTGGAAAGCTATGATCCCGATGGGCTGGGCAACTACGATTATTTTGCCGCAGTTGGAAATAACATTCAGCCCGGGACCTGCAACCCGTTTTATACCTTGACGGTTGAGGTCAATAATATTAACATGGGTTCGGTATCCTATGACCCGGTAAAGTCTTACTACGAGGGGGGAAGCACTGTAACACTTCGGGCTTTTTCAAATCCCGGCTATTTTTTTCAGAGCTGGTCGGGTGATGTAACCAGTAATGATTCCGTTATTACTTTTAATATACGGGATAATATTTTAGTGAAAGCAATATTTCTCCCCGATGGAACCGAAGCTGATCCTGCTCTTACAGGTTATGCAACAGTGCAGGATGATTCCGGAACTACGTTTATTACTATAGGCGGGGCGTCAGGCGATACAGTATCCGCAGAATCATATGAGGATTTGACCAACTACCTCAGCAGTGACGAGCCGCTGGTAGTTACACTTTCCAAAGAAATATCGGGCGAGGGCACATTAAAAATCGGTTCCGATAAAACATTTCTTGGGATCGGTGATTCGGCTTGTCTGCGTGGAATCGAAGTTGAAATTAACTCAGCAAGAAATGTTATTCTAAAAAATCTGAAAATCTCTCATGTTCACGCGGGCGATGCAATCGTTATAACAGGCAAATCATTAAACGTGTGGATTGATCACTGCGATCTCTATTCCGACCGTAACCATGATCAGGATTATTATGACGGACTTCTCGATATTAAAAACGAGTCCTCATTTATTACTGTTTCGTGGACAAAATTTCACGACCACTGGAAAACAAGTCTTATCAGTTCCGGTGACGACAGTAGACAAGACACGGTAATTCGCATAACTTATCATCATAACTATTTTTATAACTGCGAGTCGAGGCTTCCGAGTATACGTTTTGCTAAAGCACACATTTTTAATAACTATTACAGCAACTGCGGTACGGCTATAAATTCAAGGATGAACGCATGTGTAAGAGTCGAGCGCAACTATTTTGAAAACGTGGGCAAAGCTGTCTTTATGGATTTCAGTCCGATAGATGGCGGTGTTCAATTAATCGACAATCATTTTGGTGATGCAAATTATTTTTCCGAACCGGTTTGTGAATTAAATGTTCCGTACAAATTCGGGTCTTTCCTCGATCCGGTTGAAGATATACCTCAGATAATTCTGAACGAACTGCCGACAGAAGTTGAAGATATAATAGTGACGGATGAATTCAATCTTGCCCAGAATTATCCGAACCCGTTCAACCCGGCAACAACAATTGAATACAAAATAAAAAATGTAATTGTAGAGAATGGTTATGACCCGTCTCTACAACCGGTTAAATTAATTGTGTACGATATACTCGGACGCGAAGTTGCAGTGCTTGTAAACCAAGGTCAAAAACCCGGCAGATATAAAGTGGTGTTTGACGGCGATAATCTATCGTCGGGGATATACATCTATAAACTTGTTACACCAGATTTTATGCAGGCAAAAAAAATGATATTACTCAGATAATTTGCGGAGGCGCAAAATGAGGAAAAGAAGTATTGAATATTGTATTTCATTATTACTGCTTATCAGCACATTAACGTATTCACAGTTTCAATTGAAAACATCAAACCTGCCCGACTGGAGTGTCGGCTACGCAATAGATGCTATTGATAGTATGACGGCAGTTGTTAGTATTGGAACTGAAGACGACAGACCATTATTCATTACAACGAATGGTGGTGATTCGTGGGATACCATTCAAGTGCCGGTTGATTGGGGTGTCGTGGATGTTGAATTTACCGACAAAGATCATATCTGGTTCGTTTACGGAGATGGAAAAATATATGCTACTTTTAATGGCGGTATTGATTGGATTTTGCAGTTTAATGATAATAACATTACAATGTTTGCCAATTATATCGAAATGTTCGATTCCCAAAACGGTGTTGCTATGTGTGATGGCAATGACAATGTTCCAGTTTTTTTGAAAACAACTAATGGTGGCTCGGATTGGGTGTCCGTGAACAACCAGGTAATAGGCGGCTGGTCGGGGGATTTATGGCGCAGGGTTGATTTTGTTAATCCGGAAACAGGGTATTTTTATGAATCGGGGATTTATCCGGCAGGACTATATAAAACTATAAATGGAGGAGCTAATTGGAGTAAAACTAGTTGCCCGTCAATAGGCGCTCAGATTATTAAATTCGGCGATGCTGATCATGGTATGGTATATATTGATAAAGATATTTTTACTACTTCTGATGGCGGCGAATCGTGGAGTACGACCTCAATTGATCTTGCTGGCTGGGGTAACGATATTGAATATAATCAAAATAGTCTTTCAAATATTTGGTTTACTCAGTATAGATCGTTGTACCAAAGCAATGATTATGGAAAAAAATGGAATAAAATTACCGGACTGCCGGATACATTACAAGGCCGTGATATTCACATCACACCAGATAATTATATGTGGCTGCTGTGTGATGAAAATATTTACAGGGTCAATCTTAATAATTTTTCAAATGATGGTATTGTAACTGCAGATGAGATAAATTTGCCGGAAAAATATAATCTTGCGCAAAATTATCCCAATCCATTTAACCCCGCAACAACAATTGAATATACAATTAAAACCGTAGAGACAGCTCAGGACCCGTCTCTGCAACTGATTAAACTGATTGTTTACGACATACTTGGACGGGAAGTTGCTACGCTTGTCAATCAATATCAGAATGCCGGGTCTTATAAGATTAAGTTCGATGCTTCGGATTATCCTTCGGGTATGTATATATATACCCTTTCGGCAGGTGCCTTTAAAGCCTCACGAAAAATGCTTATAATTAAGTAAGTATTTAAAATAACGCTTATACAGAGGCACATATGGATCTGAATCTAATTAAAGAATTTCTGAAAAAAATTGAACTGTTCAGGGAATTGGCAGATGATGAACTGGAATTACTTGCCGGAAATCTTGAACTTAAAGAACTGGACGAAAACCAAGTAATCTTTACTGAGTCTAATCCGAGAAAAAATCTCTATCTCATTTTCGACGGTGAAATTGAACTTTATAAAAAAACTCCGTTCGGTACCGAAAAGAGATTGTCGTATTTCAGCAGGTATGATTTTCTGGGCGAAGGCTCGTTAATGGATGATTCGCCTCACTCAACCTCGGCACGCACGCTGTTGAAAACAAAAGTATATCTTATTCCAAAAGCTAAATTTCAAAAACTGTTTGAAGTAAAACCTGAACTTGCAGCTCACATTTTGTCGAAAATAGCGCGGGTTATTTCGCGCCGGATGCGGCAGGCAAATGTTCATGTTATTAATGCGGGTTCGCAGTATCAGTCTGGTCGCACCCGAAGTGAACACGATCTGCTAGGCGACAGGGAAGTGCCTTACGAATTTTATTACGGAGTACAGACACTGCGTGCACTTGAGAATTTTAACATCAGCGGAGTAACCCTTAGCTCCTATCCTCTTCTCATTGAATCGCTTGCAATTGTAAAGATGGCTGCTGCAACTACGAACTGTGAAATAGGTTTGATTTCAAAACCCGTTGCCGATGCAATAGTACAAGCATGTAACGAAATTATTAATGGAAAGTATCATACTCATTTCGTGGTCGATATGATTCAGGGCGGCGCTGGAACATCAACAAATATGAATGCCAACGAAGTGATTGCAAACCGTGCGCTGGAAATTCTGGGGTATGAAAAAGGCGACTATAAATACTGTCACCCCAACAATCATGTTAATCTTTCTCAATCAACTAACGATGCTTACCCGACTGCAGTTAAACTGGCTATAATTAAAGCCAATAAGAGACTTATTGGCGTAATTGAACAGTTGGTCAATTCTTTCAGAGCTAAAGGGGAAGAGTTTGCCGATGTTGTTAAAATGGGAAGGACACAACTACAGGATGCCGTTCCAATGACGCTTGGTCAGGAGTTTGAATCATATGCCGTTACTCTCGGGGAAGAAGTAGTTCGTCTTCAGGAAAATGCCGACTTGTTTCTCGAGGTGAATATGGGAGCAACTGCTATAGGAACAGGCATAAATGCACCGAAAGGTTACAGCGAAAAGTGTATTGAGCATCTGCGTATTATTACAGGACTTGATATAAAACTGGCTTCAAATCTTGTTGAGGCTACACAGGATACCGGTGCGTTTGTGATGTATTCATCCGCAGTTAAAAGGCTGGCCGTTAAGCTTTCGAAGATAAGCAATGATCTCAGGCTGCTTTCATCGGGTCCTCGCACAGGTCTTAATGAGATCAACCTTCCGCCGATGCAGCCCGGATCATCAATAATGCCGGGGAAGGTTAATCCCGTAATACCCGAAGTTGTAAATCAGATAGCATTCAAGGTTATAGGTAATGATTTAACGGTTACGCTAGCTGCCGAGGGCGGGCAGCTCGAACTTAATGTTTTTGAACCGGTAATTGTACAGAGTCTTTTTGAATCGATTGAAATGCTGAAAAACGGAATGATGACCCTGAAGCATAAATGTATTGACGGAATTACTGCAAACATTGACAGGTGCAAGTCGCTGGTAGAAAACAGCATAGGAATCATTACTGCTTTGAATCCCCACCTTGGATATGAAACTTCAACCAGTCTTGCCAAAGAAGCTCTTGAAACGAACAGGGGAGTTTATGAACTTGTACTTGAGCGAAAACTGATGTCGAAGGATGAACTTGACGAGGTACTGAAACCAGAAAATATGATCAAGAAGTAGAATGATAAAAATCCGGTTTCTTTATGAAACCGGATTTTTAAATGCTAGTTATTTCCTAATATTAGAGGCAGTCCGTCTTTTCCCGAACCTATCACAACAACTTTCGAGTTTGTAGAGTTGGCAAGTTTTTCGGTTGCTTCAATTCCTTTCCATCTCAGCAGGTTCTGATTAATACCTTCGGAAACTATAGCTTGAAAATCGGCAATACCCTTAGCTTCAATTCGCTTTCTTTCAGCTTCCTGCTCCTCTTTCTTCAGCACGAATGCCATTCTTTGACTTTCCTGTTCAGCCTGAAGTTTTTCTTCGATCGATTGAGTCAGTCTTGGGGGCAGTATTATCTGCCGCAGCGCAGCAGCTTCAACGGTAATTCCGCGCGGACCAACAAGGTTGCCCAGTTCTTCCATTATCTCGCCGGCGAGTTTTTCTCTCGAGGCAGTGTATAACGCCTTGGCTTCATATCGTGCGGTCACGCCGCGAACGACTGATCTGAACTGCGGCATTAAAATTATATCCGCATAATTCGAACCGACAGTTTTGTAGATTTTATTGGCATTGTCCGGATCAAGCTTAAACAAAAGACTTATTTCGAGCTGCACACTTAAACCTTCTTCAGAAGGAACATTCATAGTTTCTTTCAATTCCTGTGTTTTAATGCTGAACTTTATAACATTCGCCATTGGATTTACAACATTAACACCGGCTTTCAGTGTGTTATCACTCACCATTCCGAGAAAATCGACAACGCCAACAGTTCCGGCAGGCACAACGGTGAATAAATTAAAAACAGCTATTCCAAGTCCTATTACGATCGCACCGAGGGATAAAGTTGCTTCCTGTCTTCTGCCGCTTTTTTTAAGGCTGCGGTTCATTATAACACCCACTATTAAAATTATGATGGCAACTATAAATAACATAACTCCTCCTTAGTATTAAATTAAGTTTAATCGAACATTATAAACATTGGATTGACGAATATTCAGATGAAAATTAACTTATTCTGCACTTATTCTGACTAGGTTAATATCGTTTTAATTAATTTCGGCTTCCTTGATTTTTCATTTGATATAATCACCGCATTGCTTACTCTAGCTTCAACAATTTCAATAACCTTTTTATTATCTGTAAACAATTCTGCGAATTTAAAGTTCTTTTTTACATAGTCGCCTATTTTACAATTGAAAATAATTCCTGCTTTTGGATCTATTTTCTCTTCCTTTGTTTTTCTTCCGGCACCAAGCTCCAACGCACTCATACCAATTTCATAATTATTAATTTCTGTTATATAACCCGGTTTCTTTGCTTTTATTTCAACTTTATATTTGGGTTTGGGGTATTTATCCGGATTATCGATGTAAGTCAAATTACCGCCCTGCAATTTTACGATCTCCCTGAATTTATTGAAAGCATTACCGCTTTCTATCATGGCTTTGGAAATATCTATACCTTCATCAAGACTTTCTGATTTCCCCCCGAGATAAATCATTGCACCTGATAGGTTGAGAGATACCTCAAGCAGGTCATCAACCTTTTCACCCTGCAGCACTTTTATTGATTCATAAACTTCAAGCCAGTTGCCGATACTATTACCCAAAGGTTGATTCATATCGGTTATAAATGCCATCACTTTCTTGTTGAAGAGTTTCGCCGTATTGATCAACGATTCTGCAAGAGCCTTTGCACTCTTTAGATCCTTCATGAAAGCACCGCTGCCAGTTTTAACGTCAAGCACTAATCCGTCTATTCCTTCAGCAAGTTTTTTACTCATTATGCTTCCCGTAATGAACGGAATTGATTCTACCGTAGCAGTAACATCACGGAGGGAGTAAATCAGTTTATCTGCGGGAGCTATATCTTTCGTTTGCCCGATGAGCACTGCGCCGCACTTCTTAATAACCGATTTATATTCGCGCAAAGTCAAATCTGTTCTGAACCCGGGAATTGATTCAAGTTTATCGAGGGTGCCGCCGGAATGACCAAGACCTCTGCCAGAAATCATTGGAACGTTTACACCCGCTGCTGCAACAATTGGAGCAAGTATCAAAGATGTTTTATCTCCCACTCCGCCGGTAGAATGCTTATCTATTTTTGCCCCCTTCACAGAGGATAGATCAATAACTTTACCGCTGTAAAGCATCGCATTTGTCAGCGAACTGGTTTCTTCATTATTCATCCCGTTTATAAATGCCGCCATCAGAAACGCAGAGAACTGATAATCTGTTACAGTTCCTTTTATATATGAGATTACCAGCCAGTTAATTTCCCGATCGCTTAATACGGATCCGTCCCGTTTCTTTTTAATTATTTCAACAATATTCATCTGATTTCAATAATAATTTGTTATTGCTTTACAATATACGAATATAGAGCGATTTAATTGAATTTATTGGCATATTTCGATATACTTTCACATCTAATCAAAACAAAAATTCATTTATTACGAGGATGTTATGTTTGATTCCAATTACAAGTTTACATGTGTTGACCGCTTTTTAAAGTACGTTAAATACGATACACAATCGGATGAGGAATCATCTGCTTTTCCCAGCGATCCCAAACAGCTCAAGTTGTCGGAAGACCTGGTTGACGAATTAAAAGATATCGGCTTAACCGATGCGTTTATGGACGAGCACGGTTATGTGATGGCTACATTGCAGCCGAATACCGATAAGGATGTTCCGGCAATTGGTTTTATTGCGCACGTGGATACCTCTCCGGCTGTAAGCGGAAAGAATGTTAATCCCGTTATTCATAAAAATTATCAGGGTGGTGATATTGTGCTTCCCAAGGATCAGGGCTATAGAATCTCGCCGGATGGGAATCCGGAACTCAAAGATATGATAGGTTTTGACATTATTACTACCGACGGCACCACTTTACTCGGTGCTGATGATAAAGCAGGAATAGCCGAAATAATGGATGCTATGAATTATCTGGTTTCGCATCCTGAAATTAAACACGGAACAATTAAAATCTGTTTTACGCCCGATGAGGAAGTTGGTCGTGGTACCGAAAAGTTCGATGTAAAAAAATTCGGTGCTAAATATGCATATACTATTGACGGCTCAACTCTCGGTGAAGTTGAAACGGAAACATTCAGCGCTGACGCAGTAGTTATTAGATTTAAAGGCATCAATGTTCATCCGGGATATGCAAAAAATAAAATGGTAAACTCTTTAAAAGTTGCTTCGCATTTTATGGGAATGCTCCCCAAAGATAAGCTTTCACCCGAAACAACAGAGGGTCGTGAGGGGTATGTGCACTGTACGGCGATTAATGGTAACGAGGAATTAACCACTTGCAAATTTATAATCCGTGATTTTATTGCGGATAAACTGAAAGAATTTGAATCTATGCTGGAGGATCTCTGCAAAAAGGCAGCGGCTGATTACCCCGGGGCATCATACGAATTCCAGGTTATTGAACAGTACAGAAACATGAAATATATACTTGATGAGCATCCCCAGGTTGAAGAGTATGCGTTGGAAGCTTTGAAGAGACTCGACATAAAACCGATTCAATCTGCTATCCGTGGCGGAACTGATGGCTCGAGGTTAAGCTATATGGGTCTCCCAACGCCCAATCTTTTTGCAGGCGGACATAATTTCCATGCAATTACCGAGTTCGTTGCTGTTCAGGATATGCAGGCTGCAGTTAAAATGATTGTTACTCTTGCTCAGGTGTGGGAAGAAAAAGCATAATAAGGTTGTAATTAAATCTGATACCGTCCCGGAAAATCCGGTGGATCATGACTCAAAGGGATATTGCCGCCGGGTCGGTATCATTTTTTTATAAAACACTGATAAACTCGTCGAATGCAAGCCACCAATCCAGTTCACGTGCATAAATCTTATTTCCGCTGTAGTATGAATCAATAATCCTCTTAATTTTATTGTAATCGTAAACCGGATTATTTTTTACAGATTGTGACTCTGCTTTATCTCTTATATACTCTTCAAGCGAATCCAGAAATTGTGTTTGTAACGTATCAACAAATACGTTTATATTTAACTTTTTCTTCATAACAGAATACAACCTGTTTTGCAGGGTCGTCAGATGATAAGGATAAAAATGTGTTCCTTTAGCTAAACTGGTTTTCGAAAGTTCCGGCATATTGCGTTTGATAACAGACCTGAATAAAGCGGCATTCTTTCTCAGTTTAATCGGAGTAAGAATAATATTATTCAGTAAACTTAATTGAACAAAGGGCATATAAGAAGTTACTATTCCATCCAGTCGTGACTGTTCGGGTCCGTAATAATTCGCAAGTCTGGTTCTAATCGCAAATAAATCAAGCCAATTTCCCAGTCCTGTTTTTTCAAAAGAAGGGAGCGATTCATATAATAATTTCAGGTCATCAATGCAACCCTGAAACATCTCATTCACTACGTCATTATTAAAAATATCTGCTCTTTTTATTTTGAGATGAGAAACAATGGAATTATAATCTCTCTTGTGCAAGAGTCCTTTTCCGGAAAATAAAATGCGGTTAAAAAATTCCCTTCTCCAGATTTCACCAAAACCTCCGTCCATTATTATTTCACCGTCGTTTTTTAATTTGTTATATAAATCAAGTTGTGAAATAACAGAAGCTGAGTTGTTAACAATGGTCTGAGCGGTATATTCTTTCAATTTTAAAATAATCTCTATTAAGGATTGTTTCTCTGGATAAATTATTCGGTTCTCAAATCCGAATGAATTTGCGAGTTTTGCGGCAATTACCACATCGGGATGTTGAGGTATTCCGAATGTGTGAGTATTCCAATTACGTTTTTGCGCCAGCAGGTAGGAAAGAATTACTCTCGAATCCATTCCCCCAGATAAACTTAATGACGCAGCTCTGTTATTGTTAAAGGGAAGAAGAACAAGCTGTTTGAGTGCTTTATCAAACCCGTTTACATCCTGATTAAAACCCTCAGTAACAGGGAGCCATTTTGCATGCGAATAACTAACTTGAAAATTTTTGATATTAATAAAAGCGCTTCCGCCGGCAACTATTCTCTGTAGCGGCTTTAACGGCGAGAGATGCGATAACTGGTTAAATGTGAGCCATCGGGAACCAAACACTTTATAATCGATTTCCAGATCTAGTAATTTTGACAAAAAATCTATTCTTGTCGAGAAATAAATTACCGAATCGGTCTGAGCCAGATAAATATCTCTTAAACCAAGGGGATCGGTAAAAATCTCTACGGAATTTTCTCCGGCTTTAATAATTATGTAATGCCCTTCGAAATTTATTGAATTCCCGGACATTTTTGAAAATGCTTTTGACCACTCGTTTGCCGTGAAGATTCTTGAGTTACCAGCGTCGAGACCGATACCGCTAACTATAATAAAAGTACTATTTTCATTATCGTGTTCTGAAATTATATTCTTATTCGCGGGATAGTAAATTTGCACGCGGGTATTTTTAAAGGATTTGCAAACCGGAAGAGAATTCCGAACATTTAATATATCGCTTCCATTTTTTAATACTGCTCCAAAAATCCAGCCCATTTTTGCCTGATCTTTCTAATTTAACTGGTTGACATTATCTTCGATGATACTAATATTTAAATTAATATTTGTAATTGAGGAATAAATCTAATAATTAACATAATTTTCAGGGAATATTTTTGTTCCGGTTAATTACTTTGAACAATATCAGAATTTTAAACAGATGCCTTCTCGGTTAAATATCGCTACCAATATAGGGATAGCCGTTAATATTTTCCTTTTTCTTATCAAGGCGGCAGCCGGATTACTCTCTAATTCAATTGCGGTTGTTTCCGAAGCGGTTAACTCTCTTACAGATATCGTTTCATCGATTGCCATTAAGTATTCCGTTCACCTTTCGAGACAAAAGCCGGATGAGAATCATCAGTTCGGTCACGGAGCTGCCCAGCCAATAGCGGCATTTATAGTTGCGGTATTTGCGTTTGTGCTCGGAATAAAAATCGTCGAAGAATCTGTCGAACGGATTATTTCACCGGAAGAAATTAACGCATCACTATTAATTTATATTATTTTGATCACCAACATAATTGCAAAGATCATTTTAAGTCAATATCAACGCACAATCGGGAAAACTTATAACAGTACGGCTATAAAGGCGGCTTCTGTCGACAGTCTTAATGATGTACTTTCTTCATCAATTGCCCTCGTGAGTGTTATTATTTCATCCCTAAGCTTCAAATTTGTGGATGGAATTGCGGGTATTATTGTAGCAATGTTCATATTCAAAACAGGCTATGAAGTTGCAAAAGAAAACCTCGGCTATCTTATGGGGAAAGCTGCTGATGAAAATTTTATAGTTAAGGTTGCCAAACGTGCACTTCAGATTGATGGTGTTAAAGGATTAAATGATATACGGTCCCATTATGTCGGCGATAAGTTTCATATTGAAATTCACATCGAGGTGGATAAAAATACTATAACGCGGGTTTCTCACGATATTGGAAAAGATGTTCAGACTACTCTCGAAAAAATGGATGAGATACAGAAAGTTTTTGTACATATCGACCCCGTTTAGCTAAATCATTAAATAAACTGACCTTCTCACTGTTTAACTATTCGCTTAATCTGTCCCAACTCATTACGTTTTAATAATTTATCCGTATTAATAACCGTTGCATTTGCGTATAATCGTGTCTAAATTTGTTGTTCTGATTTTTAAATTAGCTAATATGGAGGAAATCTAAGCTATGGCAATGATGGC
>JAFGMI010000038.1 GCA_016927595.1 Melioribacteraceae bacterium | reverse complement strand
TAAATTAATATTAAAATAATGATTTATGTATAAAATTATATCATTTGTAATTACACAACAAGTTGTAAAGCAGATTTTAAATCTGCGTCACAATGATTTATTTAATTAATACCATCATCCTGGTGTCTCTGAAATTGCCAGAGCTCATCGAATAATAATAAACTCCGCTTGTAAGTCCACTCCCATCAAAACTAATGTAATTACTACCGGTTAATTTTTCATAATCGATGAGTGATGAAATTTTATTGCCGAGTATGTCATACACATCCAATGCTACAATATCCCCATCATGTTTAGGAACCTCGAATGAAATAGTCGTTGAAGGATTAAAAGGGTTCGGATAGTTCTGATGAAGTTTGTAATCAAGTTTCAATTCATCATTCACAGAACCGGTAGTATTGCTTTCAAATTTATAAATCCTGCCGCTGTAATGTGCAAAAAACAGTTCGCCGTTTTCGTCAACTCCGAATGTTGATATGCTGTAATCAGTAGAAAACAGCAGCGTGTTAACTGGCGTCTGCCCGGTTAACTCCAATGCCCATATTTTACCCGAGACAAAATCTCCGTATATGTATTTCCCTTTTAGTTCAGGAGCATCACTCCCTGCGTATACATATCCGCCTGTTATCGAATACCCGCCCTCGCTGTTATGTCCGTATTGCCAAACAGGCAATGTTAAGCCGGTCATATCGCAACCGCTTGATGGGTTGTAACATGTTAATCCTTCCATGATTCTCCAGCCATAATTTTTTCCGGATTCAATTATATTTATTTCTTCGAGAGCGTTTTGTCCAACGTCTGCAGCCCATAATTTCCTTTCACCATCAAAGCTGAACCTCCAAACATTTCGCAATCCCCATGCATAGATTTCCTCCCTGTAATTTTTTGAATTACCTTTTAAGGGATTATCATCAGGGATACTATATTTTTTTCCGCTGTCATAATTACGGACATCAATCCTTAACATCTTGCCCAACAAACTAGCGAGATTCTGTGCGTGATTCTGCGGATCACCGCCCGATCCGCCGTCGCCCAATGATATGTACAAATATCCATCGGGTCCGAAAGCTATTTGTCCGCCGTTGTGATTAGTATATGGTTGTTCGACTTCGAGTATGATCTGCTCACTTTCACTATCGGCTATATCCGCATAACCGCTGACCCGGTACCTCGCAATAACAGTTCTCCGCGGATTTGAAGTCGTATAGTCAACATAAAAATAACCGTTGTTTTTATATCCCGGATCGAACGCCAGACCAAGCAAACCCTGTTCACCACCGCTTAAAACTTTATCCCGTATATCGAGAAAAGTTTTTTTCATGGTTGTGTTTTTATCATTTTGAAAGACACTTATTATTCCTTCCTGTTCAAGCACGAATAATCTGCCGGAACCGTCTGCTGCGTTTTGTATATCAACGGGTTGTTGAAAAGTAAGATTCGGGAATGCGCTGATGATGGAAATCTGTGCTAAATTTTGAGTAAACTGAATAAGCATAAAAACCATGCTTGCTGAAATTATTTTTTTCATGTTTTACCTTCCTTACTGTTTTTATTCTTGGGGATAAATCTCAATAGGAGAGATTTATTTAATTAACTCTCCATTTAGCGAAGGAACCAAACAGAATCAACTTCTCCGTTTAATTTTTAAAGTATAATCCGGAATAATTTTCTCGTCACATCAGCGGACCGAATCCTTAAAATAACCGCTGTCCGGGACTACCATAGTATCCATCAATTCTTTCATCACCCTTAACCTCGTACTGTCGTTGGTCATAATATAAAAACTGTCTGTTAAACTGTAATATTCAAACGGAAGCTCTTTCTGAATTTTCTGAAGCTCCTGTTCTGTTGAGCTCATTTCGATTGATGCATCACCAAACGACAGAATGTTATTAATTACAATAGCCGATGTGGCACCAAGCAGAAACATACCGATAATCGAGAAGATTTTTTTGTATGCATTTAAAAGAAAAATGAACAGTATTATAAAAGCAGCCACTGCTCCCGAAATAAAAAATACCGTATTCTCTTTAGCGTATTTAATAAACGAGGTGTCTTCGGAGCGGTCCAGCAAAAGAAGAAGAATACAAAGAGTTACAGTACATAGTAATATTAACAGAATCAGGCTTCTTATAGACCTGGGAATTTCTTCCCATCGTGTTTTTTTCATTAATCCACCCTTTGAAAATTTCTTAAGAGTATATATCAAACGAGCCTGATTAATTCAACATTTAATCAATATAAATTTATTAATTTTGCTGATATATTCAGCCATGGGCTTGATCATAACCAAAAGGTTATGTAAATAACTATTACTTGTATATCAATAAATCGATTATAAAGGTATGAATTATGGTCATAACGAATCTCGACATATTTCAGAAGAAAATACATGTACGGCAGATGACGTGGGAGGATTATAAACAGCTTGTTGAACTTCAGCTATTATGTTTTCCCGGTATGAAACCGTGGAGCAAGGAGCAAATTAAAAGTCATCTTAAAATATTTCCGGAAGGACAGCTGGTTATTGAGTACCGGAACAGAATTATAGCATCTTCTTCGAGTTTAATTGTGGATTTCGATATGTACGGCGATGATGCAAGCTGGTTCAGTATAAGCAATAAGGGCTACATAACGAATCATAATCCGGATGGCGACACTCTTTACGGAATTGAGATAATGGTTCATCCGAAATTCAGAGGAATGAAGCTCGCCAGAAGATTGTATGATGCACGTAAACAGCTTGCAAGAGAAAAAAATTTAATGCGCATTGTTATCGGAGGAAGAATTCCGGAGTATAATAATTACCAAAATGAATTGACCGCAGAGGAATATATACAGAAAGTTCAGGACAAGGCAATTTTTGATCCTGTTCTTACAACTCAACTTGCCAACGGTTTTACGTTAAAAAGACTTATTCCGGAGTATTTGATTTCGGACCATGAATCGGGCGGATATGCCACTCTTCTGGAATGGACAAATATTAACTACTCGCCTCATCCGCATAAAAGATTTTATTCATCCCGTCCGGTAAGGATATGTACCGTGCAGTACAGAATGAGAAAAATAAATTCTTTTAATGACTTTGCGAAACAGTGTGAATATTTTGTGGATGTTGCCTCCGGGTACAAATCCGATTTTATCCTGTTCCCCGAAATCTTCACCACTCAGCTGCTTTCATTCCTCGAAGAGAAGAGACCCGGCAAAGCCGCACGCAAACTTGCTGAATTTACTCCACAGTACCTCGAACTTTTCTCGACGCTTTCAATCAAGTACAATATTAATATAATCGGCGGCTCGCATTTCGTTGTTGAGAATGAAAGATTATACAATATATCTTTTCTCTTTAAGCGAAACGGTGAAATCGGGAAACAGTACAAGCTTCACATAACTCCTAATGAAAGAAAGTGGTGGGGCGTAGTTCCGGGTAACGAGGTAGAAGTGTTTGATACGGATGTCGGGAGAATAGCAATTCAGATTTGTTATGATGTTGAGTTCCCGGAAATAAGCAGAATTGCCGTTGAAAAAGGTGCGCAAATACTTTTCGTGCCTTTCTGCACCGACGAGCGTAAAGGATACTTAAGGGTACGGTATTGTGCTCAGGCCAGATGCATAGAGAACCAGATTTATGTAGCTATAGCCGGTAATGTTGGAAACCTTCCGGAAGTTGAAAACATGGATATCCAGTATGCACAATCGGGAATTCTTACTCCATCGGATTTTGTTTTTGCCCGCGACGGTGTTGCTGCCGAGTGCACGCCGAACGTGGAAACGGTAGTTATTCATGATGTTGATCTGGAGGTGTTGAAGAGACACAGAAGGTCGGGCACAACGTTGAACTGGCAGGACAGAAGAGTTGACCTTTATGAAGTAAAGTTGAAAAGCAGGAAAGGAAGTCAGTAAACGGCTGATGGACACATGTTGGATTTCACCCTAAGACATTTTCCCGGTCAATTCTATTAATATTTCCAAAATCAAAAGTTATATATCCTGCATCACTCCGATTTTGATGAGAAAGCTATAAATTAACAAATCCAAAAAACATTTTTTAATCACAAAGAACGCGTTGGCGTTCACAATTATTCATTATACGGAGGTGTTATGAAAAAAATATTCCCAGCCTTAATGTTTCTGTTTTTTGTTTCCATAACCACAAATGCTCAAAAAATTTCTCTGAGTGCCGGACCGATTGTAGCACTACCGATGGGAGATTTCGGTGATATTGCAGGCACTGGATTCGGAGGAAGTGTAAGAGGAGAATATCCTTTGAATGAAAAGCTGGTCGCAATAGCAGAATTGGGATACATTACCTGGGGTGAGAAAGAAGACCTGGGATTCAAATATTCTTATTCAAATATTCCGGTTTTAGTAGGAGCAAAATATTTCTTCACTAAAAATGTATACGGTATCGCACAGACTGGCTTAAATCTTTTCAGCTGGGAATTTGAAGCTGATTTGGGTTGGCTGGGAAAAGTATCAGAAAGTGAAAGCAGTTCGGAGTTCGGTATTGGAGCCGGTGCTGGATATGAGTTTAAAGTGGGGAATTTGGTTCTGGATGTAAATGCAATTTATCAATTGATATCGGATTTAAATTATCTTGGTATAAGAGCCGGTGTGAAATTTAAATTATAAAATCTTCACGGGCAGCACTACAAAAGGTGCTGCCTCTTACTTCTGCAAATTTGCATCAATTTATTTAAGTATCAGGATTGATCCACCTACAATAAGCAAAACGGCAATACTTTTCTTTACCAGGTTTGATTCTTTAAATATTCTTCCGCCGATTATAGTTGCCCAAAATACAGATGTTCTCTTAACGGCAAGTACCAAAGCAACCGATGCCAGGCTGACTGCATATATATGTGTATAACGGTAGCCGATTGTTAAGATGGCAATAATTGCGATCCAAATAATATTTCCTTTGTTAAGTTTATTACCACCTTTTGAGTCCGTTGTACCATTCACGAAATATAATAAACCGAACAGAAGAGCAAATGCCAGATGTTGAAATGCGGTGAATGCTAATGGAGATAATTTTAGTTCTGCCACCAGGAGTTTATCCATTACCGAGGATGCTGTAAAAAGCAATAAGGCAATAAGAATATACCGGTGATATCTTGATTTGATCATGTTCTGAACCGGGGAAAATATTTCCCTCAGACTCCTGCTTTCCAGAATATATGTGCCGGCCAACAGCAACATAAGACCGGTAATTTCAATACCTGTTAATGCTTCATTTAAAAATATAAATGCAAATATGGCTACAAATCCCGGAGTTAAAGCCAGAAGCGGTAAAGCTTTGCTGATTTCCAGATTTTTGAGAGAGATCATTACACACCAGAAAGCCGCTACTCCAAAAACTGACTTGATAAACAATACTCCTAAATTCAACAGGTTAATTTCACCATAATCTATAAATAAAAACAATGGTAGCGAGAATAAAAGATTGGCAATGGAAAGGTAATAAGAGAACGCAAGCGCCTCTAATTCAAACAGTACTTTTTTTTGTGTAACTGCCGCCAGCGCAGAAAGCACGGAAGATAATAATGCAATCAAAAACCATGTCATGATATCGGACTGTACCTTAAGTTACTTACCATTGAATATTTACTCTCAGAAATGCATTTCTTCCGGGTTCGCTTTTTATTAATCCTCTTGAAGTTGAAAGATGATTTCTGTATTCCTTATTCAGCAGGTTCTCAATGCCGAAAGAAAACCGGAAGTTTAACAATCCGATTTTATAAATATTCGAGTTGCAGAACAGATTAAAGTACACATATCCCGGAGTAGGTATTTCAGATTCGGCTACAAATTTCTGCGAGTCAAACGCTATCCCTGAAAAATCGATTTCAAACAAATCAAATAATTTCGTTTTAACACCGAGCAAACCATTTAACGGCGGTATCTGCGGTAAGTCGCTTTCGTCTGAAGTGTTCCTGCCACGTACATAAGAAGCGTTTGCGTAAAGAAGAGAATTGTAGGAAAGCTGATAGTCAAAATTAATTTCGAAGCCGTAAAAGCGTGCAGAACTTACATTGGTTTTAATGAGCGCACTTCGTCCTTCGTACAATCCTGGTATCTCGCTTACAAGATTATCCATAACATTTAAGAATAAATTTGAGTTTAGCCTGAATGATCCTTTCTGGAATTTAATACCGGCATCAAAATAATTACCGGTTTCAGGCTCAAGCTGCGGATCGCCAAGTCTTACCAGGCTGCCCAGGTCAATATACTGGTAACGTTCTTCAAGGGAAGGTGCTCTGAACGAACGAGCCGCATTAAAACTTAATTTTAATAAATCGTTATATGAATAGATTATTCCCGCACTATATGAATAGGAGTTATTAACAGCGTCCCCGGAATTCCAGATAATTACTTGTGATGCCGGACTACTATCCACAAAGCCATCAGTTATTTCATAAATGGGATTTTTAGTTTCTTTGTTTCCTACCCAGATATAATCAAACCTTCCGCTAATTGTCAAACTTAGCTTCTGATCAATTAGTTGTAAATCATCCTGAATAAAAATACCGGCACTATTGAATTCGGCATCGGGCAGAGGTTTCTCAACAATAGTTTTATTTATGGTTTTAATAACTTCACCGGACAAATTGTTAATCATTTCTATTTTTTGAATTTTACTTCTTTCACCCTTATATGATCTTTGCCAGTAGTCTATACCAGCTATCATGAAATGGTTCTTGTCAAAAGTAATATTCGACTGAACTTGTAATCCGTTTGTGTTATGATCCGCACCGGGAGATATTTCAAGCACTGAAACACGTTTAGCCGGCTGACCGCCTGCACCAGGAATAGTCTGGGTAATATGAGGTATATTCTCTACATCTCTCCGGATAAACTGGTTAAAGTATTTCAAAGACAATTTATTAAAGAGTGATGATATACTGTTTATGCTGTACTCAGCATCAATCATTCTGCGGAGTTCGAGAGGATACCGTACTGTTGCATTAACGGGAAATAAGTCGGATGCTCCGGGAATACCTACATCCTCCGCTTTAAACTGCTGATAGTTGAATTTCAGTTCCTGATTTTCAAATGTTTTAATCTGCACTAAAGAGCTGAATGAATAATCTTTGAACTGGCTGTTATCTAATGTCCCGGATGGTGTCTTTGTATTTTCAGCTTCCCTGTAAAAAGTCGAAAGCTTGGCACTCCAGCTCTGGTCGCCTGAAAAAACATTAATTCCACCCGTAGCCAGGTTGTTTACGGAATTATAACCACCTGTAAAATTTCCTTTTATGTAAAAATCATCCTGATATGTTCCCGACTTTGAAATAATATTTACAATTCCCCCCGTCGCCCCGGTTCCATAGAGTGAAGAAGCAGCACCTTTAACAACTTCTATTCTTTCAATATCATTCATATCAATCATAGACAGTCTTGCGCCTAAATCGTTTGCTGTTTCTATCCGGTTGCCGTCCATAAGGGTTACAATGTTCGAGCGGCTTAAACCCCGTATACTTATTTCAGTCCCCCACATCCCGTCTTTCATCAGTGAAATACCGGGTTCGTACTGAAGTAATTCAGGCACAGTATTGAAAGGATTTTTAAGCACCTGAGTACTGGTAATATAGGATACGGGAAATGATAAATCATTAATATTTTTTTCATATTTGCCTGAAGTAACGATCACATTTTCGAGATTAAACAGTTTCGGATGAAGAACAACCGTTATAGCCGAATCCGAAATCAGTTCAACAGATACACTTTTTGCGTGGTAATTAACATGAGTAAAATCAATGGTGTAATACCCCAATTCCAGATTAATAAACTTAAAGCTACCATCAGATTCGGATTTTGCTTGCATACCGTTACTGAGAATAATCTCAGCATTATATACCGGAGAACTGTTTTCCTGGTCGTATACCTTTCCCTCTAAATTATAGTACTGAGCCGTTAAATCATTAACGAAGAGCAACGAGCAGCTTATTATTATTACGGTTTTAATAAAAGACAAATTCACTAAACACCTTTTATAACAATTAATATTATGTACATATGAAAAATAAGTATTCCCTCGTACTGATCCCAATATTTCATTTTTTTGAGTTTATGCCGCGATAAGATATGATTGTCGGTCAGATAAACCGGATAAAACATTTGCTTCTAATATTCACCGAACCCTAGTTTTTCAAAATAGTTTTCATCATCTGCCGGACAGATTATTCTCTTGTGTAAAAAAATCCCTGACAGAGTGATAAATGAATATCCAATAAAAATGAGTTCGAATCCAATAAGACCGATTAACCATCCGGTAATAACTGGAAAGATCGCCAGACTTATACTAAGGGTTCCGTATATTCCCGCATATAACGCCCTGTTTCGCTCAGTCGATATTTCAATAAGCATTCCCTCCAGAGTAATCAGATAAGCGCTGACAGCAGCTCCATTTATAAGAAAGACCGAACTGAAGACACCCGGGGATTCAGATAGTGAAAACAAATAAATAACTACAGGCAGCAAACCAACTGACAGAATTGTTGCCTTAAGCATTCCCTTATAGGAATGTTTCAGGAGAAATCTTTTCCAGATAAAGTTCGAGATTATCATCCCCGTTATCTGGATAAGCAGTAAGTTACCAATTATCGAACTGGTCAGCTCAAAGCGTTCTTTTACGAAAGCCATATAGAAAGGAATAAGTGTGAATGAAACTCCTACAAGATTCGCAATAATTATAAAATATCTGAAGGTTGCATCTTTTGATAATATACCGGGAATGCTTTTAATAATTTCAAAAAACAATTCTTTGTCTTTCTTTTCATTCTGAGGCTTTTCATCAAGGATAATAAAACCCAAAGCGCCGATAAAAAGAAGCAAACCACCGCCTCCGAAGACAATGATATAGTTGTCGGGAAATACGTATGAAGAGAATATTCCCTTAACAACGACTGCTGATATCAGGATGGCTACACTTGCCAAAAGGGGCTTTAAAACAAAAAACTTCTTACGTATGCTGCTGCTGAAACTTCGCCCGATAATGTCAGTGTAAGATATGCCTGCGAAAGCTCCGCTGAGAGAAAATATCAACATCCAGAAAAATATTATATGAACAATCGAAAAAACGTTATCCTTCTGAAAGAGCAGTATTGAAATTGCAACTCCGAACAGCGAAACCACTCTAATTATTATTCCCAAAAGCAAGAAAGGTTTTTTTTTCCGTTTGTTTGTAAGAAAAGACGCAAAAAATATTTGTGTTACAAAAGGGACACCTATAGTTATAGCTGCTATAATACCTATATCGCCCCGGGTTCCTCCCACCAGGAGTATTACTGCCGGTATAATTGTATTTTTATCGGTAAAGGCTGATGCTAAAGCAAGCCAGAAAGCATGCCACACAAACGCTGAAAAATTTTTATCTGCTCTCATCTAGTGATCACTGTTATGAATATGCCCTATACTTTTCAATGCTGTTGGCTGTGTTAATAATTTAAGCCCGCCGTTTAAGTATGAATCAATTGCATTGCCGACTGACATGTTTCTTGCCAGAAAAATTCTGCTCCCTCTGGAATTAATAACTTTGAATGAATGCGGTCCGATATTTCCCACTATAAAAACTTCCACACCGTCTTCGATAAAATCATTTATATTGCTGTGGCTGTGATCCTCGTCTATGTTTTCGTGCGCTCCGAAAGTCTTCGTTTCGGTATTGTAAAGAATAAAAAACTCCGAGTGTCCGAATCGTTTCGCCACCTTATCTTCTAAATTTCTGCCGTCGGAACCAATTAATATTAACATAATTTTCCCTTTCTAATTATTCGTGTCAGTTAATCCTTTCTGTATTTGCACAGCAACTACCTTTCCGATAGCCGTTACTTTACCTTCAGCAATCACTTTAATTTCCGATATTACTTTTCTGCCCTTCATTTCCAGAATTTCTCCCTGAAGCTGAAGTTCCGGACCCAGAGGTGTAGGTTTGATAAAATCCACTTTGAGCGAAGCGGTCACGAAGCGTGCCGCTTCCCGTGAAGCATTTTTATCTTCTCCATATCTTTGCACTGCCAGTGCAGCTGTACCGGTACCGTGACAGTCGATAAGAGACGCGATTAAACCTCCGTATACATAACCCGGAATGGCAATATGATATGATTCGGGAGTGAAGCGTGCAACTGTTTTATCCCCTTCCCAATAACTTTTTATTCTGTGTCCGTGTTCATTCAATCTCCCGCAGCCGTAGCAGTAGCTCAAATCTTCGGGGTATAAATCCTGGATTGCAATTTTTTCCATCTTTTCTCCTGAAAATTTTTATAGCTCCTTAGCGGTAAAATAACCACTCTGAATTGCCGAAGCATCTCCAATTTTATCGGCAGCACCTTCTTTCAATAATTTTTATCATTGTCTATCCCGATCTGAATGGGCAGTTCACGAACACGCTTATCTATGAAGAATGGTTCAAATACAACTATGGAGCCATATCCGGAACGCTTATCCCAGAAAACTAATTGCCTTTCGCTAACGTTACCATCGCTATCACCTTACCAGGTTTTTACAGCCGCCATAATAAAGTTGTTACGAAGTTTTAAATCTCTTAATGTCATTTTGAGGTCCGTCTATTCTGCAATCATTCACTTTTATCCGGTTTAACCATTACGGCTATATGCGAAGTAGTCGGTTTGTTTTTTATCTCTTTAACAATCTTCAACTTTGCACTATGTGCAAGACCCCGGATACCTTTTCCATCTAAATATGTTTTGAAGTTTCTGTAATGCTCTTTTCCCGCAACGAATTCAACAACTTCATTCAGTAGCGTCCAGAATCCTTTCGGGCGTGGATAAAGGTAATCGACTACTATTATGAAATCAGCTGCTGCGGAAAGGTCCTTTAATATGTTAACTCTTTCTTCTTTATCAATCTCATGAATTACATATGACAGTACTGCATAATCGATATGCGCATTATTCTCTAGGAGATATGATTGTACATCCGAGTGATGAAATGAAATTTTATCAGACAACTCTGTTTTGAGATATTTATTTGCAACCTCCACGTTGCGAATTGAGGGATCAATGCCGATATATTTTGAATACTTACCCGAGAGTTTTACCGCCAGCCTTCCGGTACCGCAGCCCGCATCCAGCACAACTGCATTGTCTTTTATAATCGAATTTATCAATCTGTAAGCATTATCCTGGTTGGGTGCTATAAATATGTCATAGATATAACCGTCATACCAGTGCCTTTTATCGAGCTGCTTTTTCATATTACGTTGCAATATATTCCTGTATTATAATAGATAAGTTAATTAACCAGTTAAGTTAGATGCCGGATTTTGAATTTTAGATTCATTTCCATACATCCGTGCTGAAATTGAATTCATATGAAATGTAATATAGAAATGTTTAATAAGATTCACATTTAATTTAATAATCCGAATTGTTATTATTAAATAATTCAAGAACCTCCTTTTGCTTTAAAATTTTTGATTCACCGAGATTCATAAACACGCATCTCTGAACTGCCGTTGCAGCAGTTTTATTTTTCAATTCTACCGAAGCGTTTAATTTTAGAATTCCGTGACTCAATTCAACCAATTCCATAATTCCGATGGGGTTATCTGAAATTTTTATTTCCTTCTTATATTTTATTTCAGTCGATATAACATACGGGTAGTAGTCTCCATTAAAGACCTTCAGGTAATCGAACATGCTCTTAAAAAGTTTATTCCTTAATTCTTCGAGCCACCTGACATAAACTATATTATTCACATGTCCGGCGATGTCGATGTCATATGTATTTACCGTAAAAGGAAGTTTAACAATATTCACATTTGATAATAATCCGATGTTAAAACTGTTCTCCCGCCTCATTTTCTATTCTTGCTGATTTATTATTAAAAATATAAATGACTTTACATGGCTATGAGCTATATCAAAATTTCTAAACTTTTTTCTATTAGTTATTTTATTCTGGGTGTTATAATGTCAGATTTATTATTTGCCTTGTAATTTTCTATCAATTTATTTTTACCTCCGGCTTAACTGATCCGATCAGGCAATTGAGACCTTAAGCATCCATATTTGTTTTTCAAGCCAGGCGATATTGCCTTCTGCCAGCGCTGAAGTCGGAGCATCGTCTATTTCACCGGCTGTTTGTGCTATCTCCTTATAATCTTTATTAAGCATTTCAAAATCTGCAAGAACCGATTCAATAACAGTCTTACTATCAAACACGTTACCTTTTTCCTCTTGTATCCTGGCATTCTTCAGATATTCCTGTAAAGACGAAAGAGGTTTAGCTCCAAGCTGGACTACTCTTTCGGCAACCTCGTCGTATTGCTCGGCGAAATAATCATAGTATTTCTCTGTTAACTCATGCACCGACATGAAATTGATTCCCTTTACGTTCCAATGATAGTTATGAAGTTTTACGTATAATACCTGAAGATTTGCAATGTTGTTGTTTAAAAGTCCTATTAGTTTGTGATTCTTCATTCTACTGTTCCTTGCTTTTATTCGACAAATATATATTTACAGCATCTTTAACTTTCACTGTTCCATTATAACCATCTACGATTTTTACACCCCCACGTTTAAGAACTTCTTCTGCTCTGTCACCAACGTGCCCTGTCAGCAATACATCAGCTCCGTATTTGATTATAAGTTCTGCAGCTTTCGGTCCGGCACCGTTTTGCATTTGTTCTCCGAGATTCGAGACAGCTTCAAACTTCATTGTTTCGGGAACAATGAATAAAAAATACTGACAGCGCCCAAATTGTTCGCTGACAAGTGAATCCATCGATCCGCCGGTTGATGTTACAGCTATTTTCCCGGGTATACTAATTTCCTTTGTTGAATTAAAACTGTTCATGTAATTTATCTCCGATCAGTTAATAACCGATTATTTACTTGAAGTTCTATTTTCCCCACATAGAAATTTGCTCCCAGATATTTATAAATTCGTTGCGAATGTTTTCATCAGTTTCAATGATGCTCTTGCCTTCAATAATCGCATTCGTGAATTTTTTACTGAACCTAATTTTTCCGATAACCGGAATATTACATTCCTCGGAGAAACTGTATATCTGAGAAGTGACATCCTGATTAAGATCGTATTTATTAATTATAATTCCGCTTTTCAAATTAAATTTTCCGATTAGCTCAACCAGCCTCTTTAAGTCATGAATTCCCGATAGAGTCGGTTCAGTTACAATCACGACAATATCGGCAGACGATATACTGGCATTTACAGGGCATCCTATTCCCGGTGGTCCGTCTACGATTACCCATTTAAGATCTCCGGGCAGATTATCCAACGCGTTCTTTTTTATTTCTGTTACCAGCTTACCCGAATTACCTTCACCGGGACTTAATTTTGCGAAATAAAACTTCGTTCCATCCTCAAGTAAACATTCGTAGTATGAACCAGTTTTTACCTGATTAAAGCTGATTGCATTGAGCGGGCAAATTCTAAAGCAGAATCCGCATCCTTCGCAGCTTATCGGATCAACATCAAAATTATTTATCGCGTCAAAACTGCAAACGCTTTCGCATAAGCCGCACTCGTCGCAGCGGGTTTTATCTATCGATGCTTTTTTACCTCCGTAATAGTCGTGTGAGGTAATTCTCTCCGGCTTTAACAGAAGATGAAGATTCGCCGCATCAACATCACAGTCTATAATAACCTTAGATTTTATCAAACCTGTGAATGCAGCTGAGATGGTGGTTTTTCCCGTACCGCCCTTACCGCTTAAGACAACGATTTGTTTGTAAGACTTATCCGGCATTAACTTTTTCCGGTTTAATTTTTCCTGATATTTCGGTCATCAGTTTCTTAAAGTGATTTCTCAGTTCAGGTTTATAAGTAACCGGAAGAATTCCCTTTGAATATGCTTCTGCAATTTCTCTTTCGAATGGTATCTTGAGAAGCAGATCAAACCCGTTTGCAGTTATATACTCTTCTAGTTGCCGGAATTCCGGCTGATATTTATTGATGATAATACCGAAAGGTATTCCTATTATTTTAAGAACATCAACTGCAAGTTTTAAATCATTCAGTCCGAAGGGTGTAGATTCGGTAACGAGCACACAGTAATCGGAATCCTTCACTGCTTCTACCATAGAACATGATGTGCCTGGAGGAGAGTCGATTATGGTGATTTTCCCGTTTTCTATTTTACTCTTCAATCGCTTTAGCAACGGGACGGCTGAAGGTTCTCCTATTCTTAATATTCCATCAAAAAAAGTTATATTATCCTTCGCTGTTCCATACCTTAAAACTCCTATTTCCTTCGGTACCTCGCTTATTGCTTTCTGAGGACAAAAATAAATGCATGCCCCACAGCTATGGCACATCTCTTCGAAAAGGATAATTTCAGATTTCAGATTAATCAGAGCATTGAACTCGCATACTTCAATACACTTACCGCAGAAATCGCATTTCCCGAAATCAATAGATGGCAGTGTTTTAAAAACTTTCTCCGTAAGTTTTATTTCAGGATTAAGGAGTATATGCCCGTTAGGTTCTTCAACGTCTCCATCCATATAAACACAGTCATTCAAGACATCCGCCATGCTCGCAGCAACTGTTGTTTTACCCGTTCCACCTTTACCTGATGCTACTGTAATTACCACATGTACCCCGCTGCTAACAATCGTGAGAGTGTCCGGCGCATTCCTCGTATCCGCTAAGATTACCGGATCTGAACTTTTCAAGTGCATATTCGTATTCTAAGCCCGGTGCGGTAATTACATCTATTCCGTAAGAATGGAAATTAGCAACTGCCTTTGCTCCCATTCCACCTGCAATAATTACTTGAATTCCATATTGGCTTATATAAGCGGGAAGCTGACAAACACCACCGTGATGACCATTCAACGGGTTATGATAAACTTCCTTCTTAATTATTTCGTTATTTTCTCCAAGTTCGCATATAATAATTTTGGAACATCTGCCAAAATGCTCCGCAACGTGTTCAACTCCCGAATTTTTTTCTTCAATAGCTACTGCGATTCGCCTATTCATGTTTCCTCTTTATTTAACGAGTAATTGGTAATTAAAAAGATTATTCAATCTCAGTTTGATTATTCAGCTTATAATTATCTTCGGCTGACTTATAGATTTCAAGTTTGTTATCAATGAAAAGTTTAAAAACAGTCTCCGGCTTTTCACAGGGACATAAAAAAATTTTAGTTCCTGCAGAGTCGAATATTCTTTGTGCATTTAAACCTATTTTTCTAATGAGCACTGCATCGGCGCCAATTTCTATCAGCAGTTGGGCTGATTGGATGCCGGCTTCATCGAACGTTTTGGAAAAGGGATTATAGATTATTTCTTTTGAAATACTCTGAGTGTCCCATAAAACAAAATAATCACTCCTTCCAAATACATCGGATATTTCCGAATTAACGGAAGGACTGTTAACAGCTACTGCAATCTTCATTTATGGTTAAAATCTATTTAAAAATTTACTTCGCTGTTTTAATTTAAATCAGTACTCTTTTATTACATTCGTTGTATCTCTTTCTGTTTCCAGCATCTGTATTTCGGACATATCAGTTATAAATCAGTCACCGCCAGCAGAAATTTTATTAATCACTAAAACCGTTTATACAACCTGACAATATTTAAAGGAATAACTGCAACTCTGAATTTTATACAATTCACTCCCGAAGTTTTTCACTGTTTCTCCTGTGTTTCCGTAAAAGAAACAATCGACATATTTTCACCCATTAATGAAAATTCAATTCATGCGCGGCTAAAACACTAAGATCCAGTTTCCGTAGTATGTCGCAGTCACAATTCACACCCTTGCTTCTCAGGAATGAAATTATCATATCGGCTTCCTTCTCTGTAAAGTTCTGTTTTAAATACCATATCGTATGATTGAAGTTCATATCGCATTTATTCTCAAGACTAAAAATCTCGTATAAATAAGCCTGCAGAAGAGCCAGCTTATATACCGGAACCGATAATTCAACTTTTGCCATTTCTGGTATCCCATATTTAAATTTCTTTTTGAAATTGGAAACTTTTTATGTCATTCAATCATAGGCTTCTCTTACCGCTTTTTCTTTTAAAGTAGGGGCAATCAGATTTTCCCATGTTTCCGAATCCCAGGTATTAAGTTTGGAATGCGTAATAAAATATTTTTCGGGAATCGGATGTGTGCCTACAACCACTTTCAATTTGTATCTGGTTTCAATAAACGATTTAAATTGTTTAATATATGGACAAGGCGGATATCCCACAACCATTCCTGTAGCAAAATGAATAACTTCCACACCATTCTTCTTCATTTCCTCAGGAGCGTATTCAATATTACCCCCCGGACAACCACCACAGGTGGTATATCCGGCAAGTTCAACATCTACATCCTTGTAAATATCAAATGCTCCCTCTCTTTCGCGCATCGCTCTTAAACATTTCCCGGCAGCACAAGTTTTGTATCTGTCACAGATTATTATTCCGATTTTCATTTCTGCCTCTCTTGATTTATCATATATCATTTCGTCTGGTTACTGCTGATATTTCTGCCCTTTACTTTTCTCGGATCTCCGGAATAGCCCAAAGCTTCCCAATCCATTCTTCCGTTTTCACCGTGACATGAATTACATTTCAGTGCTTTCTCTTTGGAAGCAACCATGTGGTTTATCGGCCAGTACATTTCGGTTTCTACAAAGGAATATTCACCGGAATACGGCAGATTAATTTCATTCATTCCCAGCCGTGAAGCCTCATCCCAGTTGAAAGTTTTCCAGTAGCCGTCAGGTCCGAATAGTTTAGGTATAATTAAATAGTTGTTTACAGCATCGTAAATTTGGGTGCCTCGCATTACTTTGAACGGATAAATTTTTGCCTTCGGATCGGATATGTCGCCATCAAGTTTATTCAGCTCAAGTACATCGCCGGGATTTAACTTATCGCCGAAAGTGTAATATGAAGCTTTACCATTATACCACTTGTATGTGGGTATAACATTTTTGTCCCATTTAAATTCACCCTTAAGTTTACTGTATGTTTCCTTGCCGAATTCATCTGTTTCAGGACTTCTGTCTTCACCTGCTTTTGACCAATCCCACCATGTCTTAGTAGGTTCAACTCTTGCAAATTCGGGAATATGACAAGTTTCACATGCAACCGAGTTCATATGTTTGTCTATTGTTTTATACTTATGCTGAATACCTTCGTGACAGTCCGTACAGTAAATATGATTGGCGCCCGAAGCCATCGAACCATGGCTGGCTCCCATTATTTTATGTTCATTTGTGGTATGACATTCTGTACATTCAAATCCCAGTTCGCCCATATGTACGTCTGTTTCAGGCTCCGGATCGTAAAGGCTGTCGTCAAGATCACCATGCTTGACCCCCGTACCGCCGCCGCCGTCGAAGTGACATATTCCGCAATTCTTTCTTGAAGGCGCACCCACATTTTGCGCTACATATAAAAGATCAACATCTGAAGCCGGTGAACCAGCACCGGTGGGAACTTTTTTATACGTGCCGGTTTGATCGTGACAAACCAGGCAATCTACATTTTCCTCGTTGCTGAAATCAAAGTCCGGATCCTTCCAGCCATACCCTACATGGCAGCTGGTACAACGGGGATAATTAGAAGGAACAGCAATACAAAAATTGTTAATAAAATTAATCTTACCTCTCTGGACTTCGCTGCCTTCTTCGTCCGTAAACTTTTCATCCAGCCATGTCCAGTGATTTGTTTTCATTACCTCTTGTGCGGAAGTTTCATGACATGTTAAACATGTACCGGTTACTTCCTGGGGTGAACTGAAAGGATCGGTTATTAACTCCTTATGAGTCTGAGCTGCTAATGCTATAAAAGCAGTTATCACAAGCAGTAGTATTTTATTAATCATAGGTTCTCCTATTTATAGGTCCGGGATATATTCTAAAAAATTCTATAAAGATTTATAAGTAAACCACCAGTCGTAACCTTCTTCAGGTTTCATCCTTTTTTCCGCTTCCGTAACGTCTTTAGGAGGAGGTATAATAACCTTATCCTTAATCAATTCGTTGTTCGGCCAATTCTCGGGCATTGCAACTTTTTGTGAGTCTGAAATTTGAAGAGCTTTCAACGCTCTCAGCACTTCGTCAACCTGTCTTCCAATTTCCTGGGGATAATAGATCATCAATCTTACTATTCCGTTTGGATCTATCAGAAATACCGCACGCACGGTGTTGGCGCCTTTACCAGGGTGTATCATTCCAAGTTTAAGTGCTACTTTTCCCATATCGTCCGCAATTACAGGGAATGGTATTTCCATTTTCAAATTGTCTTTTATCCATTCCACCCACTTAATATGAGAAAAGATTTGGTCTATCGAATGCCCAATAAGTTCTGCGTTTAATTTTTTAAACTCCTCGTTCCTCTTTGCAAATGCATAAAATTCCGTTGTACATACCGGTGTAAAATCGCCCGGGTGACTGAATAATACTATCCATCTGCCTTTGTAATCTTCCGGAATGTTTTTCATTCCGTGTGTTGTTTGAACCTTCATGCTTGGCATTTTGTCGCCGATTAATGGTATCCCTGTTTTTTCTTCATCTGTGTTCATTTCTACTCCTTATAATCTTAATTAAAGGTTATGGTTTTCATACTTGCTGAGATATTTTATAATGATCTTCAATTAAACCCGTTATACCAGTAAAAGTTTTTGCCATATCTGAATCCTGTTGATGCAGTACTACCGGTATTCCTTTATCGCCGAGAATACGTGCATTTATATCAATCGGAATTGAACCGAGAAAATGAACATTTTCCTTCGATGCCAATTCTTCACCGCCTCCGGTACCGAACAGGTCAATTTTTTCACCGCAACTAGGACAAGTAAAACCTGCCATATTTTCCACAATTCCTATATAAGGAATTTCCATTTTTTTTGCCATATTAACGGCTCTTTCAGCATCAATTACAGAAACTTCCTGAGGAGTAGTTACAATTACTGCGCAATCGGGTTTCATTTTCTGAGCAATTGTTAGTATTTCATCACCTGTACCAGGAGGCAGATCAGCTATAAGATAATCGAGGTCGCCCCACATCACATCAGCCAGGAACTGGTTTATTACTTTAGAACGCATAGGACCACGCCAGATAACCGGCTGACCTGATTTTATCATGCTGGCTATTGAAATGACCTTCAAACCGTATTTTTCGAATGGAATAATCGAGCCGTCAAGGACTATTGCATCATCGTGTATTGCCAACATTTTAGCTACATTCGGTCCTGTAATATCGGCATCCAAAATTCCTGCAGAACTTCCGTGTGATTGAAAACCTGCAGCAAGATTAACGCTGACGGTAGTTTTACCCACACCGCCTTTACCGCTGAATACGGCAATCCTGTGTTTAATTTTACTTATAGTTTTATCGATCTTTTCTTCTTCTAATGCAATTTGTTTTTCATGTTCGTCCATTTTGTTACCTGTGTTTTTTTATTAATTCCTAATAACCAAATTAGTTTTAATTATCATTGAGCTTTTCATTATCCGGTGAAATTTGATAGAAGGCACTTAACTGGCGAATCATCTTTCTCAGCTCTGCACAATCAGGCAACAGAGAGGATTCGGTTAATTTTTCCAGAGACATTTTTCTGATCAGTTCCTCATAAAGATCCTCAATCTCATCCTGTGCTATCTGTAAACTCAACCCGATATAATTATAAATTTCACGCTTTAGTTTGAGCAGTTCTTCATTTAATATAAGGTGTTCGAAAATTATTTCTTTATATACATTCAGCGTTCCTATTAATATATCCGGCTCAAAACCTTCTGCAAACCTTCTTATGGCAATATCATCTATGTATTTCAGCATCAAACTTCTGTCACCGCTTCTAACCGACGCCATTATCAGATGATATAATGTACTCATGTAGCATAAAAAATCTTCACGGTCCAGTTTTTTATATAATGAAAAGAAATTGTTTTTGTTTTCATCAAGAATTCTTTCCGATATTTTATTTAGTACAGATTCCTTCTGTTTCAGAAGCTCTTCATAAATAAGAAGGTTAATTCTTCTGGTTACCTTTTTTAAAGCAGCTTCATTTTTAATTTTCCATACATCCGGATGACTTTTTCTTTTTTCAAGAAGAAATAATAATCTCCTTTTAATATGATATCGGGGAGCAGGCTCCCAGTTCAGTTCCTGTCTTGTGCGTGAAGAGTCAACCTCCAGCTTCCGGTCTATATATTCCATCATCCAGAATTTTTCGAACGGCAGCTCGCATGAGATGTGCAGATATTTCATAAGATATTTTAAAAACAGCCCCGGATATAAAATAATTTTAGGCAGGCAAAAGGGATTAACGGCTTCACCGAAATAGTACCTGGTAGAAATTGCAAATAGTTCTTTATGAGATGTTGATCCGTCGAAGCTGCAATTGTAAATATTAAAACCAGCTAGGTTTTCTCCCCTAATAATATTTCTTATGAATGAACAGACATCGTGAACATGAATGTATGGAACTGCCCATTCTCCCCTGCCCGCAAGAATTCGGGAATCCATATCATTCGACAACCATTTTGAAAGAGATTTATACAGAGGAGCGTATTCGCACCAGTCGCTATAAACTGCAGCAAGTCTCACCACAACGCACTGAAAATATTTTGAATATTCCCGGACCAGCAACTCCCCTTTTCTTTTGCTTCTGGCATATTCGCATTCGGAATCCGGCAACGAGTCTTCATTAATAGATTCACCCTTTTTCGGAAATTCACAGGCTGCGAGAGAACTGGCAAAAATAAAACGGCTTGCACCGATTGTTCTTGCAAACTCAAGAACGTTTTTAGTGCCGCCGACATTAGTCCGGTCATATTCCGGATTATATTGATTTGTAAAATCATAGTAAGCTGCCAGATGTATAACTAAATCGGCACCTCCTTCTGATTTTAAATAACCTGCAACCTCATTAAGGCAATCTGTTTTGGCAACATCACATTGTATCCAGTTTAAATTCTGATGATACGGAATATCAGCTTCTTTTCTTGAACGCCGGGCTACAGCATACAAAATGTATTCTTCTTTCAGGTTGTCGATCACATAGCGACCTACAAAACCGGAAGCTCCCGTAATCACTATTTTTACCATGTTTTTATTCAATGATATTACCGCGTACCAATAAATTTTTATTCGAACGATAGGCAATTAATATAGCGGAGCCTAAAATAAAATCGGTTACACATGATACCAACACAAGCCACACCGGTAGAAAAAACAAAAAATAAATCAGTAAAAAAAACGTAGCGCAGAATTTTACAAAAACTGAGAACTGTATCAGGCAATCGCATTTGTTTGAATTATAAGCAGCCATCGCATAACCTGCCGCCATAACAATATGAAACACACCTCCCTGCGAAGGGAAAAATCTTTCGGTCACCTCTGCAAACCCGAAAAAATTTATTAATGCAGCCGGCATTATTATCAAGCCTATACCGACTGCTAAAGAATGGGCTGCCGTAATCACCAATATAACCGATAGTGTTTTTTTTCTGTCCGGAGTCATCCTAAGCGCTTTGATATTTATACCATTTTTTTATTGCATCGGCAGTTGCATTAATTACCGGGTATGCAATTGGCGACGGCGTCAGCAAAGGATGAGTACCTATTTGCAGCGTATCAATATCCGTATCTGTCATTTTATTTAATATCATTACCGAAGCCATATTAATTAATTCACCGACTGAATCACCACCCATAACCTGGGCGCCGAGCAGTTGATGTGAATAAGTAGAAAAAAGGAGTTTTACTGTCATCTCGGCTGCTCCGGGAAGTTTGCCAGGATGACGGTCTACCGCTTTTGCAAAACCGACTGTATATTCCAGTCCCCTTTCCTTTGCACGCCTTTCTGTAATTCCGCTTAATGCAAAAGCAGTGTCCCCTATTTTTGTTGAAAACGTACCTAATACGCCCTGGTATTTTCTTATAACTTTAATTGAGTAAATATTGGAGCCGACTAAACGTCCTTCAGCCATTGCAGTTGAAGCAAGCATTATATTCGAGAATTCACCAGTAAAGAAATCGTATTTTGCTGCACAGTCGCCAATGGCGAAAATATCTTTTTCAGAAGTCCGTAAATAATCATCGACCAGTATCCCTTTACCTTTTTCACACACAAGGTTAAATTTTTCAGCCAACTCGATACTGGGTTTATAACCGCAAGAAATTATCAACAGGTCGCATCCGATCTCCGAACCATCATTTAACTCAACACCGCTTACCTTATTACTTCCTAATATTTTTTGAACACTTTTTCCTGTGATAACTCTGCCGCCTTTGCCTTTAATAATTTCCTCAACCTTTTCGCCGAATTCATTATCCATCGAAGGCAGTAAAAAATCCATCATTTCAACAATTGTAATTTTTTTTCCGCTTTTCAATAATTCGTCTGCAACTTCAACTCCAATATACCCGCCTCCAAGAATTACAACATTTTCTGCATCTTTTAGCTTTAATTTCAGATTCTCGAGGTATTCCATATTTTTACGGACTAAGAAAATATTTTCCTTATCGACTCCTTCGATATTCGGCAGTACAGCTTTTGATCCGGTTGCAAGCACAAGTTTTTCAAATTCAATCTCACCATTATCAGCCAATAGTATTTTATGGTCAGTTCTGCCTACTGCTTCATCGTCAATAACATTTATTTTATTTTTTTCTAATGGTGTGTCGGGTAGAATATTATCGCTGACTTGATTCAGTGTAAAAAGTGTGTACGGAATACCGCATGGTACCATCGGTTTACTTTCCTTCCGTATCAATACAACTTCTTTGTCGGGATGAGTATTCTTTGCTGAAATGGCACATGCAACTCCCGCTGGACCGCCTCCGATAATTGCAATATCATAATGTTTCATTTTAAACCTCGTTAATTCGTCGTTTATATAATAATACCCCCATTCCTTTCCGGTAACCTGATTTAGCTGCGATTGCATCACATTTTACTTTAAAAAGGAAATAAATGGGTCTTTCTGCATTTATTAATGTTTCATAATTGCCCTGACCTTTTGCTATAACCATATCGGCATTTTTATATACTTTCATAAATTCATCGGTACATGCATTCAAATCTGTACCGGCAATTTTACTGCCGCTTTCCATCACGTCGCAAATTTTATCTATTTCAAGTCTGTATGCATCTTCGAGTGTAATGTCATTTAAGATAGGTTTTGAACGGACGGCAAAGACTACTTTTTTCGGTCTCAATTCATTCAGAAGAAATTTATCGAATAATGCTTCTTCGTAATTATCACCAATGTATAATATCGACTCTGCCTTCTCAAGATCCCTCTTGAATTTCGGCAGCATCAGTAAATCAATATTATTTGAAGTAATTCTGCTTATCTCATCTTCCAGATTAAATCCAGGATTGGCTCCTATATCGATTATATTCCCCGCTATTGCAATCCGGACAGCAATTTCTATTTTATCATTTATGTTGTTCAGCGGCGATTGAAGAAAAGGAATATAATTCTTTGCAGCTGCCAGGTTTTTCTCTTTGATTTCTTTGTAAGGGTTGAATATTCCCAAACTCTCTTCAACTATTTCCTGTAATGTCCTGGAAAATTGCGGAGCGGTACATTCATCACCAACCTTTTCAACTTCTCTGCATACTTTTTTCAATATGCTGAGCTGTAAATCCTTGTTGCCATTTGTAAATAATAATGCTGTTTTATGTGCCTGATTGATAATACATGGAATACACGCCGGATCAAAAAACATTAGTTCTCCCGTATTTAGAATTCTAATTACAACAAGAGAAGTGCCATATTTTCTGTTTTTTATTAGTGAATAATCAAATAATTCTTTTGGAGATATTGCATTAATGCAATTATATGTTGCATTTAGTTTCTTTCCTGCAATATTATTCTTATTTTGCAATATAATTTTTCCAACTAATTTGAAACCAGAATGAAAGATGTTGTTGGCTTAATTGATAAAAACAAAGAAGTAATGGTAATTCCCGACGCTATTGTTGTAATCGGTAAGGATTTAAATGTTATTGTGTTTAACGAAGCCGCATCACGAATAACCGGATTTACCGAAGAAGAGATACTGGGCGGTAATTACGATGTATTATTCAGACATTCCGAAGAGGATAAGGGAATTATTTCAGAATGTCTTCTTGAAAACCGTTCGTTTTCAAATCTGTCAATCAATATTACATGCGCAAACAATACTAAAAAAAATGTTCTGGCTTCCATTAATCCGATACGAAAAGAAAATAAACCGATAAGTGCCGTTCTGACTTTCAGGGATACCAAGGAAATGATAACCATGTACGAAAATCTTGAAGCTAAAACACTGGAACTTATCATCGAGCGAAATAAACTCGATGCAATATTTAACAGCAACATAGAAGGTACTTTCACTATAGATAAGAACTGGACTATAACTTCTTTCAACAATTCAGCAGTGAAGATAACCGGTTACAATAAGTCCGAAGCTATAGGCAGGAAATGCTGGGAAATATTCAGATCCAACAAATGCCGTAACGGCTGTCACATGGAGAGCACCATGCACAACGGAAGAGCAAGTATAGGAAACGAATTGGAAATAATTCATAAGTCGGGAAGAAAGGTACCGATAAAGGTTAACTCGTCCGTACTTGCAAATGATAAAAATGAAAAGTGCGGTGCTGTTGAGACTTTTATGGATATCACTGAGCTGAAAAATTTATCCGACCATTTAATCGAAAAATTCAAGTTTGAAAACATAATCGGCAAGAGCAAGGAATTAAATCAGGTTGTAGCAGTGCTTGAAAGTGTTGCTAATACGAATAGCACAGTTCTTTTAACAGGTGAAAGCGGTACGGGGAAAGAACTTGCCGCAAGAGCTATTCACTTGAACAGTCTGCGCCGCAACGGACCTTTTGTAACCGTTAATTGCAGCGCCTTTGTTGAATCTCTTATTGAGAGCGAGCTTTTCGGACATGAAAAAGGCGCTTTTACCGGAGCGATAACGACTAAAATTGGGCGGTTTGAACTCGCCCGTGGCGGAACAATTTTTCTTGATGAAATCGGCGACCTGACACCGAGCGTACAAACTAAACTTCTTCGGGTAATTGAAACCCTCGAATTCGAGAGAGTCGGAGGAACAAAGAACATTAAAACCGATGCAAGAATAATTGCCGCAACAAATAAAAATCTAACGGATGAAATACTTGCAGGACGATTCAGGGATGACCTATATTATCGAATCAATGTTATAAATATTCACCTTCCCCCTCTCAGAGAGAGGAGGGACGACCTGCCGTTACTCATAAACCATTTTATCGAACACTTTAACAAAAAGTTCGGCAAGAACATAAAGCAATTTAACTCAAAAGCTTACGATGTTTTACTTGAATACGACTGGAAAGGAAATATCAGAGAACTTGAAAACGTAATTGAACATTGTTTTATACTATGCAGCAGCGACATTATTCAACCCGAGCATTTGCCTAAAAGACTCAGACTCAATACGGTTCCGGTAGTCGAATCGGAATCAAGCAGGATTCTATCTAAAATTAATAATACGGAGCGGGAAGTTATTATATCCGCACTCGATAAAAACAAATGGAACAGAAAACAAACGGCTGATTATCTTGGAATCAATACTTCAACTTTGTGGAGGAAAATGAAAAAACTAAAGATCAATTACTGATATCAGCCTGAAGTTTCATATAATATTCACCGGGTCTATATCAACAATTAATTTTATTTCTTTATACCTGCTTTTTTGATAATACTCACTCTGTGCATTTGTAATTGCGGTTCTTAAAATGTGCCCGGCAGGATCTTTTGTCTTGAATGTCCTTGCCATTAAATGAAATCTATAAAAGCCTTTTATTCTTGAAATCAAAGCCGGAGCCGGTGGAGTTACATCAACCTGATTCTTATATGCGTTCAGATATTTGTAAAAATCATTTATAGCCTGCCTTGCATCTTGCTCTACCTGATCTTTACATTCGATCAATGCAATTCGGGTAAACGGAGGATAAAAGTTTTTCTCCCTCAGTGCGATTTCATTGTTATAAAATCCTTCATAGTCGGATGACATTACCTTCTGAAGAACAAAATGCTTCTGATTACGGGTCTGAATTATAACCTCTCCGTGTGTTTCGCTTCTTCCCGATCTTCCCGCGACCTGAGTAAGAAGCTGAAAAGTTCTTTCGTCTGCCCTGAAATCCGGAAGCCATAATGTTGTTTCGGCGGAGACAACACCCACGAGCGTAACATTGGCAAAGTCCAGCCCTTTAGCCACCATTTGAGTCCCGACAAGAATATCAATTTCACCCTTTCGGAAACTGTTAAGTATCAATCCCAGCTGTCCTTTTTGTGCAGTGCTGTCTGAATCGATCCTTTCTATTTTTGCTTCCGGGAAGTAAAACGCAAGCTCATCCTCGACTCTCTGAGTTCCCGTGCCGAAATATTTTAGTGAGAGCGAACCGCAATTTCTGCATGCTCTTGGAACTGCTTCGGTGAATCCGCAGTAATGACATTGAAGCATATTCTTATTTATATGGTGAACAAGTGAAACGTCGCAATTTGGACACATTTCCACGTGCGAACAATCCTCGCAGTATACCTGCGTAGAAAAGCCTCTCCTGTTTTGAAGAATTATAACATTTTCTTTTTTAGTAAGCCGCTTGCCAATTTCATCGATCAGAAGCCTGGAGAATATTCTTTCAACCCCGCCCTCTCTCTTTTCAGCAGTAATATCCACTAGTTTAATAAAGGGCATTTTCGCATTATCAACCCGTTCTTCCAGCCTAAGCAGCTTATATTTACCGGTTCTCGCATTGTGCATGCTTTCCATCGAAGGAGTTGCACTGCCCAATAAGACGGGACATGCCGATTGACTTGCTCTTACAATAGCCGCATCTCTCGCGTTATACTTCGGAACAACCTCATTCTGCTTGTAGCTGGAATCATGTTCCTCATCCACCACGATTATTCCGATATCTTTGAGAGGAGCAAACAAAGCAGACCTCGGACCGATTACAACTCTATACTTTCCCTTTATTATTCCGCGCCACGCATCAAATCTTTCGCCTAAGGACAACCTGCTGTGAATAACGGTTGTAAGACTGCCGAACACATTGTAGAAACGTGAGGTTATCTGCGGAGTCAATGATATTTCAGGTACTAAAATTAATGCTGCTTTATTCTTTTTTATTGCGATCTTTGAAAGTTCTATATATACCTGCGTTTTTCCGCTTCCTGTTACGCCGTAGAGAAGATAGGAGTTGAATTTTCTTCCGGTTATATCATCTTTCAGAAGATCAACGATTTCTTTTTGAGCGGGAGTAAGTTTTACGTTTTTCTTTGCTTCCGAATAAGTTTCCTCATACACCCTTTCCACTTCCCTATCAAATATCTCAACCAGTCCTTTTTCTGTTAGCGAGTTCAGAGAGGTTTGATGAGTTTTCGTTTTATTCAACAGGTAGCTCATCTGTACCGGTTTATCTCCGCAAGAAATCAGTTCCAGCAGAATAACAAGTTGTTTTGGCGACTTCGATTCGATTTGCGGAATTTGCTCATAAACGTCATCAATACTTTTCGCTAATCTTACATGCTTAACCATCTTGACTTTTACTTTCGCATCTTCAATTATATCAAGAACAGACACAGCGCCTGCTTTTTCGAGTGATTTAAGCGCTGAATAAATATTTTTTTTCTTCAGTATTTTCTGAAGTTGAGATACGGTATGCGTTTCTTTAACAGCTAAAATCTCAAGTAATTTTGCCTTTAATGATTTCGGGTTCTTTTCGTCTTTAAGCAGTTGCCCGCAGAAATCAGTATCGGAAACAACTTTTCTTTTTGACTCCACCTCCGATCCGTAGGGAACCGAATTACGAAGCGCCTCACCGAGAGAACAGAGATAATATTCGGAAATCCATTCGTAAAACTTTAATGATGCGGGCGAGAATATCGGATTCTCATCCAAAACATAAAGCACATTTTTAAGTTTGTCTTTTACATCTGTAGTATCGCTCACTCCGATTACAAATCCCGTCAGAATTCTTTTTCCGAACGGAACAACAACCCTCACACCCACCTTTACCGAATCCACAAAATCATCCGGCACCCTGTAAGTAAACGGGTTTCTAAACGGCATTGGAAATACTACTTGTGCGTGCATAACAGTTATTAAATTATAATCAAAAAACAGTTGGTTCAAGCAAAGTAATTTTCATCTCTTCTGCATTATATCTTGCATATATTCCGAACGGAAGTGTAAACTTGTTTGAAATATGACCGAACGACAAACCGTAACCAACCGGAATTCCCAAATTACCCAGTCTGTCTTTCAGCACTTCTCTGAGTCTGAATGAGTTTTCAAACTCCGGATCATCCTTATCCGGCTCACAGTCCACAAACACTCCGAGTATTATACCCGCAGCATTTTGAAGTTTGCCGGCTAAAAGCAGTTCGGTAAGCATTCTGTCAATTCTGTAAGGTTCCTCACCAATATCCTCAAAGTACACTAATTTACCGCTATAGTCTGCATCATATGGTGTGCCTAACAAAGTTACCGCTATTGAAAGATTGCCTCCGACAAGCTCACCCTCGGCAATTCCGCCGCTTATTATATACCTGTCATATGCGTTATCATCTCTCCTGCTTGTTTCATCGAATGATAAGAGATCGAGATAGTCGTTTTTCTTCATTAAAACTTCTTTAAGATACTGCACTGAGTAATCATTAAATGTAGAAATGCCTACCAGACCGTGGAACGAAACCACTCCCGTTTTGGCATAAAGCGCATAATGAAGTGCGGTAACATCACTGTAACCGCACAAAACTTTGGGGCTGTTTTTTACTAATTCGTAATCTATAAAAGGAAGAATCCGGTTGCAGCCATAACCTCCTCTTGTGCAAAATATGCCTTTTATATCCGGGTTCGCGAACATATGATTAATATCATCTGCCCGCTGTTTATCGGTACCTGCCAGATAACCGTTTTTTGCCAGTACATTATCGGTATAGTAAGTTTTTAAACCCAACTTTTCGATATTGTTAATGGACTCCTTAAGAGATTCTTCGGTAATAAAACTGCCGGGTGAGATTAAGCCGATCTTATCTCCTTCTCTCAATTTGGGGGCTTTTAATTTAGGGACTGACCGCTTTTCAGAAATAAAAGTTGCCTGCGTACATCCCGCAAACGACAGTGCGACAACCGACATAGCGGAAGTGCTACAAAATTTTCTTCTCTTCATCTTTACTCTTTTTTAATGATTACGGAATATAGTTTGAATTATAACAGGAGTTCACTAATTTTACCCCTCAAGTTCATATCCCAAAAAATAATAAAGGAATGTAAACAATGCGCAAGTATATTTTAACAATCGCAATTTTTATTTTATGTTCCGTACTTTTAACTGCTTCTGAAGGGAAAAAATACGGAGCTGAAATTACTATAGATGCAAAAACAAAAATTTCGGAAATCCTGGAAAATCCTGAAAGCTTTGTGGGCAAAAAAGTCCTGGTTGAGGGTCTCGTTGTAGATGTATGCTCAAAAAGAGGCTGCTGGATAGAAGTTGCAGGTGATCAGAAATTTCAGTCTATCCGCATAAAAGTCAACGACGGGGAAATTGTATTCCCGATGGAAACCAAAGGCGAAACGGCACTCGTTGAAGGCGAAGTATACTCCTTTGATGTAGAACTCGAACCTGAATGTTCAGGACATACGGGTGAGTCGTGCAGCGCTGAAGAAACAAAAGAAACAGCCGAAGCCTCCTGCTGCTCAAAGGAAAAAAAGGTGAAAAAAGTATATCAGATCAAAGGATCAGGTGCTGTTATCTAACCATTAAAATATTTAATGCAAGTTTATATACCCCGGCTGTAAACTCTGCCGGGGTTTTTTCCATCCGCCTGATGCGGTTTGTTATTACTGACTATTTTTTTACATTTATAATTATTTAATAAGATAAATCCGGGATAATTAAGATGAAAATTAAAAGATTTATTCTGACACTTCTGCTTATAATTTCTACAACCGGAATGATATCTCCTGAACTTGAAGAAGGCATGTATCCGCTTAGTGAAATTCAAAAAGTTGATCTTGTGAAAGCCGGTCTGAAAATCACTCCCAAAGATATCTACGATCCCGAAGGAATAAGCCTTATCGATGCACTTGTAAAAGTCGGTGGATGTACCGGCTCTTTTGTATCGGACCAGGGCTTAATAATAACAAATCACCACTGTGCGTTCAGAGCTATTAATATGGCAAGCAGCCCGGAGAATAATCATCTGGAAAACGGATTTTTAGCTGCGGATAAATCGAATGAGATACCGGCACGGGGATATAAGTGCAGAATTACGGAGTCTTATGAGGATGTTTCGGATATTATTCTTGACGCTGTAGAAGGTGTTGATGACCTTGCAGAACGAAAGAAACTTATTTCACGTAAAATGAGCGAGCTTGGTGAGAAGTATTCGGACAAGGAAAATTCAATAGAAGCACAGGTCTCCGAGATGTTTGCTGGTCAGTCCTATGTACTTTTCAAATACAGAATTATCGAGGATGTAAGACTAGTTTATGCTCCTCCGAGAGCAATCGGAGAATTCGGCGGTGAATCGGATAACTGGATATGGCCCCGGCACACAGGCGACTTCACATTCATGCGTGCTTATGTTGCCCCTGACGGAAGCTCTGCGCCTTACGCCGAAGACAATGTTCCATTTAAGCCAAAAAAATATTTGAAAGTTAATCCGAATGGAGTTGAGGAGGGAGATTTTGTATTTATACTGGGTTACCCCGGAAGAACATACCGCCATCAGCCTTCACAATTCCTGGAGTGGCAGTATAACTATATGCTTCCGTATGTGTCGGAATTATATGAATGGATGATCGATCTTATTGAAGATGTTTCATCCGGAGATGAAGCAATGCAGTTAAAATATGCTTCTACAATTAAAGGCTACGCTAATACTATGAAGAATTATAAAGGGAAGATTAAAGGTATAAGAACTATACAACTGATCGAAAAGAAACAAAGCGAGGAAGAATTACTGAAACAATTTGTATATAATAATAAGGAGTTGAACGATAAATATGGTATGCTGTTCGATGAAATTGAGAACGTGAGTCAGAATCAATTTAAAATTGCGGAGGCTTTGCTGTGGTTCAACAGATTTCCCAGAGTATCGGGATTAATGAATGTTGGTGACTTTCTGGTCAGAAGTGCAATTGAGAAAGAAAAACCTGATGAAGAAAGAAGTTTCAGTTTCAGAGATGCAAATATAGAATCCGCTAAAAGAAGAGTTGAAGGCTCATTCGAGTTGTTGAATGAGGATGTCGAGTTTAACGTTCTGGTTAAAATGTTTGAGGATGCACTCGGGTTCGATGAATCAAACAGAATTACAGCAATTGACGAAATATTTAATGATGATGAATTTGATATAGAAGGTTATGTGGAATACCTTCTGCTGAACACCAAATTGAAGAATAAGGATGAATTTGAGAAACTGTTCGAATTAACTTATTCCGAACTTCTGGAAACCAGTGATCCTTTAATTAAGCTTATATTAATGCTTAACGTGCAGGATGAGCGGCTTGAGCACGAGGTTAATAGAATTGAAGGAGCTTTCAGCAGACTGATGCCGCAACTGGCTGAAGTAAAACGAATATACAACAACACTTCATTCATTCCCGATGCAAACGGGACATTAAGATTAACATACGGTTATGTAAAAGGATATACTCCTGCAGATGCAGTTTACTATTCGCCAATTTCATCTCTCAACGGAGTTATAGAAAAAAGCTATATGGAAGGCGATTACACACTGCCTGAAAAAGTTTATGAATTATATAACCAGAAAGACTTCGGACAGTTTTATAATAAAAAACTCGGAAGTGTGCCGGTTTCAATATTGTATAATCTCGACACAACAGGCGGAAACTCAGGCAGCCCTATTCTTAATGCATACGGTGAATTAATAGGTGTTAACTTCGACCGTGCTTATGAAGCGACTATTAATGACTACGCCTGGAATGAATCGTACAGCAGATCGATTGGGGTCGATATAAGATATGTGCTCTGGATTACACAGAAACTGGGTGGCGCCGATTATATACTAACAGAATTAGGCATCTGACAAAATGCCAAAAGCCGATAAAAAAGCAAGACTCAAAAAAGAACTCGGTCTGTTTGATGTCTATGCCATAGCAACCGGATCAACTATTAGCGGCGGTTTTTTTCTCTTGCCGGGTCTCGCTGCTTCAATGACCGGTCCGGCTTTCATTTTAGCCTATGCAATGGCAGTATTACTTCTGATTCCATCGGTTCTTAGCAACATTGAGCTGTCCACAGCCATGCCACGTGCCGGCGGTGTATATTATTTCCTTGACCGGTCACTGGGACCGATGACCGGGGCAATCGGAGGAATTGGTGTCTGGCTTCTTCTGATTCTTAAAGTTGCCTTCGCATTGATCGGGATCAGTGCCTATACTTTATTATTTATACCTGATTTCGACATGACGATTATCGCAGTCTTTATCGCTATACTGCTCGGGGTTGTAAATATGCTTGGAGCAAAAAAAAGTGGAAAAGTTCAATCGCTCCTTGTAAGCGGATTATTAATTATCCTGATGCTTTTTATAGGCAATGGTACGTTAAATATTTCTGAAGAAAACCTTTCCGGAGTTTTTGAAATTGAGTTTTCATCTTTTTTTGCGACTACCGGTTTAGTGTTCATCAGCTACATCGGTGTTACCAAAGTTGCAAGCCTTTCGGAGGAAATTAAAAATCCTGAGAGGAACATTCCCTTATCAATTTTTTATTCATTGGGTACTGCATTCATAATTTACCTGCTGGGTACCGTGGTAATGGTAGGAGTCCTTCCTTTGGAAAAAATTACTGGCAATCTCACAGTACCTGCAACTGTCGCAAAATATATATCCGGTGAAGTCGGACTTATCGTTATTACCGTTGCAGCATTTTTGTCTTTTATTTCGGTTGCAAACGCCGGTATTTTAAGTGCATCAAGATACCCGTTGGCAATGAGCCGGGATCATATCATTCCGACATTCTTCAGAAAAATTTCGAGCAACGGAACACCTGTAAATTCCTTAATTATTACCGTGTTGGTTATAATAGTAAATCTGCTGGTATTCGATCCTATAAAGATCGCAAAACTGGCGAGTGCCTTTCAACTGCTGATATTCGCACTCCTATCTGTTGCAGTAATAGTTATGCGCGAAAGTAAAATTACTTCGTATGATCCGGGATATAAATCGCCTTTTTATCCCTGGACTCAGATTGCCGGAATAGTAACTTCACTGTTTCTTATTCTACAGATGGGTGCACTGCCGGTTGTCTTTTCACTTGTTTTAATACTTTTAGGAATTTTTTGGTACTGGTATTACGCACGCAAACGAACCGAAAGGTCCGGCGCTATATATCATATATTTGAAAGACTTGGCAGACAGAGATTTGTTGGACTTGACAGTGAGCTTCGCGGCATATTGAAAGAAAAAGGGTTGAGAAAAGGCGATCCGTTCGATGAAATTGTACTGCGCAGTAAAGTCTTCGAATTCAAAGATAAAATGGATTTTGATGAAGTCGTTTTTCAGGTATCCGAATGGCTCGAAATAATACTTCCTCTTTCCAAAGAACAGATCCGCAAACAGATAATGGATGGAACCCGTATAGGTGCTACACCTGTTACAAGAGGAGTTGCTCTCCCTCACTTCAGGGTTGATGGAATTGATCATCCTGAAATGGTTTTGGTGAGATCATCTGCGGGAATAAGAACATGTATTTTCAACCCTTTGACGCAGGAAACCGAAGGAGAAGAAATAGTAAATGCCATCTTCTTTCTGATCAGTCCGGAGAAAGATCCGACACAGCATTTAAGAATACTTGCCCAGATTGCCGGAAGAGTTGACGATGAAAACTTTATGAACGAATGGCAGCTCGCAAAGGATGAGCAGGAACTTAAAGAATCATTGCTTCATGATGAGAGTTTTTATTCACTGCTTATAAGCAATAATACGAAATCTAACGTGCTTATCGGAAAAGCTTTACATGAAGTAAAATTACCCGAGAACTGCCTGGTGGCTTTATTAAGAAGAGAAAATAAAATTATTGTCCCAAAAGGCAGAACCGTTCTTGAAGTCGGGGACAGACTGACTATAATCGGGGATATTAAAACCATATCCCAGTTAAGAATTCAATTTGATCAGTAATTAACTTTTATCTGAAATATGTCAAAAGACAGATTCACACCTTACATAAACAGACTTCAGTTTCCCGAAGAAGAAATGATAAAAAGATCCGAATCATTTTATCGGGAGGTCTCGCTTCGCAGGACAGTTCGTGATTTTTCTGCTAAAAAAGTACCGGCTGTTCTAATAGAAAACGCTGTTAAATCTGCTTGCACAGCACCAAGCGGAGCCAATATGCAGCCGTGGCATTTTGTAATCGTGTCCGACCCGGAGATAAAGAAAGAAATAAGGATTAAGGCGGAGGAAGAAGAAAAGGAATTCTACGAGAAAAAAGCTCCTGCTGATTGGCTGAAAGCCTTAAAGCCCTTCGATACAAACCAGTTTAAACCTTTTTTGGAAACTGCACCTTATCTTATAGTTATTTTTGAACAGAAATACAGTGCGGATATCAATAAGAAAGTAATAAAACATTACTATACAAAGGAGTCGGTAGGAATTGCCTGCGGTATATTAATAACCTCACTGCACTTATCGGGTCTGGCAACTTTAACTCATACACCGAGTCCGATGAATTTCCTTAATAAAATATTAAACCGCCCTGCAAATGAAAAGCCTTTTTTAATTCTGGTAACCGGTTTTCCTGCAATGAATTGCTGTGTACCTGATATTAACAGAAAGAAATTCGTTGATGTTGCAAGTTTTAAGTAAATTTTACTATTTTGTTTCTAAGTACATTTAGTTATTTTTGACACGCTAGTTAAATCAACAATGAGATTTAGATATGTCCGAAGAGAAAAAACCGAGACTATTAGTCGTTGAAGATGATTATGAGAACCAAAAGTTTTTACAGATTTTCCTGAAAAGGAAATTCGATCTTGAAATATGTGACAACTCAGATTCATTCTACGAAAAAATAGATAAAAATAATTTCAGCATAATTTTAATGGATATTTCCCTGAAGGGAAAAAAAGACGGACTTCAGTTAACCCGCGAACTTCGTCAGAAAGAGAAATATAAAAACATTCCTATAGTTGGTTTATCAGCCCACGCATTTCAAAGAGACAAGGACAATGCCTATAATGCAGGTATAGATATATTTCTTACAAAACCTGTACAGAATGATGTTCTGATGGATACTCTATTAAAGGCACTTGAACAGAAAAAGTAATTTCTTTCCGAACAAAATTGTGAAAGTCTGTAACATCCCGGCAGTTAATCCCGTCTAAATATTCGATTTCAAATTATTTAATCGAGGGGAAATCATGGAGTTAAAAAAATCATTTATGATTCTGATTCTGATTCTCCTGTCGTTTTCACTATTAATAGCTCAGGGGAAAAAGAAATCGAGAGGCTGGGATGATTGGGATGACGATTTTTTCGAGTGGTATGGTGAATCACGTCCGATGATCGAATTCAATTACGGAACCGGGATCTTAATTCACAAAAGTTATGAAGATAGTTTTGCTGATATCGGTTCTATTGAACTTAAACTCGGATACAGTGAAATTGATTCCGATTACGATGATTTAATTCTTGATTTAGACAGCCGCTATATTTTCGGTTCTAAAATTAGTAACACGTTAAGATCGGAAAATTCACCTGGTGAACATCAGTTTGCAAGTGAGCTTTACAGATTCGGATTCGGAAACAGAAAAGGATACGGATTTAAAATAGGACCGGTAGCGTTTATACCTTATAATCAGACTGCAGTACAGTGGTCGAAGTTCAACAGGCTTGAACCCGTTAATACGAATAGCCCGGCATCATTGATAAAAGGTCCTCAGAAAATTGCTGATTATTATGGAAATTCAATCAGATTCGGATCATTATCCGAGGTGGGCGCTAAACTCGAAATCGCAAGCATGATTGCCTTCAATTTATCCTATGAGGGTTCGGTTATTTACCCGAGGGTTTTGTTCTGGAAGTGGCTGGGAAGTTTCGCGATTGAACATTCGGGTTACCACGCTCTTGGCGAGTTTATCGAAGAAATAATGGATCGAGTGCCCGCTGCAGGTCCAATTATGAATGTTGCCTTAAGAGGCGCATACCAATACGTATTTTTCCTGCTTAAAAAGGATAATATGAACTGGCCTTTTGATACTGCAAAACCTTTAGCATATGAGCAGTTCAAGTTAGGTATTACATTAACATTTTAAACATGCATGACTGGAGCCAATTACTATCCGGTCATCATGTTTTTATTTGCCATAATGGAATAAATCCCGCTTTCTTGATTATTTTCTGACCCTCGGGGGACAACGTCCAGTCGATAAAATTTTTAACGGCACCGCTCGGGGACCTTTGCGTAAAGAAATGCAGGTAGCGTGTTATGGGATACTTATCATTCCGGGCATTCTCTTCTTCAGGTCTTACGTTATCAACCGAAATCATTTTAACATCTGCTCCGTAATTCAATCCGCCATAACCTATAGCATTCGGATTCTTCAGCACATATTCAATAACGTCTGCTGTAGTTGGTTCAATCTCAATACTTTTGCAGTATTCTTCCCCTTCGAGCACATGTTCCTTAAAGTAAAAAAATGTTCCGGAGTTATAGTTTCTGCCGACAAGTTTTACAGGTAAATCCTTTCCGCCTACCTGCTTCCAGTTGTTAATCCTGCATGTAAATATATCCCTTAACTGACCGATAGACAGATTATTGACCGGATTATCGGGATTTACATAGATTGAGAGAGCGTCTTTTGCGATCAGATAGTACATGCCAAGCGATTCATAGTAATCTGCAAGTTCGCGTGCTTCATCGGATTTCAATCCTCTTGAAGCTGAGCATATATCTGTTTCTCCGCGGATTAAGGATTTAACTCCCGAACTTGTCCCGCCTCCCTCGACGTAAATTGATATACCGGGGTTATTAACCATGTACTCTTCAGCAAGTATTTGTGTTAGCGGAAGCATTGTATCCGAGCCTTTTATTTTGATGATTGCAACTTCCACACGCGATGATGAACAGCTTAGCAAAAGAGACACGAGTAATACTAATGAATAGACTTTTATAAAATTCATAATTACCTTTTTTCCGCAATTGTTCTTAAACGTATAAGTCTGAAATTTATACCTTTATTCCATTCCGGTGTATTATCATCATTGGCAATATCGACAATAAGATTTTTAATAAGCTCAACATACTGCACAACAGCTTTATAATTTATCTTCTGAGATAAATCGTCGAACGGAGTATGATATATGTTCTCAGAATATTCAATCAATTTAGCCATGCCTGCTTCCGTATCGGTGTTAACATAATCGGCAGCGTCCATAATCAATATCGAAGGGATGCCCGCATTAGCAAATGCTATTTGATCTGAACGATTAAAGGTTTCTGAAGTGGAGAACTGTTGTGGAATTTCTTTTACAGAAAGGTTCAATGCGGCAGCTGTACGGTCAACATTATTTTTTAAAGTGGACAAATCATAACCGAAACACACGATAGATTTAAATTCATCTATAAAGGGTACGCCGTCAATATTGATATTTGCAGCGGTTTTATGTAATGGTACGAACGGATGATCGGTATAATAACGCGAACCCAGCAAACCCTTTTCTTCACCCGTTACAAACAAAAACAGGACGGATCTTTTCAGCGGGGTATTGCCCTCAGTAATTAATCTGGCAGCCTCGAGCATTGCTGCACAACCGATGGCATTATCGAATACGCCGTTGTAAACGGAATCACCCTCGGCGGGGAGCCCTATACCCAGATGATCGTAATGCGCCGAAACAATAATCAGTTCATCATTCCGGGTTGATCCCTCAATCAATCCCAGAACATTCTGATCGATAAAATCCCTTCGCTTAAACTCGCCTTTAAAAGTAAGAGATTTATTAAGAGGAAAACTTTTTAATTTATTTGTTAAATGCATCTTTAAAATATCATCCCATACTGCTGCCGATCCATTAAAAATCCAATCCGCAATTGAGTTGTTAAAAAAGAGATTTAATGATGAACTGACCGAATATGCCAGTCTAACGTCTTCAAAATAAAATTCGCTTATCATTTTTTCCCATACTTTTGAATCTGCCGTTAATGGCAGATGTATGGTTCCTATGGCACCTCTTGACCGGGCGAGTCTCTGCTTTGAACCGGGATAGCTGTAAACAGTTGGATCGGGTCCTGTAAAGTAATCCTCATTATCCGAGTTGGGCTCACCGTCAATAAAAACAACAATCTTGTCTTCAACATCAATATTTTCATAATCATTATAGTCGTACTCGGGGGCAATAATTCCATAGCCTGCAAAGATGAGTTCTGTTTTGGCTGGAATTATCGACCTGTCCCCGGCGCCGTCAATAAAGTAATCCTTATAAAGCTGAAGTTGTTTAATCTGGTTATCGCTGTAGAGAATTAATTCAGTGGATTGAAGCGGACGGTTTCCGTGCATTGGTATATACTGATAGTACGTACTGTTATTTCCGGCTGGTATCAAACCATATTCTTCCAATCTTAGTGCAAGATATTTTGCCGCCAGGGCTGAACCGATTGTCCCTGTGCCTCTGCCTTCGAATATATCACTTCCGAGTATTTTCAAGTGCTGCATCACATTCCCGGAAATTGACAGGAATTCTTCTTTGTCCCGGTCGGTCTGCAAAAATACTGCCGACGGTATGAACAGCAGGAATAAATAATATTTTAAAATTTTATTCACCTTTCAGTAGAATTATTTCTGACAATCAGATTTCCCAAACTTAAATTCCGGTTAAATATTGCTTGATAATTCTTCATATACAGCTCAAATATATTATCTTTAGCATCATAAATAAAATGATTTCGGAACTAAAGAGAAACCTATGAAATTATTTGTTAAAGTATTGCCGTTTTTAATGATTTTTTTCCTATCAGGTTGTGAAGACAAAAAAGAAGAAGCTTCGCTTGTACTGTTTAATGGAAACATAATAACAATTACCGACGACAGTAAGGATTTCAGAGCTGTGGCGGTTAAATCCGATACAATTATGTTCGTCGGTACCGATGATGATATTCAAAGTTTTATAGGACCCTCAACTGAAGTGATAGATCTTGAAGGTAAAACTGTTATTCCCGGCTTTATTGATAGTCATGCACATTTAACAGGACTGGGGAATTCATTATTAACTCTTAATTTAGGCGACGCCAAAAACTGGGATGAAATAATCGCTTTGGTTGCTGCCGAATCTCATAAGTTGAAGCCGGGGGAATGGATAATCGGACGAGGCTGGCATCAGGAGAAATGGGATCCTGTTCCGGTGCCAAACATCGAAGGATATCCGGTTCATGATGTGTTAAGCGATGCCGTACCGTTTCATCCTGTAATGCTTACTCATGCCAGCGGGCACGCAGTATTTGTAAATTCAAAAGCGATGGATATAGCGGGGATTACTGACTCAACAAAGGATCCCGCCGGCGGTCGAATAGTGCGCGACGAAAACGGTAAAGCGATAGGCGTATTCGAAGAAACTGCAGAAGAATTAATAAACATCAGGTACATAGAAGATTATAGCAGTAAAACAGAAAAGGAAAAGGAAGAAATATTCAAGCAAAGAATCTTTGCAGCCATAGATAAGTGCCTCGAAAACGGAATAACAACTTTTCACGATGCAGGTCAGCCCTTTGATGTAATCGACTATTATAAAAAGCTTGCAGATGAAAACAGTTTGAAAATAAGACTAAATGTAATGATCGGTGATGATTTCGCTAATTTGAAAGCAAAACTTCCAGAATACAGAATTATAGGATACGGAAATAATCATTTAACCGTCCGCTCTGTTAAAACTTATATAGATGGTGCGCTCGGTTCCCGTGGAGCATGGATGCTTGAACCTTATGAGGATTTAGCCGGGTATACCGGTTTGAATCTAACACCGCTTCCAGAGATTAAGCGGACTGCTGAAATTGCATTACTCAACGGATTTCAGTTATGTACTCATGCTATCGGCGACAGAGGCAACCGGGAAATATTAAACATTTATGAAAGGGTGATTTCTTCGGATACAACCAAATCGGATAAACGCTGGCGTGTTGAACATGCACAGCATCTGTCGAAAAATGATATCGGAAGATTTGCACAACTCGGAGTTGTTGCCTCAATGCAAGGAGTTCATTGTACATCAGATGCGACATTTGTTATTAAGCGGCTTGGTTATAAACGTGCGGAAGAAGGGGCTTATGTCTGGAGAAAACTTATTGACTCGGGGGCTGTAATATGCAACGGAACTGATTCGCCAGTTGAAGATATCAGTCCCATTCAATGTTACTACTCAACTGTAACAAGGAAACTGAATGACGGCAGCGTATTTTTCCCTGATCAGAAAATGAGCCGGCTTGAAGCTCTGAAGTCATATACCATTAATGGCGCTTATGCTGCATTCGAGGAAAATATTAAAGGATCAATTGAAAAAGGTAAACTGGCGGATCTGACTGTGCTGTCACAAAACCTTCTGACTGCAGAAGATGAAATCTTAAAAAATACTGAAGTTCTAATGACAATAGTTGCTGGTAAAATTTTATTTAAAAAATAAGGTTCATCCGGCTTTAATTAATTATTTTTTTATTTTTTTAATTAAACATGACAGAAAAACCTGCGAAGAACAGATTTCTACCACAGAGATTAATCGGGATAATTCAGCAAAAGCTTGAAAAGTTTTCTATGCCCGATTATACACTGTTTAGTATATATGCTATAATAACAGGGGCGTTGGTAGGTTTGGCTGCTGTGCTTTTTCATGAATCAATCGAATTTTTAAGAAGGTTGTTTTTTGAACACAGTGCAAAATCGTTCTCATCTTTCGGAGCTGCTCTGGTAATAATTATACCGGCAATAGGAATGATAATACAGAGCATTATGATATACCTGGCGCCGAAAACAGCCAAGCGGAGAAGTGTACCGGAGGTTATCAAAGCGGTTGCAACTCGCGGAGGGTATATACCGTTCAGGACCACGATGTTTCATTTTTTAGCGCCTGTTATATCAATGGGAAGCGGCGCCACGGTTGGTCCTGAAGGTCCTGCAGCACAACTCGGTGGCGGCGTTGCAAGTAAACTTGGTCAGTTTTTATTCTTAACAGATTCGCGCAGAAGAATGTTTACAGCTGCCGGTGCCGGAGCAGCTATATCTGCGGTATTCAATACACCGCTGGGAGGAGTTTTTTTTGCTCTGGAAATAATTCTTCTTAACGATTTTCAGACTGCAACATTTTCAGCATTGATACTGGCATCGGTAAGCGCGAGCGCCGTTTCAAGAATATTTCTGGGTGACAATCCCGCTTTTCAGTTTGCCATTCCCGATGTCGGTCACTACGATCAGTATTATATTTTTGTGATAGTAGGAATTCTAGCTGGTTTGATATCTATCGCTTATATAAACTACTCGGAGTCGGTTTCCAAATTATTCAGAAAAAAGCAATTTAAAAAGATACCCCAATGGTTATCGATGGCTGCGATAGGATTGATTGTAGGAATATGCGGCTACTTTTATAACGATATATTCGGCATCGGTTATGCGGCAATAAATAAAGTGCTCGCAAAAAATCTTACATGGCAGATAGCGGCAGTATTGCTCGTAATGAAATTTATTCTTGTCCCTATTATTCTCCATTCGGGAGGTTTCGGAGGAGTGTTTGCTCCTTCTTTATTCATGGGTGCGATGTTCGGATACATATTTTCAACAGCAGTTAATTCCGTTTGGGGATTGAACCTGGACACGACAACATTCGTTCTTGTATCAATGGGTGCTGTACTGGGCGGTATAAATTCTATCCCTATTTCAGCTATTCTTATAATATTCGAAATGACAAAAGAATATAGTTTTATACTTCCGCTTATGCTTTCGGTTATTATAAGTACGATGCTTGTTCAGCTTGTTATAAAGGGTTCAATTCATACCAAGCATCTTGAACGGGAAGGTTATAATCTGTCGAGCGGTCGCGAAATGAATTTACTCGGATCAATCCTGGTTAAGGAAGCAATGACACCCGGTCTTACATTAATCAAAGCTGAGACAGATTTACCTAAGCTTGTGGCACAGCTGCTTAATTCGCCTCACAGTGTTTTTTACACTGTGAATGATGATGGTAAAATTATCGGGACGATTACGGAGAACGAACTTCGCCCTATTATAACCGAGTACGATTCATTAAGAGAAATGGTTGTTGCCAGCGATATCGCCCGACCTGAAGTTATTTTTGTAAATGAAGATGACACCCTCGAGAAAGTGTTCAAACTGTTTGAAAAGACAAATCTTGATCAGTTCCCGGTTTTATCAGGTGAAGACGGTAAGCAGGTTGTAGGCACTATTCGAAGGCATGATGCAATGACTGCCTATAACAGGGCAAGTTTGAAATACAATATTACAGACGGACTGGCAAATGAATTACGTTCGCTCGAAAAGTTTTCAATATCCAAAGTTGCAGATGGTTATTCGATACTTGAAAAAAAGGCTCCAGTAGACTTTGTAGGTAAATCACTTGCAGAATTAAAAATCAGGAACAAGTTCGGTCTGGAAGTACTAATGATAAAAACAAAAAAGTCGTTCCTCGAGGATGATGATGAAGATATTACATTCCCTGAGGCAACTTATAGAATAAAAGCCGACGATACACTTGTCTTGTTCGGATCGGACGATAAGATCAGCAGCATCGACCTGATAAATTAATTTATTTACATATTTTGTACATCTGACAACTATGTTCTGACAACATCATCTAAACATTAAATTTAGAATGCAATTATGGACCTTTATACAATAGTATTTATAGGATTTGCCCTGCTGATGGTGGGAATAATTATCGGAGTCCTCTTCTTCGTCATGTGGATTGATAAGAAAATTGACATGAGAAACAGAATGGGATATTCCGCTTACCTTAAAAAGAAGAAACCTGTTAAACCGGAAAACCAAGTAGAGGAATAATTTACTGTTCTGCTTCAACTTCGTAAGTGACTATTTCAAAACCCTTATACGTTTCTGCCCCTGTAAATACCGCACCGCTTAGTACGCTAATCATACCCAGCAGAAACAGGGCGATGATAAACATATTCAATGTGTTTGTTTCAGATAGATAAGCAATCCCCAACAGCAAAGAAGTTAATACAAACAATCCTATACTGACTGCGTAACACAGCACCGTATTCCTGACCAGAATCAGCCGGAACATCAGTAACTTAATTTGTTTAACAATGCTTTCGAGCCGGATATTGTCATCGGTGGTGAAACTGTTATTTACTATCTTCTGCCTGATTGAGCGCTGCTCCTGATTGAGCATTCTTATTCTGTTTACTACCAGCGAGTATTTATTGTTTATTCCGAGCAGAAGTAGTCCGCATGCACTTATCATAATAGCCGGAGCCAGCATCAGCTGAATTAATTGTTCGGGTGAAAACATTTTAAATAATTGTGCTTCCATTTATTTGTTCCTTTTTCCCGGGCATCATGCTTCGACAGGCTCAGCATGATTTTTGCTTTATTCTTATTTTAAATTAATTTTCTTTTCTACCACTTCAAGTAATTCTCTTCCTTCGATCAGTTTTACAATTTTCCCGATGTCTTTATGTAATTCTCTGTCCACTTCCAGCGGTTTAACAAATTTACGCAAATAATTATATGCTATCGAAGTACCAATTCCGCACTTTAACGGTTTTAAAAATTCAATCCCCTGCGCAGCAGTTAACATTTCTATTGCTATCACTTTCTGTACATTTTTCAGAATCTGGTGGCATTTTCTTGCGGCAATCGAACCCATTGAATTATGATCTTCCTGATTAGCCGATGTCGGTATTGAATCAACAGATGCTGGATGAGCAAGCACTTTGTTCTCAGAAACAAGACTCGCCGCTGTGTATTGCGCGATCATCAGCCCCGAGTTTAATCCACCATGCTTTGTAAGAAACCTCGGCAGCTGACTGAGTGATCCGTTTGTCAGACGCTCGGTTCTCCGTTCAGAAATGTTGGCAAGTTCCGAAAGAGCAATTCCCATAAAATCCATTGCAAGTGCAATAGGCTGTCCGTGAAAATTACCGCCTTCAATATGATCGCCTTCAGCAGGGAATATAAGAGGATTATCATTTACAGAGTTCAATTCAATTTCAATTCTTGAACAGACATAATCAACTGCATCGCGTGATGCGCCGTGTACCTGAGGGATGCAACGCATCGAGTATGAGTCCTGAACGCGTATGTCGTTCTCAAGATGCGATACACGTATCTCGCTGTTCTTTATCATTGCAAGCATATTTGCTGCTGTATCCAGCTGACCTTTAAAAGGGCGCAGTTCATGAAGCCTTTTATCGTAAGCCCTGTCGGTAGCTCTTAAAGCTTCGTGCGATAACGACGCAGCTATATCGGTATATTTAACGAGACGTCTTGCATGTATGCAGACAAATGCGCCGTAGGCTGTCATCATCTGCGTACCGTTTATAAGAGCCAGTCCTTCCTTCGCTCCAAGTTTAACCGGGTTGAGACCGTATTTTTTCAACGCCCGATCAGAACTAACCGGTTTAATCAGTTCCGCAGCAGGATTGTTTACATCTTTAACAACCCGGACTTTTCCCTTCCCTATCATTGCAAGAACTAAATGCGCAAGCGGTGCCAGATCGCCGCTCGAACCTACCGAACCCTGCGAAGGTATTACCGGAATTATATTGTTGTTAATCATACCGACAAGCATCTGAAGAGTTTCCAGTCTAATACCCGAATGACCTGCAGCCAGTGCATTAGCACGGAGTAACATCATTATTTTTACGATATACAGCGGCAGCGTTTCACCCACGCCGGCTGAGTGACTATAAATTAAATTTTCCTGCAGCTTTTCTAGATTTTCATGTGAGATTTTTACATTTGAGAACTCGCCGAATCCGGTTGTTACACCATAAACAACTTCATCCTTTTTAACCCATTGATCAATGAGCTTTCTCGCCCTTAGTACTTTATCCTTTGTACTTTTACTAAGTATTACCTTATCATTATTAAACACAAAGTGTTCGATCTTTTCAAGCGTTAACGATCTGCCGTCGATTCGTAGTATCATAAATTTGTCCTTTAATACAGTGAGGATTTTCAATATTGTAATTTAATGATAATTGAGATCAACATCTCTTTAGGTGGAAACCAAAGGAAACCCGTTTTTTATGGAGTCGGACTTCTAAAAAATCGAAACATCCAATGTATCTCCTGCAACAACAACTCCTCTTCCTTCGTGCAGCAAATTCATTCCGAACAGAACTTTATTGTTTTCGGAACGGCGGTAGAAAGAAAGTGTTTTAAGAGGTTCATTCCCTAGTTCTGCAGTATCCTGATTAACTGTGGTTATAGAACAACGTGCGCAGGGCTTTACCGGTCTGAAAGTTATATCTTTTATTTTGAACTGTTCCCACTTGTCTTCATCATGCGGATTACCTCCTGTAAAAACGAAATTAGGACGAAACCGGTTTACTGAAACTTTTTTATCAAGCTTCGAGTTAAGCAGATTTAACGACTCCTGCCCGATTATCAGAAAAGGATAACCGTCAGACAGACTTGTATTCTCGTTCTTGTGTGCATATTTTCTATCGACCGGTCTTAACGAATTATCAGGCATGTAAACCAGTCTGCATTCAACATTCAGTATATCACTGAACCATCTGCTTATTGCCAGGCTGCATTCATAGACTTTAATAGTTTCATTCCACATGAAAACATCCAGAAATTTACCTGACCGGACGAAATTATCCGTCAATGAGATAACGATCTGTTTGTCTTTCAAATGCTTGTGAAAAATTTCTAATTGGCTGCCGGATATTCCGCATTGCAGAAGCGACATTTCAGGTATGCGTCTCTGACTTAAGAATTTTCCCTCGTTATCAACCAGCATAAACCGCCTGTCGTGTTTAAGTCCTTTATCGGTTACTTCTGCTTCAAGTAATGAAATTCCGCCAAGTGATTTAACAGGATAAATATATATTTCGGAGAGACTGTATTTAGTCATGATGCCGCACTTTTTTTATTTTATTATTCTGTTCACACCACTCCGACAAGCCTGCCGGTTCATTGCAAAAACATTCTGAGCAAGACGAAGAACTGTTTTGTTTGTATGTGCCGTCCGATTGTACAAACATTCCGGGTTATGCACGACCTGCTGTAAGCTTTTCAATTTTACTCAGATTATCCTTATCGGCTTTATATTTAATCTCCACGTAGTCTTCTTCATAAACTGTCGATATCACTTCTGCTATCGAATGTATGAACGCAACAGTTTTGCCGTCATTTATATTCAGCCTGAGAGTATGTTCGCGGAAGTTCTCTTCATACATACTCATAAGTTTATTTTTCAATTGTGTGATGTTTATACCGCGCTGCGCTGATATAACAATACCGTCGGGATACTTATTAAGCACATAATCAATTCGTGTATTATCTTCAAGCAAATCAACCTTGTTGAAAACCTTCACCTGCTGCTTCCCATCGCAATGGAGTTCTTTCAATGTATCGGCAACCACTTTGATATGATCTTCAAAAAACGGATGCGAGATATCAACCACGTGCAGTATTATATCAGCGTCGTTTACAACCTGAAGCGTACTTTTAAACGACTCTACAAGGTTATGCGGCAGTTTTCTTATAAATCCCACTGTATCGCTGATCATAATTTGTCTGTTTTTATCCAGTTCAAGCGATCTTGTTGTTGAATCGAGTGTTGCAAAAAGTTTATCTTCCGCTAAAAGTTCCGAATTTGTAAGCAGATTAATTAATGTGGACTTACCAGCGTTCGTGTATCCCACAAGACTTGCATTAAGAAAACTCTTCCTGTTTATACTCTTTGTAATATTCTGCGATTCGATTTTACGCAGATTTTCTTTCAGCTTGCTTATCCTTGTACGAATAATTCTTCTGTCCGTTTCAATCTGTGTCTCGCCGGGTCCTTTGGTACCAATACCTCCGAATTGTTTCGAAAGGTGTGTCCATGCACGTGTCAGCCGCGGCAGCATATATTGAAGCTGTGCCAGCTCTACCTGGGTCTTTGCCTGTTTTGTTTTTGCATGTGAAGCGAAAATATCGAGAATTAGTCCGCTGCGGTCTAAAATTTTTTTGTTGATCAGTTTTTCAAGATTCCGGACCTGTGTCGGATTAAGATCCTCATCAAATATAACGAGGGTTATATCATTTAACTCAACCAGTTCGGCAAGTTCTTCAGCTTTTCCCTTACCGATAAAATAAGCAGAGTCGTATTTAGCTCTGTCCTGAATTACTTTAATAATCGTCTGGGCACCGGCTGTTTCACCAAGCATTTCAAGTTCGTTAAGATGCTCTTCGATTACCTGTTTTGATTCATCGGGTTTTCTGACTGCGACGAGAATTGCATTTTCTATCCTATTATTATCTATTTCTATCATATTTAATTGGTTATCTCACTTAAGTCTTTTTTAGTATTTTTTGCAACCCACATCTCAATCAGTGCCAGTAATAAAACAATTATCAGGAAATATTTCCACAATTCAGTACCGAATCTTGCGCTTGATATGGTTGCCGCAACATTTTCTCCCGGTTTCAGTTCGATTATTTCCGTGTCTTGTGATAGAGGTGTTATTTTCTCTTCGGCTTCTGAAAATCCAAGGTATTTTGTCTGAGATTCAATGGGATTAAAATTAACTGTAGCATAGTCGAATAATTTGTTGCCCGAATAAAATTTATAAGTACCGATAAAATCCGCCGGTGAATAACTGAACGTGTTGTTGAACCCTGAAATATCCGGATTGATATATTCCTCTGTATTATCAGGTCTTATTACTTTAATATCCGGTCGTACTACATTGCCTGCATTAATCATAAGATCGGCGCCGGCAATATAATTTTTATTAGGTTTGTTCGAATTGAGCAGATAATAAACCGATTTACTAAGCATTGGTGCGAATATTCCCTTAAGTGGAAAATCACTCCAGCTTAACACGGGTGATGTATTAAAAAGAAATATTTTACCAGCTTTATAATTGTACTCGCTCAGAAATTCAGAACCGTCAATAAGTGATATAATACTTCTTCCTTTACCACTGCTTTCCGTTTTATAATATTTATAAAGTCTTGGCGATTCATACTCCCGTTTGCCGCTTTCAAATAAATCCGAAAACACCGGATGATTAAGATCAGTTCCTTCGAAAGAAGAAAAAGATTGAGGATCATCAAAAGTAACTATCCTTTCTGCCTGCGGAAGATTAAGCTCCCTGCAGATTCTGTTGAAATCTGTATTGTCCGAACTGCTGCCCGGAAAAAGAATAACACTCCCGCCCGATTCCAGATAAGTTTTCACCTTTTCGGAATTTGAATGATACGAAGAACCGATTAATATAACGACGTTATAACTGCTGATATTGTAGCTGTTCAGCCTGTTCGCCATGTCTTCAGTTACCTTGAAATAATCCTCTGAAACACTTTGGAGTGCTGTGCTAACATATTCCGCGTCACTTTTAATATCAGTAAGTAAAAGGATATTAATTTTTTCGGGAACGTAAATGTTCAGATAATGTCTGTTGTCGAAATTGATATCGTCGTCCTCAAGTTCAACAAAGATATCAATTAAACCTGTGGATTGTATAACCGTTTCGAATTCTGTTTGAATCGTTTCGCCCGGAGTAATATTCACACTGCTCTGAGCTGATCTTTTCCCGTTAACATATAGTGAAACAACACTGTTGCTTATATTGTATGATGATGGATTGAATATATCTGCGCTGAATGTAATGTTTTTATTCAATTCGAAAATCTGGTTGTTCGACACAAGATTTGCAGCTGAAAGATTATTTATATTCTCTTTCACAATCGGAGCAATATAAATTTTCATGCTCCGGAAAACTGGTATTCGTGTTGTATCATTGGTTAAAAGAAATCCGGATTGCTGCAGATCCGATAGTATATAAAGTTCTTTATTATAGTTCTGTGAATTATTCAATACCGGCAAGGCTTTCACAATCAATTCATAAATATCCCCGGCGAGATATGTAAAATCAATCCCGTCAATCATTTCCTCTGCAATAACACTTTTAGTAACTGCAGCTAACGGTTCATTTAAGCTGCTGAAATCCAAAACCGCTAATTCATCTCCCTCGCTGTATTCATCAAGGATTTGTTTAGCAAGTAATTTAGTCTGATTAAGCAGCGAACCCCGTTCATTAACGGCAGACATGCTGAAACTGTTATCAATAATTATCACACCGGTGGTCTTTGCACCGGCTGACATACCGAATGAAACCGACTTAAGTGCAGGTCGGGCAAAAGCCATTACCAGAAACATTATTATCAGCACTCTCAGAATCATCAGTATCCACTGCTTGAGTTTTATCCGTCTGATTTTTGTCTTCTGAAGTTCCTTCAGAAATGCAAGAGTGCTGAATTCTATTCTCTTTAATTTCCTGAGGTTCAGCAGATGAATTAAAATCGGAATGGAAGAAGCAATCAGCCCCAGTAATACCGCGGGATTAAGAAATATCATAAACCGTTCTGCGAATTAATATAAACTTATCAATCATAATATTTTTTAATAACTGCGCCTCTGAAGTAATGCAGAAGAATTTCATCGAACACATATCCCATTTCCCCCATAACGGCGGCACCTATCTGGCACAAGCCCACACCGTGTCCCCAGCCGCCTCCGTGCAGTATAAACTTTTGAGGGATGCCGTTATTAATATCTTTCTTTTCAATTATTATTGCCGAACTGTATAAATGCGATTCGGAAAGGAATCTTCTGATTTCAAGCTCCTTGCCTATAGTCATTGTTTTATTTGAACCGACGATTTTAAGTTTTATGAGCCTTCCTGAATCGCCGCGTTCAACAGGAACAAGGTCAAGTATATTCCCAAAATTGATGCCGGATTTCTTCTCAATCATCGTTGCAATTTCATCCTGCGTGTATTCAACAGTCCACCTGAAAAAGTCCTTCGTATTCTGATCATAATCCACCAGCACTTGTTTCAGTATCTTTTGATCGCTGGTATTACAGAAAGCATGCGGATTTCCCATAATCCATTTCTCTGCATTCTCTTCTTTTCTTAAGTCCAAGTCGTAATCTTCCGGTTCAAACTTATAATCGATAATACTTCTGAGATACGGATGTTTAACTGGTTCCCATACATTTTCGAATGATTCACTTATGCCGCCGCAAGATTTTGAAAACCTCGTATCACATATTTTTCTGTTATACATCAGCACAAGACCGCGTGTCAGGTCGACTGCCGTTTTTGCATTATGAGCGTGAAGTCTGGTAACGCCCTGGTATCTCTGGCAATGATCATCAGCGCAAACGTCGTATAAAGTATGATCCTCGCGGTCATACCATTTGATGATTTCATTGTCACTTGTCTCGCCGGATTCATATACTCTTTCGGCGGCTCTGATCTCCTTTCCTTTTTCAATCTGAGCAAGAACCCAGCTTCGCGAAATGATTGCGTGAGCTTTAAGAAGTTCGAGCGAACTTGTTGCCGACATCTCGGATGATATAACACTTGTTAAATAATGTTCTATCGGGACTATGTTTACAGCTGCCAGCTGATTGTCTTCAATAAGAAATTTGAGTGATCCGGCAAATCTCTGGTTTTCCTTTTTCTGCCAGTGGAATTGAATCCCGATTGTAACATCTCTAAGAAGAAATGAATCCGTGTCAATATCTCCGGCGTTAAATACCGCTCCGTTCTCTATTCCGAACTTGACTTTGCCGTCATCGATAAGGATTTTACCTTCTGCAAGAGATGCGGTAAGCTTGCCACTGAATTTTTTTTTCGATCCAGCCAGTCTGTATTCTCCGTAAAGATCAAACCTTATTTCGTTTGAGTGCATTATGCATACACTGATGCCGGGCTCTTTCATATCCGCACTATTACACTGTTATTATTAAGGCTTGCAATATAATAATTAGAAAATCTATAGTTAAGTGATTTATATATACGTTTAATAATTTTAATCCGCTTTTTCAGAAGAGGATGATATCTGATGCGACCTATCTGAACCGTAGCGCCGGTTCAATCTGATGCGTAACTGCAGCTTATTATTTAAAATCACATATCTGAGTATGAGTTCCTGAAAATATTTATGAGCAACCCTTCAGTTAAATATCAGCTTCATTATGCAGATTGTAAATAGCTGTGGGATCTATTCATATTCGATATGTTTCAAGCCTGTTTTCCTTATACCGAGTCTTAAGGAAAACGCATTGTGGTACATGAAAATTGAAATAGCAATGATCATCCGGTGATAAAATACAGCGAGATTTAAAGACACTATTAAGAATTTAATAAGGTTCATCGATTTGTTCATTCCATGAACAAACGCAATATAAATGACTGTCTGTGTTTGTTTAAGGTTTCTGAAATTACTAATAAATATTAATTATTATAATTTATAGTATTAATATTCTATGTTTTTTATATTTAGATTGGATTATATTTTAAGCGGTTTCACCTGGTGAGACGAAAAGCAATTATATTTTTCATCACGATTGCAGTCAGTTATTATTCTCAGCAGCCTGTTTCGTCGCTGGTATTTTCGGAAGTGATGTTTGCGCCGGAAGGTTCCGATAACGAATTTGTAGAATTATATAACCTTTCTGCAACGGATACAATCGATTTAAAAGACTGCAAAATTATTTACTACACTTCTTCCCCGGATATAATTAGTGATGCCGGTTACGGAACTAAATTGTTGCCGCATTCCTTTGCAGTTATTCTGGAAAGCGATTACAATTTTTCCGAAGGCGTCTATAACAACTTGATTCCCGCTGATGCACTTGTTCTTAAGCTGGATAACAACTCATTCGGAAGTTCCGGCATGTCGAACTCATCTGACCGTAAGATATGTCTGCTAAACAGTTTTGATGATACGCTGGATGTTTATACTTATACAGCAGATAATCAGAAAGGTGTCTCAGACGAAAAAATATATTTGTCATCTGAAAGTCAGAGCTTTAATTGGAGCAACAGTCTGGTCATTAATGGTACGCCAGGCAGTATTAACTCGGTTTCTCCAAGAAATTATGATCTCGAAATCAGTAAAGTATTTTTTATTCCGGAAACAATTTATGCCGGAGATGCGTTTGATATCAGCGTCTTGATAAAAAACCTAGGATTAAGTGCTGCAGACTCTACAAGCATGGAGTTGTACGAAGACAGAGACAAAGATTCATTGGTACAAATATCGGAATTATTAAATCAGAAATATCTTCCGCAAATTACACCTGGTGATTCGGCATTTGTTACTTTCAGGTTGGAAAATCTGACAAACAAAGAGTATTCCTTCATTATTTATATTAAATCGGATAAAGATGAAAACGTATCAAATAACAATGCGTATTTATTAATTAATATACTGCCCGGACTAAACAACTACGGTGAAATCGTAATAAATGAAATTATGTATAAGCCTAAACCCGGCGAACCGGAATGGATTGAATTATTTAACAATACAAGTATACCCGTAAAGCTTAAAAACTGGCGTATATCCGATCTTTCATCCTCGGTCAGCTTGAGCAGGGAAGAACTGTTCATCAATCCCCGCGAGTATCTGGTTGTAAGTGACGATGATGTATTGTACGATTATTATGAAATTAACTCACGTTTGATTGTTGTGAATCTGCCTTCACTCAACAATTCCGGTGATAATTTAAAACTGCTTGATTCACTCAACAGAGTTATAGACAGCGTAAACTATAAATCCGGTTGGTCATTTAATTACGTGAACGCATCAATTGAAAAAATCTCTCCTGCTTTTAACGGACTCGATTCTGCAGGCTGGGGACCTTCCATATCAATTCACAATGCGACTCCCGGTTCAATCAATTCAATCTCTCCGAAAATGTACGACGTTAAATTGTATCGTTTAAATACCGATCCGGAAATACTCATTAAGGATAAAGATATTATTGTTTCTGTTCTTCTTAAGAACAATGGATCGGAAACAGCCGAAACTGTTGAGATTAAATTTTATATTGATGCAGATTATGATTCAACCGCACTTGCATCGGAACTATATAACTCCGGATTTTCATACAATATTTCTCCCGGCGATTCACTCGAATTTAGTTGGGCAATAAAAAACCAAAACAGCGATTCCCTCCAAATCATAATTGAAGCGGAATTCTCAGGCGATGAATTTGGAGAGGATAACAGAATTGTCTTAAATCAGCATCTGTACGATGAACCGCCTGCTTTCAACGATATTGTGATCAGCGAAATAATGTATAATCCGCCCGATGATGAACCCGAATGGATTGAGCTATACAACAAAAGTGCCGACAGACTTAATCTCAAGAACTGGATGATATGCGACAAAAAGGACAGCACAATATTAATTAATGATGATTTTTTTATTGATGCTAGTGACTATGTTGTATTGAGTTCCGATGAAAGCCTTATTCAGTTCTACAATATACCGTCTGAAATTCTGGTGTCAGATATTCCTACCCTCAATAATTCCGGTGATAAAATTATATTAACCGACAATCTGAGTAATATGGTGGACAGTCTTACTTACAAAGACACCTGGTGCGGTTCGGGTAATAATTTGTCTCTGGAAAGAATCAGTTATAACAATCCCTCCGGAGATTCCGCCAACTGGTCATGTGCACGTGAGTATATAAGTGGAACTCCTGGAAGAATTAATTCGGTTTCCCAAAAGAATTTTGATGTGAAAATTGAGGCTATTTATTTCAACCCGTATGAACCGGTTATTGGTGATAGTGTTTTTATATCAGCACTGGTAAAAAACAAAGGTCGTGAAGATGCAGCATTCAATTTGAAACTGCTCCGGAATAATAACGATATTACCGGATCGGGAATTTCTGTTGAGGAAATAAACAACATTTACCTGGTATCCGCAGACAGCATCATAATAACATTCGTTTACACTTTCTTCGAAACAGCCAACAATGTCGAATTTACGGTTGAAGCGCACTTCAAAGACGATCAGGACACGCAAAATAATTTTTTATCACGAACACTTGATTTGGGTTATCCATATAATTCGATAATAATAAACGAGATACAATTTAATCCTGCTGATACTGAGCCAGAGTGGTTTGAGTTATTCAACAATGCGGATTACACTGTTAATATTTCCGGCTGGTCGGTTAGCGATATTTACAATACGCCGAAGACATATGTAATAAAACGTTTGGTTGAACTTGAATCCGGCGGTTTTTTAGTAGTATCCAGGGATTCATCAATTTATGATTATCACAATAATATTCCTTGCGGAATGATAACGGCAGGATTTGCAAATTTAAACAACGATATTGACGGACTTATAATTAAAGACATATATAATAATATAATTGATTCCGTCTTTTACCGGTCCGTACAACAGGTCGGGAAATCGTATGAAAGAGTAAACATTAAGAGCAGCAGCAGCGATCCGAACAACTGGCTTTATTCTGCAGATGCCCTCGGCAGTAGCCCCGGAAGAGTTAATAGTGTTGTAATAAAGGAATTTGATCTAACGGTTGCAGAGATTTTCAGTGATCCTTTATTCCCCGTTCTTAATGATCAGGTATTTATTGGCGCAGTCGTGAAGAACATCGGTAAAAATCATGCGCAGAACTTCTCAGTTCAGTTTTTATATTTGTCCGAAGGAATACTTCATACGCTTGAGACGATTGAAGGACTCAGTCTATCAACTGGTGATTCGGTTAAGGTGAAGACCAAAAATGGTTTTCAATTGCTGCATGACGTTACAATGATTATAAACATCATTTATGCGTCCGACAACAATCAGCTCAACAACACAATTCAGAAGTCACTATCACCGGGTTATGAGCGTTATTCAATAATCATCACCGAGTTTATGAGCGATCCGCCGCCGGGGATGACTGAATGGATCGAGTTGTTCAACAAATCCGAAAACATAATTAATATTAAAAACTGGTCAATAAGTGATGTAATTTCAACTCCCCTCCCAGGGACAATTACTCATGATGATTTTATTATTAATCCCGGCGACTACTTTATTGTTGCCAGAGACAGCACCGAATTATTTTTCAATATTAAGGCGCCGGTCTTTTATCAGAGTTTCGGCGGACTGGGGAACTCACAAGATGGTATTGTTCTTTATGATTTCAGAAACGCAATTATAGACAGCATATTTTACACGAACGATTGGAATATGCTCGCTGGTCATTCTCTGGAGAGAATCGAATTTAACGATTCAGTCAACGATCCCGAAAACTGGATGCCCTCGCTTGATCTTAGCTACGGAACTCCGGGCAGAAAAAACTCTGCAAGTGAGTTGTCAGAGTATAAAAATAGTTACATAATAATTAATGAAATATTGTATGATCCTGCTGCAAACAACTCCGAGTTCATTGAACTGCTGAATATATCTGACATGGAAATAAATACCGGGCAATGGAAGCTTAAAGATGCAAACGGTAATGCGAGCATTATAAGCAGCTTTAATCGCTATTTGTCTTCCGGCGAGTTTCTTGTTCTATCCTCTGATTCTTTAATGCTGACGAATTATATGCTGAATAAAGATAAAGTAGTAATTCTTAACCGCTCCTGGCAAAGTTTATCAAATGAAGGTGAGTCAATACGATTGACCGATGCCTTCGGTAATACAATCGACTCAGTATTTTATAAAGCAAAGTGGCACAACAAAAATATTGGTGTTACAAAAAACATTTCACTGGAGAGAATTAATCCGTCGGTTTATACTAACGATTCTTTCAACTGGAGCTCCAGTGTTGCAGCTGAAGGGGCGACGCCAGGCTCGGCTAATTCAATCTACACTCCGGTAAAGAAAACAAGTTCAGTTATCGAAATCTCTCCTAATCCGTTCTCCCCCGACAACGACGGGTACGAGGATTTTACGGTTATCAGTTACAAACTGAAAAGTCCTTCAGCTCAGATTAAAATAACTATCTACGACGACAAAGGCAGGAAGGTACGAACTTTAGCGAACAACATGCCGTCATCTTCAACAGGTTCCATAATATTCGACGGCTTGGATGATAATGGTAATCCAATGATTATCGGAATGTATATTCTTCTCTTTGAAAGCAGCGGTACAGGCGGGTATTCTTCGGAAAAGCACAAAAAGGTATTTGTTGTTGCCAGAAAGTTTTAGTATAGGTTTTTATAAGTCACTTCATCAACTTTTTAATTTTATTTATCGTAAGCGGCGCACTGCCCTCATAATGGTTGTTCACATTCAGGTATACGTCAACTTCCCTGTTTAAGAGATCGGTTATCATATTAACAATTTTTTGCAGTTCGTTATCTTTTGGTGCTACAATCCTGCTCCAGTCGCCCCCTGTTGTTTTTTCAATTCCCCTTCTGTCGGGTCCGTGCAGTCTTATTACAACTGTTCCGAGTATGTAATCTTTATACTTTTCATACACTTCAAAAACAGGCGGCATATAGTAACCATGAAGTAGAACTGTAATAATTTTTTCATTTTCAATAAACCGGAACAACGAGTCGTTTAAGTAATTCGGATTCCTTATTTCAAGCGCAAGGTTTTTTGTATTGCCGATTTCTTCAAAAAAATTTTTCAGACGCATCTGAAAATCTTTCTGTGAACTCATCTTCTGCTTGTTCATGTATTCGAACTGCAGCATTAATGGACCGAGCTTAGCGCCGAACGTCCTGAAAATATCGAGCAACTGTATATATAATTCCTTCTTCAGGAAATATGGATTTATTTTTATCATTTCGTTTTTATTGTTTTTGTAAAAATGTGTAAGAGACAAACTGTTGGGAAGTTTAATAGTGAACTTGAAATCATCCGGCACCGATTCAACGTATTCACCAATTACCTTCGAATCAGGCAGACTAACCTTCTTTTCACCGAAGAGCGACCAAAACCACTGGTCTATCTCAACAGTGTTGTATCTTTCAGAATATTCAGCCAGATAATTTTTTCCGGCACTTCCGCTGTAAACGATTCCCTTCCACGATTCGTATTTCCAGCTGCACGTCCCGATTCTTAATTCTGCCATTATAAATGCCTCTTTTGAATGAAAACAACTAAATTAAAAGTACTTCAAAATATCAAGCTCTGGCATAATTATCAAAACAAGTTTAACTTAGTATGTTAAATTATTACTGTTACTGATTTATGAAGATTATAATAGCAGGAGCCGGAGAAGTAGGTTATCATTTAGCCAAGCAGCTTTCAAGTGAAGCTCATGATATTTCCGTAATCGATATCGATCCGGCACATTTAGACAGAACTAACTCCACCACGGATGTTATGACCATACTTGGTAGTTCCACCTCTATCAGAATCCTGGAGAAGGCTAAAGTCGAAAAAACCGATTTAGTGGTAGCGGTTACATCCTCTGAATCGGTTAACATAAACACGGCAATTATTGCTAAAAAGCTGGGTGCCCAAAAAACCATTGCCAGAGTAAGCAGTGCTGAATACGTTTCGGAAGATTACAGGCAGATGTTTAAATCAATTGGAATTGATCATTTAATTTATCCGGAAGAGCTTGCAGCTTTTGAGGTAGTTAAACTAATTGAACGCGCCGCTGCGACGGATGTGCTGGAATTCGAGGACGGCAGACTTTCACTTATCGGAATCAAGCTGGACAAATCGGTTCCGGTTCTCCGTATGTCGATGAAGGAAGCTTCCGAAAAATTCGGATCCACCGAGTTCAGAATCGTCGCCATCCACCGGGGTATGAAAACTATTATCCCAAGCGGAGAGGATATTTTTCTCCCAAACGACCAGGTGTTCGTAATTACTACCCACGAAGGTGTTGATGAGATGATCAAACTATCAGGAAAGGAGGACACAAAACTTCAGAACATTATGATTCTGGGAGGTGGAAAAATCGGGAGAAAGACCGCTAAGCTGCTTGAAAATGTTGTTAATATAAAACTTATTGAGTCCGATTCGGACAAAACCGCAGATTTGGCAGACTATCTGCAACGCACACTCGTAATTCATGGCGACGGACGTGACATTGACCTGCTGGCTCAGGAAGGCATCATCGACATGGATGCGTTTATTGCCGTTACTAACGACGCTGAAACCAACATAATTACCTGCCTTATGGCTAAGCACCTAGGCGTTTCAAAAACAATAGCACAGGTTGATAATGTGGATTATATTCCACTGACGCAAACCATAGGACTCGATTCGCTGATAAATCAAAAACTGATTACTGCGAACAATATTACCCGTTTTATCCGAAAAGCCGACATTGTATCACTGGCAACTTTACAGGGGATTGATGCAGAAGTGCTTGAATATGTTGTTAAACCCAAAAGTCAGATTTTAAAGGGTCCCGTAAGTACATTAAAATTTCCCGGCAATTCAATTCTCGGCGGATACGTCCGTGATAATACAGGACACATTGTTAAAGGCGATACGGTGTTTAAAGTTGATGACAAAGTTGTTGTTTTTACCCTTCCCGATGCCATCTCGAAAGTTGAAAAATTTTTTAGCTGATGCTTAATTATAAACTAATAGCAAATATTATTGGCTTCCTGATCATGCTGGACGGTCTGGCAATGATGGCGGGCATTCCTTTTTCATTATACTACAGCGACAACGATGTGAACATCTTGCTGAGCACGGGATCAGCAACAGCACTCATCGGATTAATAATTTACCTTCTGACCCGCAGGCATGAAAAGGAAATTCGCAAAAGGGATGGATATATTGTAGTATCGCTCGGCTGGATAGTTATGTCTTTATTCGGCGCCATACCGTTTGTAATTCACGGTTCGATTCCAAATTACACGGATGCATTCTTCGAAACAATGTCGGGTTTTACAACTACTGGCGCTTCTATTCTTAATGATATCGAATCGCTGCCGCACGGACTGCTGCTCTGGCGAAGTCTTACCCAATGGCTGGGAGGCATGGGTATAATAGTGCTTTCACTTGCTATTCTTCCCATACTCGGCATAGGAGGTATGCAGCTTTTTGTTGCCGAAGTGCCGGGTCCGACCAAGGATAAAATTCATCCGCGGATCCGCGAAACTGCAAAGAGGCTCTGGATAATTTACTTTTTATTAACGATTGCTGAAATCGGTTTGCTTATGACCGGCGGCATGGATTTATTCGATTCGGTAAATCATGCTTTTACAACAATGGCAACCGGGGGATTTTCAACAAAGCAGGCTAGCATTGCACACTTCGATTCGCCTTTTATTCATTATGTAATAATAGTATTCATGTTGCTGGCAGGAACTAACTTTACGCTGCATTATTATGTTTTACATGGTAAATTTTCAGTGTTAAAGACGAACGAAGAATTCAAATTTTACCTTAAAGTAATTTTTACTATCACAATTGTAATTGCCGTTTCGCTGTTTATTAAAGGCTATGCAAATCCGGAAACTTCATTCAGGGATGCTTTATTTCAGGTTGTCTCGATGGTAACAACCACTGGCTACGTTACTGCCGATTATGAAATTTGGGGATCATCATATCAGATAATTTTCTTCCTGATACTATTTATCGGCGGATGTGCAGGTTCTACAGGCGGCGGTGTAAAGATAGTACGTCACCTTCTGCTTATCAAAAACAGTTTTTCGGAGCTTAAACGTTTAATACATCCCCGGGCAATTATACCGGTCCGATTTAATGAATCTTCGGTCCCAGGCGACATAATATCAAACATACTGGCGTTTTTCCTCTTCTATATTTTCATTTTTGTTCTGGGTACGATTGTGATGTCGCTGGTGGGTATGGATTTCCTCTCGGCAATGGGTTCGGTAGCAACCTCACTTGGAAACGTAGGTCCTGCAATCGGGAGCGTGGGACCAAGTTATAATTTTGCACATATTCCCGGTTTCGGTAAATGGTTTCTTTCATTGCTGATGCTTATGGGAAGACTTGAATTATTTACAATCCTGCTGATATTCAGTCCTTCTTTCTGGAAATCATAAATTTTATAATTCCTGAAGCGACATCATAATTGCATTCACATCTTAAAACCACAATCTGTATATTTGAAAACAAAAAAATCTAACGGCGTGATTAAATTTATTTCATCAATATTATTTTTTCTGATAATCAGCGCTACCATATCAGCGCAGCAGGTTTATTTTGCAGACAGTTTTACTGAAGACGGAGAACCAATCGGGGCTAAAAACGAGTGGGAAATCAAACCCTGGGGAAGTTTTGTTTACGTCCTGCTTGATCCCGAGGAAACAAGAATTAAGGGAAATATTATTTATCTTTTCGTCGACAGACTTGAGGGTGACTCATACGAACCATTCGACAGTAAAGCCATAAATATCGGTTACGGAAGAAAATTCGTTGCATATAATTATAAGTTTACCAAAACCGGCAAATATGAAGTTTATTTTATTGCTGCCGATCAGACAAGAATCGCTGGCGAACAGGTAACTATTAAATTCGAAGAATCATTTATAAACCCGGTCAGAAATACAAGCAGCGCCTACTATGATGATTGTAAAATTACATTCTGTAAAAAAATCTTAGTCGGCGGCGAAACACTCGGTGTTATGAGATCAACTTCAATCAGCAGAGGCGGCAACAAAGTATTTATTCAGTTAAATAATTACAAGCCACTTAACACATCCAAATTTCTGGTAGATGTCTGGAGAAAAAAGAACCGTGCATTCCAGTACGATGAATTCGTGGAATCGAAAAAGTACAGTTTGAATCCCGATTGGAATGATGCGTTCTTCAGTTATACATTCACACAACCGGGCGATTATAAATTTTCGGTCTATAACGAAGACGAAGTACTGATTAAATCCGGATTTTTTACAGTATATGATTAAGGGAAATTAAAATGAAAGGCATAGTACTTGCGGGCGGAGCCGGGAGCAGGCTGTATCCGATCACTAAGGTTTACAGCAAACAGCTAACCCTTATATACGACAAACCATTAATATATTATCCTTTATCACTTCTCATGCTGGGAGGAATAAAGGAATTATTAATAATTTCAAACGTCGAAACAATACCCTTATACAAACAGCTTTTCGGCAACGGAAGTCAGATCGGATTAAGAATTGAATACAAAGTTCAACCTGCTCCGAACGGAATTGCCGAGGCTTTCATTTTGGGTGAAGAATTCATCGGGGATGATTCAGTAACACTGGTTCTGGGTGATAATATTTTCTACGGTAAGTTTAACTTTTTATACGATGCGTTTAACAATCATACAAGCGGAGGCACTATTTTCGCTTACCAGGTCAACGATCCCCAGCGTTACGGAATAGTTGAATTCGATAAAGACGGAAAAGCGATATCAATAGAGGAAAAACCTCGGAAACCTAAATCGAAATTTGCGGTGCCCGGGCTATATATTTATGACAATCAGGTGGTTGAAATTTCAAAGAAACTAAAACCATCAGCCAGAGGCGAGTTGGAAATTACGGATGTAAACAGAACTTATCTCGAGAAAAATCAGTTGAATGTACAAATGATAGGACGAGGAGTTGCCTGGCTCGATACGGGAACTCCGGAAGCATTGCTGCAGGCTTCGAACTTTTTCGGTGTTATTGAAGAAAGACAGGGTTTGAAAGTAGCATGCCTCGAAGAGATAGCGTATAAAAAAGAGTTTATATCGCACTCTCAGTTCGAAGATTTGGTACAATCTCTTCCGGACTGTTTCTATAAGAATTATTTAAAAAGAGTACTCGAAGATTAATTTACAGATGAAGAAACCGAAATTTGACAATATAGACAAGTCGCAAATAAAAATAACCACAAGTTCTTCTCTGAAAGCAACACTGATTTTCATCGGGTGGGTTAATGTTGTACTGGGAATTATAGGTGCTTTCCTACCGTTGATGCCCACAACGGTTTTTTTACTGATAGCGGCTGCCTGCTTCGCAAGAAGTTCCGAAAAATTTTATGTGTGGCTCTTAACAAATAAATATCTGGGAAAGTTTATACTGAACTATCGCGAAAAAAGAGGCATGACGGTCAAATCAAAAATATATGCCGTTACAATGATGCTTCTGGTACTGGGTTACTCGGGTGTTTTTGTAGCCGAAGATTTATGGCTGAAAATAGTTTTACTGCTTATCGGACTTAGTGTAAGCACCTATATCCTTTCTCTTAAAACCGTTAAATAAACACTGTCTAATTGATTTTTCGCCAAAAATAGATATATTTGCTTTTAATACAACCTGCAAATGATAATTTTTTACAATTTTCCAAACAGCCATAGGAGAATTATACCATGGCACTTTTTAAATCCAGCACAAAAAGCGAATTAAACCGCCTTTTAGAGGAAAATGATGAGCTGAGAAACTCATTACATAAAGCTTTGGAAGGACAGAAAAGTCTGTCCGAACTAGAGTCTAAAATAAGTGATGCACGCAATAAATTATCGGAACTGTCCAAAGAAGAAAAATCTATCGAGGAATTTCTGCACAAAGCAAATGAAGATAAAGTCAACAAGTCGTTTTTTATATCCGAACTCGATAAGAAAATAAGAGAGCTGGAGAACACTAAAAACCGGCTTGAGATGCAAATAGACAGGTACAACCGCGATATAGAAGATCTTGACGAATTGAAAAGCGAACGAAGTATTGACATTGAAAGAATGTTAAACAACTTATCAGTAAAAGAGCAGACCCGTAAGGAACTTGAAACGGAGCTAAACAGCCGTATGGAAAGTGTATCTGCTCTCAGCAAACAATTATCGGAACTTGAAAAAACTCTTGAAGAAACAAATCGAAAGCATGACTCGCTTGTAGATAAAATTGAAAGAAGTAATAATGAACTTGAGATGATCGAAGAAAGTTCCCTCAGCCTCGAGGCTGAAAATACAAAGAAACAGCAAATGCTGCAGAAGATAATTTCCGAAATAGATCAGCTGAAAGTACAGAAACTAAATGTTGCCAATGAGCTTGAGCAGTTGAGAGAAAATCATTCAAAAAAGACAAAGGAATTAAAAGACATTAACGATACAATATCGGCAAACCAGGAAGTTAAGAGCAATCTCGATGCAAGCTTATCTAACCTGGCAAAACAATTAACCGAAAAGGACAAAATTTACAATGAGTATTCTCTCAAAAAAGACGAGCTGACTGCGGAAATAATGACTCAAAAAACAGAATTAGAAAATGTTAAACATGATGTTCAGACAAACATGCTGATTGTTGATGACTTGATTACTGAGATGAAAGAACTTGAGAGAAAGAAAGAAAGTATTGTGAAAGAAACAGAATCGCTGGAGTCTCTGAAAAACGACATTGAAACTGTAGTAATAATGAAACGTGAAGAAGAGGATGCACTGAAAACACAGCTTAGTATTCTGAGAAGCAAAACCAATACACTTGAAGAGAGAAAATTCGAGATCGAGGACAACAATCTTAAGATAGAAAAAAAATTTGTTGAGACAATCGACAACTTTGAGGATGAGTTAAAGGAACTAAAAGTTGAGATTACAAACTATAAACAATTATTGCTGAACAAGAATAAGGAGCTTAAACATATTGAGCATCAGTTCCTGGAGAAATCAACATTGATTTCCGAATACACCGGTATGGTTAAAGTTCTAAGAAAAGAAAAAGAAGGTCTCGAAAATACAGTAACCAAACTTACCGAAAGGAGGGACGGACTGCTTAATCAGATATCGGTGGTAAAGGATGAGAATAATCGTCTTAAGCTGAGTATAAAAGAAATGCAGAGCGAACATGAACTTATTCACTCAAAGAAAACACATGTTGAAAAAGAAATAGCTGAGTTACTGAACAAATCCAATTCAAGCTTCAATGAAATGACGATTAAGAACAAGGAGTTATCCGAGTCCATAATTAAGCTTGAAAGCAATTTGCATGAGCTTAACGAAGAAATTGAATTAAAGAATGATGAATTAATAAAAATTAATGAACAGCTGTCTAAAGCGGAAATTGAAAGAGAGGAATATGCTACCAAAATATCGCAGCTGATCAGCCTTGAGAAGTCTTTTCAGAAGAAAGTTGACGATTATAAACGTGAGCTTGATGATATTAAAAATTATACGACAAAAGATGAAGAGAGGGAGGAATTAGACAAAAAAGTAATAAATATAATCGGGAATAAGGATCAGAATTAGTGTTCTAATAAATGCTCACAAAAAATGAATTAAAGTATTACTCATTACTAATTGAAAAGAAGCACAGAGCTGCTGAAAAGAAATTTATTATCGAAGGGAAAAAACTTACCGAAGAAGGCTTGCAAAGTAATTATAAGAGCGAAATTATTATTTGTACCAACCAGTTTTTCCAGAACAATCAGGTTTTTATCAGGTCATTAGATAATAAAAAAATCCGGCTCGAAGTAATCAAAAACCATGAATTCCAGAAACTCTCCGACACCAGGAATCCGCAGGGAATTGCTTCCGTATTTCATTTCCCTTCGATGAGTGAAAAAAACCGGTATGAATCAAAGATTATAGTAGCTCTTGATAATATCAATGATCCGGGAAATCTGGGTACCATTATAAGAACTTGTGATTGGTTCGGTGTATCTGACATTTTACTGAGCGATGACACCGCGGACATTTACAATCCTAAGGTTTTGAGAGCTACAATGGGTTCCGTGTTTCATATCAGATTTGATTATAGGAAGAATCTTCCGGAAAATTTTAATCTCTTAAAAGAAAATGGTTATAAAATATTAACCGCTGATTTGAATGGAGAAAACGTATTCAATTATAACATTAAAGAAAAGTCAGTAATCGTTTTTTCCAACGAAACCCACGGACCGTCGGCATCAACAAGAAGCGCAACCGATACGTATATTACCATACCGGGTAAAGGCAAGGCAGAATCTTTAAATGTTGCCAGCTCCGCAGCCGTTATCCTATCGCAGCTGACTTTCTAAATTCTTGTATAGAATATAAAATCCGTGCCCGGCACTTCAATACCATTTTGTGCAAGGAGTTGGTTTACCTGACCCCTGTGATAGGTTGAATGGTTTATTACATGGGCACAGATTTCAAAAACTGGAGATTCGTAATTGTTACCCTTTGTGCTTTTATACTTAATAAGTTTATCAAAATCTTTCTCTTTCGTATTTCTTATAAATTTAAGCCAGTTAACAGAGCTTTGACCCGACAATACCTTGCATTCCTGAATTGAATAAAGATCCCAGATATCAATATTCCAGTCATGGTTTTCATTAATTCTTTCGAACCATACATCCTGAACTGAAATAATATGTGAGAATAACTGCAAACACCTTTCGGGAAACTGTTCATATTTTTCCATTACCGAAATCAGTTGTTCGTTTGCCCAGTCATTATACTGAAACAATTCAAGAAAATAACTTTTCATAACTCTAAACAGAATTGTGATGGTTTTATTTTATCAGCATCATTTTCTTTACGGCAGTAAAGCTGCCTGCATTTAATTTATAATAATAAATGCCCGATGACAATTTACTTCCATCAAATTCCACTGAATATTCACCTGGCAATTTTATTTCATTAACCAAAGTTACGACCTGTCTACCCAGTATATCATAAATTTTAATGTCAACAGCTGAGATTTCTGCAACAGAGTATATAATATTAGTCACGGGATTAAATGGATTAGGATAATTCTGGTGAAGAATAAAATCTCCGGGAATGCCATTGTTTGGGGTACTTATGTATGTGAGAATACCCTCTTCGGGTGCTGGTAATTTTTTACTTGTAAATATTTTAAATTCTCCGGGCATTAACACTAAGGGAGCCTGCGTGTCGGATACATAAACAGATGCAGCGGTAAAATAGTCATACCAGGTGCCTTCAAACTGAAATTCAGGATTAATGCTTCGTTCAACAACGTCAAAATTTCCCACCACTGTAGCACTCATAGCACCGTGATTAAGATTTATCTTTTTAACCGGACCTGTAAAATCAATTGAGTAATCTGTTGTACTGAACACATCATAATTTCTTTTAAGGTAAATCAAAGCAGAAATCGTTTTGTACAGGTTGAGTCTATTGATATCATCGTAATAATCCCAACGTATCGGTTTATTGCCGACTCTACCGTTATATTCGATCGAATAGTCATAGCCTAGTTCGCCAAACTGCCATAACATTTTCGGTCCCGGAACAGTATAAAAGAAAGCCGAGGCAAGCTTTATTCTGTTCACTGCAGTATAAAGATCCTGTATATTATAATCATCCGAGGCATTTCCGTATTGCATATTCTTGTACATTAACCGTTCTTCGTCGTGACTCTCCATATAACCCACCAAATTAGGATTAGTCCATCCGCGGGTCTTATACGATATGCCTGAAAAATTTGATTTTCCGCCCTCATTGTAACCCATGGTTGCTTCATTGTAATTATAATTCAAATTACCCCAGATCATCATCCCGTAATTTGAGAGCTCTCTCTCTTCATTATTATCTGCAAAATGTTCAAGTATTATGTACGCATCGGGATCTGCTTCCCATATTTTATCTGCCATTCTTTTAAGAATATTAATCCGGGAAGCATCGTACCTTCCTCCATCACCCGGTGTATTAGTAAAACCCTTTGTGAAATCGAATCTGAATCCATCGAACTTATACTCCGTTAACCAGAATTTATTCACCCGGTCAACGAAGTCTTTAGTAGCCTGGCTCTCATGATTAAAATCATAGCCCCAGCTGTAAACGGTATTTGGCGAGGCTATATTAAACCAGGGATTATCCGGCGAGGGTCTGTTACCGGCATCATCAAAATACATTCTGACCATCGGATTCAAATCGTAAGCGTGATTCAGCACAATATCCATAATAACTGCAATGCCTTTGGTATGAGCTGCATCGATGAATGCTTTCAGGTCCTGTGATGTACCATAGTACTTATCCGGTGCAAAGTACATCATCGGGTTGTAGCCCCAGCTCTCGTTCCCTTCAAATTCATTAACCGGCATCAATTCAATTGCATTAACACCCAGTTTAACAAAGTAATCTAAGGTATCGATAAGGGTTTTGTAACTGTGAGTTGATACAAAATCCCTCACCAGCAATTCATAGATAACAAGATTTTCTTTTTCGGGCCGGTCATAATTTTGAGCAGACCAAACGAAATCGTTTTCCCCTGTTTCGAATACAGATACTATGCCTGTTGTTTTCCCGATCGGGTATTCCTTAAGATCCGGATATACGGAAGTTGGTATATACTTATCATTCCACGGATCGAGCACCTTTTCCGCATACGGATCGGGTATCAGGAGATATTCATCAATGAGGTACTGGAAACCATACTCTTTATTCTTTTCGAGTCCCTCTATAGTGAGCCAAAAGGTTGACCGATCATCATCCAGTTTCATTTCATAAACCGGATCGGGCTCCCAATCTGAAAAATCGCCGATAACATAAACAAACTCCTTGAGGGGCGCGTACAATACAAGTGTAACGGTTGAATCATCAATATAATTAATACCGTGCGAGAGTCCGTCCGGTAAAGACTGAGACACCGTTTCGCCTCGTACGATGTAGTATAATGAATCTGATACTGTATTGTTATTATTATCTCGTGCAACGGATTTTATTTTTACTTTCCCCGGTGACACGGGTTTAAAACCGTAATACAGAGTATCGTTAGTGGTTTTTTTAACAGATACCTGGTCAACAAATAATTCAATCTCGTATGCGCCTTTACTGATTACTGTAATAATGTATTTTTCATTTTTCTCAGCAAAGTTTATATCAGCCGGGGGTTCGATTATTTCAGCTGTTAAATCATCATCGTAAAGATTAACAAATATATCACCACCTCCGATATCTCTTCCCGTAATACTACCATCCGGACTTCTGAACACGAAGGCAAGCTCCAAAAT
>JAFGMI010000037.1 GCA_016927595.1 Melioribacteraceae bacterium | reverse complement strand
GTTGTCATTCTGGATGAACGATTTCGATGTTTCCTATTCAGCATCCTCACCTGCATATGTAGGTGCTGAAAAAGGATTCCCTGCAGGTGACCTGAATGCGTTCCCGGATAAATATGCCGAATGGCTGGTAACGGATGTAGAATTAGTTGATGATATAATTCCAAACGATTATACATTGGAACAAAATTACCCGAATCCGTTTAATCCATCCACAACTATCAGATATCAGCTGCCATCAAACAGTGTAGTTAAGATATCTGTCTATAACATGCTTGGTGAATTGGTAAGAACAATGGTGAATGAATATCAGTCTGCAGGCAGATACGAGGTTACATTCAATGCATCAAATCTCGCCAGCGGAATCTATTTCTACAATATTCAGGCAGGCGACTTTGTAAATACCAAAAAGATGCTCTTACTTAAGTAAAATTCATCCTTACCGAAAGTCGGCTTATCTGCAACAGGATAAGCCGGCTTTCATGTTTTAAATAGTCAATAGAGATTTTTATATTATTAAACAATGAAAACTGTATGTGATATCATATTAAAAATAAACGGATTACTTTTAGTCTTTTTCTCCGGACATATCATTCATGCACAGAATTATCCGCGTGATACGTCATTTTCAATAAGATCTGAGACAATAAAAGTACAAAAGAAATACCCTGCTGCAGTTCCCGTATCGGAATTCAGTGTTAAGAATATTATTGAAGTGCGGAATACTATATACAAGGTGCAGGGAGATCATGCACTTAGCATGGATATATTTCGCCCATATATTGAGGGAAACGGGTTATTACCTGTTGTTGTAATGATTCACGGAGGCGGCTGGGCTTCGGGCGATAAATCTCACTTGATACCGCTGGCACAGAAAATTGCCGAGAATGGATTTGCTGCTTCTACAATTGAATACAGGTTGAGCCCCGAGGCAAAATATCCTGCAGCATTGCAGGACATCAGCTGCGCGGTTTACTGGATTATTAGGAACCGTGCATTATATAATATCGATACATCAAAAATAATGCTTCTTGGATGTTCGTCAGGTGGTCAGCTTGCGACACTTGCAGGGCAATTTATAAATGATAAGAAATTTATTGATCCGGAGTGCGGTAAAGCTGGTAAAGTCAGAGCAATAATTAATATTGACGGTATACTCGATTTTACTCACCCGGCTGAAAGCGCTAAAGACACAATCCCGGGTAACCATTCGGCTGCTTCAAGATGGTTGGGTACAACATTAAAAGAAACTCCTTCATTATGGAAATCTGTTTCCCCGGTAAATAATGTTCATAAAGATATGCCGCCAGTACTGTTTCTGAACAGTTTACTCGAAAGGTTTCATGCAGGCAGGGATCAAATGATTGAGCTGATGAATGAATATGGTATATATTCCGAAGTTTACATTGTAAAAGATTCTCCTCATGCTATATGGCTGTTCTATCCGTGGTTTGACGAAGTCTATGTTGCAGTTATTAAGTTTTTATCTAAATTCAAAGAGTAAAATTGGAGAATTCACCGGAATGAAATTAAAGCTTTTCTGGATTTATGTATTAGCGATTGTTTTTATGCTTGGCACAGGTGTATCGGAGGAGCATAAAGTAGTAATATTTTTAGTGGGCGACTCAACGATGGCGGAAAAGCTTTCTGAAAAAAGACCAGAAACTGGCTGGGGAGAAATGCTATATAAATATATGCGTGAGAATGTTATGGTTAAAAATCATGCTAAAAATGGAAGGAGTACAAAATCGTTTATTGAGGAAGGCAGATGGCAGACAGTTATTGACATTGTAAAACCGGGGGATTATGTTTTTATTCAATTCGGACATAACGATGAATCGCGGAGTAAAATCGGTCGTTACACGTCACCCGTACAGTACGGTAATAATCTCAGAAAATTTGTAAAAGATACACGGGCAAAAAAAGCTTTTCCGGTTTTACTTACGCCTGTCGTTAGAAGAAGATTCAATGATAGAGGAGAATTTTATGACACGCATGGTGAGTACCCTGATATAGTCAGAAAGATCGCAAAGGAATTGAATGTAATATTTGTGGATCATCACAGGCTTAGTGAAATACTAATCAGAAGTTACGGTGAGGAAAAATCCAAAGAACTGTTCCTGCATCTGGAACCCGGTAAAAATATAAATTATCCCGAAGGTGTTGAAGACAATACTCATTTTTCAAGCAATGGTGCTAAGCTTATGGCGGAAATTATTGCAAGAGAAATCAGAGCACTTAACATTAAGCTGTCGGAATTTGTAAATTTAGAGGAGTAATGTGAATGAGACAATTTCTTAAATATTTTTTCTTTTTAACAATTGTTTCAATTCACATTTGTATTGCCGGTGACGGGAATGTAAAAAATATCCTCATAGTAACCGGTGGTAAAAAGATTGATACTATCGAGTTCTATACATTGTTCGAAAAACTGCCAGGTTATGATTACGATACACTTTCAAAGCCGGGACTTTTCTTGAATAACGAGAATTATGATTTTAATAAATATGATTTGTTTGTTTTTTATGACTCCTATGAGGAAACAACTCAACCGGAAAACGAAGCGTTTATGAAAATTGTATCGCTTGGGAAAGGAATGCTCTTCCTTCATCATTCAATAATCTCTCATCGTGACTGGCAAGAGTATCAGGAGATAATCGGGGGAAGATATCACTACAAATCCTGGATGTCCAACGGCACTAAATACGGACCATCAACTTATAAACACGATCAGGAATATACGGTTGAAATAATTGACGAAACACATCCCGTTACAATTGGGATGGATGATTTTATCATTCATGATGAAATATATATTAATATTGAAATAAATGATGATGTTATCCCGATTCTGTCAACTGACAATTGCGAATCAGCCAGGTATGTAGGCTGGATCAATTTCTACAAGGACACAAAGGTTGTTTACCTGCAACCAGGGCACGATAGAAACGCATTCAGGAATTGCAATTATAGAAAACTTATACGAAATGCACTCGATTGGCTGACAGAAGACAGGTATTAGATTATTTATAATAATATTTTGGATTATATTTTTTGTTTTTTTAATAAAGTAGATTTAGTCGATAGATTCAATCTTAAAATCATCCGGTATTCTATTGAAATGAACAAGGTTCGGGTAAAACCCTGTCCGTTCAAATCCCTTTACCTCCAGAATAGCTTCAAAATAAAATCCGTACTCTTCTGGTTCACTTGAGTAATCTTCTTCAAATTGTCCGAGATAGTCGGAAGATATAAAACTGTTAACAGTTGCACTCTGCCCGATATCATGCGTTCCGGCGAAAATCATAATTGTATTTTTATTCGGACCCGGAATTTTTGCAACGAGGGCATAGTCTTTTACAAAACCTGTTTCTGTATCTTTAGGAGCATGGTATTCATAAATACTGTCTGCCGATTCATCCTTGTAAAATATGGTATTCGGGTGAATTCTGTACGACGAGTTAATGTCCTTTATCAGGTCACTGAATAATCTTAAAGTCTTGAATGAACCGATGAAAATGATATCGTTTGTTGCCAGATCATCCCAGGTAATTTGTGAACTAAGTTTAATGCTGATATCTTTACCACTCGTTTTCAGTAAATCATAAATGCCGGGGAAAGAATCGATTGAACTCTTACCCAAAAAAGTAAGTTCGGTTTCGGTAATACTTCTATCTTCTGATAATGTGTCCTTAAATTCGGACAAATCTTCCGGCGAATTTATTCTGAAATCCCTGACATATTTTGGCAAATCATCTGTTACTACCTTATAAATAAAAAAATCACCGAAAACAAGCACAACAGGCAGACTACTTGATGCGAGATCTCTCCATACAACGGATTTATCAAGCAAACTTTCAGGATTTATCGAATGTTCGGAAACACCTTTCAGATAAATAATATTAAATAATAAAAGTAATAACAGTATTGAGCTGTTTATTAACCAAAATATTTTTTTTCTATTCTTACTCATCAACGGAGTATATTGAATTTGATAATGCTGTCCTTTTGGGATGGAAATTTTGATTGTATCGGATTTGCCTTCATTAAGATAATAGCTGGCCAATTTCTTGCGCAGGTTATGAATATATACTCTTACACTGGCATCTGTTGACTGGTCGAAATCATCATTTTTCCCCAGTCCATCTATCGCAATCGATGATTCCGTCGGATTTTCATTTTTTATTGAAGCTTCAACAAGATATTTAAGCAGATTTTTATAGCTCTTGGAGTCCTTGAATTCCTGGCTTTCAAGTATTTTGTTGAGTTGCTCCAGTTTTTTGGATTCGCTGAACATAAATCCTCGTCTACTTTATAATTTTTTACCTTCTCGAAATAAATATATCAAAAAAATGATAGAAGAAACTCATTATTTTGGTCGAAAATATTTAATAAAAGAAGATAATACTATGTTATTAACCCGTTAATAACAGTAATTACATTGACTGAATACCCCTGGAAAAATATCTTATAATCGTCATTTTAATGATTTGTCTTGACATGATGAATGATATAATATATATTACGTATGTTATCATACAAGTTTGAAATAAAGATAATTTTCTTTATAAATGACTGAAACCGCAAAAATAAAAACCATATTAACTCAATCCCTGATCAGTATAATATACATACATTTCTATACCACAAAAGTGATAAAAGAATCTAAAAAACTAATAATTTTTATTTTTTCGGAGGCTCTCCATGCGGAGACAATTTATACAATACTTTATTCTAACATTTCTTATAAGTTTAAGTCTTCTTTATGCCGGTGAAACCGGAAAGATTGCCGGTAGAATAACCGATTCGAAAACGGGCGAAGCATTAATCGGAGCCAATGTAATTGTATTTGCAAAATGGGTGAATAATACTGAGCAGAGTTTATTCAATGTGCTGGGCGCAGCTACTGATTTTGAAGGCGAGTATTTTATTCTCAATCTGCCCCCCGGAGAGTACAGCGTGAAAGCAAGTTTTGTCGGTTATAAACAACAGGTAATTACAAGGGTCCAGGTTAATGTAGATAAAACCACTTCTGTCGATTTTAAACTTGTACCTGACGAATTCCAAACTGAAGAAGTGACGGTAACTGCTTTTTCACAAAAGACTGTCGAACCTGACGTAACTGCCACCAAACAGGTTTATAATATTCGTGATGTTCAGAGTATTGCCGGTGTTGCAGATATTGCTGATATACTTGAACTGCAGGCTGATGTTGTTGACGACCATTTCAGGGGCGGAAGAGTAGGTGAATCCTTATACCTGATGGGCGGCGGATCTATTGTTAATCCGCTTAATAACCAAAGAGCATTCAGACCAATTGTTACAGGTCTGGAGCAGGTAGAAGTTTATACCAGTGGTTTCAGTGCCGAGTATGGTAATGCACAGTCCGGTGTCGTTAATATGGTTGCACGCGAAGGCAGTAACGTTTGGGAAACAAGAATGGAATTAGCCGCAATTCCACCTCATTATAAAACATGGGGAGGAAGCCCTTATAGAATGTCGAACCTGGACTATTACAACACGTTAAAAGAACTGGAAGCATGGCTCGAAGAAAATCCAACTCAACCCGGCAGACCACTGTTTGACGCCGGTTACGGTTTCGGCGGTGTTTACCTGCCGGAGAGAATCCAATGGCCTCCAAATCCTTTGACTGTTGCTGATTCACTTCATATTGCGAAACTTGGTCAGATTTCCTGGATGCAGGGGTTCCGGGATATCGGCATGGAATACGATAATAACATAGACTACAGGCTGGACTTTACAGCCGGAGGACCTATCGCTAATGGAGTAAAACTTTTTGCTGCCGGAAGACAAAACGTTGTTTCTCCGAAAGTTCCTACGCCTAATGATGATGTAGAAAGGCAGATAATGACAAATCTTACTTATCAGCCCGATCCTGATAATAAATTCAAATTCCGGTTCGTTTACGACTACCAGTTCGAAAATTATCTCGACGGCAACTGGCTTCGTTGGTTGTTTGAAAGGACTTTCAGTGTATCAAAAATAAAGCAGAATTCTCTGCAGTACGGCTTCAGCTGGAATCATATAATTAACAAATCAAGTTTTTTTGATTTAACACTGAACATACTTGATGTCTATTCCGAAAGAAGAGTGGAACTTCTCACCGATATTGAATTTCTTAATTTATATTCAAACGGAAGCAACTGGGTCGATTATACTGCCCCATCGAATCAGAGAGTCGGGAGACTGGCAGACGACAGGGGAACTGAACAGACTTTCTCTTACGATTTTAATGGTAGCTATACAAGTCAGGTAGATAAAAACAATCTGATAAAAGCCGGACTTCAATTTACTTTTTTTGACGTCGATGTCCAGCAGGAATACAATGTAGTGGATCAGGGTTCGTTCAGAGATGTTGATTTTAATGCTTTCCCTTTTGAAGGAGCTTTTTATATACAAGATAAAATGGAATTCGGAGGCTTCATTGCCAACATCGGATTAAGGTACGATATTTATGACTTTAATGTCAGCTATTATGCGGATGAATTTTCTCCCCTCCGTAATCCCGATTATGACGAATCACTTCCATATCTTGAAAGAGGGCAGTATTATGACCGGGATAAAGCAAAGAAAGAAAGAACAAAACTATTTACCCGGTTACAACCCAGGGTTGGTCTCTCTTTCCCTCTTTCTGAAACACAGGTCTTCCATTTAAACTATGGGACATTCACACAAAGACCGAGTTTTAACCAGATTTTTTACAGTCAGGTTACATTATTCAATGAAATCGAAGTACTGGGGAATCCGCGGCTTAAACCCGAGAATACCAGCGCATATGATATTGGACTTGTTAACGCTTTCCCGTTAGGGATTAAACTTGATGTGAGTGCATATTATAAGGACGTTACAAATTTAGTAGAATCGGCATATTTCTTCGACGAACAGCAGTCAGTCTACCGGACTTACAAAAACAGGGATTATGCAGATATAAAAGGTTTCCACGTCAGTATTGAAAAAAATGAAGGAGCGCTCAGAGGATACTTGAGGTATAATTACGAAAGCGCAACCGGGAAAAGCAGCAATGCACTTGATGCGCCGGTATCTTATTTTGAAAATCCCGCTGAAGGTCAGGAGGCTGTCGACTTGCCCGATCCCGAGGATGTATACCTCGATTACGACAGATCCCACAAAGCTGTAGCTAATATCAGGTATTTAACATCGTCCGATTTCGGATTCTCATTAGGAAATTTCTATCCGCTGGCTGATATAAGTCTGAGCCTCACTTATAAAGTATATAGCGGCAGACCTTATACTTATGATATTTCCGGTCAGGGACTAAAGTTTAACAGACGTACCCCTACAGAAAACGACATGAGAATGAGAATTGAAAAAAGGCTGGAGTTTGGTAATACTCTTGTTACAATTTATGGAGAAGGATTTAATCTGCTTAATGAAAAAGTATTCAACTATTCAAGAACTTTTGATGATGAAAGAACAACCCAGCGCTGGCACGACGACAGAGAAAATATTCTTACATACAATGAGTATTATCCTTATGTGACTAGTCAGGATATCTACTTGTTATCTAATCAGCCGAGAAATTTCAGATTCGGTGTGATTGTAAAATTCTAATTTGAAAATTAAGACAAGTAAAAGTTTCGGAGTAAAAATGACAGTTAAATCAAAGAATGCCAGAATTTTCATATTGGTATTGTTATTCATTGCCGGACAGGTTTATTCACAGATACGTGAATACAGAATACATGACAGAGGCATGTTGCACGAAACGGTATTTAATACAGGAGAAATCGGAAGAGGTTGGATGACGGGAGAAGCCGGGAATGTTACAAATGTTCCGCTGATGGAATGGCCGTCTCGTTCAAAGACTTTTGTTGAAGGCATCGAGTACAGTGGTCAACATAATTTACTTGGAGCCGGAGTTTACATTGCAGCAAATTTAAAGGGGGTTCCCGGTGAAGAAAACAGGTTATTTGCCTTATGCGGCGGAGTTGGAGCAAGCTCACCGGAAGTTTCGTTCGGAAGATGGAGTTTTCCTTATTATATAAACGAATACGAAAATTTCCCGGTACTGGAAGACGGCTCACTCAATCCGGATTATAACCCGGATGAGGCGGAAGAAATTATTGAGGCTGCATGGGCATCATCAACCGGTATAATGGTTAAAAGAACCTCGCGCGCCTGGAGTTATCCCGACTATGACGATATGATTATTTATGAGTACGAATTCGTTTATAACGGTGATACAGATGGGAATCCGGAAACAATCGAAATGCAGGATGATCTTCAGGATGTAATGATTCTTATAGTTTATGGATTTGCCCCATCGATGTATGGATATCAGCGTCATTATCAGACCTGGAAATACGAAGGCGGTATTTACAGAGGAGACCAGCATAATTACTGGGATGCCGATTATTGGCTGGGTTTTAATCTTGCTACACATACCGGTTCAGACGATTTTATCGCTAGATATCTGGCAGCAAAACCGGAACCGAATAAAGAATTATTCAGAACTTTTGCAGAAACCGGAATAAATGGAGGAGGTCTGGCATCTCCCCAGGCTCCCGGTTTCGCGATTTTGTATTATGATACAAATCATATGGCCGTCATTGATCCCGCTAACCCTGAAAGAAACGAATCGGAATATGTGAACTATCTGAGGACTACGGCAGGAGAATATTATGAAATTGATGAAGCAGGTTATATGAAACAGCCGTTTTCAAATAAAGTGAGTACTGGTAATACGAACAGCAATAAAATGATGTATGAAAAAGATGCATTAAATCCCAATACACGTTGGAGTGGAGTTTACAGTGAGGGAAGTACTACATGGACTCTTCCAAGAAACGATGAGCGCTGGATTGGCAGGGCTGCATTTAATTACAGACAGAGTGTAGATGCAGGTCAGAAGCATATTGTTTTTGGACCATATTCTATAAAACTTGGAGATACATTAAGATACTCGGTAGCTGAAGTATGCGGCTATGGAGGTCAGCCTGGAAAACTTGTTGAAGGCGGACCTTCGGATCAGCCCGGCGTACTTAATCAATGGAATAAAATTCCGACCTGGGATAAGAAAGTTATAATAAATGGCGAAACCATGACCGAGCACTACTTAACCGATTATGGTTTTCCCGATTTTGTTAACTCCGGAATCAGGAATGTTACACAGGTAACTGAAAATGCTTTCAAAGCATATTTGGGAGTTGATAATGTTCAGCTGCCGGTATGGCCAGAAGATCATCCTGGAAAAGGTAACTATAGAATACCTGTGCCGGTTCCTGCACCGGTTATCCAGGTAAGTAATACTACGGATGGGAATGTGAGAATTGATTGGAGCCGTGCCGTAGAAACCTTCTCACATCCACGTTTGATGGGCGCTCTGGAGAAATTTATAGTAATTAAAAGTGTTGCAGGAATGGGACCCTGGAGTGATACGGTTGCAGTTGTATTTAAGGGGGATGTTAATTCGGATGATATGTACAGCGTTCTTGATGATGATCCCGACTACAAAATTGGTGAAACCAGATTCTACTCTGTGATAAGTGTAGATGTAAACGGAAATACTTCCGGTAAAACAAACATTACAAAGTTCAGTAAAAATATCGGTGCAGTACAGAAACTCGGTAAAGTTTATGCAGTTCCTAACCCCTTCGTATCCGAATCGGGTTTTCAAGGTAGTGGGGAAGTTGAAAGTAAAATAGGCTTTTACGGACTACCGGAGAAATGCACGATCAGAATATTTTCATACGCAGGTCAATTGATTGAAACAATAGAGCACGATGCTCCGCTTTACACGACAGAGTGGCTGCAAATCAGTAAAAACGGGCAGGAAATTGCTTCGGGAATTTATTTCTATGTCGTATCAACACCCGACGGGCAGCAATCAAAAGGTAAATTTGTTGTGATTAAATAATTTCATTGTATAAAGGCTTATTTATGAAAACAGATAAGTATTTCAAAATAGTCGTTCTGATACTACTCACATATATTAACACTTCTTCATTCGAGAAAGTGGGGACGACTTCTTTCCAGTTTTTAAAGGTTATTACTACTGCGAGGGCTGCATCAATGGCAGGAGCATACAGTTCAATAGCAGGAGGTTCAGATGCGGTGTTCTGGAATCCAGCCGGATTAACCTCTGTCGAAAACATTGACCTGACTGTCGGGTATGCCGACTGGTTCCTCGATATCATGCATTACTCTTTTTCAGCAGCATATACTATGAAAGGTGTCGGGACCTTTGCTCTCCAGGGCATGATGACGAATGTGGGAGAGATCGAAGAAACCACGGTTGGTAATCTTGGATTCGTGAACGGTATTTATAATCCAGGTTTAACCGGAAATACTTTCAGCCCTAAGGCAATGGTTATAGGAATATCATACGCCAGAGATATTAACGACAGATTTACTTTCGGTCTTACTGCAAAGTATGCGCACGAAGATTTAGTATACAAAAGTACCGGTGCACTGATCTTCGACGGCGGACTAAAATATAAAACCGGTTTTAAGTCGGTTGTGATTGCTGCTACACTCAGACATTTCGGACCGGAAATTAAGTATATAGACAGAAGCTTTCCTTTGCCACAAACACTAAATATTGGAATATCCACATACTTATTCTCATCCGACGATCCGCTTCTTGCTCATACTAATGATCATTCGCTTTTAGTCTCTTACGATATGATACAACCTCGTGACTACGAACAACAACATAATGTAGGACTTGAATATGGATTTTCGGATTTAATCTATCTTAGAGGCGGATATGTCTTAAACAGCGACCAGGAAGGATTAAGCGCCGGTGCCGGATTCAGGTTCAGAGGTTACAGCCTTGATTATTCATTTAATGATTACGGGGAATACCTCGACTCTGTTCATCGTGTTTCACTCAGTTTCAGCATTAACTAAAATATAATCCGGAGTTTGAATAAAATGCATATTAAGTATGTTAAACCTTCTGCGATCATCATAATTTTTTTAATTACCTGCTCCGTCTCATTTTCACAGCACCGGGGTGATAATTTGTCATATCAGGGATTGACATCGGTTACAGACACTGATGTTAAGTCTGCTGCAATGGCTGGTGCTGCTACGGCAGGCAGTGGTGAACTATTTTCGTTGTTTACTAACCCTGCAGGATTAATCGGTATCGATGGGTTGCAGATTTCGGTAACGGGAAGTTATTCTTCAAATCACTGGAGAGAAAACCAGAATTACAGACCAAACAGGTTATTCGTAACACTTCCTTTTTATCTGGAAGGACTTTACACTCCCGATCCTGCGGATAATGGAAAATTCGATCACGAGAGAATGTGGAATGATGATCGTACGCCCGATTCAACTTATTTTGTTAATGAGCCCGAGATGGGACTTGATCCGCTCAGCGAGGAAGCAGCCGACTGGAAGCGAAATAAAAATAATTTTGGTTTGAGTAATATATCAGCAGCTTACCCGTTTCAGATTGACGGTAATATGTTGGTTGTTTCTGCTTCCTATAACAGAAGTATCATCGTTGAGGACTATGACAGAAACGATACATTCCTCGATCCTCATCCGGGTTATACTGAATATGGCGATATCAGCAGAGTGGATGGAAGCGATACACTTGTTATGAACTGGTCGCGTTATATACGGCAGCGTTCCGGTTCGGTGAGCAATATTACGGCAGCACTTGCCTATGATCTTCATGAGTACATAAATATCGGTGCGGGTTTTAATTATGGCTGGGGCAAGACCGATGATCTTCAATCACTTGAATTAATCGGAACATTCGACCTCGTTGATGAAAACAGATTCAGGTTCTCTTATAATGATACTTTTGAGGAAACAAAAGGTGCTTCTGAATACTCGTACAATAATTTTTTCTTTGGGCTTCAACTTGATTTTGAGCAGTTTAAATTCGGTCTGAAAATAGATCTGCCATTTACACTGACACGGGATTTCGATTATGAAACTCTTTATACTGACTCGGTTTCGTTAGTTAAAGGTAATTTTACAGGAACTGATAAACTTGATATACCGGCATGCTTTAATTTTGGCATCGGTTTCAAGCCGGTTGATAACTTCAGTCTGTATGTCGATTATGAATATCAGCCTTTCAATGATGCTTCTGCAAAACTATTTACTAACGATACTACCTTTAAATCGATGCCAGACAGAAGTGTATTTAAAGTAGGAGCTGAATACAGTCCTTTCGGTTTTCTGACTCTGATGGCAGGATACCGTAACATCCCTTCGACATTTATTCCGGACGGCGCTGCTATCAAAGACAGGGGACCAGATGCGGACAGTTACACTATTGGTCTCAGCATAAATGCGCTGTTCGGCAGATTTGATCTTGCATATGAATTCAGAAAACTGGTTTACTACGACTCTTATTTCAGTAATACGAACTATGTAACCGAAAATTTCACGAACGTTTTGTTTGGTTACGTGCTGAGTTTATAAATTTTTATACAACCAACTCATAAAAGACTCAAAGGAGGAATCTATGAAATTAAAAAGGTTACTGTTTTTAACTTTACTGTTCGGAACCGCAATTGTATCATACGGGCAGCTGACCAGTATTGATGTAACTTCAGAGTATGATTTCATGACAGCAATCAAATTCGCCAACCAGCAGCATGTAGATACAATTTATCTCAGTAGTTCCGGCGGAGTTTATACTACAAGCGATACTCTCTACTACAATATTACCACACCTCTTGTAATAATGGCTAAACCGGGACTTGCTGAAATGCCGGTTATTACTCACAGTGACGACAGCTCCAGCATTATTGAACTGTTCCGTTATTCAAATGACTTCACCCTTGACGGTGTAATTCTGGATGGCATGCATGAACTGAGCCACTCGGGAGGTTTAAAACATGCCATTCGCGCAGGTAACGGTCCTGATGATATTCCTCTCTTCAAAAAGGGATCTGACTTGATAGTCAAAAACTGCATCATAAGAAATTTTTATGAGGGTCGTGATACGGAAAACGGCGAGGGGCACGGCATATACTTCCTGATTAACGTTGAAGCCGGTATTGTAAAGGTTGAGAATACAACGTTTGAAAATATCGGTGACGAGGCTATAAGAATGACCGAGACAGAGAAGTATTCAACGGAACGTTGCCTCGATTCTTTGATAGTCAGGAATTGTACCTTCACAAATATTCTTGCCGAATGTATAAGATTCTACGCCGATACTGATACAAGCACAACTGACGCTGGTGTAATACTGGAAAATCTTACCATAAATAATTGTGCTATGCGAGCAATGTATGTTAAGAATAATGCGAACACTGTGGTTCGGAATATAATTGCCACCAACTCCATATTTCCTCGTCCCGGCAGAGCAGATCGAATGGATTACCTGATACAGATTCAGAATGTGGGGTCTTACATCTCAAACATAGATACTCTTAATCTGATTTTTGCCGCGGGTACTACTCCAAACAAAATAAGTGCTGTTAAAGGCGGCATTGGTGTTATCGAAGGAACAGTATTCGGTTTCGATCCTCTATACAGCGATCCCGACAACCGCGATTACACACTGCCCGGCAACTCTGCTGCTTATTACTCAGGTTACAATAACACTCATCTCGGTGATGCCAGATGGGCAACAGCGACTCCGACGGTTTCTCCGCTGAACGTTACAATTGCAGGTAAAGGACAAGTTGAATTCAGTCCTGAAAGAGTAGGTCTTGTCTTCCCGGGCGGTACGGAAGTAACGGTTACGGCAGTTGCCGATTCAGGGTATGAGTTCAGCGAATGGGGAGGCGATTTATCAGGCAATACAAATCCATCGCAAATAACTGTAGAAGGTATTAAAAATATAACAGCTACTTTCTCGCAGGTAACTACTGATGCCGAAGAGATTTCTACGCCCCTGGAATATAGTCTTGAGCAGAATTATCCCAACCCGTTTAATCCTTCGACAGCGATAAGGTTTTCATTAAAAGAATCGGGGGTTACATCGGTCAGGATTTATAACGCAATAGGTCAGGAAGTTATGGAATTATTTAATAAAGAAATGAAAGCTGGTACGTATAATTATTATTTCGATGCTTCCAGTCTAAGTTCCGGAGTTTATTTTTATCAGCTTACTTCGGGCAATTATAAAGCAGCCAGAAAAATGATGTTAATTAAATAATAAAATTAACGAGGAGTAAGAATGAAGAAAGTCAAACTAATTCAAATTATTTATCTATTTGTTTCAGTTTCTCTGCTCAACCTTTACGGACAGACAATCCATCAGGTTGCTGCTGGAGAAAACACATTATCGGCAGCAGTTGCAGGTGCTGCGGAAGGTGATATTATTGAATTAACATCCGACGGCGGTATTTATAACACGAGCGATGTTGAATATATTACCATTAACAAGGCATTAACCATACGTGCCGCTGCAGAACTTTCTGCGAAACCAATACTTAAGAATAATTATGTATCATCAAGTGTCAGAATGTTTCAGATCGAGGGCGGTGGAAATCTGGTCCTCGAAGGTCTTGAATTTGACGGCACTGCAGACGATGGCGTAAGTCCGCATGTGAAAAATATTGTTAGGAATAAAGATATCGTGCAGGCTGATTCTTTCCACACAGATTATCTCCGTATTCTGAATTGCGATATGCATGATGTTACAGAACAGTTTGTTAAGATGCATTCATGGACAAGCATGGATTCGATGTTCATCCATAATTCTACATTTTATAGAGCAGGAAAAGAAGGTATCGTTCTTTATGTATCCAGTTCTGAGCCGGGTCCTGATATCAAATATGTGGAAATTGAAAATTGTACATTTGCCAAAACCGCCCGCGAGGCTTTGTATGTTCGTAACAACAATCCGGAAATAGTTATCAATAAATGTACTTTTTATGACTGCGGAACTTCAAAGCAGTTCGGTTCTTCAGATAACAAAAGAATGATATATCCACAGGGCATAGAAAATGTTAAGGTTACTAATTCCATTTTTGTGAAAAATACGTACGATAATTTTATAAAGCTTTACGGAATATCAGCTTTTACGAATAATATTATCTGGGATGTCGATAACATATCTACTGACGGAAGCGATTATACAGTTAGTGACACACTGCGTGCCGATCCGTTATTTGCCGATCCGGAAAATTATGACTTCACACTACAGGATGGTTCACCGGCACTTACTTACTCATCTACCGGCGGAGCTGTTGGTGACAGAAAATGGGATCCGAACGCATCTATGCCCACTGTCCACAAAATTGAAGCTGGGCTAAATCTTCTCATCGATGCTATACAGGCTGCTGCCCCTAACGATATTATTGAACTGATAACAAGCGGCGGTAAATATACTTATGATATTGACGATAAAATGTATGTCGATAAGCCTTTAACAATAAGAGCGAGAGAAGGTATTGCAAAAAAACCTGTAATAAAAAATATAAGATCCGGATCTTCTAATACCAGGATATTTGAGCTGGGTGACGGCGGAAGTCTTACGCTGATAGGTCTCGAATTGGATGGTCTTGCCGAAGACGGCAGCGGTGCATATACTAAGAATGGTATTAGAAATGAAAATATCAGTTCAAGCCAGACTTTGCATAACGACAAGCTGAAAATTATTGATTGTTATTTCCATGATTTCACAGAGCCTTTTATTAAACTTCATGCATATACACAGCTTGATACACTGCTTATCGAAAATTCAATAATGAAAGAATCAGGAAGAGAAGGTATTCTGATCCGCGAATCTACTTCAGAGGGCGGCTGCGATTTACAATATCTTAAAATTGTAAACACTACAATCTACAATGTTAAACGCGAAGCATTATATTCTGAGTTTACTGATCCTGAAACTCTTATTGAAAACTGTACATTTTATAACTGCGGCGGAACAGGCGACAGAATATTGTATCCAAACGGCATTACTAATGCTGTGATAAGAAATTCAGTATTTGCTCAAAACGGATACAGCAGCGTTGTGAAATTGTACGGGAATTCATCATTCAGCAATAGTTTACTGTGGAATGTTCCCGGTATATCAACCGATGGTGACAACACTGTTATAAGCGACACATTAACCGCGGATCCGTTGTTTGCAGATGCAGCTAACGGTGATTTTACTTTAGCCTCTGACTCACCTGCGAGAACTCTATCTGCTGCAGGCGGACCTGTAGGAGACTTAAGATGGGCAATAGATCCTAACAGCGTTATTGTAACAGTTGTAACTAATGGCAAAGGTATTTTAACCTTAAATCCTGCAGGTGGCGTATATGCTCCGGGTACCGAGGTTACTTTAACAGCTGTAGCAGATCCCGGATATTATTTCGATAACTGGCAGGGTATAAATGTATTCCCACCAGATGCAAATCCGGCTACGATTACTGTAAATGAAAACATAACCGTTACAGCAACATTTAAAACATTAACACCTCAAGTAACTCTCGCAGTTGATTCAATTGGTTTGGGAGGAGTTATGGTTACTCCGGAACCGGGTGAAGAGGGCACATATGATAAAGGTACAGTTGTTACAATAACCGCTGTCCCGGTTGAAAACTGGAAGTTTGTTGAATGGTTGGGTGATGTAAGCGGAACCACAAATCCTATCCAGATATCGTTGGATTCAAGTATGACAGTTACTGCATCGTTCGCAAGTGTATTTCCTCAGGTTAAATTAAATTTCCAGATATCAGGCAGAGGTTCTGTAAACGTTTCTCCCGAGCCGGTACTTGGCACTTACGATGTAAACACTTCAGTTACAATAAATGCAGTAGCTGAGGCAGGCTGGAAGTTCAGAAGATTTACCGGTCACATTTATAGTTCAAATAGTACTGAAACGCTTAAACTCGATGCGAACAAAGTTGTGTTCGTAAGTTTCGTTGAAGAGGATGTTGAAGGCGGAGTGCTTGCGATAGATGATTCCTGGGATTATAAAACTGCAGTTGATTATGCTATGAACAACAGTCAGGTAAATGTAATCGAACTTACAACAAGTGGCGGGCTTTATGTCTCAACTGATCCTTCTGCCCCAAGAATTACAAAACCTATCACAATCAGAGCAAAAGATGGGCTTGAAAAAATGCCGGTTATCATACAGGGCGGACAGAATGACGATATGTTCAGAGTATTTGATGATTTTACTCTTAACGGTGTTGAACTTGATGGCGGACATGAACTGTCTGTTGGTCCTAAATACGCTGTAAGATTGAGCCATATGGACGATCTTAAGGTAGCGGATGGAACTAATGTAACTATCAGCGACTGTTACATCCACGATTTTTTCGAGGATAATGATCTGAATAAAGACGGACATGCTTTCAAGATTGACGTAGGAGTTATGGGCGGCGATATACTAATCGAAAATACAACCATTAAGAGTACGGGATACGAAGCAATAAGAATTTCCGATACGGAAAAATGGCAGACGGAAAAAACTCTTTATTCGCTTACAGTAAAAAACTGTACTTTTGTTGATATCGATGCTGAAGCAGTTCGTTATTATTCCGATTTACTGCCTGAAACTGCTGATGCTCCTGTTCTGCTTGAGCATATAACTGTAAATAATTCGGCTACTCGTGCTTTCTACCTTAAAAACTCGGGAGGCGCTGTAGTACGTGATATTATTATTTCTAATACGCGTCAGTCCGGCCACGGCAGAGATACAGATTTATTCGATTGTCAGGGCAACACTGATGTTCCGAGTTTCGTCAGCGATATAGTATTATTCAATACTCTCGATGTTCCTGCAAAAGCAGCCGATGGGGAAATAGACGAAGAAACGTTATGGAACATAGATCCGAAATACGTTGATGCAGCAAATATGGATTTCACTCTCTCATCTGCTTCGCATCTTTACGGGCTGGGTCACGACGGTTCCGCTATAGGCGATTTGAGATGGGCTACAGAAACTCCTGCTCATGTTGCCGTAAATGTAACGGTCACCGGACAAGGAAGCGTTGAATTCGATCCGATGCCGGTTGGTAGAACTTTTGATCCGGGACAGGTAGTTACTGTTACTGCTGTTGCAGACAGCGGATACGAGTTTATTTCCTGGGGCGGCGACTTAAGCGGCAGTACTAATCCAATTCAGTTAACCGTTGACGCTGCTAAATCGGTTACCGCTAATTTTGATTTAACTACAGGAGTTGATGATCCCGGTATACCGGCAGAATTCGCACTCGATCAGAACTATCCTAATCCTTTTAATCCGAGTACCACAATAAGATTTGCGCTTCCTGTCAATGCCAAAGTTAACATTAAGGTCTACAATATGCTCGGTCAGGAAGTAATTACACTTGTTGACGGACAGGATATGAGCGCTGGTTATCATAATGTTGTTTGGTATGGATCAGGTAATCATGATGCAGAGTTGTCATCAGGAGTATATGTATACAGAATAAATGCTGCAGGCGAAAACGGGAAGGAATTTGTTCAGACTATGAAGATGATGTTCCTAAAATAAATATTTTTTACCGGGGGATGCATGCATCCCCCTTAATCTTCCTTTTATGGTTAGTCGATGAAAAAAAATCTTATTATGGTTTTTATTGTTTTCGGAATGAATTTGTTTGCCTCAACTTACAAGGTTCATTCAGCAGCTGAGATCTTAGCTGCAATGAATGTAGCCGTACCCGGTGATACACTTGTAATGGCTAACGGAACATGGACGGATCAGACAATAATATTTGACGGTAACGGAACTGAGAATAATAATATTGTATTGATTGCAGAGGAACCGGGAAAAGTAATTTTAACTGGTAAATCAAAACTTAGAATAGCAGGTTCATACCTGACTGTAAGCGGTCTTTATTTTTTAAACGGATATAGTACTAACGATTCGGCTGTAATTGAATTCAGAAACGGTTCAGGTAAACTTGCACAACATTGCAGGTTAACTAACACTTCCATCGAGAATTATAATCCATCTGACAAGTCCGTTGATTACAAGTGGATTTCTCTTTATGGCACAAATAACCGTGTGGATCACTGCCATATGAAAGGTAAAAAGCATAACGGTACTACTCTTGTTGTATGGCTCGATGCTGTACCCGACTACCATTTGATTGACAGCAACTATTTTGATAACCGACCTGAGCTTGGCGTGAACGGTGGTGAGACTATAAGAATCGGGACCAGCCAATGGTGGAATTACGATTCATATACCACGGTTGAGTATAACCTTTTTAAACAATGTAACGGTGAAGCAGAAATCATTTCAAATAAGAGTGGTCACAATACTTTCAGATATAATACTTTTTATGAAAGTGAAGGTTCTCTTACGCTCAGGCATGGAGACTGGGCTGAAGTTCATGGCAACTTTTTTATCGGTAATAATAAATCAAATACCGGTGGGATTAGAATAATAGGGGAAAACCATAAAGTTTATAATAACTACATGGAAAACCTTCGTGGTACCGGCTACAGAGCCGCACTGACTATGATGAATGGAGTTGAGAATTATGAACAGGACTCGACCAGGTATGGGCAGGTAGTAAATGCGATTGTAGTGAATAATACAATTATAAACAGTTTAGAAAATTTTAATATCGGTTCCGGATCTGATGATGAGCTGGTTTTGCCTCCGAAAGACTGTACTATTGCAAATAATTTGGTCAAGTGTACAACAAGGATTATCGAGTACGAAGACACACCTTCGGATTTCTTTTACGAAGGCAACATATTTTACGGCGGACCTCTGGGAATTGAGCAGCCGGACGGCATTCAGATAATAGATCCCCAGTTGAGATATGATGCAGACAGTTTGTGGAGACTTTCAGAATCAAGCCCGGCTATAAATGCTTCTGCCGGATTATATGATTTTGTATTAACGGATTTTGACGGGCAAATCAGAAGTGACGGTAATGATGTTGGCGCAGATGAATTTTCCAGTGATAGTATTAAAATACGACCTCTCAAGAGCAGGGATGTAGGACCTGACTGGTATCCGCCTCCACCAACGCCTGTAAAGGTTTTTTCTGTAGAAGCAGGTCAGGATTCGCTAATCAAGGCTCTCACTGAATACAATCCGGGAGATATCATTGAACTCGTTACTGATGGCGGGATATATACGAACAGCAGTAATTTAGAATTAAATATACCGGTTGTTATAAGAGCGAAAGCTGATCTTACTGAAAAGCCTGTAATACGGCAGAACAATTCTTCTTCAAGCACCAGAATAATTTTTGAAATAAGAAACGGAGGCAGTCTGTCTTTGACCGGCGTTGAACTTGATGGGATGTCGGGAACGAATACACCCGCAAAGTATCTGATAAGAACAGATGATGATCCTTTCGATAAACATTACAAGCTGTTCATCGACAGCTGTTTATTCAAAGATGTGTCCGTGGAAAATTTCGGTAATTTTTTCAGGACATATAGAGGCACATTCGCTGATTCCATTATTATTACAAACAGTACCTTCACTAATTGCGGAAGTGAGGGTTTACGATTTGATGCAGAGGATTTGAACAGCGGCATTTACAGCGTAGGTTACCTGGAAATCTCAAATTGTACTTTCTGGAATATTCCCGGAGAGGCACTGGTTTTGTACGGTGGAGATAATGTAATATTCACACCCGGACCTGTCGTTAAAATCGACCAATGCACATTTGATAATATTGGTTTCGGGAATTATGAGATTATAAATGCTCATGATTGTGATCAGACTATAATAAAAAACTCCGTTTTCTCTAACAGTCCGAATTCTGTATCGCTTTACGGACAGTTATCACAAATCAGTTACTGCGATATATTTAATGCCGGACCTGTTAAATATTTCAACGGGGCTAAAGCTGGGAATGGCTTAGTTGATTACGATCCTTTGTACGAAGAAGCGGAAACCGGGAATTTTACTCTCTCCGCTTCTTCACCGTTACTCAGATTATCAGAGAACGGAAATGCACTGGGTGACTTAAGATGGGCAGTTTACGAACCGGATTATTTTGTGCTGGAGATAGTCACTTTCGGCGAAGGAACCGTATCTGCAAATCCTCAATCAATCGAGTCATTCTATAAACCTGGTGAAATTGTAACGCTTACTGCTCATCCGGCGGAAGGATATATGCTTTCGATGTGGAGCGGCGATGCCCAGGGGACAGAAGAATCAGTAATTGTAACAATGGATGATGATAAAGAAGTGATTGCTGCTTTCACTTCTATTGTATCTGCTGATAATAACAAAGAAATGCCTGATGAATTTGCACTGCTGCCTAATTATCCGAATCCGTTCAATCCCTCTACATTAATTAATTACCAGGTGCCTCATCAATCATTTGTGTCAATACAACTGTATGATATAACCGGAAGGCTCGTTAAAAATCTGATCAATAATTATCATCAGCCGGGATATTATTGTTTGAATATCAGATTGGAACAATGCAGTACTGGAGTTTATATAGTCAGAATGACTGCCGGAGACAGGATATTTACTAATAAAATAATGCTCGCTAAATAGTATATGAAAAAGATTTATGAAAAATATTTAATGACAATTGTAACAGGGTTAATTACTTCCATCAGCGTTTACCCGCAGAGCTGGCAGTCAAGTATTGTATATACAAACGAAAACGGTCAACTTCAGTACATAAGGGATAAAGAAGGAAATTGTGTGCCTGATTTCAGCTATGCTGGTTATAAAAATGGAAATGAATCATTCCCTTCTGTCCCTGTTGTCAAAACGATATCTCCTGTTGAAGGGGACAATACTAGTCATATAAATAATGCTATAATACAAATGTCGTTATACCCTGTTCAGGAGAATGGATTCCGGGGCGCACTGCTTCTTGAAGCGGGTAAATATGAAATCAAGGGCAGGTTATACATGAAGCTGGAAGGTATCGTGGTTCGCGGCGCAGGTGACGGTGACGATCCTGCAACGAATACAATATTATATGCTACCGGCAATACACCTTCGAAGCGGACAGTTTTAACAATGGGCGGCGGTTCGAGTTCACTTTGGCGTCATGAATCCGGTTCAAGAATTAATATTATATCAGATACGGTTCTGGTTGGCGAGAAGAGTTTTGAAGTTGAAGACGCATCACCATTTTCCGTAGGAGATAATATTATTGTATATCATCCATGCACCGAAGAATGGCTAGCAGCGGTTGATTACGGTGGTACGCATTCAGATGAGTCAGGTGCTGAAGAGGGTGTTGATATCCCATGGGAAGTTGATAGTCAGCCCCTGATATTCAACAGATACATCACGGCAATAGCAGGTAATAGAATAACGGTGGACGTACCAATATATAATCATTTAATCCGTTCGCATGCGCAGTCGTACATCTATTTATATTCGAGAGCGGGAATGATTACCCACCAGGGTCTTGAAAATATAAGAATAGATATAGAAACATCAGGAGACAATGAAGACGAAAATCATGCATGGAATGCAGTTGATATGTACTTAATAGAAGATGCATGGATAAAGGATTGTACGATGCTGCATTTCGGGTTATCAGCAGTCCGTACAAATACTGCTTCCAGAATCACTGTTGAGAACTGCAATGCATTAGATCCTGTTTCAACAATAACCGGAGGCAACAGATACAACTTCCAGGTGTACACGGCTTCTCAGCAGATTTTATTCAAGGATTGTCTTGCTACGAACGGCAGACATCATTATGTCTCTAATGGAATGTCCTGGACTTCGGGCATTGTATTCTATAATTGCAAATCTTCAGGAGCTTATACGAGCAGCGAAGGTCACAGACGATGGAGCATGGGAATGTTGTGGGATAACCTGGTTGAAATAGACGGACCACGGTCTGGTGTGAATGCACGGTTGCTCGGCTTATACAACAGAGGTTATTATGGTACGAGTCATGGATGGGCTGTAGCGCATTCCGTTGCGTGGAATTGCGATATGCATAACGGTGATCTTGTTGTTCAGAAACCGCCAACAGCTCAGAATTATGCGATTGGATGTTCTGGTAAATTAATTGCCGGAAGTGCGGAAGCAACTTTTGATGAACCTGCAGGATATATAGAAGGAAGCAATACTCCGGGATTAACACCGCATTCTCTCTATATGGCTCAGCTGGAAGAAAGAATTGGTAGTATTGTTTCAGTAAAGGACTCGTATTCCGAACAGCTTAAAGCAGATGATTATAAATTATATGATAATTATCCCAACCCTTTCAACCCTTCAACAGTTATTACATATAAAATACCAGCTCCTGCTAAGTTAAAGATCACAGTAATTGACATACTGGGAAGCGAAATCAAAGTGATGTTCGACGGTATTGCAGACCAAGGACTGCATTCAATATCATGGGATGGAACGAATTCTCTTAAAGAAAAAGTTAACACTGGAATTTACATATGTATACTTGAATCTGAGTATGGAGTAAAAACAAATAAAATGGTGCTGATTAAATAAAGTTAACTTATATGAATAAATACGCTGCTATATTAATTCTGTTTTTCACAATTGTATCTGCCTGTGACGACAATTCGCGCTTTGAACTTGAAAGTTTCGAACGAGATCGGGTTATAGCTCTGGCTGAGAAATTTCTGCTGGAAGAACCGGTTACTATCACGGATTTTAAGTGTGAACGCAGTTCCGGAGGAATTCATGATTACTATTCCGAAGGTGATTACTGGTGGCCCGATCCGGCAAATCCAGCTGGGCCTTATATCAGAAAAGACGGATTAACAAATCCGGAAAATTTTGTCGAGCACAGGAAAGCATTGAGAAGGTTTTCAATTCATGTATCCGCTCTTGCCGCAGCTTATAAAATAACAGGAGATACAAAATATGCCGACCATGCACTGAAACATTTAAATGCATGGTTTGTTGATAAAAGGACTTTGATGAATCCTGAATTGCTATATGCACAGGCTATATTCGGCAGAGTAAAAGGAAGGGGAATCGGAATAATTGATACAATACATCTTGTTGAAGTAGCTCAGGCTGTAATTGTACTTAAAAATTCAGGTTATCTGCATGACGGTGTTTCAAATGAGCTTACTTTATGGTTCCAAAATTATTTGAATTGGCTTACAACTCATGAATTCGGAATTGATGAAAGAGATAACGGAAACAATCATAGCACTTGCTGGGCGATGCAAGTGGCAATATATGCAAAACTGATTGGTGATGAAGAAACTTTAGACTACTGCAGGAATATGTTCAAAGGTACGCTTCTGCCCGATCAGATGGAAATAGACGGGAGCTTCCCGCTCGAACTGAAACGAACCAAGCCATACGGCTATTCACTATTTAATCTTGATGCTATGTTTATGGTTGCGAAAATATTAAACTCAGAAAAAGAAAATCTTTTTGAGTATAGAACATCTGACGGGAAGCACATAAAACAGGCGATTGAGTTTATGTATCCTTTTATACGTGATAAGTCTGAATGGAATCATAAGAAGGATGTTATGTATTATGATAATTGGCCGGTAAGGCATCCGAGTCTGCTCATTGCTGGGTTCGCTTACAATGAAAGCAAGTATATAGATCTTTGGAAAAAGTTGGAAGCCGATCCCGATGAGGAAGAAGTAATAAGAAATTTTCCGATTAGACAACCAGTTCTGTGGTTTTAATATGAAAAAAATTATACTGTTAATATTCTTAACACTCACCAGTGTTTCAATCAATGATAGTAATGCGGGGAATCTTTTGCCTGCCCAGCTTGATGTCATTATAAATCAGGTTAAAGAACAACTGCTGGAAAAATATGATATTTTTAATAGTAGATACCCCGACTATACCGTAAATGGCAAGTGGAATTACAGGAGCAAGATAAACTGGCTTTCAGGTTTTATCGGTGGAGAACTCTGGAATATTTACGATGTGACAGGAGACGAGATTTTTAAATTAAAAGCGTTGTCAGTTGCTGATGCACTCATTGATTATTCGTATATAGATTATACTCATGATATGGGATTTATTTTTTTACCGTCCGTTGTTAAAGCATACCAAATCACCGGAGAAAAAAAATACAAAGACGCTGCCTTGAATGCGGTAAGAATGCTGGCTGCAAGATTCAATAAGAACGGCAATTATATTAGAGCCTGGGGGAAATTAGGAAGTGAAGATAAAGCGGGATTAATGATAATTGATACGATGATGAATCTGGAACTTCTTTTCTGGGCGGCTGCAGAATTCGGAATACCTGAATTTTATGAAATCGCCTATAAACATGCGGTAATCTGTATGAATGAACATGTACGCTCAGACTTCTCAAGTCATCACGTAGTGGAATTTGATCCTTCGACAGGAAATGTAATTAAAAAATTTACACATCAGGGATATAGTGATGAATCCGTATGGGCTCGCGGACAGGCATGGGGCATATATGGCTTTTCCATAGCTTATAAATATACAAGCGACGAGAGATTCCTTAATGTGGCGCAGAAGATGGCAGAATATTTTATATATCATTTACCTGATGATCTGGTACCGCACTGGGATTTAAATTTATCGGGGGAATCAAACCCGAAAGATGCATCGGCAGCTGTGATTGCAGCAAGCGGAATGGAGATGCTTGCCGGGTTGTCGGAGACAAGAGAACAGTTTAAATTATATAAAAGTTATTTTACAAAAATAAGTGAATCAATACTTGACGGTTATATGTTTTATAATTCCGAAAGAAACATAGAAGAGGGGCTACTGATTCATACAGTTTATAATTACCATAAGGACTGGGGAGTTGACGAATCATTTCCATGCGGTGATTATTATCTTACCGAGGTTATAAGTAAGTACTATAATTATTTAAATGAGGCAGCTATTGACCGTAAAGCTTTGCGGAATAGGGTTTGTATAAATGACAATTGGTTTTATCTGGAAGATAATATTAAAGATTATAATAAGCTTCATCTCACAAAGCACAAATGGGAATTAGTCGACTTGCCGCACACATGGAATGCCTTCGATGCGGTCGACCAGCAACCGGGCTACAGGAGAGGGATCAGCTGGTACATGAAAGAACTTTTGCTTCGCAATATAGATTACAATCTGAAATATTTACTGGAATTTGAGAGCATCAATCTTAAAAGCGAAATTTACATAAACGGAAATTTTGCAGGAAGCCATTCAGGAGGATATATCGGATTCGATATTGATATTACAGATTTTATCACCGAAGGTATTAATACGATTACAGTGAAAGCCGATAATTCAATTGATCCCCGTCTTATTCCGTCTCAAAAGTCCGACTTTTTTATTTATGGCGGAATTTCCAGGGACGTTTACCTGAAGTCCATACCAGCAACATCAATTAAGAACCTGAAGATATCAACTCCCGTTGTCAATGAAAAGAGTGCTGACACTCACGTCCTGTTTGAACTTGATGATTTAAATTTTGCACACGGTGAGGTTTTTCTAGAATTGATTGATCCGACAGGGTTGCAAAAAATTGAACTGAGACGCGAAATAAATCCGGATCAAAAAGAAAAGCAGTTCGGTTTTGCGCTCCCGAAAATTGAGAATCCTCAATTATGGTCGACTTCTCAACCTAATTTATACAAGCTTAGGTTAAGCCTGTACAATGAAACTGGCATGCTAGATCAGGTCGAAGAAAAATTTGGTTACAGGTGGTTTGAGTTCAAGGAATACGGTGCGTTTTATCTTAACGGCAAACAACTCTTGTTAAGGGGTACTCACAGGCATGAGGAGCATGCTGGGATGGGAAATGCTATGCCGAATGAACTGCACCGGAAAGACCTTGAGATGATTAAGGAAATGGGAGCTAATTTTGTCCGCCTTGCTCATTATCCTCAGGATCCTGAAGTATATAAGACCTGCGACGAACTTGGAATTCTTGTCTGGGATGAATTGCCGTGGTGCCGCGGAGGAGTTGGGGACGATATCTGGAAAAGTAATACTAAAAGACTTCTTAAAGAAATGATAGATCAGAATTATAACCATCCGTCAATCATTATATGGTCTTTAGGAAATGAAATTTACTGGCTTCCTGATTTCGAAAACGGAGATGATATTGATTCTCTTAGGACATTTGTAGAATTGCTTGATAACTATACACATGAACTCGATCCTTACAGATTGACAGCCATAAGAAAATTTTATGAAGGTTCTGATCTCGTTGATGTTTTTTCACCTTCAATTTGGGCTGGCTGGTATTCAGGTGTTTATAAAAGCTACTCCAATGCTATTAACGATGCAGTACAAAAGTATAAAAGGTTTTTTCACGCAGAGTACGGCGGATCAAGTCATAAAGGCAGACATACTGAATCGCCTATCACCGGTGACGGCTATCTTAATCCTGATGAGTGGGCGGAAGAGATAAATCAGGTAAAGGTGAAAAATGTTGCTCAGATTGGTGACTGGAGTGAATCTTATATAGTTGATTTATTTGACTGGCATCTCAGAATTTCGGAAAGCTATGAAAAATTTACAGGAAACGCTCAATGGGCTTTTAAGGATTTCGGAACACCATTGCGTCCGGAAAATGCTCTGCCTTATATAAATCAAAAAGGATTAGTTGATCGGGAAGGTAATCCTAAAGATGCATATTATGTTTTTAAAAGTTACTGGAGTAATAATCCTAAGTTTTGTTATATAGAATCTCACAGCTGGACCGATAGAACGGGAAAACCGGGTGAGATGAATGAAGTAAATGTATTCAGCAACTGTGATAAAGTTGAGCTTTTTGTAAACGGTTTATCACAGGGAATTAAAACCAGAGACAAGAAAGAGTATCCGGCACAAGGATTATCGTGGGATGTTGTTTTTATAGAAGGGAAGAATATAATTGTTGCTGAATCAGTCCATGATCATGATGCTGCTGAAGATAGTATTAGTATAGATTATTTTACACAACCCAACAGGAAACCTGACAAGATATTACTATCCTCAGAAAAACTGATTAATGGTAATTATTTAATAAAAGCCGTTATGTCGGATGTAAATGGACGAAGATGCCTGGACTATAACAGCAGAGTCTATTTCTCAATAAGCGGTAATGGGAAACTGCTGGAGAATTATGGTACGTATAGCGGAAGCTCAGTAATAGAATTTGCAAATGGTCTTGCGGAAATTGAATTTAAACCTGTACCTTTTGAAGAAACGATTATCGAGGCGAGAAATCAGGACTTTAAAGGGAGCTATATTAAAATTATATATTAAGTTAAGTTAAAATAGGTCACGACGCTTATGATGCATTTATTGATAATAATAATGGGAATTATTTCAGCAATGTTTTATCAGGAAGACGAAGTGAATAATCTTAAAAATAAAAACGTATTAATATTTTCGTTCTCAAATGACTATCAACACGAGTCAAGGGAACATGCCACTATAGCACTTACGAAGCAGATTGAAGAATACGGGGGTTCTGTAATTTCAACGGATGACTCCAGCTATTTCAGAAAAGAAAATCTTGATAATATAGATGTTGTGGTATTCCTGAATACAGGAGGTAATATTTTTAGTGAAGCTGAACAACAAAGTTTTATCGATTTCATCAGATCGGGTGGTGGATTTGTTGGAATTCATGGTGCCGCGGCTACCGAATATGACTGGAAATGGTATGGCAGGCTTTTAGGTGCTTTTTTTGATAATCATCCTAAGATTCAGAAAGCAACACTTTATGTTGAGGATACTTCACACATTTCCACGCTTCATTTGCCTTTGAGTTATGAATGGAACGATGAATGGTATAATTGGAAAGAACTGCCCGGAGATGATATAAATATTTTGCTGACCGTTGACGAATCGACATACTCCGGCGGCAAACACAAAGACCATCATCCTATCAGCTGGTATCACAAATTCGATGGTGGAAGATCATGGTACACTGCTCTGGGTCATAAATCCGAACACTATGATGATACAGGCTTTTTAAAACATATTATCGGCGGAATAATCTGGGTTTCAAAAAATGATTAGGTTTATAAAAATTATCATAACACTGTTAGTTATTGTCTGTAGTGATACGGTTGCACAGCAGAATGAATTTCTGTATTTCAGGACAGATGATATGACTGGTCTTAAAACAGCTCTTGTAAACGGAGAGACGTACTATCTGGGAAATGCTGGTAAAATTAAGAAACTTGCCGAATCATTTATGAATGAAGAGCCTTTTACAATAGTCTCCTCGGTACGACCCGATATATGCAGTGATCCGCATAATTATATCAGTGAAGGTCCTTACTGGTGGCCCGATCCCGAAGACCCCGATGCTGCCTTTATCAGGAAAGACGGAATCAGAAATCCTGACAGATTCCAGGATCATAAAAATCTTCTGCTTAAGATGTATGTAGCAGTATCTGCATTATCGTTTGCGGCTTATCTGTATGATGATATGCGTTATGCAAATAAAGCTGTAGAATTTATAGATACCTGGTTTAATAATCCTGAAACAAGGATGAATCCTAATCTTAAATATGCTCAGTTAATTCGAAATAAACCTGTTGTGAGAGGTGTCGGTATAATAGAAACCCACAGATTTACTTTGTTAACTGAAGCATTTAATTTTCTTTACATCACAGGATACTGGCGTGATGAGAGTGCACTCAAAACGAAAAACTGGTTCAGAGATTTTTTGCATTGGCTGAAAGAAAGCGAGTATGGGCTTGATGAAAAGCTACGGGGTAATAACCACTCAAGTTGGTATGCGGCTCAGATAGCCGTCTATTCATTCTTCACGGGAGACAGCAGCGGCATAGGTGGTCTATTTGATTATTCCAGGCACTTCTTAATAGACAACCAGATTGAATCAAACGGTGCACAGCCATTGGAAGAGATCAGAACGTTGTCGCTGAATTACTCTTCTTTCAATTTGTCGGCTCTGCTTACGTTGTCTGCAGCTTTAAAAAAATACGGATATAATTTGTATAATTATAGTAATCCACAGAATGCATCGTTAGAAACTGCTATCAGTTATCTTACCCCGTTCTTAGAAGAACCTGGCAAATGGAATAAGATCCAGATTAAACCAGTTTCAGAAGATGCCCCTGCCTATCTGGCGTTTGCCGGATTATTAAAAGATGATCAGAATTATTTAGATTTATACTTACGGATAAAAAATGAAGATGATGAAACTGTGAACTCTTCTATTGACGATCCATTCAGGTATTTTTTAAATATGATTGTGAAAATAAGACTTAATAATAAAATGAAAGGAAACAACGGTAATTATGGAAAGGAATAAAATTCTGATTGACGTATTAAATAACAAAGCATTCGCGGTAGTACGCTTGAACGCTCCGGAGAAAGTTGTCCCGACAGTAGAAGCAATAATATCAGGCGGAATAAAAAACATTGAACTTACTTTGACTACCCCGGACGCTTACAATGTGCTGAGAAACCTTGTAAATGAATTCGGGGATGAATCGGTAATCGGGGTGGGTTCTGTTCTGAGTGCCGAACAGGTTAAACGTTGTGCTGATATCGGTGCCAAATATATTGTTAGTCCGGTTTATAAAAGTGAGATAGTTGAGGAAGCACACAAATTTAGCATTCCGGCAATGCCAGGAGCTTTTACGCCGACAGAAATATTAACTGCATTTGAAAAAGGCGCTGATGTTGTTAAAGTTTTTCCAGCCGATGTTCTCGGTATGGCATTTTTTAAAGGTGTGCTTGCACCTATGCCGCATTTAAAGATTATGCCGACCGGTGGAGTAACACTTACCAATGCCGGAGATTGGTTTAAAGCAGGTGCTTGTGCCGTAGGTGTTGGCAGTGCACTTCTTGATAAAAATGCAATCGAGAAGGATGATTACAGGAAGATTGAAGCGAATGCTGTTACATTGATGAACAGTATTCGAGAGTATGAAAACAATAGCAAAAAAAGGAGTAATTAATAAATGGTCAGGAAGGTTGTAACATTTGGTGAAGTTATGCTCAGGCTCTCAACGCCGGGATTCAAAAGGTTCGTGCAATCAGATAACTTTGATGTTACATTCGGTGGAGGAGAGGCTAATGTTGCAGTTGCGCTAGCCAATTATGGCTTGGACAGCTATTATATTACAAAACTGCCCAGACATGAAATCGGGCAATCCGCAATTAATTTATTGCGCAAATTCGGAGTCGATACCGGTTACATCGTCAGAGGAGGCGAAAGAATAGGGATTTACTTTCTCGAAACGGGCGCCTCGCAGAGACCTTCGAAAGTTATCTATGACCGCAACTATTCTGCAATCAGCACAGCCGATCCCGGTGAGTTCAGATGGGATGAAATATTCGAAGGCAAGGACTGGTTTCACTGGACTGGCATTACTCCCGCTCTGGGTAGCAAAGCACAGGCTGCATTAAGAATGGCTTGTCAGACTGCTTCTGAAAAAGGATTGACAATAAGCTGTGATCTTAATTTCAGAAAAAAAATGTGGACCGAAAGCGATGCTCAAAAGATAATGATACCGTTGATGGAACATGTTGATGTGTGTATTGCAAATGAAGAGGATGCTGAAAAAAGTCTGGGGATGAAAGCGGGGGAAACCGATGTGCATAAAGCTGAAATTGATGAGGAAGGTTACTTCAGACTTGCCGAAGATTTAAAAAATAAATTTTCATTCAAGTCGGTAGCCATCACACTCAGGGAAAGCTTTTCAGCTTCGAGAAACGGCTGGAGCGCACTGATGTATGATGATAAAGACTGCAACCCGCCTTACAGATCTTCAAAATATGATATTCAGATTATCGACAGGGTTGGCGGCGGAGATTCGTTTGCGAGCGGTTTGATTTACGGTATGTTAGAACTCAACAATTCGAAAGAAGCTCTTGAATTTGCAGTTGCGGCTTCATGCCTTAAGCAAACAATACCGGGGGATTTCAACCTGGTATCGAAGGATGAAGTTAATAAACTTATTGAGAGCGGTGGTTCGGGAAGAGTAGAAAGATAATATTATATCCTTGGAGGATAAATCATGTTTAATTCAATCGATGAAAGGATACCCATCAAACAGATAATTGCGTCCCAGATAGAAGATGCAATTCTAACCAAACAATATGCACCGGGAGATAGACTTCCGTCGGAAAATGAGCTTTGTGAACAGTTTAATGTTAGCCGAACTTCGGTAAGAGAGGCATTGCAGGTTCTCTCTGCTCACGGGCTTATTACAATAGAAAAAGGCAGAGGTATTTTTGTTAACCGGATTACATCGGAAAGCGTTGTGAATCCGCTTGAGAAGTATCTTAAACTTAATCTGAGCAAAAATTATATCATAGATCTTGTTAATGCACGACAGATGATCGAACCCTCGATTGCTAAAGATGCATCGATTCATCATGATGCTGAAGATATTCATCTGATGAAAGTAAACATCGAGCAGTTGAAGAATCATTCAGGCGGATTTGAAGTCCTTGCGGAATTGGATATGGAATTTCACCAGCTGCTTGCCCGTGCAACCAAGAACAAGGTGATACCGTTGCTGATTACCCCGATTCATAACCTGATGCCCCAGCTTAAATCTGCAGTTTATGCCAATGTAAACGATGCAAAAGAATCAGCTGTTGAGTGGCACACTAAAATATTAAACGCAGTTGAGCAAAGAGATGGCGAAAAGGCTTTTAATTGTATGGTCGAGCATTTGAAGATAGCCGAAAAACATGCGAGGTCGATATTTAACGGGAATGATTGAAGATAATATAAATTATTAAAACAGGAGAATACTATGTCAGAATTCACAAACAAAGTTGCAATTATCTCAGGTGGAGCGAGAGATATCGGAAGACAATGCTCTGTTAAGCTGGCGGAACAGGGAGCATCGGTATGTATTAATTACTTTGATAATCCCGAACAAGCCGAAGAAACAAAAAATACAATCGCTGAAGCAGGGGGCAATGCTATTATAGTCCAGGGTGATATGACAAGAAGTGAAGATGTGAAAAATGTAGTGGAACAATGCAGGAAAAATTTTGGCGAACATATACATTATCTTGTAAATGTGGCAGGTGGATTGGTAGCCCGTAAAACGATTTCGGAGATGGACCTGGAATTCTGGAATGGAGTGCTTACCCTGAATCTGACAAGTGCCTTTCTGTTAACAAAAGAAGTAGTTCCATATATGACCGCAGGCAGTGCAATCGTAAATTTTTCATCTCAGGCTGCCCGCGACGGCGGTGGTCCTGGTGCTTCTGCCTATGCTACTTCCAAGGGAGGAGTACTTACATTCACTAAAAGTATGGCAAAGGAACTTGGTCCCCAAAATATAAGAGTAAATGCGGTGTCGCCCGGAATGATTAATACGACATTTCATGATACGTTTACGAAACCTGAAGTGCGCGAAAAAGTTGCAGCCTCCACGCCGTTAAGAAGAGAAGGCGAGGCTTCCGAGGTAGCAGATCTGGTATTATATCTGTTATCCGAAAAATCTTCTTTCATAACCGGTGCAAGTGTAGAAATCAACGGCGGAACATATTTTATTTAATAAGGAATCAAAATGAGAAAATTGTTTATAGTTTTTTGGGCTATTTGCATTGTTAATATTTCTACCAGCGGACAGAGTTCTCATCCGAATCTTGTTATTACAGGGGAAGATGCTGCAAATATTAAAGTTCATTTGGGGTCAGTTCCATTATTCGATAAATCATTGCAGCTCGCCAAAGATTTTGTAGAGTCTGCTATGAATTCCAGAATTGATGTTCCCTATCCCAAAGATCCGGGTGGCGGTTATACACACGAAAGACATAAACAGAACTACAACGAAATGTATAATGCCGGTATTTTGTATTCCGTAACAGGTGATGAAAGATATGCCGTATTTATAAAAAGCATGCTGGATGAATACGCTGAATTATATCCTCAGCTTGGCAGACATCCGCAGGGTAAAAAACAAACCCCCGGAAGAATGTTCTGGCAGAGTCTTAATGAAACCGTGTGGCTGCTGCATACGATACAGGCATACGACTGTATATACGACTGGCTGTCTGAATCCGATAGAAATAACTACGAACAAAATATCTTTATACCGATGAGCGAATTTTTTATAAATGAATGTACACACGAATTCGATCTGATACATAATCATGGAACCTGGATTGTAGCAGCAGTAGGTATGGCGGGGTATGTAATCGGGAACGATGATTATGTAGAGATGGCATTGCATGGCTCGAAGAAAGATGGTAAAAGCGGATTCATCGCTCAACTCGATAATCTGTTTTCTCCCGATGGTTATTATACCGAGGGAGGATATTATGTGCGATATGCTCTGTGGCCATTTTTTATATTCGCCGAAGTCATACACAATAATCAACCCGAACTTGAAATCTACAACTACCGGGATCAAATTTTAAAGAAAGCATTGTACTCCGCATTACAGGTTACATATACAGACGGGACTTTTATACCTATTAATGATGCACTGAAAGAAAAAACCTGGCTCTCGCCTGAATTGATCTTTGCCACAAATTTTGTTTATGCACATTACGGTCAGGACAGACAGCTGCTTAGTATTGTAAAACTTCATGATCAGGTTTCACTTACAGGACCCGGAATGATGGCGGCGCGGGATTTATCGGATGATAAACCTGTCCCTGAATTCAACTGGAAAAGTGTTGAGTACACTGACGGTCCGGAAGGGAATATGGGAGGAGTAGGAATTTTAAGGTACGGTACTCCCGAGGATCAGGAGACACTGCTGATGAAATATGGCTCCCACGGACTTTCGCATGGTCATTTCGATAAACTCACATTTTGTTTTTATGACCAGGCACGCGAAATAATTCAAGATTATGGTGCCGCAAGATTTTTGAATGTCGAACAGAAATTCGGAGGGCGATATCTTGAAGAAAATAATACATATGCAAAGCAGACGGTTGCTCATAACACCGTAGTGGTTGATCAAAAATCACAGTTTAGCGGAATACGTTCGGAATCCGAGAAATATCACGCTTACAGGTATTGTTTCAACAGCGATAAACCTGACTTCCAATATGTTAGTGCAAAAGAGGATAAAGCCTATCCCGGAGTCAATCAACATAGAACTATGATACTGGTAAATGATGATAAATTATACAGACCTGTTGTAATAGATGTTTACAGAATTAATTCCGGAATCAGTCATGAATATGACCTTCCTTTTTACTACATGGGTCATTTCATTTATTCGAATTTCCGGTACGATGCATATACTAAGCAAAGGAGTTTGATGGGGGATGACAATGGATATCAGCATTTATGGAAAGAGGCGATGGGTAAGCCTGATTCAACCTCTCAGTTAACCTGGTGGAACGGAAAAAGGTTTTATTCACTCACGATAAACACATCCAGGACTGATGAAATATATTTTACACGTATCGGAGGAAGCGATCCTGAATTTAATCTGAGGAATGAGCCGGGATTTATTGTCAGAAAGAGAGATAAAAACACGGTCTTTGTATCTGTTCTTGAACCACACGGAATTTTTGATCCTACATTGGAATTTACCAAAGACTCCTACAGCACGTTCAAAGATATAATTGTTTTAAGTTCGGACGAAAAGTACACAGCTGTTAATATAAAGGGTAATAATAATATTAACTGGATCATTACTATTGCTAATGCTGATGCTGATCCCGGTTCACAACATGAGCTTTCAGCGGCTGATAAAATACTCAAATGGACCGGCCCGGTTGCTGTTCACAAATAGAGGAGGTAGTTAATGAAATATCGAAGTGAGAAATTTATTGAAACTTCCGTTATCGAGTGGGAGACAGTTGCTCACGGGATGAAAAGGAAAATAATGGGATACGATGATGAAATAATGATGGTTAAAGTACATTTTGATAAAGGCGGTGTGGGAGTCAGACATAAACACTTTCATAGTCAGACAACTTATATCGTCAGCGGTAAATTTGAAGTCACTATGGGCGATAAAAAGAAAATTCTGAATTCAGGGGATGGGTTTTATGTGCCGCCCGAGCTTGAACACGGTGCTGTATGTCTTGAAGAAGGCTTGCTGATCGATGTATTCAGTCCTATTCGGGAAGATTTTCTGTAATGCAGCATTAGTTATTAAAATAATTTCATCTCTTTGAATTAAATCTGGAGAAGTACATGAAGAAAATAAAGGGATTGCGTTGGTGGATTATTTCGCTGGTCGCTTTCGCAACAGTAATAAATTATATCGACAGAAGTGCACTTGCGATAATGTGGCCCGATATTTCAAAAGATCTTGGGATGACTAAAGAGGAATATTCCACAATTGCAATAATGTTTACGATAGCATATGCAATAAGTCAAACTGTTTCGGGAAAAGTTTATGACTGGATCGGTACAAGAATGGGTTTTGTAATTTCGATAGTAGTATGGTCGTTTTCAGCAGCGATGCACGGTTTAGCCAGAGGAGTTGTTTCGTTCAGCATTTTCCGTTTTTTACTTGGGATAGGAGAAGCTGGTAACTGGCCAGGTGCAACCAAATCAAACGCTGAATGGTTCCCTGCCCGCGAACGGGCTTTAGCGCAGGGAATATTCAATTCGGGAGCTTCGGTAGGTTCAATAATTTCACCGCCATTAATCGCATTTCTGTATCTGTGGATCGGATGGAGGGTAACATTTTTAATGCTCGGAATACTGGGTATACTGTGGATTGTTCCATGGCTAATAATTAATAGATCTCTTCCCAGGAATCATCCCTGGATAACGGAGGAAGAAAAAGCACATATTGTTTCTGAACAAACGGAAGAGGAAAGAGAGGAAGACGCTCCGTCATGGTTCCAGATAGTAAAACAGAAACAATCGTGGTCTGTGCTGGTTTCGAGATTATTCTTAGATCCAATATGGTGGCTGTTTGTATTTTGGCTGCCAATTTACCTTGCAGATAAATTCGGATTCGATATTAAGCAGATCGGCTTGTTCGCCTGGATGCCGTATGTCGGTGCCGCTTCGGGTGCAATTTTCGGAGGGTGGATTGTAGGAAGATGGATCAACTCAGGATGGAGTGTCAATAAAGCGCGTAAATCATCTATTATACTAGGAGGAGCAATTATGCTTCCTTCGCTTCTGCTCACATCAGTAGCAAGTACTCCTTTGATAGCAATAATACTCATCGCTTTTATTCTTTTTGGATTTCAAGTATCCATTGGCAATATACAGACTCTCCCAAGTGATTTTTTCAGTGGTAAATCAGTCGGTTCTCTGGCGGGGCTGGGCGGAACTACAGCAGCGATCGGAGTGATAATAACTACCTATCTCGTCCCGGCTCTAACAGTATCGAGTTATGTACCTTTTTTTATGCTCGGCGCAGTACTTGTGCCCCTTGGCGTGGCTTCGGTATTTATTTTCGGTGGCGAGATTAAAAAAGTAGATCTTAAAAAAGAGAAATAAATTTATGAAACTGATTATTAGTTTTTGGGTTTTTCTGCTTTGCATTTCTTTGCTTGCGCAATCGGAACCGGAAAGGATTATACTTAACTTAACAGAAACTCCGTCTAATTCAATTGCAGTTACATGGAGGAATTATGTTAAATCTTCGCAACCCAGGACGCAAATTCTCCAGGCTTCTGTCTCACCGGTTAAAGATTTATCATTGTCTGCTTCATACAATGCAGACACAGATAGTGTCTTGATAGATTCGGTAAATATAGTCTATACTTATTCCGTTGTGATTTCTGACTTGGTACCAGGTAAAAAATATGCGTATCGTGTTGGTGACGCTGATAGCTGGTCGGAATGGAATCATTTCAGTACAGCAGACACAGAATTTGAGAATACCAGATTTACCTATTTTGGTGATGTTCAGAACGATATATTATCGCAGGGATCCAGAGTAATAAGAGAGGCATATAAAACATCCCCTAATTCAGCTTTCTTTTTATTCGGAGGAGATCTGGTTACCGATGGTCTTGACGATTCATTATGGGGTGAGTTGTTTGAAAGCGGAGGCTGGATATTCAGAACAATGCCGGTAATTGCTGCTGCCGGCAACCATGAATACAGAGGTCCTGATAACTCAATAACAAAACTGTGGAGACCAACTTTTACATTTCCTGAAAACGGCGTTGATCTGCTTCCGGAGACATGCTACAAAATCAAATACAACAACGTTCTGATAATAATTCTTGATTCAAAAGGTCCGCTTGACTTACAAGCCGAATGGCTGGATAAAACACTGGCTGAATCCTCGGCTAAGTGGAAAGTTATTTGTTTTCATTATCCTGTTTACTCTATTGCCAGAGGACGGGATAATACAGAATTGCGTGAGATAATGCTGCCGGTCATAGATAAGCATGAAGTCGATCTTGTTCTGAATGGTCACGATCATGCTTTCGGCAGAACTTTCCCTTTACGGAATAATGAACTGGTCCACACAGGTGAGCGCGGCACTATTTACCTCACATCGGTTGCAGGTACTAAACAGTATGAATTGAATTCTACTTTTAAGAAATTGCACGAAGTGATGATGGATAATTTACAGGCATTCCACATTATTGAATTTTCCGGGGATTCAATGGAAATATTATCTTATGGCGCTGACGGGGAACTAATTGACAGCATAAAAGCAGATAAATGATGAGAAAACTAAAATTTGTTCACTTATTACTAATAATTTCTTCGCTAAATATATTAGGGCAGATCCCCGCCACAAGGTTATTATCAGATGAAGAATTATTGGAAATATTCTCCGCAAACACCGACTCATCAGTAAGTAAAAATTCGTTTATCAGTCATTTTAAAGATAAAATGGGTGAAAGATTTTTCTTCGATCACAGAAACTTCCATGAAAGATTTGATGAATATAAAAGATTGTATAAAGACCGTGAACTGAAGCATTATCAAAGAGCAAACGAGCATATTAAATTGTTCAATGCTGAGACCGAATGGAAATTACCGTTTAAATCAAAGTCCGGTGCGTTAATTACTCCTTATCAACTAAGACATCTGGCACGTCAGCATAAGATGCTTGATATTGCCTTCATGTACTATTACGAAAACGAAAATTACTTTTATCTAAACTACTTTATCGATCAGGTCAAGTCGCTGAATGATAAGTACAGCAGGCTGGAAGTCGAAACCGGAGGAAACGATGTTTTTGAATACTTCAGAGCAGGCTACAGGGTATTCAACTGGTTGTTTGTTCATAATATGTTTTTGGCATCTGATAACTACTCAACTGAACATCAGCTTACTCTGATTAAAACCTTTTTAATGCACGGGGCGAATCTGTTTGAAAGCACTAAAAAATTTAATTCCGGTAACCACCACACCAAAGGTCTGATGTCTCTTGCAATGATCTCAATACTGTTTCCCGAATTCGATACAGGTAAAAAGTGGTTCCATCATTCGATCAACATGTTAACGCGTCATCTTAATGAAGAAATTAATCCGGATGGTTTCCAGTTCGAGAGATCAGTCCATTACCATAAAGGTGATATAGATAATTATTTTTATATCTTTATGCTCGCCGATTTAAATGAAATAGTATTACCTGATAATTACACTGAAAAGTTTCGCTCAATGTTTAAATCACTGGCACTGCTTGCTCAACCTGACGGAACATTACCTGTTTTACAGGATGATACTGACGAACCATGGGGAGAATTCAATACTATCGGATCGGTGATGCTGCTCGGTGCGCTGATATTTAACGATCAATTATATAAATACTTTGCTGAAAATACCGTATCGGAATCTTATTACTGGTTCATTAAACCTGAATTATATTCATATTTGAAAAACCTAAAACCGACGGTTCCGGATTATGAATCAACGAGTTTAGTTAATACCGGGTACTACGTTATGCGGAACGGTTGGTCTTCCCGAAGCGATTATATGGTTATAAATGCCGGGAAATCGGATCGCAAGCCCGATCATCAGCATGCCGATATGCTTGGTATTGCAGCGTATTCGAACGGCAATTGTGTTTTGCCGAATTATCAGGTAAGATACTTCCTGGATGATTACCGTTTCTTTAAAAGTTCATTTGTAAAGAATGTTGCATTAGTAGATTCAATCCCTCAGGCTTCGTTGTGGAAAGCTAACAAAGGAGGTTCAGGTTTCGGTAAATGGATGGATCTGCCTGATCCTGTTACAAGATTTTGGAAGACTGATAAGAATTATGATGTCTTTATCGGTTCACATAATGCTTACGAAAATATCGGAGTGGAATACAAACGCAAAGTAATATTTATTAAAGACGGATTCTGGATTGTAAAGGATAGTTTTAAATCAGAATCACCACATAATTATCAGCAGATCTGGCAGGGGCATTATTCAATTGAGTTAAACAATATACATTTAAGATCTACTTTCCAGAACGGCAGCGGACTTGATATTGTGCAGATGAACAATTCAATCATTAATATTGATCAGGATGATTTCAGGGGGAAGGGTACTAGTGTGTTTAATACTGCATCGAAGGATGAACATGATTTTATAACTTTGTTATTTCCCTTCGCACATTTCGATGAACGCATGATTATAGACCGCCATATGTCCGACCTGAAGGTTGGTGAGTGGATCATTACTCTGGCTGAAAAAAATAAGGATAGGATTCATTTACAATCAGATAAACGAAGAATTACTTTTTCATGCGGGAAAATCCAAACAGAAACCGGAGAAATACTATTCTCAGATAAAACTGATTTATTGATCACAAGACATAATGATTATTTTGAAATTGCAAATATTGATGATAAGACGGTAGCTGTAATATGCAGTATGCCGTTAGAAGATGAATACGGCAGGATAATTGATCTTAATGAATTTAAATTTTCTTGTGGTAAAATAATTAAGTTAAGAGTCATCGATTATTGATGGTACTGATTAATAAAAGGTATAAAGTAGCCAGTATTTATTTGGAAAAATGAAAATACTTATCGCCCCGAACAGCTTCAAAGAATGTGCATCCTCAGTTGATATTTCAAATATAATTACAAAAGAACTCGATAAGTATCATCTCGGAGAACTTACTCAGGTACCTGTCTCTGATGGCGGTGATGGTTTTTTAGAAGTATGCAGACGTATATTTAAACTCAAAATCAGAAATTATAAAGTTAATACCTGCTATAATGAATCCTCTTATACAGTCAGAACAGGATTGGATTATGACAGGCAAATTTTATATGTCGAATCCGCAGATATTATCGGATTAAAAACCATCCCCTTGCAATACAGAAAACCGACACTCATTAACTCTGGTAATTTTGGGGAGCTGATAAAAAAAATATATAGGATACATCGCGGTTTAAAAGCTTTAACAATCGGACTTGGCGGGACTGGGACAAGTGATCTTGGTCTGGGGATTGCCGGAATTTTCGGTTTGCGGCTGTACGATAAATCAGGCGCCGGATTGCCTATCTTACCGAAGTTCTATAAGTATGCCCGGCAAATTATATTGCCCGAGAAACTGAACCTGCGTGTTAATGTCATTATGGATGTATCAAACCCATTATTCGGAGGCAAGGGTACTAGTTATACATATGCAACTCAAAAAGGCGCAGATAAAAAAGAACTCGCTGTTCTGGAAGCAGGTGTAAAAAATATTTTATCAATATTAAAAAAAAATCATAATCTGGACTTTTATAATGAAATGATTGGTGCCGGCGGAGGGCTGGCGTTGGGATTGAGTCTTATTTCGGGAGTAAAATTAACGATGTCGCAGCAATTTATTTTGGATCAGTTGGGATTAAAAGAATCAATTAAAAATTCAGACGCAGTAATAACAGGTGAAGGCAATTTGGACGAACAGAGTTTTATGAATAAGGCTACAGGGATAATCATCGATCAGGCATTAAAATATAATAAACATATATTTTTGCTGGTCGGGACCAACAAATCATACTCTGCAAAACTGGCTAAAAGTAATGTGAAAATTTTCGAGCTTAAAAAATTGTATAAATCGGAAAAGGATTCAATAAGATATTATGCCCAGGGCTTAAAGACTTATTGCGGAAGAATTTCAGATTATTTACTATCATTAAAATGAGATGTGTTCATACCATAATTGAACAGATAAGATTTGTCATTTACTTGCATACACTCGTTTTATTCCTAATTTGATAAAATTCCTTATGAAAGTCGTTGGTTGCGGATTTGATATCATCACTGGATAAATCAAAAAATTGGTGAATTGCAAGCACACGGATCAAACAAAATAATATTAAACATTAAAACGGTTCAAATAAAAAAATTTTTGTTCATTTAATTATTTTTGTTTGAAAAAATTATTACATTTCGATATATGATTTTAATCGATAAAGTAAACGCTAAAGTCAATATGAAATTCTGAAAAAAACCATAATTCAGCTTTTAATAATAGAATTAAAATGAGCACTATATGGATAATAACAGGTTTGAATTAAACCCTAACAGATTTTTTAATCCTGATCCGCAGATAAGAAAAATTGCAGTGGAAATTTATAGTAAAATTGCAAAATTACCAATTATCAGCCCTCATGGTCATGTAGATCCGTCAATATTTGTTCATAATAAACCATTTCCGAATCCGGCTCAACTCTTCTTAATCCCCGACCATTATATATTTCGGATGCTGTACTCACAGGGAATTAAAATAGAAGCTCTCGGCATACCAACCATTGACGGAACTGAGGTTGAGACGGATCCAAGAAAAATATGGCAGATATTTGCCGAAAATTATTATCTCTTTAACGGGACTCCATCCGGTGTATGGTTGGATTATGAGTTTACGGAAGTTTTTGGGATAAATGAAAAGCTTAATGGCGATAATGCCCAAAGGTTATACGATGAATTAAACGAAAAAATAAATTCAACGGAATTTTTACCGAGAAGCTTGTTCGAAAGGTTCGGAATTGAAGTATTGTCGACCACTGATGCTGCATCAGACAATCTTGGCAACCATCAGAAGATACTGGAATCAGGGTGGAAAGGCAGGATAGTTCCATGCTTTCGTCCGGATGCCGTAACAGATATTTCAGTTCAAAACTGGAAAAATAACATAAGCGCTCTTTCTCTGGCAGTTGACTTTGAAATAAAAAACTATGAACAATACATTGAAGCTTTGAAAAAAAGACGGAAGTTCTTCAAGACATTAGGTGCGACTTCAACAGATCATGGTGTTTATTCACCTTTCACGATTGAGCTCACCGATAAACAGGCTTCAGAAATATTCGATAAAGCACTTAACGGCGAAGCTGATTCAAAAGATGCCGGGTTATTTACTGCGCACATGCTTATGGAAATGGCAAGGATGAGTACTGAAGACGGGCTGGTAATGCAGATACATGCCGGTTCTTTCAGAAATCATAATGAGTTTGTATTCAACAGGTTCGGATTGGATAAAGGATGCGACATTCCGGTTCAAACTGAGTTTACAAAAAATCTTAAGCCACTGCTTAATAAGTATGGTAATAATCCTGATTTTACTGTAATTGTGTTTACTCTGGATGAAACCACTTACTCCAGAGAACTTGCACCTCTCGCGGGACATTATCCGTCCATGAAACTCGGTCCTGCCTGGTGGTTTCACGACAGTATTGAAGGCATAACACGTTACAGAGAAATGGTTACTGAGACCGCCGGTTTTTATAATACCGTCGGATTCAATGACGACACAAGGGCTTTCGTATCAATTCCGGCAAGACATGATGTAGCCAGAAGAATTGATGCAAATTTTTTAGCTGGACTTGTAGCACGGCATATCATCTCTATAAGCGAGGCAAAAAAGATTGCTGAAGACCTGACATATAACTTGGTTAAAAAAGCATATAAACTTTAAAGGCGAAAAATGTCATACTATCTTCTAAAGGAAAAAATAGGGAGAGCAAGCGGCATCTCCAACGTACTGTTAACTTATAAAACAGATGGTTGTCCTGAGATAAAAGTATATCCGAAATCACTTAAAGAATTGAAAAACTCAATACTTTTTTTCGGACTCTGCAACACGGAAAAATTCTTTTTTATTGCTTACGATAAAAACAGTTTGCCCGATTGGGAGGATTTCAACAAAATAAAATTTTCGGACACTTATGCTTCAGACGGTTTTGTTATAATTAAATGCCTGCTGAATACATCGAACAGAAAAATACTCCAGAAAAATATTGATTATCTGAACCCCAAAGTAATCGGATTAAAAAATTCATTTGGATTCGGTGACAGGCTTGGGCTTGCAAATGCTGCACATTTAAGATCACTTGGTAACTCATCTTTTCTGCCGATTCTTGCACAGCAGTCGATAAGAGAATTGACCCGTACGAACAGAACTCCCGATGAGGTAATGGATGCAGCCGTATGGTCGGTTATGCAGGAAGGTTATAAAAATACATGGGGTTCGGATGCGGATCATTTAAAAACAACCGCCGATATAGACCTTATGGCAAATGCCGGATACACTATGTTTACATTCGATCCCAGCGAGTACGTCGATAATAATGCTGATAATTATAATGAAGCAGAACTTACACAAAAGTTTTCTTCGGTTAACTGGGGAAAACTATCCGATAAACTACAATCAGCAGTTAAACGCTATCTCGACCAGCCGATAATAGTCGATGATCAGTTCAGTATAAGCGTCGACGAATTAAGTCTCAAACGCGCTTATGTTAAATATGGTAATGCTGTATTGCATATAAAGACGCTTTATGAATATCTGAAAAACAACTACAATGCTCAGCCGTTTGAAGTTGAAGTATCGGTTGATGAAACCGAATCTGTTACTACGCCGTTCGAGCATTACTTTTTTGCAAATGAACTTGTAAGACTTGGTGTGAGATTTATAAGTCTGGCACCGAGATTTGTTGGTGATTTTGAGAAGGGGATTGATTACAAAGGTGATCCGGAAATATTCAGGACTGAATATGAAAAGCACGTTGCAATAATAAATCACTTTGGCACTTACAAGATAAGCCTGCATTCCGGAAGTGATAAATTTTCCGCTTACAGAGTAATAGGTGGGATTAAAAATGCTGTTACGCATGTAAAGACAGCAGGAACAAGTTACCTTGAGGCGTTGAGGGTAGTTGCTGTCAAGCAGCCTGAACTGTTCAGAGATATACTTGACTTTTCAGTTTCTCTCTATGAGGATGAGAAAAAAACTTATCATGTTTCAGCAGATGCAAATAATGTTAAAGATGCGTCAGACTATACCGACGCTGAACTTGCAGAGCTTTTCAACTCAAATGATGTTAGACAAATACTTCATGTAGCATTCGGGAAGGTGCTTACAGTGAAAAATGAGACGGGCAGCAATAAATATAAGGATGAAATCTTAAACTGCCTCAGGAACAATGAAGAAACACATTATGAATTATTGGTAAACCACTTTAGAAAACACTTAAAACCGTTCGAACAGGAATAAAAAAGGTGCATTTATGAGTAATAGCAGTTTCAGCGATATTAAAGATAAAGTATGTGTAATTACAGGAGCATGTGGAGTATTCGGCAACAAATTTGCCGTCGGATTGCTCGGTCTCGGTGCAAAGGTTGCAGTGATAGACTATAAACAGGGGCGGTGCGATGAATGTGCAGTCAATCTTATAAAGGAATCAGGCGGACCGGCTCATTGCATTTTAGCAAATGTCCTCAAGAAAGAAACTCTTGTCGATGCGAAAAAAGAAATCAATGATAAATTCGGTCAGATAGATGTCCTGATTAATGGTGCGGGAGGAAATGCACCGAATGCAACGACAAAAAATACGTTTATGACTCCGGAGAATCTATCGGATCTCAATGGTTCTTTCTTCGGTCTTGAGCTGGATGGTTTTAAACACGTCTTTGATCTTAATTTTCTTGGTACTGTATTGCCGACAATGGTATTTGCCGAGGATATGCTAGGCAGAGGCGGATCCATAATAAATATTTCGTCGATGAACTCGTACAGACCGTTAACAAAAATACCGGCTTATTCAGCCGCCAAGGCTTCAATTAATAATTTTACCGAATGGCTGGCTGTTCATCTTGCAAAAGCTAATGTAAGAGTTAACGCAATTGCACCGGGCTTTTTCCTCACCAGTCAGAACGAATTCTTACTCGTTGATGAGAAAACTAAGGAACTTACTCCGCGGGGACAGCAAATTATTTCCGGAACTCCTCTTGGCAGATTCGGCAAACCTGAAGATTTATTGGGAACATTGTTTTATCTTGTTTCCGATATCTCAAAATTTGTTACAGGAGTTGTAATTCCGGTAGATGGTGGATTTAACGCCTACTCAGGTGTTTGAATAATTATTAACAGACACAAGTATAAAGGAATAGAATGGGAATTAAATTAAAACAGAATTGTAAGTACTCCATCCTGGTGCCCACGAGCATCGGAATTAGAATTTCACCTATAGATGGACAACCGGTCCATAGCAGCGAAACTTTCAGAATGCAGACTACAAGCGCAGAAACTAATGTTGCCAGTATTGCTTCCTTTTTAGGTATGCCGGTAAAAGTTTTAACTGCTTTCGTGAAGGGCAGTCCGATATCGAAATTGATAAAAAGCAATCTTAAAAGCAGAAACATGGATTACGAAGGACCTGAAGTTGAGCAGGGCGGTCCCTGGGGTTATCGCCATCAATTTAATATTGCAGACAGCGGTTCAGGAAGCAGAGGTCCCAGAGTTCATAATGATAGAGCAGGAGAAGTAGGAAGGACATTGAATGTTAAGGATTTCGATTTAGACAGAATTTTCGCTGATGAAGGAGTACAGATTGTCCACTTATCGGGATTAATTGCAGCACTCTCGCCGGAAACCAGTCAGTTTTGTCTCGAAATTTCCAGAAAAGCAAAACAACACGGTACAGCCATTTCTTTCGATCTGAACTACCGAGCTTCTTTCTGGAAGGGAAGAGAAAAAGAATTAAGCGAAGCATTCGCCGAAATAGCTTCTCTATCAGATATACTTGTTGGTAATGAAGAAGATTTCCAGCTTTGTCTCGGGATAGAAGGTCCTGAACCTGGTGGAGAGAATATTGAAGCGAAAATTGAGAGCTTTAAAGAAATGATAAGCAGAGTTAAGCAAAAGTATTCAAACGCAAAAGTTTTTGCAACAACGCTCAGAGAAGTTATCAGCGTAAATAAACATATGTGGGGCGGAATAATGCTCGAAGATGAAAACTGGCATCTGGTTATGCCGCGTGAAATAAGTGTGCTTGATAGAATAGGAGGCGGTGATGGATTTGTAGGCGGTCTGCTGTATGGTATTCTGAAAAACTGGGCTCCCGAAAAATGGATACAATTCGGTTGGGCTACCGGAGCATTAGCTACAACATTCCTGACCGATTATGCTGTTCCTGCAGATGAAGAAATGGTTTGGAGTATCTGGGAAGGTAATGCGAGAGTAAAGCGATGATATATTTTGCGAAAGGTTCTGAAAATATTTCCTTAAGTCAAAATGAGATAAAAGAAGGGCTGTTTTCCTCTCTCGAAAAACTGGGAAACAGAAAAAAAGTGCTTGCAATCCCTCCGGATTTTACAAGATATCACTCAATGGCAGGCAAACTGACACGATATGTTTATGAATATTACAGCGACAAATTAACCGATATACTGCCTGCTTTGGGAACCCACTCTCCTATGAGTGAAAACGAGATTGAAGAAATGTTCGGCAACATCCCACGAGATTTATTCAGGGTACACAAGTGGAAAGAGGATCTTGTTACACTCGGTATTGTACCTGAAGAATTTGTTTATGATGTCTCTGAGGGTAAGGTAAATTACAGCTGGCCCGCCCAGGTTAATAAACTGCTTGAACAGGGAGGACATGAATTAATACTTTCCATAGGACAGGTCGTGCCGCATGAGGTAGTAGGTATGGCAAACCACAACAAAAATATTTTTGTAGGCACAGGTGGTCAGGATGGCATTAATAAAAGTCATTTCCTGGGAGCTGTTTACGGTCTTGAGAGAATGATGGGCAGAGCTGATACGCCCGTAAGAAAAGTACTGAATTATGCTTCGGATAATTTTGCAAAGCATTTGCCGGTTATATATGTGCTGACAGTAATCGGGAAAGACGATGAAAATAGATTAGTTATGAGAGGTCTGTATATAGGAGACGATTACGAAGTATTCAAACTAGCCGCGGATTTATCTCTTAAGGTTAATTTTCAAATGCTGGATGAACCTTTAGACAAGGTTGTGGTATATCTCGATCCTCATGAATTTAAAAGCACATGGCTCGGCAATAAGAGTATCTACAGAACCAGGATGGCAATTGCCGATAATGGAGAGTTGATTGTACTTGCACCCGGACTGCGTGAATTCGGGGAAGATGTGGAAATTGACAGGCTGATCAGAAAATATGGTTATGTAACAACTCCTGAAATACTGAAGTTTGTTGATGAAAATGAAGAACTGCGTAATAACCTGAGTGCTGCTGCACATCTGATTCACGGTTCGTCTGAAAACCGGTTTAAAATTACATACTGTCCGGGTCACCTTACGAAGGAGGAAATTGAGAGTGTGAATTTTAATTATGCAGATTTAAGTTCAATGCTGAAAAAATATGATATTCAGAATTTGAGAGATGGATTTAATACAATGCCTGATGGGGAAAGCATATATTATATATCAAATCCTGCTCTAGGATTATGGTCATATAAAAATAAATTTGAGAACAAAAAATAATTTTAAAGGAGTAACGAAAAATGAGTAAAGCTGATATCGGACTCGTTGGTCTTGCTGTTATGGGCGAAAATCTAGTGCTGAATATGGAAAGTCATGGATATACGGTTGCAGTTTACAACCGAACTGTTGAGAAGGTAGATAATTTTATTAATGGCAGGGCAAAAGATAAAAATATTATAGGGTTTCACACTATAGAAGAGATGATTAAGAAGTTAAAGAGACCACGAAAAGTAATGCTTATGGTTAAAGCCGGTAAACCTGTTGATGATTTTATAGAAAAGGTTATTCCGTTTCTTGAGGAAGGAGATATAATAATCGACGGCGGAAACTCGCATTTCCCGGACAGTATAAGAAGAACAAAATATCTTGAAGAGAAAGGCTTTCTGTTCATCGGTACCGGTGTTTCCGGAGGTGAGGAAGGGGCTCTTAAAGGTCCGTCTATTATGCCTGGCGGCTCTCCCGAAGCATGGGAACATGTTAAACCTATCTTTCAGTCAATTGCTGCAAAAGTTGAGGACGGAACACCCTGCTGCGATTGGGTAGGTGAGAACGGTGCGGGGCATTTCGTCAAAATGGTACATAACGGGATAGAGTACGGCGATATGCAGTTGATAACCGAAGCATATCAGATTATGAAAGATTTACTGGGAATGTCAGCCAATGATATGCACGAAGTTTTCAAAGAATGGAATGAAGGCGACCTGGACAGCTATTTAATAGAAATTACCCGTGATATTCTTGCCTTTAAGGATGAGGATGGTCAGCCGCTTGTTGACAAGATCCTGGATACCGCGGGTCAGAAAGGAACGGGCAAATGGACAGGTATTGTTTCACTGGAACTTGGCATTCCGCTTACACTTATCGGTGAAGCAGTATATGCAAGATGTTTATCCGCAATGAAGAACGACAGGGTTGAAGCATCCAGAATATTAAAAGGACCCAAACCAGAATTTAAAGGTGATAAAAAGCAATTTATAAATGATATTAAGAATGCGCTTTATGCAAGTAAACTGGTATCGTATGCACAGGGTTATGTACTGATGCGATATGCCGCCGAAGAGTTTAATTGGAATTTAAATTACGGCGGAATAGCTCTGATGTGGCGCGGCGGTTGTATCATAAGATCAGTATTTCTGGGTAAGATTAAAGAAGCATTCGACAAAAATCCTGCCTTAACTAATCTGCTTCTGGATCCGTTCTTCAAGGGGAAAATTGAAAGTGCTCAGGAATCATGGCGAAGGGTTGTTGCCACTTCAGTAAGCAGCGGCATTTGGATTCCGGCGATGTCAACAGCCCTGAACTATTTTGATGGATACAGAAACGAAAGACTTCCGGCAAATCTTCTTCAGGCTCAGAGGGATTATTTTGGTGCTCATATGTATGAGAGAATCGATAAACCCAGGGGCGAATTTTTCCATACTAACTGGACCGGAAGAGGCGGGGATACAGCTTCATCAACATATATAGTCTAAGAAATTTATTACAGATTAAAATTATGACAGGAGTTAGATATGGAAGTAAGATATTCACCTGATGCAAATGGATTCAGGAAAATGACGACTGATGAAATCCGAAATAGTTTTTTAATTGATTCATTGTTTCAAAAAAATAAAATCCCGATGGTCTATTCGGATATTGACCGATCAATAACCGGTTCTGCAGTACCGACCAAAAAGCCGTTAAAATTAACAGCATCTAAAAAAGAAATGGCTGCAGAATATTTTACTCAACGCAGAGAAATAGGCGTTATTAATATAGGCGATAAAGGTTCTATTAAAATTGACCAAAAAACTTACACAATGAATCATAAAGATGCATTGTATATTGGACGCGGGTCTAAGGTTATTGAATTCAAGAGTTCCACTGCAAATAAACCTGCGCAGTTTTATTTTGTCAGTTACCCGGCACATACAGAATACCCTACCACTCATGTAAGCTTTGCTAAATCCACGCCAGTAAAGCTCGGAACTACAGAAAGCGCGAATAAAAGAACTATATATAAATATATTCATCCCGGTACAATGCCTACCTGTCAGCTGGTTATGGGACTGACGGAACTTGAATCAGGAAGTGTCTGGAATACGATGCCTGCTCATACGCATCAGCGTCGTTCTGAAGTTTATATGTATTTCAATATCGAAAAAGATTCTTTACTGTTCCATATTCTGGGTGATCCGGAAGAAACCAGGCATATAATTATCCGCGATAAGCAGGCAGTTCTTTCCACAAGCTGGTCGATGCATGCAGGCTGCGGTATAAAAAATTATTCATTCATCTGGGCTATGGGTGGTGAGAATCAGGAATTTGAAGATATGGACTGGATACCTATGGATAAACTAAAATAAAATTAAACCGGAGTGTAATATGATTCTTGATAAGTTCAAGCTCAATGATAAAGTTGCACTGGTAACCGGTGGTAACCAGGGCATCGGACAGTATTACGCACTCGCACTTGCACAGGCAGGAGCCGATATAATAACTGTGTCGTATCAAAGCGATTTTGATGAAAGCGAGAAATTAATAAAGGAAACCGGAAGAAATTTTTATTCATATGTTTGTGATTTTTCAGATCGGCATGACCTGTACAATTTTATTAAAAATGTTAAAGCTGAACACCCTAAAATTGATATACTCGTAAACAATGCCGGAACAATTCTCAGAAAACCCATTGCAGAGCATCCCGATGAATACTGGGATAAAGTTATAGAGGTTAATCTGTCTGCTCAGTTTGTCCTTACAAGGGAGATTGGACAAGAAATGCTTCAGAGAGGCTACGGAAAAGTAGTATTCATTGCCTCGCTTCTTTCGTTTCAGGGTGGAATTACAGTGCCAGGATATGCAGCTTCAAAAGGAGGAATTAAACAACTTACTATGGCATTTGCAAATGAATGGGCATCGAAAGGCATTACGGTAAATGCAATAGCTCCTGGTTATATTGCAACTGCAAATACAAAAGCTTTACGGGAAGATTCTGTACGTAACAAAGCAATACTGGATAGAATACCGCAAGGCAGATGGGGTACTCCCGAAGATTTAATGGGAACGGTTGTATTTCTATGCTCGGATGCATCGGACTATTTAAATGGGTCGGTTGTTACTGTAGATGGCGGTTGGATGGGAAGGTAATTCTAAACTTAATGATAAGGAGGGAACTTGCTTTACAGGCGGATTGGTAATACAGATATGAATGCTTCCGTAATTGCTCTGGGTACGTGGGTTATGGGTGGCTGGATGTGGGGAGGAGCAGATGACGAAACCAGCATTAAAACCATTCATGCAAGTATTGATGCCGGTATAAATTTTATCGACACAGCTCCTATATATGGTTTCGGGAGATCGGAGGAAATTGTCGGAAAGGCTCTTGAAGACAGACGCGACAAAATTATTCTTGCAACAAAATGCGGTATGAGATGGGATCTCGAAAAAGGTGACTTCTATTTTAATACTGATGAAGATACTGTGCGAAAATCAGATTCAAAATACAAGGTCTATAAATATCTCGGACCGGAATCGATACGTGTGGAAATTGAAAGAAGTTTAAAAAGACTTCAGACAGATTATATTGATCTTTACCAGACTCACTGGCAGGATTCGACAACACCAATTGAAGACACCATGGCGGAACTCCTTAAACTAAAAGAGGAAGGGAAAATAAGAGCGATTGGGGCATCCAATGCCACAGTTGAGCAGATGAAAAGATATGGTGCCCTGGATGCTGATCAGGAAAAGTACAGCATGCTTGTCAGAAAGGCAGAAGAGGAAGGTAACGCTCAATACTGTTATGAAAATAATATTGCGTTGCTCGCATATTCTCCGCTGGCTCAGGGATTGTTAACCGGGAAAATAAAACCGGACAGAGAATTTTCAGATGGTGATGTAAGGAAAAATACATTGCTCTTTTCCAGGGAATCAATCCTTAAAATAAATTCTATGCTCAAAGAATCTGAAAGAATAGCTGATAAGCATAACACTGGTGTATTACAAATAGCTCTTGCCTGGACTTTTAACCGAAAAGGTATAACTCATTTATTATGCGGTGCGAGAACTGTTGAGCAAACTCTTTCGAATGCTGAGTCGGGTAACATTAATTTAGATTCTGATGATATTTCAGAAATTGATACGATCTATGCACGCTATTTCTAGTCGTGAGTAGGTTATTTATTATTTAATTCTGTTAATCTTATCAGTCTTATCGGAATTCATTCATGCCGATTATAAAATTTGAAGAACTAAAAAGTTTGTTAGCTGGCAAACTTATAAAAAATGGTTTTAAATCAGACGATGCAGAACTATGTGCTGATATCATGGCAAAAAATAATCTTGCCGGAGTAGCTTCACACGGAACGAATCGCTTTCCGGAATTAATTGATATGGTTAAAAATGGTTATGTACGACCGGGAGCTAAACCATCATTAATAAGATCTAACGGAGCATGGGAACAGTGGGATGCTAATTACGGACCTGGTCCGCTGAATGCCTGGTTTGCTACAGACCGAGCAATTGAATTATCAAAAGAATATAGTATAGGCTGTGTCACATTAAAAAATTCAAATCACTGGATGCGTCCCGGCGCATACGGGTGGAAAGCAGCCGAGGCAGGCTACATATTAATCTGCTGGACAAACACAATACCAATAATGCCCGCCTGGGAATCTAAAGAACCTAAAATAGGCAACAATCCAATAACGCTTGCAGTACCGAGAAAGAAAGGGCATGTGGTTGTAGATCTTGCATTATCTCAGTATTCATATGGTCAGCTCGCAAATTATCGCAGAGAAAACAGACCGCTGCCTTATCCCGGAGGATATGATCAATCAGGTAACCTTACCGAAAACGCAGCTGCAATTTTTGATTCTTATCGGGCACTTCCGATAGGATACTGGAAAGGTGCCGGACTTGCAATATTATTTGATCTTATAGCTGCTATTTTATCCGGCGGAAATGCAACACATGATCTGGGTGTTAAAAATATCGATACGGGGATGTCACAGGTTTTTATTTGTTTTGATCCAGTAAAAAGCATGTCGTATAAACAAATTGATATGATTGCTGACGATATAATACTTAATGTAAAATCCTCATTGCCGGCTGATGAACGGAAAGAAGTATTATACCCCGGTGAGAGAGTGTTAAATTCTGTTCAGCATAATTCAGTAAATGGTATCGAGGTTCATCCGGATATATGGAATGAGATTAATAATCTTTAGTACAGATTTATTAGACTACTTTTAGTTTTTCAGAATATTATTCAGGTGCATTTCCCATTTTTTATAAACAGCTGTATATAATTCAACTTTTTGTTTATCCGGTGTATACGTCCTTATTTTTTCGAAACCGTTAAATGCTTCGGATAAATCTTTATAAATTCCGGCACCAACACCCGCGCCCCTTGCGGCTCCAATTGAACCATCGCTGTTGTAAAGTTCTATCGAGATATTGCAGGTGTTTGATAATGCTTCGCAGAAAAGTGGACTCAGGAACATATTAGCATTGCCAGCCCTGACTACACTCACATTCAGACCCATTTCGTGCATTATGTCCAGTCCGTATTTGAAAGAATAAACAATACCTTCCTGAATCGATCTGAATATATGTGCAGTTTTATGTTTGTTAAAATTGAAACCGACAAATTGTGCCCTCACATCCTTATTAGCCAAAACCCGTTCAGCGCCGTTGCCAAAAGGAATTGTCATTAGTCCGTCTGCACCAATCGGAACACTCTCAGCAAGTTCATTCATTTCATGATAAGAGTACTTCTTATCAAGAATAGTCCCGCGCATCCAGCTGTTAAGTATGCCTGTACCGTTTATGCAGAGCAGCACACCAAGAATCGGATTGTCCTTCGAATAATTTACATGGGCAAAACTGTTAACACGTGATTGCGGGTCGTATGTGATTTTATCGGTTACACCATAAATAACTCCCGATGTGCCCGCTGTAGCAGCTACTTCTCCTGGATTAAGCACATTAAGCGAAAAAGCATTATTCGGCTGATCGCCTGCTCTGTAACCGATTATTATTCCAGGCACCAGGCTTAATTCTGCAGCAGCATCATCGGTTAATCTGCCTTGTATTCCGAAGGTAGGGACAATATCGGCAATATGTTCTTTCTTTAATCCATAATATTCCAACAGTCCGGTGGAGATATCTGCCTTTTTATAGTCCCAGAAAACTCCTTCCGATAGTCCCGAAATGGTAGTCCTTGCTTCCCCGGTCAGTTTAAGAGCTATATAATCTCCTGGAAGCAGAATTTTATATATATCATTATAAATTTCCGGTTGGTTCTCTTTTACCCATTTAAGTTTCGAGGCTGTAAAATTGCCGGGGGAGTTAAGCAGATTTGAAAGACAATATTCATTACCAAGTTCGCCGAATGCTTTGTCGCCATATTCGACTGCTCTGCTGTCGCACCAGATAATTGAAGGGCGTAATACTTTTTTATCCTTATCAATTAAAACAAGTCCGTGCATCTGGTAGGATATTCCTATTCCGCTGATAGCTGTTTTATCAATCTCACAATTTTGCGTCATCTCATGAGTTGCAGTTACCAAATGATTCCACCATACTTCAGGATCCTGCTCAGCCCAGCCGATCTCGGGGGAATCAATGCTCATCTCTTCTTTGGGTGAAAAAGTTGAATAAATTGTTTCGCCTGTAAATGCATTTATTATACTTGCTTTTATTGACGAGCTGCCAATATCATATCCTATTAAATATTTCGTGTCCATTTGAATCCTTTGAACCGGTTTGAAATTTTTGTAAAATATTAGAACAAATATATGGAATATTTCGGCAAATATGATATGGAAATGTTTGTTTTTAACTTGTATTTCAGCTATATTCAAAACAAGAAATTGTAAGCCGAGACATAATATTGCTCCGGAAAACTTTGATTTGGAAGTACGAGATTCATTTATCTGTAACCTGTAAAAAATCTTTTGAAAATATTGTAAAATGCTAAAAAAGCATTTTTTTGTAATTATACTAAAACGATAAAGTAAATGTTATAGTTAAGCATTACTTGAATATTTTTATCTGGGAATATTATGAGATTCGTTAACGATTTTTTCAGAGCATCTGTTATTTTATTGTTTGTTTTTAATCATGCGTTCTATTCGCAGAAGCAAGAAGTCTCTAAGAATTCTTCTGTCTGTGGTGCTGATAACGGCGATGGTACATACAAAAATCCAATCATATTCGCAGATTATAGCGACCCGGATTTAGTGCGGGTTAATAACGAATTTTTTATGGTATCTTCAAGTTTTTCGCATTTCCCAGGAATACCAGTACTCCATTCAAAGGATCTCGTTAACTGGCATATTATTGGTCACGTGGCTCTGGATTATCCATTCGATGAATTTAAGAGACCACAGCACGGAAAAGGAATTTGGGCTCCAAGCATCAGGTTTCACGATGACAAGTTCTGGGTTTTCTTTGGTGATCCGGATCATGGTGTGATTATGTCGACGTCTTCAAAACCTGAAGGACCATGGGAACCACTACATCTGGTTAAAGAAGCAAAAGGTTGGATAGATACATGTCCGTTCTGGGATGATGACGGGAATGCATACTTAATTCGTGCCTGGGCAAAAAGCCGTTCAGGAATAAACAGTATACTTTCTTTGCACCGGATGAGCTATGATGGAAAAACACTGCTTGATAGTGGAACAACTATATTCGACGGGCATGTTAATCATCCTACAATCGAAGGTCCTAAAATGTATAAGCGGAACGGATACTATTTTATATTCGCTCCTGCAGGGGGAGTAAAACCTGGCTGGCAAACTGTATTAAGATCAAAGAATATTTACGGACCTTATGAGGATAAAATTGTGCTAGAACAGGGAAGCACGAATATTAATGGTCCTCACCAGGGAGGCTGGGTTGAGCTTGAATCAGGGGAATCGTGGTTCGTACACTTTCAGGACAGAGATGCATATGGAAGAGTTGTTCACTTGAATCCGGTTTATTGGATTGACGACTGGCCATTAATGGGAATAGATTTAGATGGCAATGGCATCGGAGAGCCGGTTCATATTTTTAATAAGCCTGATGTTGGCAGAAAATATCCTGTTAATGTGCCTCAAACGGACGATGAGTTCGACTCTAACCAACTGGGTTACCAATGGCAATGGGAGGCTATTGGCAGCAGCAGCTGGTACTCACTGCAGAAGAATAAAGATCATCTTACGCTTAATTCAGTTTTAATTCCCGAGAATTCCGGAAACCTGAGAGATTTACCAAATATTCTGGCTCAGAAATTTCCGTCTGAGGAATTTACTTTTACTGCAAAATTGAAAATTAACGATGCAGACATGCTTGGCAGAACGGGGCTTATAATACTTGGGCAGGATTATTCTTCTCTGGAGGTTCGCAATCTCGGTAAAAAGCTGTTTATAAGCCGGACGATTTGTTCAGATGCTGATAAAAGCGGGGAAGAAACAATAAGTGATTCTGTAGAAATCAATCCGGGTATCATTTATTTAAAAGTATACATTAGTAAAGGAGCGGTCTGCAATTTTGCATATAGTATTGACAATGCAAATTATATACTTTCAGGTAAAGCCTTCCGTGCGAAAGCGGGAAGATGGGTTGGTGCTAAGATAGGTCTTTTCAACATTCATTCCAAACATGAAAAAGGAAGCGATGTTCTATATGACTGGGTAAGAGTGAGTCCCCTTTAATTTATTCATATTTATTAATAACAGATAAAGAGAAAAATGAAAAAAATTAAATTATATTTTTTGTCCGCAGTACTTCTTATTTCATCGTGTATAACAGCACAGGAAAAAATCGAAACAGAAATTAAGTCTTATTACGAAGATATCAGATTCGAAATGCCTGAGTTGATTATCCCTGTCTTTCCCGAGAAAGAGTATTCGATTATTGATTTTGGTGCTGTAGGTGACGGTTTATATGATAACACTGATGCTATCAATAGTGCAATAAAGGCATGCGCTGAAGAAGGAGGCGGCAAGGTAGTAATTCCATCAGGTATTTGGAAGACAGGTCCGGTTTATCTGAGAAGTAATGTGAATCTTCATTTGCTAATCGGTGCGCATGTACAGTTCAGTCAGAATTTTGATGACTACCCGATAATTGATGCAACATATGAAGGTACGCGCCAATACAGATGTACATCCCCGATCAATGGAGTTGATCTTGAAAATATAGCAATTACTGGAGAAGGAATAATTGACGGAGGCGGTGAAGCCTGGCGTCCTGTAAAGAAGTTTAAAATGACTGGTAATCAATGGAAGGAATTAGTAAACAACGGCGGTGTGGTTACAAAGGATGGGAAAATGTGGTATCCTTCGGAAGCAGCAATGAACGGAGCGGAAATTATAGATAACTTGTTAAAAGAAAAAAAGAATTTAACAATCGAAGATGTTAAGCCTGTACGGGATTTTTTAAGACCGGTAATGGTAAGTCTTGTCAGATGCAAAAATATACTGCTCGATGGTGTAACTTTCCAGAATTCCCCCGCGTGGAATATTCATCCCTTAATGTGTGAAAACCTGATCGCCAGGAATTTATTTGTGAGGAATCCCTGGTATTCTCAGAACGGCGATGGTATCGATATAGAATCTTGTAAAAATTCAATTGTATATAAATGCAAGTTCGATGTGGGTGATGATGCAATCTGTATGAAGTCCGGTAAAAACGAGTACGGCAGAGAAAGAGGTATACCGACTGAAAATTTAATAATAGCAGATTGTATCGTTTATCATGGTCACGGTGGATTCACCATTGGAAGCGAAATGTCAGGAGGAGTAAGAAATATTAAAGTGAGTAATTGCAATTTTATTGGAACGGATGTCGGACTAAGATTTAAAAGCACCCGCGGAAGAGGTGGTATTGTTGAAAATATTTATATCGATAATATATATATGAAAGACATTCCGACAAGAGCTGTCAGTTTTAATATGTTCTATGGAGGAATGGCACCTACAGAAGCCGCGGCTGCTTCAGAAGAATCAGCTAAGGCAGAAAAAGTACCTGTTACTGTTGAGACTCCGGTTTTCAGAGATATATACTTAAATAAAATTTATTGCGACGGTGCAGATGAAGCGATTGTGCTGCAGGGATTACCGGAACTGCCGATAAAAAACATTGTAATCGAGAACACAGTGATGAAAGCTAAAAAAGGACTGGCTATTTATGATGGCGAATTTATCGATATTAAGAATACTACATTGTTTGCAGAAAAAAATCCTGCTGTCAAAATAATTCAAGGCAATAATATTATATTTGACGGTTTAGTGTTTCATGAAGAAAGTTCATTAAAAATTATACTTGCAGGATATAAAACAGGAAACATTGAATTCAGGAATAATCAGACTAAACTCCTCGAAGAACACATTGAAGTAAAGGAAGGAGTCGGAAAAAATCCATTCACTATTATTATGAAGTAATTATGATCAAAAAATTATCAGCAATGAAAAGTTATACCGGAAGTATTTTAAAAGTTTTATTGTTTAATGCGGTCTTGTATTTTCTGCCGTTTCACATCCATGCGCAGGATTCGGAAAACATAATATCTTTCCCGGGTGCAGAAGGATTCGGAAGGTTCGCAACCGGTGGAAGAGGCGGAATAGTTATTCCCGTTACTAATCTTAATGATGACGGTCCAGGAAGCTTAAGAGAAGCCGTAAAGATGAAAGAGCCGAGAATTGTGGTATTCCGCGTATCAGGCTATATAGAACTGAAATCCCCGCTGGTAATTAAGTATGGAAATATTACAATTGCCGGACAGTCCGCTCCGGGAGATGGTATCTGTCTGAAAAATTATCCGTTGTCCATTCATGCTGATAATATTATTATCAGATACATTAGGTCGAGGCTTGGAGATGAATACGAACAGCAGGATGATGCAATTAGCGTAAGGTTTAGTAAAAATGTGATAATAGATCACTGCTCATTCAGTTGGGCAGTAGATGAGTGTGCATCATTCTATACAAACGAGGATTTTACACTTCAGTGGTGCATCATTTCGGAAAGTCTTAATAATTCTGTTCACAGAAAAGGCGAGCATGGTTATGGCGGTATTTGGGGAGGAGTAAGAGCGACATTTCATCATAATTTAATTGCTCATCACAAAAGCAGGAATCCCCGTTTTTCAGGAATAAGCGGTGACGGTGATGTGCCCAGCAGAAACGTTGACTTCCGCAACAATGTAATCTACAACTGGAAAGGAAACAGCGCTTACGGAGGTGAGGAAGGAGAACATAATATAGTTAATAATTATTATAAGTACGGACCTGCTACACCCAAACGTATCCGAAGCAGAATTATAAATCCTTCTGAACCATACGGAAAATTTTACGTTGATGGGAATTATGTATTCGGTGATCCGAAGATATCGGAGAATAATCGGAATGGAGGAATACAGTGTGATCATCCGGAAAAAGTTACAGCAGATAAACCTTTCTATATAGCACAGGTTACAACACAAGGTGCAACCGAAGCATTCGATTCGGTGCTTGATACAGCAGGAGCTTCTCATTCGCGAGATTCTGTCGACGAAAGGCTTGTCGTGGAAGTAAGAAACGGGACAGCAGCCTTTAAAGGAAGTATGAACGGATTTTACGGAATAATCGATTCGCAGAAGGACGTAGGGGATTATCCCGAATTGGAAAAAGGTATTGCAGCAACCGATTCTGATAATGATGGTATGCCGGATGCATGGGAACAGAGTAAAGATCTGAATCCTGATATATACGATTCAAACGGCAGGGATCTGAGTGAATCTTATGATAATATAGAAATTTATTTAAATGAACTTGTTTCAAAATAATTATTCCGAAAGGTGAGTTATGCCATTTAGCATGAATACGATTAAAAGGTTTTTTCAAATAACACTTATAATTATTCTTAACAGTTATGTCAACGGACAGAATAGTGCAGGGCGCGTGCCGGATTATCCGGTTCCGTATGTGCTGCCGAGTGTTGAAAGCATCATGGAAAAAATCGATAAAATTGTTTCATATTATGAAAACTCGAGTACACAGCAGATATTAAACAGAGAAACGGGAGCGGTTATTAGAGACTTCACTCAACCAAATAAGTATGCTGTTGTATCAGAAGGATTATCGAGCGAATGGACCTATACACATGGCGTGGTGCTGTCTGCATTTGATTACATATCCGAACTAACCGGGGACGATTCATATTTTTCACATAACATAAAGTTTTATGATTTTGTTAGAAAGCATCTTCCTTATTTCAGAAGAAATAATGAAGAGTACGGAAGAAGTGCCTGCGGATGGCGCAGAATAATGTATATGGATGCTCTTGATCATTGTGGATCGATCGGTGCAGCTTTAGTAAGAACATTCAAGAAACATAATAATCCGGAATACAGGGAGTTAATTGATATTGTTGATAAGCACGTTTCAAATATTCAATTCAGACTTGATGATGGTACACTCGCAAGAGAGCGCCCGCAACCAGTATCTGTATGGGCGGATGATATGTATATGTCGGTTCCGTTCCTCTCTCAGATGGGGGACTTAACTAAAGATGAGAAATACTGGAATGATGCGGTTAATCAGGTACTGCAGATGTCCAAAAGATTATTTATCGGTGGTAAGGATTTGTTTGATCATGGCTGGAATGAAAATTCTGCAGATTACGATCCGCGCTTTTACTGGGGGAGAGCAAACGGCTGGACTGTGATGGCAATGGCAGATCTGTTAACGGTTCTTCCGCACGATTTTCAAGGACGCGATGAAATTCTTCATATTTATAAATCACTAATTCGTTCGGTAACGGAGCTCCAGGATGGAACGGGTTTCTGGCATAACATGCTCGATAAATCTGATACTTATCTTGAAACATCATGTACCGCTATGTTTACATATGGTATCGCAAAGGGTATTAACGAAGGCTGGATAAGTCATGTTTACGGTCCGGTCGCACAAACCGGATGGAATGCAGTTGCGACCAGGATACTTGAAAACGGAGCTGTTGACGGTACGTGTGAGGCAACTACATTCGCACATGACAACGTATATTATTTTAACCGCGGTAAAAGCTATGACGCAACTCATGGTTACGGACCTGTTCTGTTTGCAGCAGCTGAAATGATAAGACTCTTAAATAATACTCACATCAGGATAGATAAAGCGAAACCGAATAGTATTAACAGTACTTATCATTATAAATATGAATAGTAAGTTCAAACCTTCAATAAGAACCGGAAATTTATAAATGCACTCAAAAGGAATAATAAATACTTGTATACTCATCCTGTTTTTTACATTAAGTGTTAAAGCACAAGATATCGCTTCAGTTTACTGGAGCTGCATGCTGCCCGACAGTCACCGCGTTTCTTCTGTCGCCGGTCAGGTTGAAGGGCTTCCCCAGGTCGGTAGCCCCGGTTTTGTTGTCAGGGATTATAATAACGGTCCCGGTCCTGATCAACGCTGGTATCCTTTTGCAGACGGATCAGCGGTTCTCTGGGGAAATGAAACCGGGCAGGTTGATACACGGTGGATCCAGTTCGGTGTCCACCCCAAACCGAATCACGTCTTTAATTCAGAATCAATAGCATTATATCTTGGTGCTAAAGGAACCGGAAATATTAAAGCAAACATTTATTATTCAAAGGACACTAGCTTCACTACTGCAGCATTAATTAATGATACTGAACTTACTCTGGTTAAAGACAATGATTCACTTTATAATTTTGTATTAGATGAAATTATAGAATCGGGGGAGACTTTATACGTCAGGATTTATCCCTGGTATACGGGAAGTACTTCCACAAGTAAATATGTTTACCTACGCGAAGTTACAATTTCGGGAAGTACAATGGGTGTAACCTATCCTGCTTCTGCGGTGTGGGAACTTACTAATCCGTCTGAAAGCGGAACGGGGCAGATGGTTGCTACAAGTGGTCAGGTTACAGCTGAAAATGAGTATCTGAACAACATGGAAATAAATCAATATACCGGTCCAAACGGCAGCCAGAGACTTCGTATAGCAGGGAACGCATGGCCCGCTAATCAGACAACTCAGATCGATACTGTATTTGTGCAGTTCTCATTATCTCCGAAAACAGGTTTTACTTTTTATGCAAGTACGATTTCTCTGCAAATCTCTCAGATGAGTATAAATACAATGAAAGCGAATATTTATTATTCGACCGATCCTGCTTTTACCGAAGCTACAATGATAGAATATGTTACGGGCAAAGATAATAATTACCTGTGGAGAGATTCATTGCAGGCAATAACTGTGGCACTAAACTCAAAGGTTAATTCTGGCGAATCATTATATTTGCGGATTTATCCATGGGTTGATAACGATCCGAGTGTCAGAACAGGGAAATATATAACATTACAAAATGTGGTAATAGGAGGAGAGGTAGAGGGTAATCCGGTACAGGCTTCAGCTACCTGGTCATATCAGTCAGATGACAAACCTGTGAATGTCGGAGGTGTAATTGCAGGTAATTCGAGTTATAGCCCATCGATGAAGTTTTATGGACTTACAACTTTACCTAAAACCGATGGTGGAGATGTTACAGTTGGAGCAATACAAACTATTTCAAAAGAATGGAACGCAGAGTCTGAACCAAGCGATAGCCTGTATTTTCAGTACGAGGTGTCACCTAAATTCGGCGCGACATTTTTCGTAGACTCGGTATCATTATATATAGGTGGCTGGTTTACCGATAAGCTTAGAGCAGAATTATATTATTCTAAAGATTCTGATTTCTCGGCAAAAAAGATGATGATTACTGATACTGCTTTGATCGGTGATGCAGTAATGCCATTAAATGCTTCCGTATCTGAAACTGTAAATACAGGTGAAACATTTTATCTAAGAATATATCCGTATAATACCGAAGCTCAGGGCTGGGCAAAGCTGGTTGCTGTCTATAATGTAGTGATATCAGGGACTACAGTTGGTGTTACTGCTGATCCTCCTACAGTTCTAACTGCCGGTGTAAGTTATATTTCCACGACACATGCAACAAGCGGTGGCAGTATTCCATCTGATGGAGGTTCATTGGTAGCTGCAAGAGGAGTTGTATGGAACACATCAGGCTCACCAACTATTAACGATTCAAAGACAACGGACGGCAGCGGATCAGGTTCGTTTATTAGTCATCCTGAAAACCTTCTCCCGGGTACAAAATATTTTTTACGCGCTTATGCAATGAATGATGCCGGCACTTCTTACGGTGAGGAAAAATACTTCACTACACTTGATTCAATTGCGGTACCAACTATAGTTACATCATCTGTAAGCAATATTCTTGTCAGGTCAGCACAGAGCGGGGGTAATTTTACTTTGTGGGGGGGCGATACTGTAATGGTTAGGGGTGTATGCTGGAATACAACAGGCAATCCTACCATTAGTGATTTTAAAACCGAAAATGGCAGCGGCTCAGGTGCATTTATAAGCGTAATGTTTCCGCTCGAAGCTTCAACCAGGTACTATGTGAGAGCGTTTGCTTCTAACAGAAAGGGAACGGGATACGGCGATATTCTAGAATTCATAACGCAGGCTCCTGCACCTGATGTTGTTAAGACCGTAGCCCAGGATGGTTCAGGTGATTATACCACTGTTCAGGCTGCATTTGATGATGTACCGGATTTTTATACGGGTGAATACAGGATATTCATCAGAAAAGGTGTATACTACGAAAAATTGTTCCTTGACAGGAATAAGGTAAATGTGATTCTTGAAGGAGAGGATAGGGATGAAACGATTCTGACATATGATGATTATGCTGGTAAAGCGGGCGGAACATCCAATTCTTACAGTGTGGCAATTGATCCTGATGATTTTCTGGCGATGAATATAACATTCCGGAATACTGTAAAAAATGACGGGTCATTCGCTGACCAGCAGGGAGTTGCACTGAGAGTTAACGGTGACCGGCAGGCTTACTATAACTGTAACCTGCTCGGGTATCAGGATACATATTATACCTGGGGCGGCAGAGGAACCGGCAGGACATATATGAAGAACTGCTATATTGAAGGTTCAGTAGATTTTATTTTCGGAAGGAATGTGGTTCTGTTCGATAGTTGTCAAATTAATATCAACAGGAACGGAGGCACGCTAACTGCAGCATCAACGGAACCTGATGCCTTGTTCGGTTATGTGTTCAGGGACTGTAAGATTACTTCTGATTCAATCGGATTCAATGGTGAGCCGATTACTTCTTTTTTACTCGGACGTCCATGGCAGGGAGCTCCGAGAACGGTTTTTATTAATTGCGATGAGCCGGCTGCATTGAGTGCCGCAGGCTGGTCGACCTGGAATGTTACACCCGGATTGTATGCTGAATATAAATGTTTTGGTACGGGTTCGGATTATTCAAACAGAATTTCTATTTCGCGCCAGTTGACTGATCAGGAAGCGACTCTTTATACTATGGAAAACATTTTCGGAGCTGCCACTTATAAAAGTTTCGGATACGACTGGATGCCTTCACAAAATATTATTACAAGAGTTAATAAGGGAGATGATGGGATTCAGCAGCCGGGTTCATTTAAGCTTTGGCAGAACTACCCTAATCCGTTTAATCCATCAACAAAAATTAAATATCAGATACCCGAGAAAAGTAATGTCGAGATTAAGGTATTCAATATTCTTGGTCAGGTTGTTAAAACACTGGTAAATGGAGAAAAACCGGCAGGATATTATGAAGTGAGTTTCAATGCATCTGAATTAACCAGCGGAGTATATTTCTACAGTTTTAATGCCGGCAATTTTATACAAATTAAAAAAATGCTCCTGTTAAAATAGCATCATATGATACTGGCTATAAATAAAATTAAATATTCGTGGAGGATCTGTCCTGCCGGAGTTACTAAAACTAAATCATTTAAATCATCCGCAATTATCAAGCTTTAAGTTTTTCCAAAATATTTATTACTACTTTTAATATCTTTTTACCAATTTATATGTAACAATTTATTCAAACAGATTGGTTATGAAAAAATACTTATTAATTTTAATTATGATATCTGCTATGAACTCAAAAGCACAGTTTCAGTTTGCCGGAGAAATCGTAAATCACTATACACAAAGTGAATTTATCGAGCTTAAATTATCCAATGGATTATTCCGTGTTTATTTAATTGACGATAATCTGATCAGGTTCAGGTTTATAAGCGGCAATGAATTTGATCAGGCGCCTTCGTATGCGGTGACTGAGAATATAAGTTACAAAACGATAAGATTAAAAGAGGACAATGATTACTATTATTTTTCAACTTCCGAACTGTACATTAAAATCAGAAAAAATCCATGCCGTGTTGTTATTGAAGATAAAAACGGTAATGTTATTAATGAGGATGAAAAAAGCTTCGGGATGGCATATGAGGGCGAGGATATAAGGTGCTTTAAAAAACTTTTTAAAGATGAATTATTTTACGGTCTGGGTGAGAAAGCAGGTAACCTTTCACGCAACGGCAGCGAGTATACTATGTGGAATACTGATCATCCTGCTTTTACCAAAACAGACGATCCCCTCTACCAGTCAATACCTTTCTTTATCGGAGTAAGGAATTTTAAGGCATATGGAATTTTTCTTGATAATACATTTAAATCCCGCTTTAATATGGGCGCCAGTAATGACCGCTTTTATTGGTTCGGTGCAGAAAAAGGCGAACTTGATTATTATTTTATCTGGGGACCTGAAATCAAACGTGTTATATCCTCATACACAGCTTTAACCGGTCGTATGACGCTTCCTCCCAAATGGGCGCTCGGTTACCAGCAGTGCAAGTGGAGTTACTACCCTGAATCAACAGTACGAAATCTCGCCAATGAATTCCGGTCAAGAGAAATACCATGTGATGTAATATATCTTGATATCCATTACATGAATGGATACAGAGTTTTCAGCTGGGATGAAGAAAGATTTCCTGATCCGGTAAAAATGATTGATGATCTGGGGAAAAAGGGTTTCAAAATTATAACTATAGTGGATCCTGCGGTAAAGGCTGACATTAAAACTGAATATGAAATAGCACGCGACGGAATTGAAAAGGTTGTTTTCGCTAAATATCCGGACGGAGAATTGTTCCTTGGTGAAGTATGGCCTTCCTGGTCATATTTCCCGGACTTCTCAAAAGTTACAACCCGTGAGTGGTGGGGGAAGTTGAACGCCGGCTGGCTTACGCAGGGAATAGCAGGTATTTGGAATGATATGAATGAACCTGCAATATGGGGACAGGCATTCCCTGATATAGTTGAATTCGATGATAACGGTTTTGGAGCCAATCATAAAAAGATTCATAATATATATGCCCTTGCAATGGCTAAGTCCACATTCGATGGTATCAGGAAATATCACCCAAACAAAAGACCATTTATACTAACCCGTGCAGGTTTTTCGGGTATACAGAAATATGCGGCAGTCTGGACAGGTGATAATATTGCCAACGAAGAACATTTGCAGCTTGCTTGTACTATGCTTCAGAGTATGAGTCTCAGCGGATTACCTTTTGTCGGTAGTGATGTCGGGGGTTTCTTCGAAGAACCATCTGAAAATCTTTATGCAAGATGGATTCAGATGGGCGCTCTTACTCCTTTCTTCAGAGGTCATACAATAATCAATACGAAAGATCAGGAACCGTGGGCTTTCGGAGAATATGTTGAAAGCATTGCTAAAAGCGCAATCAGATTACGCTATTCTCTTTTACCGTATATATATAATGAGTTCAGAAACTCAAGTATAACCGGACTTCCGGTTATGCGTCCGATGTTTCTGGAATTTCAGAATGACAGCGAATGTTATAAAACGGAAGCTAATTTCCAGTATATGTTCGGCAGCAGTATGCTTGTTGCACCAGTTATTGATGAAAAAGCTGAGTTTAAAAAGTTGTATCTGCCTGAGGGAAGATGGTTTGATTGGTGGTCTGGCGAAGTTGTTGAAGGCGGTGACTGGATTATTGTTGATGCACCTATATGGAAGTTACCAATTTACATAAGGGAAGGCGGAGTGATTCCACTTCAGAAAGCTCAAAATTATGTCGGTGAAATGCCGGTTGAAGAGCTGGCATTTAAAATACTCCCGGCTGATGAAGCTGTATATTCTCTGTATGAAGATGACGGTTCGACGATGCAATTTACTAATAATAGTTTTTCGTTAACTGAGATAACGCTAAACGACGATGGAGAAAAAGTGTCTCTGTATTTAAATACCGAAATGAAAGAGTATCAACTGCCATATAGTAGCTATATCTTTGAGTTATATAATATGAAAAATATATTGTCAATTACTATGGAGATGAATGATGAAGTAATAAAACTTACTGAAGATAGGAATGGCACAAATTCTTACAAGTATGATCCTGAAAAGAATGTCGTTATTATTAAGACGGATTATTCAGATGATATGAAAATCATTATAAACAGAATTAATGACTAAAAAACTGCAGCCATAAAAATAGAAACATATAAAAAGAGCAAACCCTGCCTGCTAATAATTTATATGCTTAGTCCAAGTATTATCATACCAATTATGACGTATAATATAAGGTATATGAATAAAAGTCCAGGTGAAGTCTGGAGTTTTGGAAAAGCTGAAATTGTAACATTGATCGAAGTGGCGGATCCGTATATTTTGTAAGATTAAGGAAGGTGAAAAAAAAGCTGGGGTATTCGTCAGATTATTGTTTATTTAATTTCGCAGGGTGTTACGATACAATGTTATATAAGTACAGATTACTATGTCCAACGGATTAACAATCATTGCAAGTTTCTGAATGATGAATTTATTTAAGCTGACCCCAATTTTGACAGAATAAATTCGTAATCTTCAGGACGATTCATATTATAAAATGAACCTTCTGCATAAAATCCGAGATTATGTGCATCAATTATTTCAACACCAGTTTCGTCAAGTAACCTTAGTACCGCGCATTTGTTTTTCAGCCGGGTGTTACTATTATTTAATTCAGTATTTTGTCTAAGCAGTTCTTCAGCCTTACCGGAGATTTCACTGGAATATCTTCCGGCAAGCTGCTGTATAAAACCGTCCGCACGACATACAGTAACTGGTTTGTCTGTCGGGTAATCAACAATGTATCTTATTATTTCAGATGTCATAAGGGGCATGTCAACGGACATAACAAAATTCTGTTCTGTGGCAGAGTGTTTAAGTCCTGAATGTATACCCGCAAGTGGTCCCTGATACTCATAAATATCTTTATAAAGTGGAATATTAAGATGTTCAAAATCTTCCGGAGTGTTGGTAATAATAATATTATGATCGAACACTGACCGCATTAAGTTAACGACGAGATCAACTATACGGTCATCGTTCACTTTAAGTAATGCTTTGTTTTCCCCCATCCTAGTACTCTTACCGCCGGCAAGTATAATTCCTGTTATATTTTTATACACTTTACAATTTCTCCTTTGCGAGGATTTAATTTCTCTTCACTTATTTCAATTAAACAATTGGCTTTGCTTAACCCGATCACATTTCCGGATGACTGTGATAGTTGCGATGTAACTTTGTGACGTCCATCCTTTGCTTCAGATAAAAATGCATTAAAGAAATGACGTTTACTATCCCTTTTTTGTAAATCATTTTGAAGTCTTGCATTAACAGTTTCAACTTCTCCCATGCCGTACAAATTCATTATAAAAGGTTTAATATAGATTTCGAAATTCACAAGACATGAAACGGGATTGCCCGGTAATGCAAAAATAAGTTTATCCCTCCATTTACCAAAGAAAGCGGGCTTGCCTGGTCTGATTCCGGTTTTCCGGAATATTTCCTTAACACCAAGTTCGTGGAATAAATCCCTGATGTAATCATGTTTTCCCATCGATACTCCGCCCGTTGTGATAAGTATATCAAGTTCGGATGAAAGAGTATTAGCTAGCGTGACTTTTAATCTGTCTCGATTGTCTCCTGCAAATCCTAAATTCACTGCATACTGATTGAGTTCGCGGATTATTCCGCAAAGCGAATAATTGTTTGAAACGCGGAGCTTATCCGATTCCGGCTTTAAAGCGACGGGGATCAATTCATCACCCGTAACCAAAACACCCACTGTCATTTTTTTATAGACTAAAACTTTATCTTTACCGCATGAAGCAAGAGATGCCAGATGTCTTGATTTTAACAATGTACCTTTCGCAATTGCCAGTTCATCAATTGCGATATCGCTCGCAGTTCTCCTTATGTTCATACCTCTCTTAGATTTGACATCATTTTTCAGGGAAACCAGATTGTCTTCAATTAAAATATCTTCCATTGGAATTACAGTATCACATCCATCTGGAATTTTTGCGCCTGTCATTATTGCAACAGCTGAATTGGCATCTATCTTTAATTCCTTATAATTGCCTGCTGATATTTCACCAATTAATTTCCATCCGCGGTTACCATCGTTATATTTAATTGCTATCCCATCAACCGCGGCGTTATCGAAAGGTGGCAGATTTATATCTGCATATACATCATCAGCAAGTGTACGTAGCGATGCATCTTCAAGACGAATAAGTTCGGTTTTCAGCTTTAGTTTGTAAAATTCAATTGCTATTAATTCTTTTGCATCATTATAACTGATCACATATAACTCAAATTAGATTATGAATTATGATGGAATTATAATAGTGACATTATGGTTGTCATATAAATTTTCTGTCTTAAGTATAATTATGCCTGGACATTATCATCTAAGATATCATCAACCCATGACAACGCTGCCATAGTTGATGGTAATCCGATAGTAGGGAGAGCTAAAAGTACAGCATGACGGATCTCCTCAGGTGTTAATCCTGCATCCAATGCTTTGCGTGTATGTGAATGTACAGCGCCTTCCATTCGTGAACCTGTGGAAATGGCAAGTTTGATAAGTGCACGTGTTTTATCATCGAGAGGACCTGCTTTGTGAACAGCTTCTCCCATAGTTTCATACGCCTGGGCGGCTTCTGAATAGTCTTCTTTGAATTTAGTGTAACGTTTTGGTAGCGACATAATTACTCCTTATTATTACTGGAAATTTATAAGATGAATTAATTATACTAATATAATTTATGTAATATTCAGAAATATTATTACGATGTTTTAGAAAAGCCGGCAACCGAATTCTCCGGATCATAATTAAATGTATGTAATTATTATTCAGCACATTCAAAACAGGCAAGGGCATTATTCGTTAAATATTTAGAGAGGTATTTTTAACGAATTATATTAAATTTTGCTGAACAATTTTTTTCATTAGAAAAAACTAATGCTGATAGAGGGTTCGCACAAAAGAAAAAACATTCTAACCGGTGAGTGGGTACTAGTCTCACCGCACAGATCGCAACGTCCCTGGCAGGGGAAGGTGGAAGCCAATTCACCTGAATCTAGACCGCAATTCGATCCGCATTGTTATTTATGTCCCGGGAATAAAAGGGCTAATGGAAATATCAATCCCGATTATCAAAGTACATTTGTATTCGACAACGATTTCAGTGCACTTCAGTCAGACCTGGATGAAGAACAAATTAATGATTCTGATCTTATAGTTGCCGCTTCTGAGAAAGGCATTTGCAGAGTAATCTGCTTCTCGCCGCGTCATGATCTCACACTGGCTGAACTGAATAATGATGAAATCAGTAGAATTATAAAAACCTGGCAGACAGAATACAAAGGGTTAGGTGCAAATCCTGATATAAATTATGTGCAGATTTTTGAAAATAAAGGCGAGATAATGGGATGCAGCAATCCGCATCCTCATGGACAAATATGGGCGCAGGAATCAATTCCGGTAAAACCGTACAAGGAACAGCTTAACCAGTTAGAATATTTCAACAGACATAAGCGGACTCTTCTTTATGATTATCTTCAATTAGAATTAATAAAGAATGAACGAATAGTATACGAAAATAACACCTTCGTGCTTCTTGTACCTTATTGGGCTACCTGGCCTTTTGAAGTTATGATTCTCCCGCGTAGAAGTATTTCCAGTATTCTGGAATTTAACAATGATGAGTTGAACGACTTCGCTGATATTATGAAGAGAACTACTGTAAAATATGACAATATTTTTAATACCTCATTTCCATATTCAGCCGGAATTCATCAGGCGCCAACGGACGGTAAACCGCACGAAGAATGGCATTTTCATATGCATTTCTACCCGCCTTTACTTAGATCCGCGACAGTAAAAAAATTTATGGTGGGATATGAAATGCTGGGTAATGCTCAAAGAGACATTACACCCGAAAAAGCCTGCGAAATTATAAAAAATGTTTCTTCTATACATTATAAAACAACAACTAATGATGAATATTAATAATGAGCTTTTTAATTTAATTTATCGCGATAAACGTGAATCAAACCGCGATAGATTTTCAAAGTTAATTTCAGAATTTTCTGATTACTTCGACTCGGTTCCATTGCATCTGTTTTCAACACCAGGCAGGGTTGAATTAAGCGGTAATCATACAGATCATAACCACGGATGTGTAATAGCTGCCAGCATAAATTTAGACAGTATTGCAGCAGCTGGCTTAAATAATGATAATGTTGTAACGATTTACTCTGAAGGATATGATAAACCATTTATTGTTGATCTTGATAACCTTGATCCCGTTGAGTCGGAAGAAGGCAATACACGCGCGATTATAAGAGGTGTCGCTTTCGGATTGAGAAAATACGGTTATAATATAGGCGGATTCAATGCATGCCTATCAAGTGAGGTACTTGTCGGTTCCGGTTTAAGTTCATCTGCCTCAATTGAGGTGCTTATTGGAACAATCTTCAATAAGCTTTACAACGATTCTTCTGTATCATTCGAACAAATTGCTATTATCGGGCAGTATGCAGAAAATAACTTTTTTGGCAAACCATGCGGTTTGATGGATCAGATTGCGTGCGCAGCCGGTGGAATAGTAGCTATTGATTTTGAAAGACCGGATAATCCTTCAATAAAAAAAATGAAGTTCAGCCTGGCAGAACTTGGATACAAGTTGATTATAGTAAATACCGGTGGAAATCATGCGGATCTGACCGAGGATTATGCTGCTATACCGAATGAAATGAAAAAGATCGCCGGAGAACTGGGGAAATTACATCTGCGTGAATGTGATGAAAGTGAATTCCTTTCCAGATTAAGTGAACTCAGGGAAACGGCAGGCGACAGAGCTGTGTTACGTGCAATTCATTTTTTTGAGGAAGACAAAAGAGTTTCCAGGCAAATTGAAGCATTAATTAAAAATGATTTCAAAGAGTTTTTAACCCTTGTTAATCAATCGGGGAATTCTTCTTTCAAATACCTTCAGAATATATATTCAACAAAGAATTTACAATCCCAGGGAGTTTCAATCGCCCTAGCATTGAGTGAGATTTTTATAAATCAAATCGGTGATGGTGCATGCAGGATAAATGGGGGAGGGTTTGCAGGAACAATAGAGGCATTTATTCCCGACCAATTTGTAGAAGATTACAAATCATTTCTCTCTGCGGCATTTGATTCAGAATCAGTGAAAGTATTGTCAATCAGGAACACGGGATCTGTCTGTTTAACAGACTAGTATTACGGTATGATACAATTTAATTTTTATTGCTTATCGCTGTTGCACTTTTTTTATTCATAAATAGACCGAGGAATTGTAACTGCTTGTCGTTCTTATATTTAATACTGCATTACTCCCTGATTATTCCAATAATGAAAATCCGCTTCATTAATTAGATTCAACTAGGTTGTAACTAATTGCAATTTGTTCAATAATTAACAGCATAACCTGATGAATATCCGGATACTAGTTTTAGCCGATATCATTTTTAATACACAAATTAATGAACAGCTTCTATTGTTTTCAGATCTGAATGCAGAATAAATATATTAAAAATATTGCCTCACAGAATAATTCTTTAAAAGTGTTGTAACTTTTGAGGGTCTATTTCATATTATGTCCTGAACAGAGAAGTTATGACAGATTTCCACGAACTTTACACTAAATATGCCGGCGACATTTACCGATTTGCCCTGTTTCTGAGCGGGAATTCGGTGGACGCTGAAGATATAACTGCAGAAACATTTGTACGCGCCATAACAGGAAAGTCACCACTTGTTTCCGCTACTGTTAAAGGTTATCTGCTAACTATCGCAAAAAATCTGTTTCTCGAGTCCGTCAGACGACGTAAGAAGTTATCGGAACTGACACCGGCAATACCGTGTTCAGGTCCCGATCCCGAAGATTCGGTCAGCCTCAAAAATGAATTAGAAAATTTGCAGGAATTTCTACAGACTTTTTCCGAAGTTGACCGGGCTGCATTGCTGTTTCGTGCGGACGGTCTGTCCTATAACGAAATCGCTGGTGCCCTTAATATCTCTCTGGCATCTGCAAAGGTAAAAGTACACCGCATGAGGTTAAAGCTGGCTGAATGGCGGATGAATTGTGAAATGAAGGAAAATGAAATAATTGGAGGATTAAATGGAGAAAATTCCGAAAAATGTTGTAATTGATTTATTGCCGGCATATATAGCAGGTGAAGCAAGCGAAGAATCCCGAACCCTGGTAGAAGAGTTTGCGAAAAACGATCCGCAGATTGCAAGGTTGATCCGCATAAAGACTTTGCAACCCGAAGAAATGTCATCAAAAATTTCGCTTCCGGATGACGTGGAAATGAAAACTATAAAACGCGTTCGCAGCAGTATTCGCCGTCAAATGCTTTATGTAGCACTGGTAACCACATTTATTTTGATGGCACCATTATTTGCAATGATTTTCACGAGGGAAGTGGACTGGAGTTTATTTGATTTTATTATAATGGGTATACTAATCTTCGGTACCGGTTCAACTTATGTTTTTATTACAAGGATTTCTGAGAGCATCGCATACAGGGCTGCTGTAGGGATTGCCGTGGTAACAGGATTTTTTCTTATCTGGATAAACCTTGCTGTGGGAATTATCGGATCGGAAAACAATCCCGCAAATGCATTGTACATGGGAGTTTTTGCTGCAGGTATTATAGGTGCGGGATTTTCGCGCTTAAGATCAAAAGGGATGGCTTATACAATGTACGCTACTGCTATAGTACAAATGTTGGTCCCTGTGATAGCTTTTTTTATCTGGAGACCCACATTGGATAACCCGCCAGGGATAGTAGGTGTCTTTATGCTTAATGCCTTCTTTGCTATGTTGTTTTTAGTCTCCGCTTTATTGTTTCGCCGTTCGGAAGAAGATCATAAAACGGTTTGAATGATAGTGATGAATATCGACAGAGGTTGTAGTATTCAGTAAATGAACTCCGAAGGAAGCGGAAAACATCTATTCTCTCATATATTCATAAGTAATTAAGAATAAAATTATAATAAATATTTTAATTGCAATTTCAGTATAGACTGGTAGTTCGGGACAAATTTAAATTATACCGGAACTCAAATAATCGAATACAAGCGAGAATTAAAAATAATTTCAAAAAAACGACCCTTGGTTTTAAAAACCGGACAATCTTTTTAATGAAGCAATTTTTTCTTGACAAGGAATAAAAATACCCTTAACTTTAACGCAAAGGTTTGCGCTATTTGCTTCAGGTTTCGGGTAAAATGAATATAACTCTAGTTGACATAGCTAAGAAAGCAGGGCTTTCAGTATCGACTGTATCAAGGATACTTAACGGGCAACAACGCAAATACCGGATCAGCGATAAATCTGCTAACCTTGTTTTCAAAGTAGCAGAAGAATTGAACTACAAGCCTAATGCTCTGGCAAGGGGATTAAGATTAAAGAAAACACATACTCTCGGTTTGGTTGTTCCGGATATATCAAATCCTTTCTTCGCCTTTATTACAAGAATAATACAACTACATGCACATAACAATGGTTACAGCCTAATCGTTTGTAATACAGATGAGAATATCGAATCGGAAGTGGAACAGGTAAATCTTTTAATCAGCAAGGGAGTGGACGGATTCATCATTATGCCTGTAGGGACACAATCCGATCATATAGAATACCTTATAAATAATGAACTGCCGGTCGTACTTCTTGACCGAACCCTTGCAAATGTCAAAGCAGGCATGGTGTTGGTTGATAATTTTAAAGGATCGTATGATGCCACTCAGCACCTTATAAATAAAGGTCATACTGCGATAGCAATTGTTCTCGGTCTCAGAAATACCTCTACTACGAATGAAAGACTGGAGGGTTATAAACAGGCTTTGATTGATAACGGTATCGAGATTAATGAGAAATACATAGTCGGAAATGATTTCAGGATTGAGACCGGATATATCGAAACAAAATTTCTAGTAAATCTTGAGAAACCGCCGACTGCAATATTTGCGACAAGTGATATTATTACAGTCGGAGCTTTAAAAGCTCTGGCAGAAGAGAATCTTAAAATACCTGATGATATTTCACTTGTTGCATTTGATGATACCGACTTTGCACCTTATCTTAGTGCTCCTCTCACTGTAGTGAAGCAGCCTAAGGAACTGATGGGAGAGATAGCAGTTAAACTTCTTATCGAAGAAATTCAAAACGGGCATGATGAATTTGAGAAACCGAAGATAATTTTAAAACCAAAGTTAGTAATCAGAAATTCAGTTGTAAGCGTTTCAAAACCTGTTAGTATTTAATTTGCGTTAATAGCGCAATCGATTGTGCTTTTTAAACATTCTGGAGTTAACCTTGAAGAAAACAACCATACTATTAGTGGTGGCGTTAACATACTTCATTGCATCATGTGGAAAAGGAGAAAAATCGCCTTCAGCAGATGGTTCAAAAACCATTACTTTTTGGCATAGTTTTGTTGCATCTACCATACCTGCACTGAATGATCTGATAAAGGATTTCGAACTTGAACATCCGGGAATAAAGATCAACGCACAATATATTCCGTCAGGAGATGCATTGATTCAAAAACTGATCACATCGGTACAAAGCAAAACGGCTCCGGATATATCATGGCTGCATGCGGATTTTATGGAAGATTTGGTGGAAGCTGATGCAGTCTTTAAAATGGAAGAGTTTGTAAATGGTGAAAACGGTCTGCCTGATGGAGAGTTGGACAAAATTTATCCGGCACTGATCCAGTATTCTTCCTGGCAAGGCACACTTTACAGTCTGCCCATGGAAGCAACTAATCTTGCGCTTATTTACAATAAAGATATGTTCAGAAAGGCGGGATTGGATCCTGAAAAACCACCGGCAACCTGGGATGAGTTACGGGAATACACCACTAAACTTACAATTGATGAGGATAATAACGGGAATTTTGAACAAGTTGGATTTTTTGTACCAAATTATCCGGCTGCTGGTCCCCTCGGTAACTGGATGGTCTGGCAGTTCAGTTCATTCATCTGGCAGGCAGGTGGTTATTTAATTTCGACAGATCAGTCCAAAGTGCTTTACAACGAACAGCCGGGAGTTGATGCACTGACTCTTTGGAAAGACTTATACAGGGCTCAGTCATTAAATAAATTTACAAACGATTATGATATCGCATTCGCATCCCAACGTCTGGCAATGGCTATGGACGGACCTTGGAACCTGCCCAGATATGCAGAGATAGTTAAGGATTTTGATTACGGTTTTGCATTTTTACCTGAAGGTCCAGATAAAAGAGCAACTGTTGTGGGTGGTGAGTATCTGGCGATTTTCAAACAGAGTAAACATCCGGATGCTGCATGGGAGTTCATAAAATGGATCATTTCTCCTTCAACCCAGGCTAAATGGGCGATGACCTCGGGATATCTTCCCGTAAGGAAGGATGTGGTTGAAATACCGGAGTTTAAAAAGTATCTGGAAGATCATCCGCATTTTAGAGTGTTTTTCGAACAAATGGATTATTCTCAGGCTCAGCGACCAATAGATTACGGAGGACTTGAGATTTACAGACATATAGCAGAAGCAATGGAGAAATCTATGCTTGGCAATATGGATGTTAAAAAATCATTAAACGAAGCAGCTTATAAGTCGAATCTGCTTCTGGACTCTAAATGGGGAGCTAACAAGAAGTAATGAATCTTGTCGCCAAATATTACGGTTCAGCTTTTGGTAAGCGATTAACGAAGAGAAAGGTTGTCGATTTTCTTACACCATTCGCATTTCTCTCCCCATCAATCGTGATCATCGGATTATTCGTTTTGTTTCCCGTATTCTTTTCATTCTACCTCAGCTTCCAGAAGTGGAACATGTTCAGTAGTCAGAGCACATTTGTCGGTTTAGAAAATTATTCCCGATTGATAGCCGATCCTGAATTCTGGCAGGTACTGAAGAACACGCTTATTTATACTGTCGGAACCGTGCCGCTTAATATGGTTGTAGCGCTTTTTGTCGCTAACGAGCTTAATAAAAGAATAATAGGGAAAAAATTTCTTCGAACGCTCTTCTTTGCTCCTGTTGTAATTTCACCTGTTGCAGCGGCGGTTATCTGGCGGTGGCTGTATGACCCAAACGTTGGTATCATTAATTATGTATTCGACATTTTCGGAATCGGTTCTGTAAACTGGCTTAACGATCCCGATGCGGCAATGATTGCATTAATAATTATGGGGGTTTGGAAAACCTTCGGGATCAACATGGTTCTTTTCTCAGCAGGTTTGCAGGCTATACCTGAACATTATTATGAAGCTGCTGACATTGACGGCGCAGGAAAGTTCTCTAAGTTCTGGCATATAACTATTCCGCTGCTAACGCCCACGACACTTTTCATTATGATAATGTCTATGATTGCTTCGCTTCAGGTTTTCGACATTGTATATGTTCTTACTTCCGGTGGTCCGCTTGGCTCAACAAAGGTGCTTGTGTTCCAGGTTTATGAATACGCATTCAAGTTTTTCGAGATGGGATACGCTTCTGCAATCGCGTATGTTTTATTCGCTATCCTGTTCATTTTCACCATAATTCAGATAAAACTTATGAAGGTTAAGTATTAGAATGAACCGAACTGAAAGAGGATATCGTTCTATAAAATTACTCAAAAGCTCTCTGAGACATGTAATTATTTACATAATGGCAGTTATTACATTCGCACCTTTCTTGTGGATGATTCTGACTTCCGTAAAGGATATGTCGGATATTTACCAGTATCCTCCCCAGTTCCTACCAAGTGAAGTGCATCTTGATAATTATTCAAAAGTATTCGAAGCTGCACCGTTCGACAGATACTATTTGAACAGTATTTTAGTGGCTGTTACTGTGACGCTGGGGCAGATTATAACATGCTCAATGGCGGCATTCGCTTTTGCCAGACTGCAGTTCAGAGGGAGAGACACTATTTTTTATTTATTCCTCGCAACGATGATGATACCGTTTAACGTAACAATGATACCTGGATTTCTTGTGCTTCATTGGCTTGGATGGATAGATACATACAGCGCACTTATAGTGCCGGGACTTGCATCCGCGTTCGGCACATTTTTATTACGTCAGTTCTTTATTACAATACCGAAAGAACTCGAAGAAGCTGCTTACATCGACGGTGCCACAAAATTGCAGGTCCTTTGGAAAGTGCTGATGCCCCTGGCGAAACCTGCCTTGGCTACACTTGCCGTATTTACATTTATGGGTGTATTTAATGATTTTATCTGGGCATTGATCGTAACAAACTCGGATGAAATGAGGACAGTTCAATTGGGTTTGGCTGTATTCAGAGATAGATATCTCACTCAATGGGATTTATTAATGGCTGGCTCGGTTGCATCAGTACTGCCGATCTTAATTGTATTCTTTGCTGCGCAAAAATATTTTATAAAGGGAATCACATTAAGCGGGATAAAGGACTAATGATACGCTCTGTCAAATATCTAACGCTTTTACTTTTATTGGTCTTCAGTGCCGTCATTCCGGCTCAGACTGACGATGTGCCCTCAGCGAGCTCCGGCAAACTTCAGTTTTACCTGGATCACGCTTCATTTCAGGGCAATACAGATAATAACCATGTGGAATTTTATCTCATGCTTTTTGCTGATCAGTTAAAGACTAGTGAATCCGCTTACGGAACACAGGCTGTTGTTGATATCAATTTCTTAATCACTGATTTGTCGGGTAATGTAGTTGATGAAAGCCAATGGAGTACCGAAGCTGCCATCAATACTGATTCAGATATGAGAACACAGGTTATTTACGATGAGTGGTCAATTCAATTGCTGCCAGGGCAATATGCGGTAGAACTAAATGTAAGCGACAGATACTCATCTTCGATCGGCAGAATAAGATGTAATGTTATGATCCACAGTTTATCGATTTCGGAATCGTGTCTCAGCGACATTAAATTCATAAACGGGATAAAGCGGGAAGAAGGCGGACGAATTATTCATACGCCCAATCCGTCCAGGCGATATGGGCTTCTGAATCCGACTCTTCAGTTTTATTACGAGATATACAGTTCGGGTTTATTAGATGGTGAAAGCGTTATACCTGAATATACTATTGAAGGCATCGGTAACGGTTATTCGCAGGCACTACAGGGAAGTAGTATTGTTTTTAAGGAGAAAACTGTCGGCTTAATTCAAAATATCGACGTGAAGAATTTAAATTCTGGTTCCTATAATCTTACGGTAAGTATTACGAATGAGAACCTCCCGAATGGAAAAGTATCGCGGGCATTCGAAATTTTACAAGCTGACTATTTCCAAACTATGATAATGCTTACAGATCAGGAATTTGAAGCGTTAGAAAGCATACTCTCAGTTGTCGCTACGGAAAGTCAGAAATCGTTGTATGAAGATCTTAGCCATAAGGGAAAGATGCAGTTTCTGGTAAATTATTTCATAAGAGATGACGCAGTTGCGGTGAGAAGCCAAAATCAAAATTTGGTTGAATTATTGAAACGATATAACTACGCCAAAGAGAATTTTGGGAATCAGCAACTGGACGGCTGGTCAACTGATATGGGAAGAGTACTGATCATGTACGGTTTCCCCGATGAGATAGACAGGCAGCGTTTCTCTCAGGATTCAAAACCTTATGAGACATGGATATACAGGGACGAAAGAGAATTATACTATGTTTTCGGAGATATAAATAATAACGGCGGCTTCGTTCTGCTGCACAGCAACAAAGAGGGAGAAATTTACAACCCTTCGTGGAAAGACCTGGTTTCAGGCATTTAATTATTTCAATCTAAGGTGTTATGCTATGTATAAAAGAAAATTTATGTCATTATCGTTCATCGCACTTCTGATTGTTTCAATCGTTCTTTTTGCAATTGCATGCTCGGATGAGGATAACACGCTGGCTTCCTATACCGGTTCTCCTGAAATGTCGAAAGTACGAATTGAGAACGGTACCTTTAAACCAAATATAACCTGGGTCGGTGGTTACGTCTCGGTTATCGGTGTTAATAGGGGAAGTTCAGCAAAACTCGACTCATCGCTCGTCTGGCTGATTAAGGTAGATGGTAATCAATTGCAGTATCCCATACTCTTCGGAACAACTCCTTCGGGAGCACAAGAGCTTACTTCAAATTACGGTGGTGCTTTGCTAGAGGAATTAAAAGAAGATGATACATACACATACTGGGTGATGAAAGAAGAAACCTGGAACAATGTGAAGAATCAGACCGGGATCCCGTTCGAATTTAGTTCAGAACTTAAAGCAGGTGAGTTCATTGTTGAGGCGGATACTCTATTGCAAGTTTCTTCTTTATCGTATTCCAAAACAACCCAGCAAATAGATGTTTATGTGAACGTTGCAGATCTTAAGTTTTTCGGAAAGCTGGGAGAAATAAATGTCTCTCAACCGGTTGATGAGCAGGGCCCCGAAATAACCTGGACAATAATTCAAAGCGATGTAACAGAATCTGCAATCTCTGCGATAGGTATTATAGAAGGTCAGCAATACGATGAAAAGAAAATCGTTTGGGATTTGTGGTCGGTTGAACCGTCTGACGCCGGCGATTTACTTGGTAAGAAAAACGTGATAAACATGCCGCTGCGTCTGGGTGATCAGCCGTCCGGGACCAAGACTTTCAATCAGTACCCCGAAGAAGGGATTCAGCGGAACAAAGATTATTATATCTGGATCGCGAACGAAGACTGGGACGGAAAGAGATTCAGAGTAACCAAATATTATGCTTATGCAACTTTTAGAACTTGGTAGATCAGTTAGAAAAACGGAGCAACTGATGAGGATCATAAAAATAGTTTTATTGTTTACTACTCTCCACTTGATTTATCCCGGCAGTTTAATTGCGGGAGGCACAAACAGAACGCCTGTTTTCGGCGCCAGAGCGATGTCGCTTAACGGGCTATACTTTGCCGGAGTTGATGGTATTTCAAATATTTTTCTTAATCCTGCCGGTTTATCACTGCAGGGAGGTAATTTGTTTGAGTTTTCTTATCACTTCAGGTCGGAGCAGAATCAGTTTGATGGTGATGTAAGAGGATTGTATAACTCCCTGCGTGAAGAAGACGGTAATTACGGCATCGGTTTCAGTTTACCCCTTTCCGATGATTTAACAGTAGGAATTGCATATAAGGACGTTTTTAATTACAAAGTCGACTGGCCCTATGTGCTGATAATTCAATCGGGACAAATCTCGAACGCAACAGCTACTGACCTATCGAAAAAAGAATTCAGAAAGATAATCTCTCCTGCGATAAGTTACAGGATAGGAGATTTTGCAGCGGGACTTACCATCAACATTGTTAATCTGAAGGTTGAAACGTCCGTACCTAGAGAAAACTATAATTGGATAGATTCAATTTCACTCCCGCTTTACCAGGTCGATTTAGATGAAGACGGATGGATATGGGAATTTAATTTTGGAATAATGTATAAACTTAACCAATCCTTAAGGCTGGGTGCTGTTGTGACAAATGCAGTTGATGAGGAATTAACAGGCTCAGCGAACAGCAGATTATACCAGACAGTTGATTCAGCAGCCCAGAAGACTGAATTCATAACACAGTATCAGTCACCCTGGAAAGTTGGACTCGGAATTGAATACGAGATATCTCCGGAACTGAAATTAAATTTTGATTTTCGTTACAGCTTATTTAGCGGTATTGACAGTGAAGTTAAAAGAGACTTTGACGATCCTGTCTGGCAGGATAAATCCGCTATAGCTGATACTCTGACCGGATTTCCTATAAGATCTGTTAAACAGGCAAACGAGAGCACAATTGATATTGGGCTGGGTGTTGAGTATGTAGTTTCACCAACATTTACACTCAGTGCCGGCTACAGGTATTCACAATCTCCGAACGCAGACCAGTCAATTAATTTGCTTGAACCTGGTGTTGATCAGCATATGATTAGTGCAGGCTTTTCTGTTATTGACGGAAATATTGCCCTGGAGGGCAGCCTGGTTTATTTCACGGGAATTAAGAAAAAAATTAACAGCTCTGATTTTGCGGTACATAACGGTGTTTACAATACTTCGGGAATTATACCGACATTAACATTGAAGTACGGATTTTAGGTACAAAAAAATATTCAACAACCAACTAAGAAGGAGGTTCAATGAAACACAGTCACAGTTTTTTTAGTGTATTACTCCTAATCATGCTTTACTCGAGCGTGTTCGCTCAACTCAATTACGAAAGGAAAATCGTAACGGTGCCAAAAGCTGATTCCGGCGCAGTTGTAGTAGACGGCGTTATGGACGAGGCGGTATGGGATGATGCAGGTCAGGCAAACCTGATTACG
>JAFGMI010000036.1 GCA_016927595.1 Melioribacteraceae bacterium | reverse complement strand
ATTCTTTATTAATATATAATTAATAATTTTTCATTTATAATCGGATTTTTATGGTCGACTTTACCCCGCATTTTGTACCTGCAGATACCGGCTGGATCGAAGTAATTGCAGGGTGTATGTTCAGCGGCAAGACAGAAGAATTAATCAGAAGATTGCGTCGGGCACAGATTGCAAAGCTAAATGTTAAAATCTTCAAGCCCGAAACTGACAACCGTTATTCGTCCAATGAAATTGTATCCCACAGTTATCAATCCTTACCTTCACAACTGGTAAAGAGTTCCGAAGATATATTAAATAATGCGAGCGAAGCACATGTGATAGGCATTGATGAAGCACAATTTTTCGACATCGGATTGGTTGAAGTCTGTACAAAACTTGCCAACAGCGGTAAACGGGTAATTGTAGCAGGTCTGGATATGGATTACAGAGGCATCCCTTTTGAACCTATTCCTCAATTGCTTTCAATCGCGGAATACATAACCAAAACATTAGCAATCTGTGTAGTGTGCGGTAATCCAGCAAATATGACTCAGCGAAAAATCAAGTCGGGTGAGCGGGTTCTTGTCGGTGCTGCAGACAGTTACGAAGCACGATGCCGTATTCATCATTACATCCCGGAATCAGATTAAGGAAATCTTATGGATATATTGGACATTCTTCGCGGCATTCTCGGGATACTGGTCCTGGTCGGAATAGCTTACATCCTCTCAAACAATAAAAAAAAGATCAGCTGGCGGCTTGTTGCCGGCGGTTTAGGATTACAATTTCTCTTTGCAGTATTTATTATAAAAGGAAATGAATTAGGTGAATTCTTCGCACCACTTGGTTATCCTAAAATAATGTTCCAATGGATAAGCAGTTTCTTCGTTCTGCTTCTTAATTTCACGACTGAGGGTGCCCGATTTATATTCGGTGATCTGGCAAATAGTCCGGGAGCTGAAAACAGTCTGGGCTATTTCTTTGCATTCCAGGTATTACCCACGATTATATTTTTTGCCAGCTTAATGGCTATTCTGTACCATCTGGGTATCATGCAGCGTGTGGTGCAGGCAATGGCTTGGGTGATGGCTAAAATACTCGGTACCAGCGGGGCGGAATCGTTATCCTGTACTGCAAATATTTTCGTAGGACAAACCGAAGCACCGTTAATGATTAAACCGTTTATTAAAGGTATGACCAACAGTGAATTACTTACAATAATGACAGGCGGTATGGCGACGATTGCCGGCGGAGTGATGGCTGCATACATACAAATGCTGAGTCAATCCTTTGCTGAGACAATGAATCTTCCTGTTCAGGAAGCTCAGTTGATGTTCGCTACTCACCTTCTCGGGGCTAGCGTTATGGCTGCACCGGCAGCGTTAGTTATATCAAAAATAATATTCCCCGAAAACGGCACACCGGAAACAAAAGGATCGCTTAAAGTAAATATCGAAAAGACATCTGCAAATGTAATAGATGCGGCTGCCAGCGGTGCAGGTGAAGGACTTAAGCTTGCGTTAAACGTTGGCGCTATGCTTCTTGCCTTTATAGCTCTTATAGCACTTATAAATTATATTCTGGAAGGTCTTGGAAATTTAACGGGACTGAATACAATTCTGATGGAAACTTATGGTAATCCCTTAAGTATGCAATTATTGTTTGGAATGATTCTACAATATCTTGCAGTCGCAATAGGCGTACCATGGGAAAACGCGCTGCAGTTCGGCAGTCTTATCGGTACCAAGGTAGTCTTAAACGAGTTTGTTGCATACCTCGATATGAGCAGTCTGATTCAACTTAAAGAAATGGCTAATGAAAAAGCTATACTAATGGCGACATATGCATTATGCGGATTCGCAAATTTCAGTTCAATAGCGATTCAGATCGGAGGCATTTCCCCACTGGCTCCGGACAGGAAATCCGATCTGGCAAAGCTCGGCTTAAAAGCCGTAGCAGGCGGAACTCTTGCAACTTTAATGACCGCAGCATTGGCTGGGATTTTGTTTTAAAGGCGGAGATGATAGGTCATTAGTTTGAAAGTTGGAAAGTTATAAAATTGTAGGGGATAGGTGATTGATTGAAACAAGCGGGAGTGCTATGAAACAGAAGTTGTTGATATAATACCATTTTAACTATATGATTTCATGATATTTTAATACCTTATTCCCGTTAATTAAAATTACCACTCTACATCTTGTTAATTAAACCTGGGAGAAATGCTTGGATCTGGATTTTAGATATAAGGAATTACTTGAAGTTATTGATTCGTTTAAACCATTCGATGCCGATATTGCACTTATACTAGGCAGCGGACTCGGAGAATTCGCCGATGAAGTAAATACCGTCAAGACAATTGCGACAAATGCACTTCCCGATTATCCGCATTCCACTGTTCAGGGTCACAAGGGATTCATACACTGGGCAGAGCATAAAGGGAAGCGGGTAATAATATTTCAGGGTAGAATCCATTTTTATGAGGGATATAAAATACATGAAACTGTTTTACCGGTTTTAATTGCAAAAAGAAATAAAAGTAAATACCTTCTTCTAACCAATGCGGCGGGAGGAATAAACAATTTATTTAAACCAGCAGATTTAATGTTGATTAATTCGATAAATGCCATTGCGATTAAAAAAGAATTAACCAACCTGCTAGGTATTGCATCCCTTGAACAGAAGAACAATATGCTCGACTTCCCTTCTGATTATTTGATGAGGATAATTAAAGATGCAGCCGGGAAGGAAAAGATTGAGCTGAAAGAAGGTGTATATTACTTTTCGAAAGGTCCCAGCTATGAAACACCTTCTGAAATAAAAATGATGGCAAAAACAGGCAGCGATGCAGTGGGTATGTCCACTGCTCATGAAGCATTATTTGCAGTTGCAAACGGAATTCAGACAGCAGGAATTTCATGCATAACCAATCTTGCTGCAGGTATTTCAAAAGTAAAATTATCTCACCATGAAGTAATGGAAACAGCAGGGATTGTGAAGGAGAAATTCGAAAGACTTGTTAAACGAACTATTGAACTGATCTGATTTTTTGAAGAAGTATTGCAGCGGAAGTAATCACTGATGTTTCACTCCTTAATCTGTTTGAACCAAGGCAGACTCTCACATGAGGGTCAATTGCATTAATTTCATCTTCAGATAAACCGCCTTCCGGACCGATAACTAAAAAAACTTTTTCTGATTTCAGCATCTCAGGATTCTCATCAACAAAATTTATTAATGAGACAGGCGATTTTTGATCGAGAATTATTTTCATACCCGCCATTTTATTGATCCCGTTAACACCTTTCAGATATCCGACAGTTGGTTTAAAACATCTCAAGGACTGTTTCATAGCTGCGACTAAAAGATTTTCCCATTTATCGAGTTTCGATCCTTTCCCAATTGATCTTTCCGATTCAAACACAATAAAATTAGTTACTCCCAGCTCTGCACACTTCTCCATTGCAAAATTTTGCCTGTCGTTGCTTTTTAAGCGCGGGACACAAACAACCAGATTGTCGTACAAATTTTTGAAAGAGTACTCTTTTTGAATATGCATAAAGACGTTTTGTTTCGAGATGGATACTATTTCGGTTTTGTAAATTTTACCTTCTCCATCAGTGACGAAAATAATTTCGCCAACCGAATGGCGCATCACATCGGTTATGTGCCGCACTTCACTGCCGGATATTTCGATCTCATCATTTCTGATGTTTCCGGGAAGTGCATAGAACAATTCTATATCAGAAAGAAAATCCTGTCCCAATCAGAAATTCTCCTACTCCAAATTGATTGAAAGCATATTCAAATCTGAAAGCATTATAAGGCAGAAGAAGAAATGTAATACCAGCGCCCCATCCTGAATCAAATTTATTTAAACTCAGACTCTCGTTTTTATTAAAAGTAATACCTGCATCATAAAACATATGAAGATGAATTCCGATTCTCGCCGACGTTAGTCTTTCGGGAAGAAGCGGCAGCTTCATTTTAATTTTCCACTCCTTCACAACAGGATATGCCGCTTCAACGGATGCGATTATTGAACTTTGACCTTCTCTCACCTTATTGCGGTGTCCGCGTAAATAACTGCTGTAGCCGAAGAACGAGTAATCATAAAACGGTACGAACCTGCCGAATGTATGTCTGTAGTTAATCCGCCATTTGCTGCGAAGCTCGCCAGTAAGTTTTCTATATTCTCTGAAATCAACTATAAAAATGTTATAATCAATTTTATCATTCCAGATACCATTATGCAGATACTCAATTCTGGCAAACACTCCATTCTGTGCGAATTGTTTCAGATCGCGTGAATCGTATATATACGAGGCTCCCGCGAGGAAGGATTTATCAATTCTCGTACCCGTCGCCGTTATCCCGGTATTAAATAAACCGGGCACTTCCACATAAGAATATCCTGCTGAGCCATAAAATTCGTTAAACTGGTTAAGTCGTTTACCAATAGTTAGAAACCCGTTTACAACTTTATAATCGAACTGTCTGCCGTAAATAATTTCTGCTGTAGGGCTTTTATTAACCGGGGTCTGATATAAAAAAGAAGCAGCCAGGTTAATATCTGCCTCCTCGATAAAAAGCGGATTCTCATATGAGAGCAGATAAAATTTATCATATCCAAAAGTTGCAACTGCAATAATTGTTTCATTCCTCCCTCTGAAATTCCTGTACAGAACACTTAATCCGTAAGTCGCTCTATTCAGGTCGCTGTCCTGTAAATCCAGGTACGGTAGCGGATAAATATACCATGATTCATCAACTTCAATTATAACGTTTAAGTTTTCATTCTCTCTCTTTGTATAAAGATCAACAAAATTAAACAAACCCAGACTATAAATCCTTTCTTCATTAAATTTCAGATCCCTCACTCCGATGGTGTCGCCCTCTTTAAATGTAAGCTCCCGAAGAATTACGAACTCCTCGGTGATATCATTACCGCTAATTATTATTGAATCAACAATTATCATTTCGTTATCCGGGACATATATAGAATCGGAAGAAGTGAATGCATTAATCTTATCACCAAATACCGGAAGCAAAATCAAAACTAATAGATTTATTAATTTTCTTTTCAAAGCAGCCTTACAAATTAGATGAAGTGAAGATAATAACTAATAATCAGTTGTTCAAAAACAATTGGAATGTTCAACATAAATACACGTGTCCTGCACAACATTAATCCCCCATTCGACAAGCGGTTTAACGGCTTCATCGTTTCTGATACCAAGTTGAAGCCATAAGGTTTTCGGTTTCACTTCAATCACATCGCTGATAATTCCAGGAATATCTTCGGAACGCCGGAAAACGTTTACGATGTCGATGATAACAGGTATATCATTAAGACTTTTGTATACCGGGATTCCGTCAAGTTCCGCCGCATCACATGTTGGATTAACTCCATAAACTTTATATCCTGCCGATTTCAGATAGCGGGCAATCGACCTGCTTGTTCTATCGTAATGTTTGGAAATACCGACAACCGCGATGGTGTCGGTATCGTTCAATATTTTACACAGATCAAGCATTCGGGTTATTATTGATATGCCTCCAATGGCAGACAACTGCATACAAGGTTTCTGTCGCCGTAAGCATTATTGATCCTTCCGACGCTGGGCCAGAACTTATTCTGTCTGCACCAATCTGCAGGGTAGGCAGCTTTTTCACGCGAATATTTATGATTCCATTCATCACTTACAACTTCTTCTGCTGTATGAGGTGCATTTTTCAGAACATTATCCTCTTTATCCATCATACCTTTTTCGATCTCTTCTATTTCAGCTTTTATTGAAATCATGGCTCTGCAGAATCTATCAAGCTCCTCTTTCGATTCACTTTCAGTCGGTTCAACCATTAAAGTCCCAGGTACAGGGAAAGAAACAGTAGGTGCATGATACCCATAATCCATTAATCGTTTTGCAACATCTTCAACTTCTATATTGGCAGTAGCCTTAAATGGTCTTATGTCGAAGATTAACTCATGCCCAACGAAACCCGTCTTACCCGTGTACAATACCGGGAAGTAAGGTTCGAGAACAGTCTTAATATAATTTGCATTAATTATAGCTGCAGCTGTTGCAGCTTTTAATCCTTCTGTCCCCATCATTCTGATGTAAGCATAAGAGATTGGGAGAATACTCGCACTACCAAAAGGTGCAGCGGAAACAGCACTTATATTATTTCCCTTTTGAATATCCACTACTGAATGACCCGGCAGAAAAGGAACCAGATGTTCAGCAACAGCGATGGGTCCTACACCGGGACCTCCGCCGCCGTGCGGTATAGTAAATGTCTTGTGCAGGTTTAGATGGCATACATCAGCACCAATAACGTATGGGTTAGTATAGCCCACCTGTGCATTCATATTGGCGCCGTCCATATATACCTGTCCGCCGTTCCGGTGCACTATATCGCAGATTTCTTTAATTTTATGTTCGAACACGCCATGCGTTGACGGGTAGGTAATCATAAGCGAATTCAGATTATCACTGTGTAACTCAGCCTTAGCCTGAAGATCTTCGAGTTCAACATTTCCGTACTTATCGCATTCTACAATAACCACCTTATTACCTGCCATAACGGCGCTTGCAGGATTTGTTCCGTGAGCTGAAGATGGTATTAAAACTATATTTCTGTGACTTTCGCCACGGCTGATGAAATAGTTTTTAATAACCATAAGACCTGAAAACTCACCTTGAGCGCCTGAATTCGGCTGCAACGAAACACCTGCAAATCCTGTAATTTCGCAAAGCTGTTTTTCAAGCTCGTCAAACAATTTTGCATATCCCTTTGCCTGATCTGCAGGTACAAACGGATGAAGCTGGTTAAACTCCCCCCAGGTAATCGGCATCAGTTCTGAAGCTGCATTAAGTTTCATAGTGCAGGATCCAAGGGGTATCATCGAATGAGTGAGTGAAAGATCTTTTCTTTCAAGTTTTTTTATATAACGCATTAGTTCGGTTTCATTTCTGTATTTATTGAAAACTTCATGCGTTAAATATTCAGTTTCCCGGATTAACGGAGCCGGTAAATCAATATCCAATTCGTTTTCGAATTCGGAAAAATCTATGTTTTTTTCCAATCCCAGGGCTTCAATAAAAATTTCTATGATTCTTTTTACATCATCAACAGTATGGGACTCACCCATTGAAATCCCTACTTTATTCCTGTCATAATACCTGAAGTTCACCTCACTTTTCTCGGCAATATTTTTAACATTCTGCTGAGCTTTATTATCATTCAATTGAATTTCAAGCGTATCAAAAAAAACAGAATTGTTTTGCTTTATACCTGATCTGCGAAGCGCGAGATCAGTCAGCTTCGCCAGAAGATGAATTCTTTCAGCAATTTTTTTCAATCCTGCAGCACCGTGATAGACTGCATACATTCCTGCCATTATTGCGAGCAGCACCTGTGCGGTACAGATATTACTCGTTGCTTTTTCTCGTTTGATATGCTGCTCCCTGGTCTGAAGAGCCATTCTGAGCGCAGGACGGTTATTCGAATCAACCGATACACCAATGATTCTTCCGGGGATAAATCTTTTAAATTCTTCTTTGGTCGAAAAATACGCAGCGTGCGGACCGCCAAAACCCATAGGTACACCGAACCGCTGAGTGGAACCGACAACGGCATCCGCCCCCATTTCACCGGGAGGTTTTAAGAGTGTAAGGCTGAGTAAATCAGCAGCTGCAACGTTAAAAATACCGGCTTCTGCCGCCCTGCTGAAAACACTACTATAGTCAATAACTGCACCGGAATTATTCGGATATTGAACGATCAAACCGAATACATTATCATCCAGCTCCCATTTGCTAAAATCGGACACATCCAATTTAATATTGAGCGGAAAAGCTCTTGTTTTCAGCACGTCTATCGTCTGCGGGTAAATGCTGCTGTCAACGAGAAAAGTATCAGCATTTTTCCTGTTCCCCTTCCGCATATTATAAGCCATCACCATTGCTTCGGCAGCGGCAGTACCCTCATCAAGGAGAGAAGCATTTGCTAGCGGCAGCCCGGTAAGATCGATTACCATAGTTTGAAAATTCAGAAGCGCTTCCAGTCTGCCCTGAGAAATCTCTGCCTGATACGGAGTATATTGAGTATACCATCCCGGATTCTCCAGAATATTTCTTTGAATTACTGGAGGAGTAATTGTGGGGTAATAACCCATTCCGATAAAACAGTTAAATAATTTGTTCCCTGAAGCCAGTCTACGGATATCATTTAAATATTCAAATTCCGTTAATGCTTCACCCAGATTAAGATCGTTTTCAAGTAAAATTGATGAAGGAATTGTTTTTTCTATTAATTCCTCAGTTTTTTTAACACCGATTACCTGCAGCATTTTATTTAATTCATTTTCCGAAGGTCCAATGTGTCTTACAGCAAACCGGTCTGTAAATTGTAGTTTCAACATATTTAAATCACTCTTTTAATTACAGAAATATGTTTTAATTAATTGAATCGATTACATATCGAAATATAATTAATAAGTTCGAAATACTTTTGATAGGCGTGGTGTAATTGACGCATAAACTGCAATCAGGAGTTAATTTTTTCAAGTGCGATTCGTGCAGCTTCCTGCTCGGCAGATTTTTTATTTTTCCCCTCTCCCAGTCCGAAACTCTGATCCCCTATTAAGACTTCTATTTGAAAGTTTTTATCGTGATCGGGACCGTTTTCGCTTACAACCTTATATTTAGGAGATTCAAGTTTTTGTGAATGAGTATATTCTAAAAGCTGACCTTTAAAATTCTTATCAACCCGCAGATCGCCAGATTTAAGGTTAGGATCAATAATCCATTTATGGACGAACTCCGTAGCTGAATGCAGACCGACATCCAGGTAAATGGCGCCTATCAGTGCTTCAAGGCAGTCAGCAACAATTGTCTTTTTACCCTCTTCCGAGCCTTTAACATATCTTTTATCATAAAGCACGAAATCAATCAGATTTAATCTCTGGGCGGATTTATACAAAGATTCTTTATCAACAAGCTGGGATCTGTATTTAGTAAGGTAACCTTCATTCTTAGAAGGATATTTTAGAAACAGAGTTTCTGCCGCAACCAATCCGAGTACTGCATCCCCGAGAAATTCGAGTCGTTCATTCGATTTTTCAAGATCAGGATTGATTTCCAAAAAAGAACGGTGAGTAAGTGCTTTACGATATAGTTCTGTTCTGCCGAAGTTAAAACCTACTTTCTCTTCCAGGAGAGATAGTCTGGCTGCTTCGTGTGAATTGATATCATCCGTGGAAATTTTCCGAAACGGTTTTTTTAACCACCGAATGATTTTACGGAACAATTTTAACCTGCAAACTTTTTGAATAGTAAAGTTGAGTTATGACCCCCGAAACCGAAAGTATTGCTGAGTGCATATTCGATTTCTTTTTCAGCCGCCACCTTCGGAGTAAAATTCAGATCCAGTCCTTCTTCAGGTTCGTCAAGATTTATAGTAGGCGGGATAATACTGTAATTCATCGCAAGAATGGTAGCTATCGATTCTACAGCACCGGCAGCGCCAAGCAGATGTCCCGTCATTGATTTGGTTGAACTGACCGCAATTTCATAAGCATGATTGCCGAAGACTTTTTTAATTGCAATAGTTTCATTTCTATCGTTCAACTCGGTCGATGTACCGTGGGCATTTATATAATCAATAACACCCGGCTCAACACCGGCGTCCCTAAGCGCTTCGCGCATTGACCTTTGCGCGCCTTCTCCTTCGGGAGCGGGAGCAGTTATATGATATGCATCGCCTGTTAATCCCACACCGATAATTTCGGCATAGATTCTGGCTTCTCTTTTAACGGCATGTTCATACTCTTCAAGAATTAATGTACCCGATCCCTCGCCCATAACAAATCCATTCCTGTCTTTGTCAAACGGGCGTGAAGCTTCCATGTAGCGGTCGTTCCAGGTAGAGATAGCTCTGGCAGCATTAAAACCTCCAATTGCCATCGGAGTGATAGCTGCTTCAGAACCGCCGCAGATCATTAAGTCGGCAGAACCTCTTTGTATATGAATAAATGCATCCGCAATGGCATGAGTTGAAGTCGCACATGCCGAAGTTGTAGCATAATTAGGTCCCTTCAATCCGAATTGTATTGAGATTTGACCTGCTGCAATATCGGATATCATCATCGGGACGAAAAACGGGCTTATTTTTCTCGGACCGCCTTCCAGGTAATTTTTAGTCTGAGTTTCAAATGTCTGCATGCCGCCTATACCGCTTCCATAAATCACGCCGAATCTGTCCCTGTCTACTTTTTCAAGATCGATTCCGGAATCCTTCATAGCCATTATTGAGGTATAGATAGAGTACTGTGTATACGGGTCCATCCTTTTGGCTTCCTTCTTATCGATGTGATCTTCGATATTGAAGTTCTTTACTTCAAATGCGAACTTGGTTGCAAAATTGGAAGCATCAAATTTAGTTATAAGTCCAGCACCGTTTTTCCCTTTTACCAACCCGTCCCAGTATTCTTCAACAGTATTTCCGATGGGGGTTAAAGCTCCCAAGCCAGTTACTACAACTCGTCTCTTCGACATGCATTCTTCCTGTTAATAGTTGACGGAGAAAATTATGTAAAAACAAAAAATGAGCCGCAATAAATTAAATAATAAGACTATTATCTTAGGCTCATATTGGTCCGGGATTGTTCATTCATGGGAACAATCCCGAAATCTGAACTATATTTTTATCCCTGTAATTTCTCACCTAAGTACTTGACAGCGTCGCCAACGGTTGAGATTTTTTCAGCATCTTCATCAGGGATTGATAAATCGAACTCTGATTCGAAGCCCATCACTAATTCAACTATATCCAAAGAATCAGCACCAAGATCGTTAGTAAAAGAAGCTTCGGGTGTAATTTGTGATTCTTCAACACCCAATTTGTCCATAATAATTTCTTTTACTTTTGCTTCAACGTCCATTTTATTCTCCTAAATTGATTATGAGTTAATTTTATTGGTTCACTAAACTTACATTACCATACCGCCGTCGACTGCAATAACCTGTCCGGTTATATATTCAGCTTCATCGCTGCAGAGGAAACCGACAACCTTCGCAACATCTTCGGGTTTCCCCAGCCTTTTCATCGGTATCTGAGCCTGAAGTGCCTCCCGTTGTTTTTCATTCAATTTAGCAGTCATTTCGGTTTCAATAAAACCCGGTGCAACTGCATTAACGGTAATACCTCTTGAAGCCAGTTCACGTGCAACTGATTTAGTAAAGCCTATAACCCCGGCTTTAGACGCAGCGTAGTTAGACTGTCCGGCGTTGCCGATTAATCCAACAACAGAGGCAATATTTACAATTCTTCCGTATCTCTGCTGAATCATATGTTTCATGACGGCTTTGGTATAATTAAATACACTTTTAAGGTTGACATTAATAACCGTATCAAAATCCTTCTCATCCATTCTAAGCAGCAGATTGTCCCTTGTAATTCCCGCATTATTAATCAGAATATCAACGCCGCCAAGTTTTTCAATAGCTGCATCAATAGTTGCCTGAGCCTCTTCAAATGATGATGCGTCGGCTTTAAATCCAAATACTTCAGTCCCACCGCCTATTTCACGTTGTATCTCCTCTGCGCACTCATCACAACTGTTATAAATAAACGCAACATCGGAGAAAAGAACGCCACAGCAGCTGCGTGCTGCTAATTCTTTAACTATAGCTTTTCCTATGCCTCTGGTGCCGCCGGTAACGATCGCTCTTTTATTCTTAGTTACCACTTTTACCTTTCCTCAGATTTTCTTTATTAAAATACTGTTCTCTATACTCATTCAGTTCGATCATACCGTTTTTGCCAAGCAGATATTCCAGTTCTTCCTGACAACAATCGTAAATGGTTGAGTTCTGATTATCGATTTTGCTGCAGTAATGAAGCCTGGCAAGATGCTCATCATCCACGGTAATAGCACCATCCCAAATAATTAGCGGGAATAATATACAATATAGAGGTTTATATTTCCACTTGAATTCATCATCTTCCATCGCCACTTTCTGAAGCGTACAATAGCCCTGCCTGTCCAGAAATACACATTTCCCGTTATACAATTCTGTTCCGACAGCAATTCCCGATTCAAAATCTTCATCTTCTTCAGGTTCTTCGAACCATTTCGAATCATCTGTCGTCTGAGAATCATCCATAGAAGATTTTATGCGTTCTTTAATCGCCATTATTTGTTCATATTCCTTCTTATCGGTATATACACCATAATAACAGCACTCGCCGGAACAAACGCAAACATCACAAGATTTCACAAACTTATGCGTGAAAATAAGAGGATCAATAAAATAACCGTTTATTTTTTTTTCAAATTTTTCTGACATAACTATCTTAAGTTTGTTAAATCAGTATATGAGTCAATACCGGAGATATTAACATCCGGATTAATTCTTTTCACAAGTCCCTGCAGCACTTTTCCCGGACCGATTTCAATAAACTCATCCGCCCCGTCGTTTATCATATTCAGTATTGTCTCTTCCCATCTTACAGGAGCTGACAGCTGATCAAAGAGCAGTTTTTTTATTTCATCTGACTCAAATACTGGCGAAGCAGTTACATTCGCGTATACAGGAATTATGCAGTTACAAATATTTGTCTCATCGAGCTTGGTTTTCAGTTTTTCCTTCGCTCCCGACATTAGCGGTGAATGGAAAGCGCCGCTGACCACCAATTCCTTTACTAGCTTCGCTCCACCACTTTTACACAACTGCATTGCTTCATGCACGCCATCGATTGATCCTGAAATAACGATCTGACCAGGAGAATTAAAATTAGCGCACTGAACTACCCCTTTGTGCGCAGCTTTATTACAGAACGCCTCTACCTTTTGCGGCTCGAGTCCTATTATTGCCGCCATAGTTCCCGGCTGATCGATACCGGATTGAAGCATCGCCTGTCCTCTGGTTCTTACAAGCCTGAGAGCAGCAGTAAAGTCTATAGCTCCGGCACAGACAAGTGCCGAGTATTCCCCCAGCGAATGACCGGCTGCCATATCGGGTTTTAAGTTTTTAATTAGCTGATTGATAATTATGCTGTGAAGAAATATTGCAGGTTGTGTAATGTCGGTCTGTTTTAAGTCCTCTGCCGGACCATTAAACATGACTTTTGATAAATTGAATTGAATAGTCTCTTCGGCTTCCTGAACTAGTTCCCTCACCGAAGACTCATTCTCGTAAATTTCTTTAGCCATCCCGACATACTGTGATCCCTGTCCGGGAAAGATAAATGCAGTTTTGCCCATTAATCCAAACTCCAAACCAGGTATGATGCACCCCAGGTAAATCCCCCGCCGAATGCAGCGAGTACAAGTTTATCACCCTTCTTTATTTTTCCGTCCCTGTAGTACTCGGTCAAACAAAGCGGAATGGTAGCGGCAGTTGTATTACCGTACTTTTGAATATTAATTGTAACTCTCTCCGATGGTATTCCCATCCGCTGTGCAGTCGCGTCAATTATTCTTAAGTTAGCCTGATGTGGAACTAGCCAGGCAACATCATCTCCTGTGAGATTATTCCTCTCGAGAATCTCAACCGCGACATCAGCCATCCCTTTTACGGCTACTTTAAATACCGCCTTACCATCCTGATAGATATAATGTAGTTTTTTATCGATAGTTTCGTGTGAGGCAGGTAAAGCACTTCCGCCTGCTTTCATATTTAAAACTTCCGAGCCTTTACCATCCACATAAAGCTTAGAATCGATAAGTCCGGAATTTAAATCTTCGGTTGGTTCCAGAAGTACTGCCGAAGCGGCATCGCCAAAAAGTATGCACGTGTTCCTGTCGGTATAGTCGACTATAGAACTCATTTTGTCGGTTCCTACTACTATAACCTTTTTATAAGAACCAGACTCAATAAATTTCGCACCAGTTTCAAGTGCGAAGAGGAAACCCGAACATGCTGCAGAGAGATCATAACCCCAGGCATTTTTCAAACCGGCTTTATGGGCTATGAGGCATGCTGTTGCGGGGAAAAACATGTCGGGCGTAACGGTAGCACAAATAATTAAATCTATATCTTCGGGATTAGTCCCTGATGTTTTCAATAAATCTTTTACTGCTTTAGCGCCCATATCACTACTGGCGCCGTTCTCCATTAGCCTTCTTTCTTTTATTCCTGTTCTTGAAATTATCCATTCATGAGATGTATCGACAATTGTTTCGAAATATTCATTGTCCAATATCTTTTCAGGTGCAAACATTCCGACACCTGTAACTGCAGCATTAAATTTTTTAGCCATTAATTCCTTCCGAAAATGAATTTAGAGACACTTCAATTTTGCGGACGAGATCTTTATCGAACATTTCTTTTGCCCGCAATACCATATTCTTTATAGCAAGAGGTGAACTTGAACCATGACCTATAATACTTATTCCATTTATTCCCAGAAGAGGCACTCCGCCGTACTCCTGGTAGTCGAGTCCGCCGAGCGCACCTTTAAGAGCAGGTTTGGATGCCAGTGCTTTGAATTTATTCCCGAAACTTATATCGGCATACTTCTTTACTCTGCCCTTAAGGAAACCGATTACACTTTCAGCAAATTTCAAGAGAATATTGCCTACAAATCCGTCGCAGATAACTATATCGACCGCACCGTTCAATACATCCCTTCCCTCAACGTTCCCTACAAAATTTATTTTTGAGTTTTTCAATAGCTTATATGCGACTTTGGAGACTTCACTTCCTTTCTCCTCTTCTTCACCCACACTAAGAAGTCCAACCGTCGGGTTTGTATTACCCTGCATTTCACGAACAAAAATCGTTGACATAACAGCATACTCGAATAAGTGTTCGGCTTTACTGTCAACGCTGGCACCCACATCATAAACGTTGCATATGCCTCCGTCGACTGTGGGGAAGGTAGCACCTATTGTCGGACGCGATACACCCTTTATTCTACCCGTTATGAGCGTAGATGCAGCCATCATTGCACCTGTATTTCCGGCGCTTACAAAAGCATGCGCTTTCTTTTCCTTTACAAGTTTGGCACCTACAACTATTGAAGAATCAGGTTTGCTTTTCAGCGAACCAGTTGGTGAATCATGCATTTCAATAACCTGAGCCGCATGAACAATTTTCGATTCGTCGAATGAAAGGCTTAAATTTTTCAGTTCTTTCAGAATTTTATCCTTATCTCCGACAAGCAGCAACTCGAAATTCGGGTTCGTATTAAGTGCTTCAACTGCACCCAGTACGGTGTTGCGCGGGGCAAAATCTCCCCCCATCGCATCCACCGCAATAATGCAATTGGAATTATTAGCTGAACTCATAATTTGAAATGTTTAAGATTCGGGAACGAACATAGATTTACCAGCGTAGTAGCCGCAGTTCGGGCAGGCTCTATGGCTGAGTTTCATCTCGCCGCAGTTGGAACATGTAGCCAACGAAGGAGCTGCCGCTTTATAATGTGTTCTTCTCTTATCCCGTCTGCTCTTCGAAATCTTTCGCTTTGGATGTGCCATTTCTATTTCACCTTATAATTAATTTTTTTTCAATTTCTTAAGTGGTTCCCATACATCCGATACCTGATCATCGCTGCATTTACATTCCTCTTCATTCAGATTTGCTCCGCAACGTGCGCATAATCCTTTGCAATCCTCACTGCAAAGGATCTTCATAGGCAGTGATAATTTTGTATATTCGACCACATCTTCGGTTAAATCGATCTTATCCGAATCGGGATGCAGCAGATAAACCCCTATTTCATCAGGTTTATCCTCATCCTTCGAAAACAAATATATGCTGTCGAAATGGTTTGAAAATATCCTGTCGAATTCCGCATTACATCTATCGCATGTAAGGTGTGCTTCCACTGATAAATCACAGCTCAAATAAATCTGGCTTCGTGATTTATCCATTTTACAACTTAAAAGAACGTTATTAATAAACGGGTCCTCAAGATCAAGTTCTTCAACCTTCTTTGAGAATTCAATCTGATGTATTCCGTCGGAATAGTTTGTAAACTTGATAATCATAGAAAGAACCCAAAAAAAATATCCTGCAAATATAATCACGCAACAAATTATAAGCAAGATTTTCAAATTTCAGGGTATTTCTCATACAAATCAGAAAACCCGTTTTTGCAAAATATTATTATTTGAATTTGTAATTATTCATTTAATATACTGTTATAAGCTGAGTTTAATTAAAATTAACCGGATTTTTTTATTAGAGTTCTCTTTATTATTATTTAAATTTGATCCGTTTTCTGACCATCCCTGGTAAAATATGCTTATACTTTCTTCATTTATTGCTGCAATATTTCCCATTACGCTCTATCTCTACATAATCTGGAAGATGGATAAATACGAACCCGAACCTTTAAAATTCGTATTGCAGCATTTTATATGGGGAGCTTTGGGCGCCATAATATTCGCAATTCTAGGCAGCGCTTTAATTTCGATAGGGGTCGACTATATATTCGCAGAAAAATTCAGACATCTGATAATGACCATTGTTGCGGCTCCATTTCTCGAAGAAATTGTTAAAGCATCTTATCTCAGGAAAACTTACTTTGACAAACGTTTAGATAATATAACCGACGGACTGGTTTACGGCGCTGCAATCGGTCTGGGATTCGGCATGACTGAGAACTTTTTTTACTTTATCACTTACGCCGACAGTTTTGAGGAATGGATGTGGCTGGTAATTATCCGATCGGGGTTCTCGGCAGTTATGCATTGCATGAGCACCGGACTTGTAGGAGCATTTATCGGATACTTGAAATATTCGAAAGTAAAAAATAAATCCAGAATGGTTGGTTCAGCAATTTCCCTGGCAATTCTTATACATGCGTTTTGGAATTTAAGCGTAAGTTTTTACGAAACATATAATTTCGGATTTGTTTTCATTATTATGGTCGTAATAACTTTTATTGCTATATTCAAATACTCACTCGGATTTGAAAGAAAGGTTCTGAAAAATGAGTTGGCAGGCGAACTGCCTGAAAGTTTAAGTAAGTATTTATCATCGGATCTGCGTTTCAGACGCGGTTGGATCCGGGAATCGATGAGACCGGATATTATCAGATTATCAACCCGGCTGGCATTCCGTAAAAGACAGATGCGGTTTCTGAAAAACGACTATCATATAGAAAAAGAAATAATAAACTTGCGGGAAAGAATAAGAGAAATTATTTTGCTTGAAAAAGACATCGGGTTATAATGAGTCACATCGGTATTTTCGGCGGTACATTCGATCCGATACATAATGGACATTTGATTACCGTGATTAATGTGCTTGACCATAGAAATCTCGATAAAATTATATTTGTCCCCTGTTTCATCTCCCCCTTAAAAACAGGTGTGGACAGCAGTTCGGCAGATGACCGGTTAAAAATGGTACAACTTGCGATAAAAGACGTTAGCCGTTTCGAGTGTAGTGATTATGAAATTAAAAACAAAGGTGTTTCTTTCACTATTGATACAATTAAACATTTTAAGCAATTCTACGATGAAATCGACCTGATAATCGGTTATGACAATATTGCCTCATTCAATAAGTGGAAAGATCCCGATAAAATATTTAATCTGGCAAACGTTGTGGTTTTACGCAGAAACATCGATACCGAATCCGGAGACAACAAGTATTTAAAACGGGCGGTTGTAATAGACACTCCAATAATTGATATATCATCGACCAAAATTAGAGAAAAGGTTAAAAATAATTTACCAATCGATCACCTTGTACCCGAGACTGTAAAATCATATATTAAAGAAAACAACTTATATCGCAATAAATAATAAATGACTACAACCTCACTTATACAATCGCTGTCACTCGAAAACAAAGGTGTAATTTCAAGAATAATATCAATAGTTGAAAATGAAGCTGCCGAAAGCACATTACTGGAAAATGCGGTGTTTAAGCAGAGTGGAAAATCATATAAAATAGGCATCACCGGTCCCCCGGGCGCGGGAAAATCGACTATCACAAATCAGCTCACAAAGCTTTTCAGGCTGCAGGATAAATCAGTCGGAATAATCGCAGTGGATCCTACAAGCCCGTTCACGGGCGGCGCACTGCTGGGTGACAGAGTGAGGATGAGTGAAATAGGATTGGATGATAAAGTTTATATCCGCAGCATGGCTTCACGCGGCAGCATGGGTGGTTTAAGCAGAAAAGCTATCGTTGCCGGCGATGTCCTCGATGCAGCCGGATTCGAATATATAATTTTTGAAACGGTAGGAGTCGGACAATCCGAGCTTGACATAGCCAAAGCTGCCGATACGACAGTTGTAACTCTTGTCCCCGAATCGGGTGATTCAATACAGGCAATGAAAGCCGGGCTGATGGAAATAGCCGACATATTTGCATTCAATAAATCGGACAGACCGGGTGCCGATGCAGCTATAGCATCTCTGAATAGTATAATGCAATTTAAAGTGCGACAAGCTGATGAATGGAAAACAGAAATTGTTAAAACAGTGGCGCAGGAAAATATCGGGATTGCGGATCTTGCAGACAAGATTGAATTTCACAGGAATTTTCTTTTACGTACCGATAAACTGAATCAGTTAAGAATGAATAATTACGAGGCACGGACAAGAGAAGTTGTAAGCAGAAAGCTGAACAGTGAATTCTGGGATGATCGTTCAAATGATTTTCTTCATCAGAACTTAATGACGCTGCTGAAGAAGGTTAAATCGCCGAATGAACTAGCAGATGAAATTTATAAGAAGTACAACTAAATAGAGTTAAAAATGGAAAACCGGAATGAAGGCTTCAGCATAAATTTTACTGAAGAGCAGCAAATCATAAAGAATACGATAAGAGAGTTTGCCGAGACCAGAATTAAACCTGTTGTAATGCATTTTGATGAAAGGCAGGAATTCCCTGCAGAATTAATAAAAGAATTAGGTGAGCTTGGATTCATGGGAATACTGGTGCCCGAAAAATTCGGCGGCGCTGGTCTGGGTTACGTTGAGTATTCTATTGTAATTGAAGAACTGGCAAGAATAGATCCATCGGTCTCTCTTTCAGTTGCCGCACATAACGGGCTATGCACGAATCATATTAATCTTTTTGCGAATGATCTGATAAAATCAAAATACCTTCCGAATCTGGCAACAGGAAGGATGATAGGAGCATGGGGGTTAACCGAACCGTGCTCGGGCACAGATGCAGCCGCAATGCAGACAACTGCAGACAAATCCGGAGACAAATATATTCTTAACGGCACTAAAAATTTCATTACTCACGGCGGTGTGTCTGATGTTGCAGTAGTGATGGCAATTACCGATAAGCAGGCAGGTAAAAAAGGGATTTCCGCCTTTGTTGTTGAAAAAGGTACCAAAGGATTCAGCGCAGGCAAAAAGGAAAACAAACTGGGAATGAGAGCAAGTGAAACCACACAACTCATATTTGAGAATTGTGAAATCCCTTCAGAGAATTTAATCGGTGCAGAGGGCGAAGGTTTTATTCAGGCGATGAAAATACTTGAGGGCGGAAGGATTTCTATCGCAGCACTTAGTGTCGGATTGGCGCAGGGCTGCCTTGAAAATTCTCTGAAGTATTCGAAAGAAAGAAAACAGTTCAAGCGACCGATCTTCGATTTTCAGGGAATTCAGTTCAAGCTATCCGAAATTGCGACGGAGATTGAAGCATCGAGATTAATGACCTACAAAGCAGCTGTAATGAAGAATCAGGGGAAGGATATTAACAAAGAAGCATCGATAGCAAAGTTATTTGCAAGTGAAACTGCAACAAAGGCTGCCAGCGAAGCAGTGCAGATTTTCGGCGGATACGGTTTTACAAAAGACTACCCTGTTGAGAAATTTTACAGAGATGTAAAACTTCTTACAATTGGCGAAGGTACGTCGGAAGTACACAAAATCATCATTGCAAGAAACCTGGCATAATCAGGGAAACAATATGAATGAAATAGGATCTCAAATTAATAAAAACGAAAAATTTTATGCAAACGAAGATTATCAGAAAAATCTTGTAAGAAAACTAAAAGCTATTAGAGAAAAAAACGAACTCGGCGGTGGTGAAACCGCAATAAAGAAACATAAAGATAAAGGCAAGCTTACTGCTCGCGAGAGAATCAGTCTGCTTATTGATAATGGCACTGAATTTTTCGAACTGAACACTTTTGCCGCACATGAAATGTATAAGGAATACGGCGGAGCTCCGTCTGCAGGCACCGTATTCGGTGTCGGCAAAGTAACGGGAAAGGAATTTATTATAGTAGCGAACGACGCTACGGTAAAAGCAGGCGCATGGTTTCCGATAACTGCTAAGAAGAATTTGCGTGCTCAGGAAATAGCAATTGAGAACAGGTTACCGATAATATATCTGGTAGACAGTGCAGGTGTTTTTCTTCCGCTTCAGGAGGACATATTCCCGGACAAAGAGCATTTCGGAAGAATTTTCAGGAACAACGCAAAAATCTCGGCGATGGGAATACCTCAGATTTCGGCAATTATGGGACCTTGCGTTGCCGGTGGTGCTTACCTACCGATTATGAGTGACGAAGCTTTAATCGTGGAGGACGAAGGTTCCGTTTTTCTTGCCGGTTCGCATCTGGTTAAAGCAGCCATCGGCGAAGAAATTGACAACGAGTCTTTGGGTGGAGCAAGAGTTCAGTCTAATATTTCAGGTGTTACAGATTATATAATGAAGAATGATGATGACTGCATTCAGCAAATCAGATCATTGACCGATAAAATGTCTGATACGTTAAAAGCACCTTTCAGCAGAATCGAATCCAAACCGCCCAGATACAAACCCGAAGAAATTTACGGTATTCTTCCCAGAGATACATTCGATCAGTACAATATGTACGATTTGCTTGCACGTATCGTTGATGAATCAAAAATTGATGAATATAAAGCCGGTTACGGTAAATCGATTATAACAGCCTACGCCCGCATTGACGGATGGGCAGTAGGGATTGTAGCAAACCAGCGTAAGATAGTGAAAAGCGAATCAGGCGAAATGCAAATAGGGGGTGTTATCTACTCCGACAGTGCCGATAAAGCTGCGCGGTTTATAATGAACTGTAACCAGAAGAAAATACCTATTATATTTTTCCAGGATGTAACAGGATTTATGGTGGGAAGCAAAGCAGAGCATGCGGGAATAATAAAAGACGGCGCTAAAATGGTAAATGTTGTTGCGAATTCGGTAGTACCCAAAATTACTATTATTGTGGGAAACAGTTATGGTGCGGGAAATTACGCAATGTGCGGCAAAGCTTATGACCCCCGTTTTATATATGCCTATCCGAATTCGAAGATTGCTGTTATGGGCGGCAACCAGGCAAGCAACGTGCTGGTTGACATTAAACTCAAACAGATGCAGAAATCGGGGAAACAACTGACTGAGGATGAGAAGAATGGTATTATAAGAGAAGTAACTGAATCGTATGATTCCAGCAGTAATCCGCTTTATGCAGCAGCCCGACTATGGATAGATGAAGTGATTGATCCGGCAAAAACACGAGAGTATGTATCACATTCTTTGTCAATTTCTGCCAACAATCCCCACATCCCGGAATTTGTCGTAGGGGTTATACAGACTTGAGCTCATTATTGAATACCGGTACTTATTTTAATATTTTGTTCTGGTTAAATAATTCTTGTTTTACAATTATTATTAATTAAATTCTGTTTAATAAAGCCGGCAATACGGAAGTCATTGATGGATAATACTTTTACGGTTAACAGCGAAGGCGATATTTCCATCGTAACACTGAATATATCTGAAGCTACATTAAAATACGCGCAGTCATTTAAATATTTTATGGTACAACGTATTATTAAAAATCGGTCGAAGATTATAATTGACTGCAGGAATGTAAATTTTATGGATTCCACATTTCTTGGTTCTCTGGTTTATTCACTAAAGAAGGCAGCGATTGACAGCGGCGATTTAAAACTGATACTTGGAAACTTTGAGAGTCCTGTCTGGACCATGTTTGAAACAACAAATATGTTCAGAATATTTAAGATATATAAAGATATTGAATCGGCTGTGGAAAGTTATTCGGCATGATTACATTTTACTTTGATAACCAATAAAAGAGATTTTTAGATGGGTACCAAACAATTACTTCTGATTGTACTTGGAGTAATCGTAGTTACAGTTGCAGTATATTCCGGAATGCAGATTTATGATGCGCAGTATACAGAGAACATCAGACAGGAACTAATTAACCGGGTCAGCTTAATTTCAAACGATGCGTTTGTTTACTACAACAGACCTAAAGATCAGGGCGGCGGAGGTTATTCATTCAAAGGTTACAAGCCGAATGAAAAATTGACGGAGAAAACCGAAACAATACGAAGAATTAATATCAACTACAGGGAACGGAGAGATCAGATAGTCCTCACGATAAGAGGTCGGGTAACCGGAACTGATGGTAAAAGACCGATAATAATCCGCGGATTAATAGATAAAGAAGGGCTTGTTTTACAGACAAGGAACTAGTTTATGCAGCACGATTATTTTCAATTATTAATTCAGTCCGCACAAAAAGGTCGCAAGAATGCATTTATAGATCTTTGCGAATTAAACACAAAAAAAATTTATACCCTATGTGTCAGAATGCTCGCAAATAAAAAAGTTGCATCTAAAATTACTATACAAATATTTCTTCAAGCCTGGGAAAATATCCAGTTCGTCAGAACAGATACACCGTTTGAATTATGGCTGAAGAGTATAGCAATTTATGCTCTGCTGGAGGAAATCCGCACGAAAACTGTTACAACTTCAATTGAATTTGATAAGGAAGACACTAATATTACTACCGATAATAAATTAGACGAGCTGCTTGTTAATCTGCCGGAAAAAGAAAGAATAATTTTTCTTCTTCGAGAATCCGAAGGATATACGTTTGATGAAATTAAAGATTTTTTTAACGAGTACGCATTGGAAGAAATTAAATTATTGTTCGGAGAAACCAGACGGAAAATTCTGGAGGCTATGAAAGATGAATTGTGATGATGTAAAACGATTGATGGATGATTATCTAGATGGTAATCTTGATGGGGAGGTAAAATCAAATTTTGAAATTGCTCTTGATAACTGTCCGGATCAGGCTGCAGAAATCAAACTTCTGGAATCGTTGAACAATCGTTTAAGAAACTTGCCGCTTTCATTCGAACCTCCCAAAGAAATCATACCAGCACTTACCGAAAAGTTACTTGAAATAAGTGAAAAATCTAAACCTGTATCTGAACCTTCTCAAAAAATCAAGAAAGTAGATGAACATATAAAGAGGGTTTCTGAAGAAGAAAGAAAAAAGACAAAATGGGATAAAAAGGGACTTATTGAAGCATTTTCTTCATCAAAAAATGTTTCTATAATAATTTCATTAATTGTACTGTCATTAATACTATTCTACATATACAATTTTTTCAATTCCACTTCACCGTGGATAATTAATGCTGTTCAGGGTACTTTCGAATTAAACGGTGAAAAGGCGCATGATTATAAAGCTTACAGTGACGATCTGATTAAGGTTGATGATAATTCCAGCGTTAAATTATCCATACCCCAGGAAGGTGAAATTTTAATATACGGTGGTTCATCCTTACGAATACTTTCGACTAAAAAATCGAGTAATAGAATTAATTTGTTTTCAGGCAGTTTAAGATTTACAGCCGTTGATAACTCGCCGAATTTCGAAATTGTATATAATGATATACATGTCATTGAGCATGGCAGCAATATTCAGGCAATCATTGACAGTAGTAACAATCTGATAGTAATCGCCAGCAAGGACTATATCGATATTGTTTCCCCTAAGGGTAAACTGAAACTTGCGAATGATTATTACTGCGTTGTTGATAAAAGCGGATATATCGGTTTCCCCGTTCACATCAACACTGGTCAGGAATTTAAAGATGCATTGTATCTTGCACGTACTAATCCCGGCGATATTAATTCCATTACTGCACTGCTCATTGCTGCGAGGCGTTCAGATATTTTAACGTTATTAGAAGTTATGAAAAGTATACCACTCGTAAACCGTGAGATAATCTATAACAGAATTGTAAGTTTGTTCCCTCCTCCCGAAGGTATTACGAAAGGAGAAGTGCTTAATCTCGATGAAGATTCATTGGAGAAACTCTGGTTCGAAATTGAATGGCAAATCTAATCTTCAGACCTGCTGTTTCTGTCTTCTCTTATCAGACTCCATAATACCGCCGATATCATCAACGATACGCCGCTGATTATAAATATAATGTTTTTCCCTTCAGAGTTTTGAATAATTCTGCCTATTCCCGAACTAACTATCAGCTGAGGTAATACCACTGAAAGATTAAAAATACCCATATATAAACCCATCAGGCTTTTATCCACTTTTTCACTCATTATGGCGAACGGCAGACTTACAACAGCAGCCCATCCGATGCCGCAAACCGCCATAAATATATAAAGCATTACCGGTGAGTTTGTAAAAAGTGCTATCGACCAGTAGCCGGCAGACATTATACCAATACTGATGAAATGAGTTTTTATTCTCCCGATCTTCTCTGTGAAGGGTTCAAGAACAAATGCGGGCAATATAAAACCGACGGCGTTGAGAATTAGAAAAGATACATTAATAATTACACCTATTTCATTTTGCTGCTCAGGAAGAAGTTCGCTATCGGACCCGTACTTAAATTCCCTGATAAATGCAAACATGTACACAAACATTGTTTGTACACCGATCCAGGAAAATGAATGAGCTGAAAGAACTTTTTGAAAACCTATTCTGCTTGTTTGTTCGATATTATTATGAGCAGGTTTTTTAAAGAATGTTTTTAGAGTCAGTAAGCCGTGAAGTATTATAAATGCAATTATCAAATAGTCATTAAAAGCTTCATCAACACGAATCTCAAAAGCGTTTATAATCAGAAAATACGTGGCAAAAGGAACATAGCCCCACAACGGTTCAATAACTTTAATAATATCCCAAACCGATGATTTTTTATAAGGTTGATCATCTTTCTCTTCCAGTTTCAGACTTTTAGGTTCACTTATAAAGATTAATGGCACAACCGAAAATAAAAATACCAGAACAGCACCAAAATATATCAGGAAGAAATTGTCAAAGACTATTCCCACAAAGTAAGCCAATACACCAAAGAATCCTGAAATGGTCTGCATCCATGTATAACCTTTGGTGCGGGGAATGCCCTCGGGAGTAACATCAGCAATGACTGATCTGGTCGGATTAAAACTAATGTTTATAGACATATCCAGAGTAAGCGCGACCATAACAGCAACTACAAGTATGTCGCCGAAACCGAAAAATGATTTTATTGCATCAAGATTTGGTAAAGCCAGCAGCATTAAAGCAGCGAGTGTCCCACCTATCAGAATGAAGGGTCTTCTTCTTCCGCCCCAGAACCAGACATTATCACTTATCATTCCTACAATTACCTGACCGAATATTCCGGCGAGCGGACCAGCAGCCCATACAATGCCTACCTCTTCAATATTCAGATTGTATCGGAAACTCATTATCCAGCTGAGCGCTGCTATTTGAATTGAAAGCGCAAAACCCATAGCTGTAGCCGGAAGGCTAACAACTGCGTAAAATGAATTGGAAAGTTTTTTTTGAAAGTCTCTCATTTATACCTTTAATAAGCAGTCGACTGCCATAATTTTTTCGTGCCAAAATATATAATTAGTCTTTAATATAAAAAGTATTTTTTATGGATTACTGTTAAAAGACCGTCAGATAAATACTTTCAGTTTAATCTAGAATTACTCATTTCTTGCATTTAATTATCAATCAAAATAACTTTGTTGTTTATTTTTGAAAATGGAAGCGCAGGAAAAAAATATTACCGTTAATAAAAAAGCTGAATATGAATATTATATTGAGCAAAGGATAGAAGCGGGCATTTCACTGGTGGGAACCGAGGTTAAGGCTCTTCGGCAAAACAAAGCCAATCTGACCGACGGCTACGCGTTTATACGGAACGGTGAAGCCTGGCTGATAGGTGCTAATATCAGCAGATACGACCAGGGAAATATTTATAATCATGATCCTGTAAGAAAAAGAAAGCTGCTGCTTAAAAAAAGTGAGCTGAGGAAATTAGATAATAAAATTAAAGAAAAAGGTTACACGCTGATTCCTCTCCGTTTATATTTTAAGCAGGGTAAAGTAAAACTTGAACTTGGTTTGGCGAGAGGGAAAAAATCTTACGATAAAAGGGAAAGCATTGCAAAAAAAGATATAAGAAGAGAGTTAGAAAGAAATATCAAATAGTAATAAGGAGAGTTAATTGAGCGGTAAAAAAATATTCCCAGATATTAATGAACAGATGGATATCTACAAAAGAGGGGCTGTTGAAATTATACCCGAGGATGAACTGGTTCAGAAACTAGAATATTCGATCAAAAACAATAAACCATTAAACATAAAACTCGGATGCGATCCAACCAGACCTGATCTGCATCTCGGTCATTCGGTAGTACTCAGAAAACTAGCTCAGTTTCAACGATGCGGACATCAGGCAATTCTGATCATAGGCGACTTTACAAGTCTGATCGGTGACCCGTCAGGAAGGAATTCAACCCGTCCGCCTCTTTCTCCCGGAGAAATAGATATGAATGCAAAAACTTACTTCGAGCAGGCATCGAAAATACTGGATAAAGAAAAAACAAAAATTGTTAAGAACTCTGAATGGCTCGGCAGGATGAATTTTGGCGACGTTATAAAACTTTCATCTAAATACACCGTTGCCAGAATGCTGGAAAGAGATGATTTTACAAAAAGGTTTAACGGCGGAATACCAATATCCATGCACGAAATTCTTTACCCGCTCGCACAGGCAATGGATTCGGTATCAATTAAAAGCGACGTTGAGTTGGGCGGTACTGATCAGAAATTCAACCTTCTTGTCGGAAGAGACATTCAGAGGGAACACGGTCAGTTGCCTCAGGTGATATTAACGATGCCGCTTCTTGTTGGTACAGACGGTAAAGAGAAAATGAGTAAATCGTACGACAACTATATTGGAATTAATGATGATCCGAATGAAATGTACGGACGTACATTATCTATACCCGACGATATAATTTATAATTATTATGAGCTGGCTACCGATGTTTCAAACGAAGAACTTATTGAGATCAAAAAATCACTCGATAATTCCGGTATTAATCCGAGAGACATTAAGCGGCAACTTGCCCGCAAAATCGTTGAAATGTATCATTCAGCCGCAGATGCTTTAAGAGCCGAAGAGGAATTCGATAATATTTTTAAAGATAAGGGCATACCGCAGGACATACCTGAATATAAACCTGATTCAGGGACATCGGAAATAGGTCTGCTCGATTTGATAGTAGCAGTTAATTTTGCTGCATCAAACGGCGAGGCAAGAAGACTGGTTCAACAGGGAGGCGTTTCAATTGACGGTAAAAAAGTAGATGATATAAAATATATAGTCACCTTTGAGCATGAAAAAATTCTTAAGGTTGGCAAAAGGAAATTTATTAAATTATCGGCGAATTAAAATAAGGAGGGTGTAAATTGTACGTACCGACAAAAATCTTCTTTACAAAAGGTGTTGGAAAGCACAGAGAATATCTTGCTTCCTTTGAATCTGCACTTCGGAATGCACGAATCGAAAAATACAATCTTGTAAGCGTAAGCAGCATTTATCCTGTCGGTTGCAAAATTATAAGTGTAGAAGAAGGATTAAAATTTTTAAAGCCAGGACAAATAGTACATACCGTAATAGCCCGAAACGCAACAAACGAACCCAACCGATTAATTGCTGCATCTATAGGAGTTGCACTGCCTGCCGACAAGAAAATGTACGGATACCTCTCCGAGCATCATCCTTTCGGTGAAAAAGCAAATGTTGCCGGCGAATATGCCGAAGATTTGGCAGCTACGATGCTTGCAACCACGCTGGGAATTGATTTTGATCCCGACCGGGCATGGAACGAGAGAGAACAGGTTTATAAAATGTCCGGTAAAATCGTTAGAAGTTTCAACAATACTCAATCTGCGCAAGGTGATAAAAGCGGATTGTGGACAACTGTTGTTGCTGCGGCTATACTTATTTCATAAGTAGCCGCTTTCTTCTTTTTAACAAACCGTAAGTATGAATAATTAAAGCGGTTACAAGCCCGAGGATCATCGGCTCGATTTCAAAAAGTAAGCTGCCTCTGGTGAGTTCAGTGCGTATAATCATCCATAAAACACTTACTACTACTGAAAATATAACCTCTATAAGCGCGGCTTTACTGCTTATCCTGAATTTTTCATAATAAGCACTTATTATTAAAAGTATCAATCCCGGTATGCAGATACTGCCAATGGTATACCATATTTCTATAACAGACTGAAGATAAAGTGCAAGTGTAATACCTATAATACCTGTAAAAGCAAGACCTACTCTCGTGTATTTAACAAGTTTGCTACTATCGACATTAAAATTTTTACTTATTAAATCTTTGCTGAATGTAGTTGCGCTAAGGAAAAAATAACTGTTCAAAGTCGAAATTATGGTCGCAAATAAGGCGGCATAAAATACACCTTTCAATCCAGGAGGTAATACACTCTCGGCGAGTAACGGAAATGCCATCACAGCATTGGATGATTCGGGCAACACCGCCCGGGAATACAGACCGGTGGCGGTCGTTAAAAAATCGAAGAGCATCCAGAATATAATCGAGATCAGAATGCCGTATTTGGCAACTTTGGGAGTTCTGGCAGCATAGCAACGCTGGTGAAAACCGGGATCGGTAAAAGTCCATAGTGCTACCAGAAACCAGACTATTATATAAGTTACCGATGCATTCCCTGTAAAACTTAAATGTGATTCGGGTAAATTTTTCTGAAGAAAATCAACACCGCCGAGATCCGTCAGTAAAAAAACGAACAGAATTATAAATCCTCCGAACATAATAAAAAACTGAAAGGCATCAGTATACAAATCTGATTTATATCCGCCTTTGAATAAATAAATTACGGAAACGATAAAACCAATAAATAAAGAAGATGTAAAACTTATCCCTAATATTAACGAGATCATATTTCCTAACATTAAAATATAAGCTGCAGGCGACACCAGTAAATAAATTAGCACTGAGGTCGCAAGTCCAACACCCTTTCCGTATGTTAATTCCAGTTTGTCCGGAATTGTATAAAGAGATGATTCCCTTATTTTGGGAGCTAAAAGAAAAGCAAAAAATAAAGCGAAGATATAATAAGGCAAACCCTGGGTAAACCAGCTTAGCAATCCATATTTATATGTAAACTCTCCAACACCGAGAATTCCTCCGTACCATGTTGCAACATTTGTCAAAACAAATAAAACAATACCGACATTCCTTCCGGACAAGAGGAATGCATCTTTCGAGTCCTTCCTGTTATAATTTGGAATAAAGCCAATTATCAACAGTGAAAGAAAAAAGATCAGTATAATTATTACATCAACAGTAGAAAAGGAGACCATACTTTTTAACTATCTTACTTTCACGTACAATTATACCTTTCCCTCCTGTTACGATAATTTCCACCTGTCCTGATTCGGCTTTGTTGGATGTACTTTCTTTCACACCGAAAGGAAGACTAACCTTTCCCAGTTTATATTTCAGACCTTTGGAGGTGAATTTAGTTTTACCATCAATACCATAAACCGATATTGTTTCGCCTTTATGCGTTTTGATCTTATTTACTCCACTTATGACGTACATTATTGAATCATCGTGAAGAATAGATATTTTTATCCGGTCGGAAAATTTTAACATTACTCCGATATTACAAAATGAATGATCGAGTCTGTTGCCGGTAACAGCGCATAATACAATTTCGCTATACTTTCTTGATACAGCGTATTTGATACTTTTTTCAATATCAGTATCATTCTGCCTTTGATAATAAATTATCCTGACAGAGGGTTTGTAGTATTCTAAAGTCTCACTTTTTACAGAATCCAGATCGCCTATAATGACGGAGGGAATAAGATTTAATTTCCTGGCGTGCTCTGCTCCGCCATCCGCGCAAATGATATCATTAAAACCTTTGGTTTGCAAATATTCCAAATAACCTCTCGGAGGTATTTTACCGTTTCCGATTATGATTGCTTTCCCCGGCATGTCACAAACCAAGCATTATCCCTGTTATAAAATTTCTTTCGGCAGCAGGATAAAATTCTTTTCCCACCGCATAAGCAGCGTACAACTTATCAAATATGTTATTCACCTGCAGAAATATTTTTAATTTACTAAAGTAAGGATCAAGTTCTAATTCATAGCTTGCTAATAAATTTGAAACAAAGTATGATTCGACAATATTGTCGCTGTAATCCACGAATCCGGGAAATGCATTAAGGTAATCAGTAAGTTTCTTATCATAATTATCAGAATAAAACTCCCCGACATATTTAGCCGTAAGTTGAAGGAATAATCCATTGAATCTATAATTCACAATCGCATTAAAAGTCAGTTCCGGAAAACCGCTGATTCTGTTTCCATCGAGGTTAATGTATTCGTTTTCACTGATGTAATACCTTCCTTTGCTGATATAGTTTTGGCTGAAGGACCCGTTAATTCTGAGATCGGAATGACTATTAATTCTTGAAACCGCCGAAAGTTCAATACCCGTATGCACCGTTCTCTCAACGTTACCTGTTATCGGCTGCCCGAAACGGTCAACCTGTCCCTGCTTTACTATTTCATTGTCAAACAGCATCAGGTAACTATTTAACGATAATGATGATGCACCGCCTGTATAATTAAACCCGAGTTCGAAACTGTTCATGGTTTCGGGTTCAACAAGAGGTTTGTCGAAATCATAACTGCCGTCGGAATTCAGTTCAAACATCGGTAATTCGCCCGCGCTTGATTCCGCAGCATCATAGTATGTTTTCAGGCGGGGTTCTCTGGATACTCTGGCAAAAGAAAAAAATCCATTGATGCCGGCTGTAATTACGTAATTAATGCCAAACCTTGGATTTAAGAATGTGTTGCTAATGCTGAATTCATTATTCAGATATTTTTCATTTTCGACGGCGTATTCATGATATGCAACTTGAAGTTCGGCAAGTAAATTGATGTTATCAGTTATACGATATTTCTCATGCGCGTAAAAATTAAAAATATCTTTTGCACCATTATACTGATAGTATCTGTAGTCTTTTGTTACACCTGCAGGAAGGTTCTCGGCATAATTTATACTTCCCCAGTGTAGTGATTTATGCTTACGGATTTCTGCTCCGAGAATTAAAGTGCCTCTATTATGATTTATACTCATTCTCGGAATCCAGCCCCATTGAGTATTCTCAACCTTTGCACGAATAAGTGCATTTTCGGGAACTTTGCCGGGATCAAAACCATTTGATTCCAATCTGAAGTAATCATCATAATAAATACTCCATGAACCGTCGTAATCGAAAAACCCCTGCCCCGAGACGAGAAAAAGTGCGGAGTTAAGGAGAATATCATCACTAAGTTTAATTTCGTTAAGTAATTCATAATGAGGTTGTGAGAAATTTTCAATCTCATCCTTCCGTCGCTCAAGTGTATAAGTATAACCTGATTCATCGGCTTCCCAGTAGGAATAATTTTTTCTTCTGAGCTCTTTATCTTTTACTGCAAACTTTGCGATACCCGTATATGTCAATCCGTCGGCTATCGGACCACCGAATAAATTTATCTGAGTTGTAAAATTTTCATCATAACGAACAGCTGAAAAGTGGTACGACTTAAAATCGACCCAGTTATTTTCCTTGTAGCCGTCACTAAGCAGATGTCCGAGTTTCGCATAAATAGAATATTTGTTATTAATCAAACCGCTGGCGAAAGAAACCGTGTATTTCCTGGTATTGTAACTGCCTGTTTTTACATCCAGTTCGAATCTTGATTTATCTGAAAAAGGAGAAGTGATAATATTGATTGAGCCGCCAACCGCCGGGTAGCCAATCACTCCCGAACCGGCACCGCGCTGAACCTGAATCATTTCAGTACTGGCAATCAGATCCGGGAAATCCACCCAGTAAACATTGTGGTCTTCCGGATCGTTCTGGGGTATCCCGTTTATCGAAACCGAAATCCGTCTCTGGTCGAATCCCCTTATACTCAAGTAATTATATCCTATATTACCACCGCCTTCCGAATAAAAAGTAGTAGAGGGCAGATAGCTGAGTAATTCCGGTATATCCTGATTTACATAACCTTTCTCTATATCATCCCTGCTAACTTTCGAAAATGTCAACGGCGAGATGCCTACTTCGCCAATAACTCCTTTGACGAGAACTGTCTGGCTTGTGAGTACTTTTCGTTTCAATACGATTATAATATTACTTTGGTTGTAGAAATCAATTACTTCCATTTCAACCGGTTCATAACCGATGTAACTGACTCTCAGTTTCCCTACGGATTCAAATTTTCCCGATAGCTCAAAACTCCCTTCGGAATCCGTAACCGTACCAAGATCAGTCCCAAGTAAAATTACATTGGCTAATTGCAGCGGAGTACCTTTTTCGTTAGTAACTATTCCGCTGATAGTTTTTTTCTGCGGTATAACAGATGTGGCAGACAGAAGTAAACAAAAAAGTATTAAATGTTTCATTTTATTTCTCCTTATTTTGTCTGAGAAATAAAAAAGCCGTTCTGGAAAACGGCTCGGAAACTTTTAACACTTCCCGTTTTCCTACGCTGGCATTATCCAGATCAGGTTCAAGGGTATATTCTCAGCCCGTATAGGACACCCCTAACAGCTTTTTTATCTGATGTAAAAGTAATTAATAAAAGAACTAATTCAAAATCTTTAGGTCCCATCCGACCCTGATCTTATCATCCTGAAGCGAATTCCATTCGATAATATCGGCAACAGTTACATTATAATTTTTTGCTATGATCCAGAGCGATTCGCCCTCTTTTACTTTATGTAATTTTACTCCTCCGGTTGATATGTCACTAACGCTGGCAATTTCTGTATCGGTTTTATCTGCACCCGGATAAATTTTAAGTCTATCGCCCGGAAATATCCTGCTGCCTTTTATATTATTCCATTTCCTGATATCCTTTGCAAGAATATTAAATGCTTCGGCAATGTGTCCAAGCGTATCGCCGTTTTTAACGCTGTAAGTAATTGAACCATCAGTGTTTTTCACCACCGGAGATTTATTTTCCGGAACCTGTTCAACTGCGAATTGCTGTGTCTGTTTTTCCATTCTTGGATAAATAATCAGTTGCTTGCCGGCTACTATTTTTTCATTTACTAAATCATTCCATCTTATGATATCTCTGCTGCTTACGCCGTGAACTTCGGCAATCTGGCTGACAGTATCGCCCGATTTAATCGTATACATTATTTTTGATTCGCCATTTGTTTCTTCATCTTCTATCGCACTATCCGGGCTATCGTTTTGTGCTGTTTTATTTTCAGGAACATCGGGTGAACCTGTCAACGCAAGTTTCTTCCCTGCAAAAATTTCATCATTCTCCAAACCGTTATATTCCTTAATCTGTGCTATTGTCAGTCCATGCGTCAAAGCGATCTCACTGAGCGTATCTCCTTTTTTCACAATATAGATACCGGTATCCGCAGATGATTCACCGGCATCTGGTTGGGTACCGTAAATTTTTAAGGTTCTGCCCGCAATTATCCTGTTGTTTGGAAGATCGTTCCACTTTCTCAGCATAACTGTAGACACCTTAAATTGCTCTGCTATTTCACTGAGAGTATCACCGTTTCTTATTTTATACTTTAATAACTTTGTATTCGACGATGCATCAGTATTATCGGCAGCAGATTCTGCAAATGAACTTGCAAACTTATTTGTATTTATCTGCAGAACTTTACCAGCATATATCCTGTTATTCCTTAAATTATTCCATCTCTTCAAGTCACTGACACGTACCCCGTATCTGTGTGCAATAGTTGAAAGTGATTCTCCCCTTCTTATTTTGTGCTTTAACCATGTTTCACCGGAATTACCGTAAATTACCGAAAGCTTCTGTGCACGGGTAAGGCTGTCGATGGACGCATAGTAATTCTTCTTCTCTTCCGGAACGTATATTCTTAGTTTTTGTGAAATATGAATATTTGACGTGTACGGAATGTTATTCCAGTTTCGGATATCGGATACTCTTACGTTGAACATATCGGCAATATCAATCAGATTATCTCTCGATCTAACGGTATATTCAACAATCTCATAGCCCTCGGGAATTATAACAACATCGATTGAATCGTTAAGCACTTTCTCATAAAGATTTCTGAATTTATTCTCATCACCATTTTGAGTAATCCGCATCTGATACGGTGCGTTCTGATCGCCGTTTTCAATATCTTCCAACGCGGGCATTAGATCGGTGTTAATAGCAAAATCTGTCGGTTTTACGTTTGATAACGGAATCTTTAGTTGCTGCCTGGGATAGATATTAGACCGCACCGACAGATTATTAAGTTTTGACAGCCGGCTTAAACCGACGTTATATTTCAGAGCAATATGCGAGAGAGTTTCGCCGCTTCTAACAGTATGTATTACGTACTGAAGCTTTGCTTCATCGGGAATAAGTTTAAGATTATCAGCAAATACACTTTCACTTACCTTCGGAATTTTAAGATGATATCCCCCGTTATAATTTGGCGGTGTATGATGCTGAGTCAGCTCGGGATTAAGTTCCTGAATAACTTCTTTCGTAACACCGGCGCATGAAGCTATTACCTGCAGATCAACAGCCTCATTAAGAGTAAAATAAGAATATTCGATCGGCTTTTGATATTTGATATCGGTAAAACCATATTTATCGGGTTCTGCGCAAATTAAAGAAACCGCGATATATTGTGGCACATAATTTCTTGTTTCGCGCGGCAGAAACCTGCGAATCTCCCAGAAATTTGTTGAACCTGCACGGCGGATTGCTCTTCTTACTCTTCCTTCACCGGAATTATAAGCAGCTAGAGCAAGATACCAATCGCCTAATGAATAATATAAATCCCTTAAATGACGGGCTGCTGCTCTGGTTGCCTTTTCCGGATCGCGTCTTTCATCGACATAAAAATCAATTTTCAGATCATACAATTTGGCTGTAGAACTTACAAACTGCCACATCCCGACTGCCCTAGCCCATGAGCGGGCAAGCGGATTGAGCCCGCTTTCCGGCATACTGAGGAAAATCAGTTGCTGAGGCACCTGTTCATCATTGAATATTCTGCCCATCATCGGAAAATACTTGCCCGAACGGCTTAACCATGTCCCCATATATTCTCTGCCGCGTCCGGTAAAGTACTCAATATATTTTTCTACATAACTATTAACTTCAAGAGGAAAATCGCCAACAATGATTATATCTTCCGGTGTAGTATCGATCTTTTCTTCCTCATCCTTGAATTCAATTTCATTTATATTTTTATTGACCCACGAGTCGAAACCGGTCATTGAAATACCCGGTGGAAGTTCATCAAGTGTTTCTATAAAATTCTTATAATCGTCAACAATAGCTGTTTCAAGTTCAACGTATGCCTGATAATCGTTTATACCGGGGAAATAACTCACCCTCGTTAAAATTCCGACTGCATTTTCATATGAATTAATTGCTGCTTCTCTATAGCCTAAATTCTGGTTAGCCAAAGCATCAATGTATTCGAGACGGGCTTCCTCTAAAAGTTCATTTACAACAGTTACCGTATTAACAGTAATTAAACTGTCGCTCTGGCTGGTATTTTCATTTTTAGTTATTGAATCATAAAGACTGCAGGAAGAGAAAATAAGCGATAATAACAGAAAATTTATTAAAATCCGGATTTTTTTCAATTTTACCCCAATCATATTAAATATAATTACAATTTAACAGCTTACACAAATTTTGTCAAGTAACAAATTATATGATATAAGTAATTCATTCAATTATAATAAGTTATGAAAATTTTTTCTTTATACTTAATAAACTATAATCGAAAAAAATATAGGGAATCTTAATAATATTTACAGCGGGATATTCGAATGCTTTTTGGGGGGATTTTTATCAACCTTGGTTTTTAACAATTGAAAAGCATTTATCAGTTTTAACCGTGTTTGATTCGGTTCGATAACGTCGTCAATATATCCCCTTTCGGCAGCTACAAAAGGATTGGCGAATTTCTCTATATATTCATTCAATTTTTCTTCAATTTTTAGCTCCGGGTTGTCGGACTTAGAAATCTCCTTCTTAAATATTATTTCCACAGCACCTTTCGGACCCATCACTGCAATTTCCGCGCTTGGCCACGCAAAGTTAAAATCGCCCCTGATATGCTTCGAATTCATTACGTCGTAGGCACCACCGTACGCTTTACGGGTGATAACCGTTACTTTTGGGACGGTGGCTTCACAGAATGCGAAAAGAAGCTTTGCACCGTGTCTGATAATCCCGTTCCATTCCTGATCGGTTCCGGGCATAAATCCCGGTACATCCTCAATAACAAGAAGCGGAATGTTGAATGAATCGCAAAATCTTATGAATCGGGCTCCTTTTACCGATGCGTTAATATCGAGAACACCGGCAAGCACGGCAGGCTGATTCGCAACAACGCCCACGGAGATGCCTCCGATACGTGCAAAACCAACAATAATGTTTTCAGCATAATATTTGTGAACTTCCATAAAGTCATTATCGTCCACAATTTTCTCTATAATGTCGTGCATATTATAAGGTTTGTTGCTTTGCAGAGGTATAATTGCATCCAATTCTTTAACGATTAAATCCTGCGTAAAGTCAAATTCTTTTTCAATCCCTCTGTCCTTCCAGTTGAGCGGAATAAAAGTAATCAGCCTCCTTATAGCGCTGAGTAATTCCACTTCGCTCTCAAATTTGAAGTGAGCGACACCGCTTTTAACAGCATGAGTTTCAGCGCCGCCAAGTTCTTCGAATGTTACTTCCTCATGTGTAACTGTTTTTACTACATTCGGACCAGTTACAAACATCTGGCTAGTTTTATCAACCATGAATATAAAGTCCGTAATTGCAGGAGAATAAACTGCTCCGCCGGCACATGGACCCAGTACAGCGCTAATCTGCGGTATTACTCCCGAGGAGAGTGTATTTCTAAGAAATATTTCTGCATAGCCTCCCAGACTCACAACCCCTTCCTGAATTCTTGCACCGCCTGAATCATTTAATCCAATAACCGGGATACCAATTTTTAAAGCCATATCCTGGATTTTACATATTTTCTCCGCATGTGCTTCAGACAGCGAGCCGCCGAAAACTGTAAAGTCCTGACTGAATAAGGCAACCGGTTTGCCATGAATTCTGGCGAATCCTGTTACGACTCCGTCCCCAGGAATTTTTTGTTTATCCAGACCGAAATCGCTGCTACGGTGCTTAACCAGCATATCGACTTCATCGAAGCTACCCTCATCAACGAGGAGTTCAATTCTTTCCCTGGCTGTAAGTTTTCCTTTGCTGTGCTGATTCCGAATTTTTTCCTCGCCGCCGCCAAGAAGCGCTTCGGATTTTATTTTTCTCAAATTCTCAATTTTCTCTTTCATGTTATATTGAAAATTCGTGATTAGCCAATGTGGGTAACTCATCAATTCTTTTTTCGATCTTCAACTTGCAAATCTTATAATCATCGGTCTTAATTAAATCATGAGTCCGTTTATAAGGCAGGTCAATTTGAAATTCCTCAATTATTCTTCCGGGATTTTTCTGCATAAGATAAATTTTATGCGATAAAAACAGTGCGCTTGTTATATTAGTAGTAGCAAAGAATACGTTAATTCCGAATTCAGCAGAAGCATTACAGGTTAACTCCATAAGCTGTGTCCTGATGCCGGGTCTAATCAAACTGAATGTTTCGTCAATCACCAGTAAATCAGGCTTTCTGAGTAATGATCTTGCAAGAGCAATCCTGAAAATAAAACCCTTGCTTAAAGGTGACGGATAATGATCCTCGTAACCATCTAGTTTAACGAAACTAATAATGTTTCTGTATTCAGATTTTTCTGAAACCGTATTGTTAAACAAAATATTTTCCTTAACATTCAGCCAGGGAAATATCAGATCATCTGCTGGTAAATACAATACATTTTTCAGTTCAGGTATAATTTCGCCGCTGGTAGGTTTATCAAATCCGGTAATAATTTTAAGCAATGTACTCTTACCTGATCCGGTTGGAGCAAGAACCGAGGTTATTTCTCCCGCAGGTAGATCAAAGCTAATATTATCAAGCAATAAATTCTTATAACCTGATATGCTTGTAAATTCCTTTGTTAAATTTTTAACCGATAAAAATGAACTCACACTACTTTTCCCAGAAAATTATTTTTGATTCTGCGTACTTAATTAAAACAGCACCGATGAATACAAGCAGGGAAACATAAACGGCGATTGAGAACAGACCGGCAAAATCGTTGTAATTCAAAGACATATTGTAGACATGACCAATCCCTTCATGATTGCCGATAAACTCGTAGATTAAAACCAGTATCCAGATTGTGTAGTGAATGCTGCCTGCTTTCCTGAATATAATAGGCTGAACATTTTTCCATAACACTTTTTTTACCACCTGATCATCAGGCATACCAATAGATTTTGCTACAAGCAGCTGATTTTCATTAATAGCTGTAACCGAATCGCGAATTACCACCAGCAGATAAACAGTCAGTGCTAAAAGTACGAAGACAAATTCTGCCAATAATGACTGCGGGAACCAGTATGCAAAAATTATCGCAAAAAAGAATGCAGGAAAATATTTAAATATGCTGAGGTTATCGAAGCCGGAAGAAAAGTTAAGGAAAATTTTCAGAATAGTTTTTCTGAAAAGTGAAACGAATAAATAGACCAAAATCATTGAGCTGTAAATTATAAGAGAGGAAAAGGACAGATGATAGATGAAATTATAATCCTCCCAAATCTGGACAAAGGATTCGAGTAACAGTGACGGACGCGGTAAAATTTTATTTACCGGAAGAACAAACTCAAATAAAACTATATAAACGAATAGAAGTATAAGTGTAAATTTTATTTTATCTGAGATCCCCGATTTCATTTCCTGTTTCAGTGGCAGCCCTCAATATTATTTTGTTCAGTCATTGAGAAAAATATATCTAATGATATTGTCTAAGTCAAATACAACTTGTTCACTGAAGAAACGGATTATATTTTCGTTCATGTCCGATGGTTGAAAGCCCGTTATGACCGGGATAAATAACAACATCATCTGGAAGCGCGAACAATTTTTCCATAATCGAGTTAATTAAGGTATTATAATCACCGCCCCATAAATCCGTTCGCCCGATTGATTCGTGAAATAAAACGTCCCCAGTGATGCAAAAATTTTCGTTACCGAAGTAAATACTGTATTCCCCCGGTGTATGACCCGGTGTAAAAATAAATCTTGGAGTAACATTCCCTAAGGAAATTTGCAGATCCTCAGTAATAAATGAATCCGGCAATGGCGACGGATTTATGGATACACCGAAAATGTCTGCCTGTTCTTCCGCCTTTTTAAGCAGTGGAAGATCTTTTTCCGGAGCGATAAATATCGGATTGTATTTTGTTTTTATAAAAGCGTTCCCGAAAATATGATCAAGATGACAGTGAGTATTTATCAGGTACTTAACCGCAAGATTCTGGTTAGCTATTAATTCAGTCAGTTCATTTTCTTCAATAGAATCAGAGCAGCCGGGATCGATGACAACCGCTTCCAACGAATCTTTATCCCAGATTAAATACGTGTTTTCACTGAAAGGATTGAATACGAACTTTTTTATCTCAAGCATAAATCAGTTCTTTCTGAAATTAGATTTAAGACGATCAAATAGTTTATTCTGATAATTGGTGAAATTATCCCTGGTTTCCTCAATAGAATCACCACCGAACTTATTTAAAAAATGACTCGCTAAAGTCCAGGCTAACATTGATTCACCTATTACTGCACAAGCGGGCACAGCGACAAAATCGCTCCTTTCCCGGCGCGATATAACCTGTTTCATACTGGATAAATCAACTGCTTCAAGCGGTGACATTAAAGTAGCTATTGGTTTCATAGCAACCCTTACAATTATCGGTAATCCCGTCGATACTCCGCCTTCGATTCCTCCTGCCCTGTTTGTCTTTCTTGTGATTCGAGTTCCCTTTCTTATAATCTCGTCATGAGAAGACGAGCCCATGGCTTCGGCAGAATTAAAACCAGTGCCGATTTCAACACCTTTTACAGCATTGATTGACATCATTGTATGCGCAATATCGGCATCAAGTTTCGTATCGTAATGCACAAAACTGCCCAAACCTGAAGGTACTCCGGTAGCTATAACATAAAAACTCCCTCCGAGCGTATCGCCTTTCTTCTTGACCAGTTTTATCTTATTTATTATTCGTGTTTCCTGTTTGCCGTTAAGAACCCTTACGGGGCTTTTGTCTGCTTCGCAAGCTAGTTTCCATGCGTTAAACTGAGGTGGTAAATCGTTGTTGAAGAGTCGTTCTGCAAAGTTATCATCCGGATAAATATTTCCGATCGACTCAACGAAACTTCCGATACGAATCCCGAACTCCTCTAACAGCTTTCTCACTACCGAACATGCCGCAACACGGGCTGCTGTTTCTCTGGCGCTTGATCTTTCAATTGAATTGCGGATATCATCGAAATTGTACTTCGATACGCCTACCAGATCTGCATGACCCGGTCGTGGAATTGTAATCTTTTCAATATCGGCGGTTCTCTTTCCGGGAGTCATTTTATCGGTCCAATTTTCCCAGTCATTGTTTCTGATAAATAACGAAATCGGCGATCCTAAAGTTTTTTGAAACCTTACACCCGAAATTATTTCAGCTGTATCCTTTTCAATTTTCATCCTAAGACCGCGTCCGTATCCTTGCTGCCTGCGGTAAAGATGATCGTTAATATATTTTTCGGTTATCTTCAGATTGGAAGGAATTCCTTCGACAATAGTATTTAAACCTTTACCGTGCGATTCACCGGAAGTTAGGAATCTTATCATAATGTCCCTGGAAGTTTTGGAATATTTATGCAAATATAAAAAAAGCGTCCATATAAAGGACGCTTTTTATGAATGCTGTTTATAATAATTATTTACTAGTCGGGAATTTCCAAACCGACCAATCGTGAATTACCGTTACGGTCTACTATTTTAAGTAAAGCTGCAGCCCCTCTTTTCCCTTCAACAGCATCTTCAAATTCACTTACCGAGTTAATTTTATTCCTATCAACCTGTGTAATTACCAGTCCTCTTCCAAGTCTCTGGCTTTCTGCCTTACTGAATTTTTTAACGGATGTAATCATCACGCCATTGCTGACTTTGTATGTATCATAATCTGCCTGACTCATATTTTTAACTGTAAGCCCGATCTTATCAAATTCCTTTTCGACCAGTTCTCTTTCTGGTTTCTTTTCATTCTTATCATCCCCCGCTATTTTAACAGTTTCTTCATCATCATCTCTTCCTTTCAGCGTTACGGTTCTTGTTATCTCCTTACCATCGCGGAATAAAGTTAAATTTACATCATCACCTGCCCTCCGTGTCGCAACATAAGCCTGCAGCTGATTTGCCTGATCGATTACCTTTTCATCAATTTTTAAAATTATATCACCCGCTTTAATGTCCTTACCGGATGCAGCTCCGTCTTCCACAACATCTTGTATTATAACACCTCGGGGAGAATCCAATCCCACGGCTTTTGCCAGATCTGCATCAACCTCTTCAATTCTTACACCTATATAACCCCTGCTGACTTTACCATTGGCTATCAGATCTTCAGCAACCGACCTTGCAAGGTTTATCGGGATTGCAAATCCGTAACCTATGTAGTTCGATGTAAAACCATTAGTAGCAATTGCAGTATTAATTCCGATTACCGATCCCTGCAGATCAACAAGTGCACCGCCGCTGTTGCCCGGATTTATAGCAGCATCGGTCTGGATGAAAGCCTCAACACCATATCCGTCATCATTTCTTATGATCGAAATATCACGACCAAGAGCGCTTACAATCCCTGCTGTTACAGTTGATGCAAGGGATAACGGATTACCAATCGCCATAACCCACTGTCCGACCTTTAAATCATCTGAGTCGCCAAGATACGCTGCAGGTAATCCTGAGGCATTTATTTTTATTACAGCCAAATCTGTAAGCGGATCGGTACCCACTACTTCAGCCTCGAACTCACGTTTATCCTGAAGTCCTACATCTACCTTTGTAGCGTTTTCAACTACGTGGTTATTTGTAAGAATGTAACCATCCTCGGAAATTATTACACCGCTTCCACCCGAAATTCTATCTTGCGGAGTTTCGTCATCCCTGAACGGAAAGAAAAATCTGAATGCATCGTTAGTTTTATTGGAAACACTGCTTATTACCCTTATTTGTACAATTGATGGAGTAACCTTTTCCGATACTTTCACAAAAGCATTATTAAAGGCAGCCACATCCGGATCAACGGATTCAAACGGCGGATTTTCATTCCCTATATGTACATCGGCTAAACTCGGTCTTACAAATCCGAAATTCGATACAAGAATTGCTCCGAATACAGCCCCTATAAAGAGCAACGAAAGAACTCCAAATATATTTTTGCGTTTCATAATTACACCTGTTTTTATCTGAAAATTTTTAATGAATTTAAACCTTTAAATTCTTCAATATGATACGATAAATGTTTTTCAAGGAACGTGATTACGTAATCGATATCTTTTTTACTGAATTCTATATCGTTTTTTTTACTGCTTAGACAAAATAGTAAGTTGAAAAGTTCCTCATTGAAATTAAAAGAAATAAGATGGTCCCTGCCGCAATCTGTGCAGAAAAATCCCTCAGTGTAACTGTATACAGCAGCATCACCCCTTGAGAGATTTTTGCCACAGCCACTGCATTTTCCCAATTCAATCCTGTAGCCGGCTTCTTCAATAAAAAATATCATAAAGCTGGCAAAGATAGCCCCCGGATATCTATCACTTTCATTAATAAGTGAAAGTATTTTGACAAGACCCCTGAAAAGCCTTTCATTCTTTTCGTTTTCATGAAGCAAACCGATGTACAGTTCAAGAACAGCAGAAGCGAATTTATATTTATCGAGGTCCTCCAAAAGAAAGTTGAATGATTTTAGAGTGGACGCTTCCGTGACAACCTGTATATCTCTGCTATCTTTTGTATAAATAACGCATTCAACATGATTAAATATTTCCAGCCTGGTATTTAATTTAGATTTTGGCGACCTGATACCCTTTGCTATCACCGATATTTTACCACGCTCCCTGGAATAAAGACTTACAATTCTGCTCGACTCCCCATGGTTAATTTTTTTGAGAACCACAGCATCAGTTTTAATTATTTCGGTCATTTAAAATTTATATGGTGGCTTAAAAAGATTTTCCTCAGTTATTATACCGCTTATAAGTTCATTCGGAGTGATGTCGAATGCCGGTGAGTAAGCATTAAAATCGGGTCTGGTTACCAGGTGTCCGTTTATTGTGCGTATTTCATCACCGCTTCGGAATTCGATATCAATTGAATTTCCATTGAAGCAGTTTTTATCAATAGTCGATGACGGAGCGGCAATATAAAAAGGCACATTATGATATTTTGCTAACACAGCGAGATTATACGTGCCGATTTTATTGGCAGTATCACCGTTCAGCGCTATTCTATCGGCACCGACAACAATTAAATCGATTCCTACATATTTCATTACAAAAGCTGCTGAAGAATCTGTTATAATGGAGAAAGGTATACCTGATTTATCCAGTTCATAGGCGGTTAATCTGGAACCCTGGAGAAGCGGACGCGTTTCGTCAGCATAAACATGATCAACTAATCCGCTTTCAAACGCTTTTTGAATTATATAAAACGCCGTACCGCCGCCACCGCTTACCAACGCACCTGTGTTGCAATGCGTAAGTACTCTTGATACTTTTGAAAATAACTGAAGACCGTTACCGGCGATTCTCTCGCACATCTGTCTGTCTTCCTCGAATATTTGCTCTGCTTCTTCAATCAATGACTCATAAACATTTTCGATTTCTGTGCATTTTCTGAATTTATTTTCCATTCTATCCAATGCCCAGAAAAGATTAACTGCAGTTGGTCTTGTCTTTCTTAATCTTTCCACTGCTTTACGAAATTCTGATTCATGATTCTGTTCTATATTTCTGAGCGAAAGGGCGCAAGCAAAAGCAGCAGCCAGTCCGATAGCAGGAGCTCCTCTTATTTCAAGTTTTTCAATAGCTTCGGCAATCCTTTCGTAATCATCAGTTACAATGTATTCTTCCCTCAACGGGAGTCTGGTCTGATCCAGTAACAATATTTTACCGTCGCTGTATTCAAGATTTTTAATTTTGCGCATACTAAAAATTTGATAGTTCGCGGAATTCTATAAATCTGTCATGAATTTCCAGGTTTGATAATCCTTCAAGCGCTTTTGTACTAAATTTTTCAACGCTGAAAGACGCCATAGTGCTGCCGTAAATAACAGCTTTCTTCAGATTTTCGAAAGACAAATCCTGTGTCTTATGAAGGTATCCTGCAAAACCTCCTGCAAATGTATCGCCCGCGCCAGTAGGATCAAAAATATTTTCCAAAGGATATGCCGGTGCAGAAAAGATTGAGTTATCCCCAAATAAAAGAGCACCGTGTTCGCCTTTCTTTATGATCAAGTATTCTGGTCCCATCTGAAGTATACGCCGGGCAGCCTTAATCAGGTTAGGTTCGTCAGTAAGAAGTCTTGCTTCGGAATCATTAATTATAAGAACATCAACTCTTTTCATAACATCCAGCAGATCCTCCTTTGTGTTATTAATCCATAGGTTCATTGTGTCGCACAAAACAAACCTTGGTTTTTCAAGCTGATCGAGCACGAGTGATTGCAAAGACGGCATGATATTGCCTAGCACAATGAAAGATGCTTTTTTCCATTTTTCAGGTATCTTAGGTTTAAAATTCTCAAACACATTAAGATCTGTAAAAAGTGTATCGCGCACATTCAAATCGTAATGATATTTTCCTCCCCATCTGAATGTTTTACCGTCTTCAATCCTTTCAAGACCTGTAAGATCGATATCATGATCTTCCAATATTTTTGTATGCTCAGGTTTGAAGTCATTACCGACAACACCGACAAGATTAACGGGTGCCGTAAAATAACTTGCTGCCAACGAAATATAGGTTGCCGAGCCGCCTAGTGCATCGTTTATTTTATCAAAGGGCGTTTCTATGCTGTCGTATGCCACTGAACCAACTACAAGTAAAGACACTGTAACCTCGGATAATTTAATTGTGTTTGTAAAAATCGATAATAATAAGCAGAAAATCTATTACACATTAATACGAATACGGTCGGTTAAGTCAACAAATTCCAGCTTACTTTTTTCATTCAGAAAATAATTACAAATGATGTCTACAGATTCTCTCTGTCCGGTCCAGGCAAGTAATTTTTTAGCTTCATCGGGATCGAGCCACTTGTACTCTGAATGTTCGTCTGAAATAATTACTTTGCAGGGATCAACCACAAGCGCGGCAAATACCGGAATCAGATATACGGAATCATTGTCGGGTGAATAAAACGAATTAACATTAGGTACTACCCAGAATCCAACTGGAAGTAGTCCTGTTTCTTCTTTCAACTCCCTGAAAGCTGCGGCATAAGCATTTTCACCATCCTTAACCGAGCCTGTTACCATCTGCCACAAACCGGGATAAATTTCATCCTCGGATCTTTTAAGAAGAAGAAACTCGATACCGGTTTTTGTTTGCCTGAAAATATGAACTTCGACCATGTTGGATACTATATTCATTCCAAACCCGATTATTCTTATTAAAAAAATGCTCTGGCTTCAGCCCGAAGCGAATGTATCGCATCACCCTGCCCCAGCTTCCTGCCAAAATATGTCAACGTAGTCTGCAGATTAGTGGATATCCTGTAATCAATATTAGATCTCCAAATATAATTCTTACCAAGTACATTTCCCCTTGTAATTTCGAAAGGGATAATATTCCCGGTGTTTTTTGCAACCAGTTCAACACGCTCTGCTTCGAAACGAATTCTTCCTCTGCCCGTGAATGATATTGTTAATCTGAGCAATTGGGAGTTCTGGTTAATACGAGTTGGCTCTGTAGGATAAACATCGGTAATTTCCCCTGTACTGACTCTAAAACCAATTTCCAGATTTCTGACCGGTCTGTACGAAAATTCAGTAGTTAAAGTACTCTCAAGAACATTCCTTGATCTGTTTAAATTTACCGGTGCGCTTACATTTTCGCGTTTAACGGAATACTCGGTAAGATTATTAATTGCCTCGATAAGTCTTACGTTCAACCGAAATGATTTTTCATTAAAATAACCTTTTTCCTGTCCGCCGCTGTACTGGGTAAGATTATTCCTTTCGGTAAATCTCAGCCGCATCGAAATGTCCTCGTTATTTTTGAACAAGTTAAAATCATGTTCGAAAAAGTTGAACCCGCTGATTGTATACTCTTCGTTAAGAAACTTACTGAAGCGCAAAAGGTAAATGTCTTCAACATTTTCATTCTTGTTTTTTTCTTCCACGCGATAAGTTGTTTCAGTTGAAATAACCTTTAAAATATTTTCAGGTAATGAGTTGCCCCTGAAATACCTGTTAAATTCCAGCAACCAATTCGTGTTGAATTTCAAATCAATCACCGGGAAGAGTTCGTCAGTCGGTATTGTTGTAAGTATGTAATCTCCCTCGAAAAAGGTAGGTTCAAATTCCTCTTCTTCAGATATTCCGTTATCATTTAAATCACCCAGGTAGACATAATTTCCGGTTCCCTGCTGAACACGTATGAATACTTTTTCAAGCCGGGCAGTTTTTTGAGTTGATGCCTCGTAATAAAGTTGTCCCTTCACAAAATCATCGGCAGAATTAATCCTTGTTTTCGATTTTAATAGTGCAGTTTTTGAATTTACAAATCCAAGTTCACGAAATCTGGCGGTATATTCTTTATTCCTGAGTGCTAAATCAACACTTGAATTTATTCCTTTTATCCCGTTATAAACTATCGAATAAGTCTGAGATTCTGCGTGGGATTCATTAACCATCTTTCCGGCGAGCGGGGATGACTCTTCCCTCAAGGTATAACTCGCACTCAGTTTAAAGCCATAATAATTTAATAGATCAAGCGTCGGGCCTATTTCCAGATATCTAAGACTTCCAGTGAGAAGGGAATCACTCTCCGGACTGTAATCTTTTCTGGACTCATATAAGTAAAAAACACCGGGAACAAGATTGCTGAAGTTATATTTTAAAAATCCGTTTTGTTTATCCCAATTTGTCTTAAAATTCCCCGTGTTCGAACTCACATAATCAAAGTTGTATTCCATTGATAAATTATGAAAATTATTGACAACTAGTCTGGCATTATATCTATCCGATGCTATTTGACCGTTCCTTTTCAAGTGACCATAGAGTGAGCTGAAAAGGATTTCACTGACAGGTGAAATATTAACGGCGGCTTCAGTCAGATATTCGTCAGTTATCGCAATAGTACCTGTGTTATAATATCTTTCGAATTCAACTTCATTGTAGCGGTCGAGTGATGTAAATCTTTTATCAACATATCTGTCCCTTACAGAAATATTTATATTTTTGAATTCGCCAAGCCCGAAATTGAAATTATTTTTCAAGAAAGATAAACTTAAATTTCTCGAGAAACCGAAATTATCATCATCATCCATATCCGACAATTTATTTTTATCCCACTCACTTCCTGCAACTTCAAAAGTCAGATTAAGGTCTTTAAATATTTCTCCTTTAATCATCACATTCCCATGCTGTTTGGATTGAGCAAGCGGTATATATTTTACAGGAAGGTAGCTGCCCTTGTTAATCCCGATAAACTTATATCTACCTGTGCTCTCACTTATATAATCACCTTTACCCGGACCTAAATAACTGAAAGTAACATTATAGATTGCCAAAGGTTCACCCGGCATATATTTGTAATACGTATAGTTCTTTCCGTCTATTACTGTATCAATCTTTGTGTACACTCCTTTGCTTGCACCGGTTGAATCAGGACTGACAACAGTTGCGCCGTCACGGGCAGCCAGTTCCCTGTCGTCGCCCGCGGTTTTCAATAAAAGTTTATCGTATTCAGAAAGCGATAAATCAACCGGATTATTTTCATCATCACTCTCCCTGTAAAAAGATACACCTACATTCAGCCTGTTATTCCATAATGTACCATTAAAACTACCGCCAATAAAGTTTCTTTCATATTGTCTGTCGGAGTATTCAAAATCAACTATGATTCTGCTGGCGGAGGTTATTAACCTGTTGGGTGTAAAAGTCAGTTCAGCATTTGCATATTCAATTATATAATCTTTATTCTCACCTCTTTTCATTTCCTCTCCGTCCAGATAAACTCTTTCACTCCCCGCTACCACAATAATGTCACGCTCATTATTTATTCCGTTTAAGCGGTAAGGTCCCTGATTGCCGTCATCGCCGTTGAACTGGATCGAATTAAATTTTCCTCTTGAACCTGCAACAGCGAACGTTCCGGAATAATCCTTAAATTTAAATTCCGTTTTCAAACCCTGGAGCTTTCTGCTTACTTTACCGAATTCACCAGTAGCGTTACTCAAATCATAGTCACCGAAAGTCCCTGATGCATTTGTATGATTCACCTGAATAAAGACTTTATCAAGTTCTTCGAGAGTTTCAGTATTTCCCTCGGGCTGAATGGGAGTATTCTCATCGGACAGCGCAGCAACAATATCTATGTCTTCGGCAAGTTTCCCCGACAACTGTAGTCTTAACCCGCTGTCTAAACTGAAGTCCTTATTTGATCCAAAAGTAAATCCCCTTATAATCGATCCGCTTCGCTGAATTTCTTTACCGAAGATCGATTCAGATGTTAGTGGAGAGTACTCCGTTTTAATTACACGAATGCTGTCGGGGAATTCTTTATCCACTATTCTAATCAGTGAACGGCGTTTATATTCCTTTCTCAGGCTTGTAAGTACGGTTTTATATTTCACAAAGATTGTATCGAATAAAGCATACTTTACGGGATCTGACAAAGAAAATGATGCGAGACGGTAATTAAATATATACTCTTCTGTTGATAATCTGATTGTACCAATTGCAATTTCCTCCGTAAAGGGTACAATGTTAGTCGATTTCAGATTGTACTGATTATCAACTTTTATTATTAAAGTATCAGTTGCAGTGATATGGTACAGGCTATCCTGCGAATATAAAAGCGAATTCACGAGAAGCATCAGTAATAAATGCGAAAGTATTCTGTTCAAATTAAAAGACGAGTTAATCGAAGGAAATATCCTTGTATTAATTGATCATTTAAATCATAAATGTATTTTTAACAATCAACTATTGCAAGGTTATTTTTATTGAATCTATTATTCGTATCTGAGTGCTTCGATCGGATCAAGGTTTGCGGCCTTATAAGCCGGATAGGTTCCGAAAGTCACACCGATTAAAACGCAGATTGTCACTCCGATACCAACCCAATCCAGCGGAACAACCGCTTTTGCATTCAGAAACGACCCGACAAAATTCCCGGTCATTACACCGAGGACAATACCAACCGCACCTCCGAGCAGACATAAGGTGATTGCTTCGATCAGGAACTGAGCAAGGACATTTTTCTTTTTAGCACCAATAGATTTCCGGATTCCGATTTCCTTTGTTCTTTCCGTAACTGATACAAGCATAATGTTCATTATTCCAACGCCTGCAGCTAAAAGTGCTATACCGGCTATAACAAATGCTCCCGTTCGGATTCCAAACGTTATATCGTTAATCTGTCCGAGTATAGACTCATTGGATACCATTTCAAAATCGTTTTCCTCTCCCGGAGGAACTTTTCTGATGGTACGCATAAATCCTTCAGCTTTAAGCATAATATCATCATAATCTTCCTTAGAATAAGTCATAACCGATATACTTAAACTTCTTCTTCTGTCGCCGTAAAAATTCATATAAGTTGTCAAAGGGATTATGGCGAAATTATCCAGACTCTGACCGAAAATATCACCTTCTTTTTCCAACACACCGATGATGCGAAGTTTGTACTTATCAACCCATACTTCCTGTCCGATAGGGTTCACATTCTTGAACAGAGTATTTACAATATCCTGACCCAGTATAATAACCTTTGAATTACGATTGATATCCTGTTGATTTATTGCTCTCCCGCGTTCAACATTCCAATCTCTCGTTATAAATGCCTCGGGCGTAACACCCTGAAGACCAACATTCGGATTTGTCTTCTCGCTGCCGTATCTCAGCGTTCTTCCCCAGCGCGACATTTCGGCAGCCATAGCTTTAGCATTAACCAGCTTACCCTGTAAATCTGTATAATCATCGAAAGTTATATTTTTTCTGTTGCGGTACTTATGCCAATCGGAACGGTCGCCGCTCCTTACTGCAGGCCATTTTTGAATTTGAAATGTATTTTTACCGAAAAATGAAATCCCTTCTTCAATACTTGTTTGAAGCATTGAAATTACCGTACTCACAGCTATAATGGAGAATATACCTACAATTATTCCCAGCATTGTTAAAGATGACCGTAATTTATTAGAATGCAGAGACTGGAATGATACTTTAAATATTTCGATGATGTTCATTTGGCACCATAAAAAAACTTATATGTCTTTTTAAATATAAGTAATCATTTCGAAAGTTGAAATCAGTCGACAGGAATTCTTAAAAATAATTCGTTGATCATGAATGTGTTTACTTGCGGGACATCACCATTATGCCCGCAATGAAGTGAAAGATGTGCCTGCCAGTATGGTACCTATTAATCGTACCTGAGCGCTTCTATCGGATCCAGATTAGCAGCTTTATACGCAGGATAAGTCCCGAATGAAACTCCTATTAATATGCATAATCCCACGCCGATACTTATCCAGTCCATCGGGAAGGCTGCAGCTGCGTTTAAAAATGAGCCTGCAAAATTACCAGCAGCTAAACCCAGTAATATTCCGAAAACTCCGCCTAATATACAAAGTGATACAGCTTCAATTATAAATTGATTTAATATATTACTCTTTTTGGCACCTACTGATTTTCTTAATCCGATCTCCTTAGTACGCTCAGTTACGGAAACCAGCATAATATTCATTATTCCGATACCTGCTGCCAGCAAGGCAATTGCAGCTATGACTATTGCTCCCACACGCACACCGCTTGTAATCCCGTCGATCTGTTCGAGAATACTCTGGTTCGAGAAAATACCGAAATCATTTTGTTCACCGGGTTTTACTTTTCGGATCAGCCTCATTGCACCGACAGCTTTCTCAATCGTATCATCATAAGATGCCTGGTCGAACGATGAAACTGTTATGTTAATACTTCTGCTTCTTCTACCGTAGAAGTTTTGAAATGCGGTTATAGGCATGAGGACGAAATTATCGCGGCTCATTCCGAACAGTCCTCCCTGCTTTTCAAGTAAACCAATTACTTTCAGTTTATGATTATCGACTTTAATTTCCTTTCCTATGGGATCTTCATACTCGAACAGTGCATTGGCAATATCAATACCTATCAGAGCATAGTTCTGATAATGTTCAACATCATTATAGTTGAACTCCCTTCCTGATTCGACATACCACTGGTTATTAGGGAGAGCTTCGGGTGTGCAGCCGCAGAACATAACATTCGGATTCGTCTTTTTACTACCGTAAGAAAACGTTCTGGCAAATGTCCATTGCTCGGCGCCTATATATTGAGCATCCTTCAGCACTTCCCTTAATCTATAGTATTCTTCAATAGAAATATCTCTGCGATTTCTATAGCGCGACCTTGCTTCGTGACCGCCTCCCACAACCACATCCCATTTCTGTATCTGGAAGGTATTCTTTCCAAGTTGTGAAACTCCCGACTCTATACTGTTCTGAAGCATACGAATTACTGTACTCGTTGAGATAATAGAGAATATGCCTACAACAATCCCAAGAATGGTTAAAGCGGATCTTAATTTGTTGGACTTTAACGAGCTGAGCGCGACTTTAAATAATTCCATTTTATCCCCCGGAAATGGAAAATATTCGATATGTATACAGATGCCGGCATATACCGGCATCTGTAAATTTTATTCGTATCTGAGGGCTTCTATAGGATCCAGATTTGCGGCTTTATACGCCGGATATGTACCGAATATAATGCCGATGGTAACGCACAATGAAACACCGATAACCACCCAGTCCATTGGTATTATCGCAGTAGCATTTAAGAATGAACCTGCCCAGTTACCCACACCCACTCCCAGTACAATCCCTACAATTCCCCCAAGTATGCATAATGTAATTGCTTCAACCAAAAACTGAAATAGCACGTTAAACCTTTTAGCTCCAATTGATTTCCGGATGCCTATTTCTTTTGTCCGTTCAGTAACGGATACAAGCATAATATTCATAATTCCGATTCCCGCCGCCAGCAGTGCAATTGCAGCTATTGCGAAAGCGCCGATTCTGACTCCAGCTGTCATTTCATTTATCTGTTTCAACATCTGTTCGTTGCTTCGGATTTCAAAATCATTGGGTTCGCCCGGAGGAACTTTCCTAATTGTTCGGAAATGTCCTTCGGTTACTTCAATCAGTTTATCGTAGTCCTCTTTTTCAAATGATTGAATTGTGATGTTTACACTGTTCCATCTTTCACTTCCGTAATAGGCAAGAAAAGTATTCAGCGGAATAATGACGAAGTTATCCTGACTCTGACCGAAGACAGCCCCCTGGCTTTCGAGTACACCGATTACCTGGAATTTTCGTCCGTCCATCCAGACTTCCTGCCCGATTGGATTCATATACTCGAACAGGTGGTCGGCAATGTCTTTCCCCAGTACTATATATTTCGAAGAATTATCAACCTCACGCTGGTTAAATTCCCTTCCATATTCAATTACCCAATTGTTGTTTGCAAAGGCTTCCGGAGTACAGCCTGAAAGATTTACATTCGGATTGGTCTCTTTATTCCCGAATTTTATTGTCCTTCCCCACCTCCAAAGCTCACCGCCTACAGACTTTGCCTTACCCTGAAGTTCTTCCCTCAGACGATAATACTCTTCAACAGTTATGTTTCTTCTGTTACGTATTAAGGCTCTCTCCTCGGCACTGCCCGTTCTGATTGAAGGAAATTTCTGAAGCTGGAAGGTGTTTTTACCAAGCGCCGATACACCCTCCTCGATGCTGTTCTGAAGCATTGCAATTACCGTGCTGATAGATATTATTGAGAATATACCGACAATAATTCCCAACATCGTTAAGGTGGATCTTAATTTATTCGAATGTAAAGATGAAAGTGCAACTTTAATAATTTCGGTTATTAACATTATTCATACCTCAGAGAATCTACGGGATCCATTTTTGATGCAGTAAACGCCGGTGCGAATCCTGACAATACCCCCGTTATTAATGAAACCATAATTGCAAGTATCACTGAATCCGGTGTAATTTTAGACGGAAAATCCATCTGAGCTATTATCATACTTGTTATCATTGCAAGGAAAAGTCCTATAAATCCACCTATCAGACAAAGCATCGCAGATTCGGAAATAAACTGTCCCAGTATAGTCCTGTTCTTTGCCCCAATTGCTTTACGAATACCAATCTCCCTGGTCCTTTCCTTGACCGATACAAACATAATATTCATGATACCAATTGCTCCCACGAACAACGCGAGACCAGTAATTACCAAACCGGCAACCTGAATTACACCGATGGTCTGGTTAATATTTGTTAACAAACCTTCCTGTTGATTTATAGAAAAATCATTCCGCTCATCATATTTCAGTCCGCGCACCCTGCGCATAATACCTATAGCTTCTTCCTTAACCGCTTCTACCATCTGGCTGTTTGGAGCTCTCACATTAATTGTTATGCTTCTGTGTCTCTGACTCTGGAAATATCTGAATATATTTTCTATCGGGATAAATACCTGATTATCAGGATTCCAGTTACCCATCACCCAACTGCCTTGTTCTTCCAGAATACCAACTACTTTAAATTTCCGGCCGCCTATTTTTACATTGTTGCCAAGCCCGTTACCAAGCGGAAAAAGTTTATTATTAACTTCGCTGCCAAGGACACACACCTGTCTTCCGCCTTTGCTTTCCAGTTCATTAAAGAACCTTCCCTGCGCAAATGTGAGATTCGTGGTATTTATATACTGATTCGTAGTCCCCTGAATATTTACAAACTCAACTGATTTATCTTCATACTTAATTGTTCTGTTAGTTCCGGCTGACGGGGCTGCAGCCAGAGGCAGTTTTGCAAGCTCAACGTATCGTCTGAAATCATCCATCTCCAGATTTTTTCTGTTTCTTAACTCCCACCATGGAATATCATTATCAAACCATGCCCATTTATCTATATAAAGATTATCACTACCCAGTGAAGCTACGCCAGTTTGAAAAGATTCATCTATTCCCCTGATAGCCATAGTCATAACAACAACCGCCCATACACCGATTATAATACCAAGGGTAGTTAAAACAGACCTTATCTTATTACTTCTGATTGCTTTGAGAGAAATTATCAATCCCTCTTTAAGTTCAAATAAATAGTTTTTCATTTCATCCCTTTCGGATTAATCTACTGATACTTTTTTCCCCGGTATAAATCGGTCAGATACATTTTCATCACTCTCAATCAGACCATCGCGCAACCTTATTATTCGTGCGGCATGCTCGGCTATATACTCCTCATGAGTAACCAGGATAATAGTATTTCCCTGCTCGAATATTTCGTTGAACAGAAGCATTATATCTTCACCGGTTTTCGAATCAAGGTTGCCTGTAGGTTCATCTGCCAGAATAATTGACGGATTAGTGACCAGGGCTCTGGCAATTGCCACCCGCTGCCTCTGACCACCCGACAGTTCATTCGGTTTATGATGCATTCGATCTGCTAATCCCACACTCTCCAGCGCTGCTGCAGCTCTTTCTTTCCTTTCATGCGACGTAATCCCCGCATAAATTAATGGGAGTTCAACATTATGAAGCGCGTCTGATCGCGGCAGCAGATTAAAAGTCTGAAATACAAAACCTATTTCCTTGTTTCTGATTGTTGCCAGTTCATTATCGTTCATCTGGCTTACGTTATGATCCTTAAAGTTATACAAACCGCTGGTAGGAGTATCGAGACAACCCAGCATATTCATCAGCGTTGACTTACCGGACCCTGACGGACCCATTATCGCTACATATTCATTTTTATCAATTCTCAGGGATACATCTCTGAGTGCATGTACCTCCTCCATTCCAACCTGGTAGACTTTAGCAATATGTTCTATGGTTATAATATTCATTTTTCACTCATATTTAATTTTGTTATAAGAACTAGTTCGATGTACTATCAGACTTTTGTTCTTCACTATCTTTTTTTGTCTTATCTCCGCCTGGTACCCTGATCTTTGTACCATCTTCAAGTTCTTTCGAAATCGCTCTGTAAGGTCCGCTTATAACTTTCTCGGTACCATCAAGTCCCTTAATAATTTCAATATAGTTGTCGTCGCTTATGCCTGTTTCAACTTCGACTTTCTTTGCGACATTCCCGTCTGCAACAAAGACAACCTCTTTTGGTTTATTTGGATTACCGTTCGGTTTACTGTTATTTCTGTTCGGTCTGTCATCTTCAACTTCTTCATCAGAATTTTCATCGTTGCCGTTCATCGGTTTATCCATTCTTGCAGTTACACTTTGTATCGGAACAGCAACTACATCCGTTCTGGTTTCAGTCTCGATATCAGAATCACACGACATTCCCGGGCGCAGTTCACGACCCGGATCAACTATACGGATTCGGACTTCAAAATTTACAACTTCATCCTGTGTTCCCAAGCCGGTTGTTTGAGCACTGTTCCCAATCTGCGAGACCAATCCCAAAAATTTCTTATCTCCGAAGGCATCCACCTCAACGTATGCAGTATCGCCTACGGAAACCAGAACAACATCGTTCTCATCAACTTCCACGCGTGCTTCCATATTATTTAGGTCAGCAACAGTCATTAACTGGGTTCCCTGACTGAATGAACTTCCCAGAACTCGTTCGCTCAATTCGACAGGAAGACTTGTAATCCAGCCATCGATTGGAGAATAAATAGTTGTCTTATCAAGTTGTACCTGGGAATCGTTAAGTCGTTCTTTTGCCTGATCAACGGCAGCTATCTGAGCCTCATACTGACCTTCACTCTGAAGGAAGCTTGCTTTTGCAATTTCCATTTCCTGCTCGCTTGCAAGTTTTTTCTCGAACAAATCCTTAACTCTGTCATACTCAGCTTTAACTCTATCCAAATCTGCTTCCCGTACTTTCAGTTGCGCTTTCGCAGCTTCCCATTGTGCCCGGGCCTGATTTCGTTGTGCAATGTATTGTTCAGGTTTTATTCTTATAAGCAACTGACCTTTTTGAACCTTTTGCCCTTCCTCAACAGGCAATTGAACAACCTCGCCTGTAACTTCGGGTCTGAGTATTACCTGATATTCGGGATAAATTTTTCCGGTTGCCGTTACGATCTGCGTAATTGTCCTTTTGGAAGTTTCTTCCGTCTGTACCTGAATGATTCTTTCCTTATCGCTGCTGGTTAATACAAGAATTACTATTATAACCACAAGAGCACCAATTCCGCCGAAAATAAACAGTTTCTTTTTAGATTTTTTCTTATTGCCGTTAGCCATTATATATTTCTCCTTTGATATAAATTTTTACTCAAACTTTTTATAGTCCAGTTTACCCAAAGCGTTCATTAAGTTGTCGCGCAATTTATAAAATTGAAACTTTGCGTCTATATTACCGCTGACCGCCTGAGTATAATCTCTGTCTGATTGAAGAACATCAAGGATGGTACCCGAACCCAGACTGTATCTTTCGTAATTAATTCTTCTGTTTTCTTCCGCAGCTTTAACATTTTCACGAGCTACTTCAAGACTTTTCTTTCCGGCAAGCAGATCAAGATATCCCTGTTTAACTTCAATCTTAATTGTACGTTCGAGTGCGGACAAATCTTCGAGGGTGTTCTTATAAGAAACCTCGGCAAACTGGATTGCGCTTTCGGTATTCCAGTTTGAGAAAATCGGCAGGCTCAAGGTTAATCCTGCAGATATGGTTCTGCGGTTAAATAGATTATCGGGCTGTGTAGCGTTTGTTGAATATGAATAATTACCGGTTAATCTGGGTAAGAAACCGCTTTGTGCGATCGTAACACCCTTCGATGCACTTTCAACATTAAGAAGCTGACTTTTATAATCAAGTCGCATATTCAAAGCCTCAGCAACCATTGCGCTTACTTCGCCGAAATCGCGCATAAAAGATTCGGTATCAACCTGCTGAACACTTTCGAACGGATCAATAAACTCATAGTCTTCTAAAACATCGAGGGCAAGGTAATTGAGCAGAGAATTTTTTGTCCTGTCAAGATTATTCTCCGCTTGAATCAGCAGAAGCTGAGCATTACCCAGCTGAACCTGTTGAGCATAAACATCGGCAATCGGGACGGAACCCAGCCTGTTTCTCTCAGAGATTGTTTCGAAAAGTTTTTCATTGTATTTAACATTATCCTCTCTCACTTTCTGCTGTGCTGCAGCATTCAAAACGGAATAATATAAATCAGCAGTAATCTGAACAATGTCTTGTTTTAGTTTATTAAGACTAAACTCGGCAGATTCAAGATCATTTTCGGATTGCTTAATTGTTGCGTAATTAGCCAATCCATTAAATAATGTAACACTTCCTCCGGCAGATACCGACCAGCTTCTGTTTTCAGATGTCGAAGCCGGAATATCAACTAGATTTCCAAAAAAATCTGTCTGCGTACCGCCGTCATCATCAATCCTCTGCCACCCAAAAGAACCTGAAACTCCAAAATTAGGCAGTAAATCACCGTATGAGCTTTTAACATTTGTTTTTGCTGATTCGATCTGGTTTTTGGATTTAATTAATCCGGTATTTCTTTGAAGAGCTATTTGGATTGCATCATCAAGTGTTAGTTTGTTTTGTGCAGATGTCTGAGAAACGAAGAACAGGCACAAAATAGCAACCACATATTTTCTCATTTTAACTCCTTATTAAGCATATGTTTTAATAAAAATCTGTAAATATTTGACAAACCGTAAATTTGGACGGTTTAAGTTTCTAAAAAGTTACAAAAAAAAACCTCGAATCCGAATTTATTTTGCAAGATTACACTGTAGAATGGGAATTATTCGATGCGATAAATTTCTCTTTAATTTTAAGCAGGTACTCAAATGCATCTTCGTATGTATTCTTAATTTTACCGTCGATAATCGCCTCTTCAATTTCCGATTTAATCAGTCCGACTGTTTTACAAGGTGCGAGACCGCATACTTCCATAATTACATCGCCCCGCACAGGCGATTGAAATGCCCTCAGTGCATCTTTTTCTTTTACCTCTTTGACTCTTTCCATCACTTTTTCATAATTGGACAAGTATCTGCTTACTTTCTCGGGATTCTTACTCGTTATATCAGCACGGCAGAGAACTATTAAATCATCCAGGTCATTATCCGCTGATACTATTAATCTACGTATGGCAGAATCTGTAACAATATCATCGACAAGTGCAATAGGTCTCAGATGAAGCCGAATCATTTTCTGCACGTATTCAAGTTTGTGAAAAGGTAATTTCATCCTTCTGAATATGGATTTCATCATTCTTGCACCTAACTCATCATGACCATGAAAAGTCCATCCGGTGCCTTCAACAAACTTTTTTGTCGGTGGTTTGGCTATATCATGAACTAAAGCTGCAAAACGAAGCCATAAATTATCGCTCACAGCTGCTACATTATCAACAACCTGAAGCGTATGAAGGAAAACATCTTTGTGATGATGTTCTTTTCTCTGTTCCACACCGGTCATTGCTGAAATCTCAGGAAAGATAATTTCCATGACACCTGTCTCTTCAAGCAGCAACATTCCGATTGAAGGTTTCGGTGAAGCAAGTATTTTCATAAATTCATCAGTAATGCGTTCCTGTGAAATTATTGTAAGTCTGTCCCGCAGCTTGGCAGCTGCATCAAGCACAGACTGGTGCACATTAAAAACTAGCTGAGCCGCAAATCTGAACGCTCTTAAAATTCTCAAAGGGTCGTCATCAAACGTTAACAGAGGGTCCAGTGGAGTTTTAATTATTCTATCATAAATATCATTCAGTCCACCGAATGTATCTATAAGTTCCCCATAATTTGATTGATTAAGAGAAATTGCCAGGGAGTTTATTGTAAAATCCCTTCTGTGGATATCATCTTTAAAAGTACCCGGTGCTATATCGGGATTACGGCTTTCCGGATTATACGATTCTTTTCTTGCACCTACAAATTCCAGATTATAGTTGTTAAAGCTGAACTGTGCTGTACCGAAATTTTTATAAATATTAATTTTTTTTACACCCAGTCTATCTGCAAAAATTGATGCAAACATAACTCCATCCCCGACGACAAGGAAATCAATTTCATTTGTTTCCCTGTTCAGCACTAGATCCCTCACAAATCCACCAACAATAAAAATCCCGACATTTAAATCTCCGGCTGTTTCTGAGGCTTTTTCAAGAAATTTAATCGATTCAAAGTATTCCAGAATTCTATCCTTCAAAATTACTTATTCCTATAAAAAATATTAGAAAGAATGCTGTCTGCAAAATTAAAGATCCACCTGGTTTTTTCTAAATTTTCAAAATATACTTCTTTACGGTTTTCTAAAACTTCAGAAGTGCTTTTCAAAGCCATTTCCCGCGCCATATTCCAATTATTATCACTTAGATAGAAGTTGGAGAGCATATAATAATTATAATAGCTGTAAACTCCCCCAAGTTCAAAATACTCATAATATTTTTTATAAATTTCAGATGCTTCAATACCCAGGTTATTTGACAGATTAATTATTATACTCAACATGTACTCGTAGTTATTATTGTTCAGCAGACTATCAAGCATTTTCAATCTGTTTGCCGTATCACTGTTAAGATATTTAACAAGTTTAACCTGACCATAATTCAAAATTGCTTCCCGGGTCCTGGCAATGCAGGAATAATACTCGTTAACCTCAAGAGAACTTAGGTTCTTGTAGAGACTATCCGCGAAATTTATGTTATTCATTCTTGCGGCATAATCAGCGTATAAAATCTGAAGATTAAATTCGTATGAACTTTCATCGTATTTACTGAACTCCCCGGCAATTAAATTAAATGCTTCCTGGTATTCACCTGCTTCTTCGAAACACAGCAACTGACCCAGTAAAGCAGAATAAGTACCCGAGTAACTATATGTTTCTTTAAAGACCTCAAATGCTTCATCGAATTTATTATTGTTGAAAAGCACCCAGGCTCTATTAAGATTATTTGCCGTTACCCTGGGACATGTTTTTTTAAATATCGGAAGCGTCCCAAAGAACAACTGAGCCGTATTTTTATTTACCTGATAATTTATCGAATCAATGTAACTATAATATTTGTCCTGTAATTCTCTTACGGTAGAACCAAATATTTTAACAAAATCTGTATCTGAATAAAACGCATTAACTTTTTCAATTCCGAAGCGCTCAATTAAAAACTTAACGAACGATCCTGAAAATATATACGAGACGGAGGATATCCCTGAAAAAAAAGAAAAGGAAGTGAACAAATTTTCTATCGAAAAACTGTATCCGCTCTTTCCGGCAATTGCGGCTAAATAATTTATATCATAGTCTGAATAATTATTTTCAATAGCCATTGCATAACCTTCCAATACAGCAGGGTTAAAATTATCAGAAATCTTAAATATCGTGCTCCCGATTTCAGAAGCTATTACATGCACCATTTCATGCTTCAGGCTTTTGTTATAACTATCCGCTTCTATATATATCTGATTGAGCCACGGTTTTGCCACATCAGCTGCTCCCGCACCGAAAAGTTCCCTTTTCTGCGATGAATTTTCAAAAACGATGGAGTGTATTTTCTGCTTGTAATCAATGCCTGCCTGTTTCGTAATTTCCCGTAAATAAAATTCGTGATGCAACACGAGATTGTTTATTTCTTTTTTATTAAGTGATTCAGGATAAGTCATTATAATATTATCTGTTATCAGCTCACCAGCCAGCGTTTCTCTTATTAAATCCTCAGTTGTCGAAAATCCGAGAAACGGTTTAATTCCAAAAAGAATTAAGTAAAGTACGATAGTAACAGGGAAAAACAATTTCCGCGATAATTTCATGTACTCTGCAAGTATAATAATCAGAATCGGGAGCATACTGATTACACGGTATAAAAGCAGTTTATTATCAATCGCAATGTCTTCGTCATAAATTGTACCCGGGAAAAAACCGAATATCGGATTGTATAAATAAATCTGAGGTCTGTAATAAATTTCAAGAAGAGGCAGTAACAACAAAACAAAATATGATAAAGTAAAAATTATTTTTCTGTACTTATTAAATGATAATGAACTGGAATAAGCCAGAAGAACACCTATCAACACAGCAGGAACAGTAATTACAAAATAAAACATAAGTCCATCTTCAAGTGGACAGACAGTAAAGTATTTTGTACTAATAATTGAAATTATCACCGGGACAAAAATAGTAAACAGCAGAATTCCCCGGTTCTGATATAAAATACGGACAAATGATTTACTTACAGTTAACGATATTTTACTATTTATTATGATTATTCCCGCAACGAATCCGAGGAATATTGACTGGAAGAATGAAAATTCATAACCCATCACATTGCTTAACGGAAGTAGACATAACAAAACAGAGTATATTACTATTAAAACGCAGAGGGTAAACCGGCTCTTTCCTGAAATAATATTTTTAATAAAACTAAAATTCACTTGTAGGTACTCTTTGAATATCCGCACCAAGTTTTTTTAATTTCTCCTCAATCTTTTGGTAGCCTCGGTCAAGGTGATAAATTCGTAATATTTCAGTCTCGCCTTCAGCAGCTAACCCGGCAAGAACAAGTGAAGCGCTTGCGCGCAGATCTGTTGACATTACTTTAGCACCGGTCAATTTTTTCACTCCCTTAACAACAGCGCTGTTACGAATTATTTCAATCCGTGCTCCCAATCTGTTTAGTTCCGGTACGTGTTTGAATCTGTCCTGATAAATTGAATCTGTTATTGTAGCGGTAGAATTACCCAGAGTCATAAGTGCAGTCCATTGAGCCTGCATATCGGTTGGGAATCCCGGGTAGATTGCTGTAAGAACATCAACACTTTGCGGCATATAATTATTTGCATTAAAACTCAGTATATTATTTTGATACAATAACTTAAGCCCTGAATCCTCAAGTTTGGATGTTACTGCATCAATATACTGTGGATATTCCATCTCAAGTTCGATGCTGCCATTTGTAATTGCTGCCGCTATAAGAAGAGTTCCGGCTTCTATGCGATCGGGTATAATACGGAAATCGGAAGCCTTCAGTTCATTCACGCCTTCGATCTCCAGCTGGTTTGTACCAATACCTGTAATTCGTGCTCCCATCTTAACCAGAAATTCAGCCAGTGATGTAATTTCGGGTTCGATAGCTGCATTTGAAATTTTTGTTGTTCCCTTTGCAAGTGTCGCAGCCAGCAGTGCATTCCCTGTGGCACCAACACTTGATATATCGAAATGTATATGCGCACCGTTCAACCGTTTCGAACGTGCAATTATATATCCATTTTCAATATCTATTTCGGCGCCTAGTTTTTTCATTGCTTCCAAGTGCAGATTAATCGGTCTCGGTCCCCATGCACAGCCCCCAGGTAAAGATACCTTTGCATAACCATATCTGCTTAACAGTGGCCCCAGCACGTATACCGACGCTCTCATTTTCTTTACATGCTCATAAGGAGCTTCCTGACTTTTAATTTCTGATGCATCAATTACCAATCCGCCTTTCTCGTAATCAACTTTAACACCAAGATGCGTCATAAGCTTCATCATGGTAAAAATATCATTAACTTCGGGAATGTTTTCAAGCCTATTGACACCCGAGTGAAGAAGACAGGCGGGCATTATAGCCAATGCAGCATTTTTGGCACCACTTACGTTTACTCTACCTTTAAGATTTATTCCACCCCTGATAATAAATTTATCCAATTCTACTCCCTGTTTATCACATTTATTTTCAGCACCGTGCCATTTACACCGGAGATGTAAATGTTTCCTGAATCTGAAATCGATATCTTATTAAGATTTGCATAGTTATTGGTTTCAATTTCTTTAAAGGAGATGCCGCCGTCTAAGGTAATAAGAATTGTCCCTCTGGCACCTACAATAATTGCAATCTTCTGGTTTAGAAATTTCACATCGTTATAGGTCGTTGAACTGTTGTTTTCCAATTCAACCCAGTTTGAACCGCCATCGGATGTACGCAGTATTGTGCCGGCACCGCCTACTATAAGACCGATATCTTCGCCCCAGAAATCGACGGCTCTAAGATATTTGCCGGTTATTTCTTTAATCCTCTCCCAACTCATTCCGGAATCTTCGCTGCTGATAATTGTTCCCCCCCAGCCGACTATAAATCCTCTTCCGGACCTGGTAAATATTATATCGTACAAAGTTTTGTCAGTCTGAGAAAATACTTCTTTCCAGGATTTCCCGCCATCTTTGGTAACATTAAGAGTTCCTCTGCTGCCAAGAATAAATGCATTCATTTTATCTTTGAACTGAATAGCATAAAAATTATTCCCGCCGGCAAATGACTCTGTATTCAGTGTGATGTCGCTTAATGAATAGATATAAAGCCTCGAACCATCACCTACAATAAACAGGTGATTGTTGTTTATTACAATATCTCTCAAATTGTACTTTGTCGATAAGTCCAGATATTCCCAGGTGCTGCCGCTGTCAGATGTAACCAGCACTGTCCCCGAATCACCAACCACAACTCCAAAACTATCGTCAGTAAAGTATAGCGAATGCAGATTCTGTACCGAATTAGTACTAATATCATAAACTTCACTAAATTCCAGTTCGGTATCCCCTGAACTGAAAATCGACTGCACACTGTACTTTTTGAAATTATCGAGCACATCGCTTTGCAATAGTTCACCCACTTGTACATATACGAAATAAAACAGTGCTGCCATTATTACAATAAACGCTGAAAATGCAAAGGTTGAGAGCGCTTTGGTTTTTTTAGGATCTTTTTGAGTCCTGAGAAAATACTTGGATTTCACATCCTTCATGTACTCATCAAGTTCTCCGAGTAAGACTAGAATATCTTCGCATCTTTGATAACGGTCCGAAGGATTTTTACTGAGTGAGGTAAGTACAATCTCTTCAAGTACTGCAGGTATTCCAGGTGTCGCGACTGATACTTTCACAGGATTCTTTTTCAGGTGCCCGTCCATTATTTCATATTCACTATCGGAATAAAACGGTGGTTTCCCTGTTATCATCTCGTACATTGTACAGCCGATAGCATATATATCTGTAAGATGATCTGTAGATTCACCCTTGATTTGTTCGGGACTCATATACAATACCGTTCCTACTTTTGACCCGGTGCGTGTCATTCCTTTCTCGACAATGGATTTGGAAATTCCAAAATCCATAATTTTTACTGTACCTTCGTGATTAATAATTATGTTTGAAGGCTTGATATCCCGGTGAACGAATCCTTTTGAGTGGGCATAACCTATAGCCAGAAGCACCTGACGGATTATATAAACTACATCAAAAACATGAAGCCTGTTCTGCTTGAAAAGGACCTTCTCCAGACTCTCACCCTCAACATATTCCATCACAATCCCGAGCAAGCCCTCATATTCGATAAAACCGTATACTGTTACGATATTAGGGTGCGATAGTTGAGCATGATTTTTTGCTTCACGTTTAAATCTTTCAATGAAACGCTCCTTATCCACAGCCTTAACCGCAAGCACTTTTATAGCGACATATCTGTCAAGTTTTTCATCTCTGGCTTTATAAACAACTCCCATCCCCCCTCTTCCCAAAACAGAGGTTATCAGGTAATTTTCTATTTTTTTACCTATTAAATCTTCCATAGATGCACAATGATGTGTCGTTTTTGAGTTGTTTAATATACAAAATAATTTTGTGATTTTAGATTGCTATGATAAAAGAATAATTTTCTATAGATTTATGGTTCTCATTTTTTAAGTAAATGGCGATTAAGTAGTATAAAACTGTAACTTAATGCGAGAGTGGCGGAATTGGCAGACGCGCTAGACTTAGGATCTAGTATCTGAAAGGATGTGGGGGTTCGAGTCCCCCCTTTCGCACCATAATTTTGATAACTGTCTGAAGAAATACAAATATTTAAGAGGTTTAATTGGATACGAAAGTAAACGAAATAACTCAGTCAGAGCATGAGATTGAAGTCACTCTTGTCTACGACGAAATAAAAAATGAAATAGAAGATGCGTATGAAGAGGAGAGAAAAAAGATATCCCTTCCGGGATTCAGAAAAGGTAAAGCTCCTATTCAGATGCTGAAAAAATTATACGGTGAAGCTATTGAATATCAGGCGAGTGAAAAAATTGCCAACAAGAAATTTTGGGATATAGTTGATTCTGAAAAACTGCAGCCTATAAGCACTCCACAGCTGATCGATCTGGATTTTAAAATTAATGAGAAATTGTATTTTAAGGTAAAATACGAAGTAAGGCCTGAACTGGAACTTAAAGATTATACAAATCTCGAAATTGAAAAACCTGTTTTCAAGCTCAGGGAAGAAGATATTGAAAAAGAAATAGACCTCATGCTCAAGACCAGAGCTTCTTTCGAAGAGGCTGATCTGGTTTCGGATGAGAATTTCAAAATTACCATCGATCTTCAGAAGCTGGATGATGATGATAATCCTGTAGACGGCAATAAATCGGAAAACATGGTTATTGATTTGAGTGATCCAAAGGTCAATCCTGAAATTAAAAACAACGCTATGCAAAAAAAAGTGGGGGATAAATTCGGTTTTACTTTTATTGATGAACATATGCACGGTGAAGAGGTTCATAAAGTAAGTTACAAATATGAGTGCACGGTAAAAAAGATTGAGAAAATAGTGTTGCCTGAACCAACTGAGGAATTAATTGAGGAAATTTCAAATAAAAAAGCTAAATCTCTAGAAGAATTTAAGGATCAGATAAGAGAAAATTATAAGTCGTATTATGATCAGCAGTCAGAGAGGATTTATACGAATTCTCTGCTGAACAGGATCGTTGAGAATAATGATTTTGCAGCTCCGAAAGGTTATGTCGATTTAATATTAAACAGACTTGTTGAGGTTGAAAAAGAAAACGCAAAGCGATATAAAACACCTTTTAACGAAACTGAAGCCAGAGATCATCTGCATCAGAGAGCAGAATGGAATGCTAAATGGGAGATTATTCTGAATAATATTGCTAAAAAAGAAAATATAGAAGTAGAAGAAAGCGATCTTAAAAAAATTGCGGAAGAAGAAGCAGCCCAGACCGGAATTTCAACCGAGAAATTGATGAAGTACTATAAAGAAAGCCGGAGGGATGAAAGCATATTAGAGGAAAAGGTTCTCGCTTTTTTAAAAGCAAATAACAAGGCTAAAGAATTCGACCCTGAAGAAAAAAAAGAAAAAGAATCTAAAGGTAAAAAGAAATGAAGCCAGAAATTTATAATCAGTTAGTCCCGTACGTAATAGAACAAACAGGTCGCGGTGAAAGAGGAATGGATATTTTTTCCCGTCTGCTGAGGGAGAGGATAATTTTTCTCGGTACTGCAATTGATGATCATGTCGCAAGTTTAATAATCGCTCAGCTACTGTTCCTTGAGGCTGAGGATCCAAACAAGGACATAAATCTATACATAAATTCCCCTGGTGGAAGTGTTTCAGCCGGACTGGCTGTTTACGATACCATGAAATATATTAAAGCTGACGTTGCAACTATATGCGTCGGACTCGCCGCAAGTATGGGTGCGATTTTACTCGCAGGAGGTCAGGAGAAAAAAAGATCTGCACTTCCCCATTCGAAAATTATGATTCATCAGCCGTGGATAGGCGGTCTTCAGGGACAGACTTCCGATATTGAGATACATGCTAAGGAAATGATTAAAACCCGCGACACTATTTACAAAATTCTTGCCCAACATACCGGACAGTCGTTTGAAAAAATTACATTAGACTGCGACAGGGATAAATATATGACTTCTGTAGAAGCCAAGGATTACAACCTGATTGATAACGTACTCGAGAAAAGAATACTCCTCTCTGATAAGAAAAATGAAGATAAAAAAGAGAACAAATAAAAGGGGTTTTTAAACCCCTTTTTTTTATTTAAAATACTATCCTTTTAAATCAATCCATCCTAAATTTAACACGATTATTATTATAATTTATTACGGACATGAAAATGAAAAGGTATTTTTTGATTTTATTATTCCTCACAGTATCGCTGTCGGCTCAGGTAAGTAAATTCAGCGCATCCGATATTGTAATGAATTCCAGAACAACACTCAAAGCCAAGACTCTAGAAAAACTTAAATGGCTGCCCGGTGAAGCCTCATACTCATTCGTCGAAGAAGAAGAAGGGAAACAAATTCTGATGAAAGGCAGCAGATCCGGTAAAAAAAGTAGGTTGGTTGCACTTGAAGATCTGAACGCTGAATTACGGGAGTACGATCAAAATGCAAAGAATAAATTCCCGTCGTACAACTGGATTTCAGATAATGAGTTTTTATTCTGGAACAACAATACTCTGTTCAGTTATAATCTGGACTCAAAAGAATTAGAGAAGATCAATCAGATTGAATCTGAAGCGGGAACCAAACGTACTTCGCCTGATTTCAACAAAACAGCATATATTTATAATAACAATTTGTATATCAGTTTCAGGACAGATTCGGTAAAACAGATTACATTTGATGGTGAGCCCGATTTCACTTATGGTGTGAGTGTATCGCGGAATGAGTTCGGAATTAGCAGCGGTATGTTCTGGTCGCCTAAAAGCAGTTATTTAGCATTTTATCACGAGGATTTACGGAATGTAACTGACTATCCTCTTTTGAATGTAAACACAGTTCCTGCTTCTGCAGAGTTTATAAAATATCCGATGGCGGGAATGACAAGTACGAAAGTCAGAATAGGTGTCTATGATTTAGTTTCAGATAAGATTACCTGGCTTGATACTAAAGGTTTCGAAGAGCAGTATTTAACCTCTGTTTCCTGGAGTCCGGACGAAAGGAATCTTTATGTTGCGCATCTGAACAGGGACCAGAATCACCTTCAGCTTTATAAGTATAATCCCGATAACGGTGAGCAGGTTTCTCTGCTTTTTGAGGAAAGGAATGACAAGTACGTTGAGCCTGAGGACACTCTCTGTTTCGTCCCTGACCATCCCGAAAAATTTATTTGGTGCTCGGAGCGGGACGGATATAAGCATGCTTATTTATACGACTGCAGTGGAAATGAATTAGGTAAGCTTACAAGCGGCGATTGGGAGATAACACAAATCCACGGATTTGATGCAGAAGCAAAACATCTTTTTATAACCTCGACTGAAGAGAGTCCTGTTGAAAGACATTTCTATAAAATAAATCTTAATGACTTCAAAAGAACAAAATTAACAATCGATAAAGGCTGGCACAACATTTCCATACATAACTCAGGCTTTTATTACATTGATGAATATTCGTCAGTAGAAGTACCGCATCAGACAAGACTCATAAATTACAAGGGCGAGATAGAAAGCATAATACTTAATTCCGAAAATCCTCTTAAAGACAGAAATGCAGGGAAAGTAAGGTTATTGACATTAGAAAATGATAGTGGCACTGAATTGTACGGAAGAATTGTATTTCCTCCCGATTTTGATTCCACAAAAATTTATCCGGCAATCGTGTATGTCTACGGCGGTCCGCACGCCCAGCTTGTTCAAAACAGATGGCTTGAAGGTAAATACGGACTCTGGTTTTACAGGATGGCGCAGGAGGGTTACATAGTTTTTACACTGGATAACAGAGGTTCGGCATTCAGGGGTTTAGAGTTTGAACAGGCAACTTTCCGAAATCTCGGTTCCAAAGAGATTGAAGATCAGATGACAGGCATTAAGTATCTTAAAAGTCTGCAGTATATTGATTCGACCAGATTCGGAGTATTCGGCTGGAGTTACGGCGGGTTCATGACTACATCTTTAATGCTTCGTACGAATAATACCTTTAAAACAGGAGTAGCCGGAGGCGCGGTAATAAACTGGGAACTTTACGAGGTGATGTACACCGAGAGATATATGGACACACCGGAAGCAAATCCTGAAGGTTATAAAGAATCAAATCTGCTTAATTATGTAGATAATCTCAACGGTAAATTATTACTTGTTCATGGAACAGATGACCCGACAGTTGTCTGGCAGCACACGCTTCTTTTTGCGGAAAAAGCGATGGATCTTAATAAGTCCCTGGACTATTTCCCTTATGTAGGGCACAGGCATGGCGTGGTCGGTTCAGATGGAATTCATCTTTATCAGAAGATAATAGATTACTTTACAGAGAATTTATAGTTACTAAAAACATAAAACCTCCGGGGTCGTAAACTATATCACCGAATTACGACTCCGAAGGTTTTATTAATACCTATTTCAGCAGCATCATCTTTTTGCTTTCCGAGAAATTCTTTCCGCTTATCGAATTAACCGAAAGTTTATAAATATAAATACCGCTGCTGAGCTGCGAGGTTACCGATGCATCTACTACTAACGAATGCTGTCCCGCAGACAAATTACCTTTAATCAGGTCGGTAATTTTTTCGCCGATTGCGTTGAACAATGTAAGTGTTACGTTTCCGCTTTCCGGTAAGTTAAATCTGATATTAGTAGACGGATTAAACGGATTAGGATAATTCTGTTCCAGTGTAAAAATTTCCGGCAAAACCAGCTTGTCATTCACACCGGTAATACCGTCAGATGCAAAAGCAAGACCAACAATGTTTTTAAGATTTGTATTACCAACAGTTGTAGCTGAGCCGTTCGCAGGATCAATCTTCAGCAAGAGGTTAATTAGTCCCGGTTTACCGACAGTTCCGTACATATTTCCTTCATCATCAAATGTGAGCGTATTTATGTTTTGTCCCTGTCCCGTTGAACCAACGATATTAATAAAACCATTCGGCAGAAGTTTTACTATCCTGTCGTCTGTTTCCGGGAATGCCCAGCTAATAAGAACATCGTTAGTTGCCGGATTAACAGTAATAGCCCGAACCTGATGAACCAGCTGCCGCACCATTGTTGCTTCGAAAGTTGTGCTATTAATAGTATAATACGTGCTGTCATCGGTCACGGCATGTATCAGTCCGTTATTATCGAAGGCAAATCTGTGAATTTGTACGGGAGCCGGCATATATACCATGCCTTCACCGTCTGTACCTCTTAGTTTGACAAGTACATGAGGACCTTCTTCGTTCTTAACCAGTCCGTAAACCTCACTTGTTTCCGGATGTATTGCAATACTTTCAACTTTATTAAAACCGGTATATCCTATTAAGGTCGGGGCAGCCGAATTTCTGTCCAAAGATGATATATTGCCATCACCATTATCCGATACACTCGAAGCATAAAGAGTGCTTTTAACAGCTTTTATCAGTTCGAAACCCTTACCCTTAACAGCAATTTTATATTCACTGTTGTTTGGATCGTTAGAAATTACTCTTAACGTATCGTTAACTTCCTGACCGTGTTCAGTTGGGTTAAATGCAATCTGTACGATTTCCGAACCCGAACCGGTTATAGTAAGGGGGAAAGCAGAGTTCACGATACTGAATCTGCCGCCGTCGGAATTAATACCCGATATTAAAAGATCGGGACTTCCGAGATTGCTGATTTCAAGTTCAACCAGACTGCTGCTGCTTAATTCCTTTACCCCAAAATCAATTTCTTTTTCTATAATATTTACATAAGGAACATCATAAGGTTGTAGTCTAACGGCTCCTAATCTGGTACCCCACACATCCTTCGATTTGGCATATTCGGTAAAAATCCAGAAAGTATTATCATCGAGGGGATCGCTCCAGGCGCCGTTATAATCCCCCCACCTGTTGCTTTCACCGTTGAGCGTAAGAACATAATTTGCTCTGCCTTCGTAAAGAGGATAGTTTTCCCAGGTATCAGCGAACCCCGGATTAAAATCATGAGGGATGATGGTATAATATGCTCCGACGTACTCGTTCTCTGAAACTCTCGAAAATGTTATCGCCACATCACCGCCGGAACTTACTGCGATATT
>JAFGMI010000035.1 GCA_016927595.1 Melioribacteraceae bacterium | reverse complement strand
TGGGAGGGTGAATCACCCTGAGCTCTGTCGAAGGGTGATGGAGACAAAAGTAATTTATTATGCCATATTGGATATATATTTTAATATGTTCTGACAATAGCTATTATACAGGTATGACCTGCAATTTAGAGAAACGTATTGCTGAACATAAGCGAGCAAAATATAAGGGCTACACATCATCAAGATTGCCGGTCGAACTCGTTTACTCACAAGAATATTTGTCCAGGTATGAAGCGTATATTATGGAAAGAAGAATTAAGGGCTGGTGTAGAAAAAAGAAAGAGGCTCTCATTAAAGGAGATTTTGAAAGCCTTAAAGAGTTGGCTCACAACCGTCAATTATTAATCGATTCCAAAATCAATAACAATATTTAATTCTTCTATGGTTTCCTCTAAAGTATGAATGTAAAGTTTACAAAATTTTTGTAATTCAGTTTTCATAAAATAATACCTGTAATAGCTCATGCTTCGAGTAGCTCATGCTTCGAGTAGCTCATGCTTCGAGTAGCTCATGCTTCGACAAGCTCAGCATGAGGTGGGAGGGTGAATCACCCTGAGCTCTGTCGAAGGGTGACTGAAAAACTTATGCGAACCATATTTCATCTTGATCTTGACGCATTCTTTGTCTCGGTGGAAAGGATAGTAGATCCTTCTTTAAATGAGAAACCTGTTGTAGTGGGCGCCGATCCAAAATACGGAAGAGGTGTTGTTGCTGCCTGTTCTTATGAAGCCCGTGATTATGGACTTCATTCCGGGATGCCGATAAAACAGGCTTATCGTTTATGCCCGAATGCGATTTATGTACACGGTTCTCACGGTGAATACGGCAGGTTTTCTAAAGCCGTTAAATATATACTTAGTAAATATGCTCCTCAGATTGAGCAGGCTTCTATCGATGAATTTTACATGGACTTTACCGGCTGCACTCATATTTACGGTCCATTATTCATGTTTGCATCAAAGTTGCAGAAAGAGATTTGGAATACTCTTAAACTTCCATGCTCAATAGGGATAGCAAGAAATAAAACAATCGCCAAAATCGCATCCGATTTCATGAAACCCAGAGGTGTAACTTATGTCCTGCCGGAAATGGAGAAAGAATTTCTGGCTCCTATGCCTGCTGAATCAATGCCTGGTATAGGCAAGGAAACCCTGAAGCATTTGCACCATAAGGGATTTTATACACTTGGTGATATTGCAGGTGTAAAGGAAGACTACTTCTCTGCTGCCTTTGGTAAATATGGTACAGATATGTGGAGAAAGGCAAATGGTCAGGGGAGTGAATATCTCTCACTTCCGGCGGATCAAAAAAGTATTTCGCACGAAAGAACCTTTCATCAGGATGAAATGAATAAATGCTACGTAGAAAGTATCCTTTTCAAATTAACAGGTAAAGTGTGTCAGACATTAAGGAACAACGACTGGCAAGCATCAACAATTACGATAAAACTTCGGTATTCTGATTTTGTAACAATCACAAGGTCAAAAACAATTAAACAGACCGATGATGATCGGGTAATTTTCAGAACTGCTTCGGAGATGCTGAGAAAGGCATACAATAGAAGAGTCGCCGTCAGATTAGTAGGTTTAAGCCTTACTAAATTCAGTCCGTTCAGCGAACAGCAGAAATTATTTGAAAGCGCAGAAGAAAGGAGGGAGAAAATGCTTTCGGCAGTATCTGTAATACGCAGTAAATTCGGCTTCGATTCGATTAAAGTCGGAAGTTTTTAAACAATAAAAGTAGCTTTAACTTGCAAAAAATAATCTAAGTCATATATTTCATTATGTAATTTAATATGACTTTGCATTTATTTATGACATCAATCAAACAAATACTCTGTAGCAACATTCAAAAATTCAACCCTCTGCTAATCAGACCTTGCCCTGATCATTAACCTTCATTATCTTCTAAACTGAATTCATTTCATTATTAACAGAAGGAACCGGCTATGTGCGGAATAGTGGGTTATATCGGGCATAGAAATTCGATCCCGATTTTAATTGAAGGACTTAAAAGACTTGAATACAGAGGTTATGATTCCGCTGGATTAGGGATCATAAGGGAGAATGCCTGTACGGTAATAAAGCAGGAAGGAAAAGTTTCGCAGCTTGAAGACAAGATTGAGAAGGAAAAAATATCATCGCCGCTCGGAATAGCTCATACGAGATGGGCTACACATGGTGTACCGAACGAAATTAATGCTCACCCGCACGTAAACTCTTCCGGTAAATTGTGTCTTGTCCATAACGGAATAATTGAAAATTACGCTGTTCTGAAGATCGGTTTGCAGAAGCAGGGATACGAATTTTACAGCGAAACAGATACTGAAGTACTTGTTAAACTGATTGATACATTTCTGAAGATGAAAAATAATCTGTTCGATGCTGTACGGTTTGCATTGAACAAAGTTGAAGGTACTTACGGTATTGCGGTCACTTCGGCTGATGAACCGGATAAGATTGTAGTCGCAAAAAAAGGATCCCCGCTTGTTATAGGAATAGGGGACGACGAGAATTTTATAGCTTCAGATGTAAATGCTCTTATTGCACACACCAGTCAGGTAGTATACCTCGAAGATGGTGAAATAGCCGCCGTTTATAATAATAAATTTGAAGCAAAAACAATTGAAGACGAGGAAATAGAAAAAGAAATACAACAGGTCGCCTTCGACATAGAAGATATTTCAAAAGGGGAATTCCCTCATTTTATGCTGAAGGAAATTATGGAACAGCCTGGTTCTGTGAAAAATTCCTTCCGGGGCAGATTGTTGTTTGAAGAAGGATCTTCAAAACTTGGCGGATTACAGGGATACGAAGACCGGATTTCTCAGTCAAGGCGGATAATTATATGTGCATGCGGTACTTCGTGGCATGCAGCATTGGTCGCAGAATACATGATCGAGCAGTTTGCTCGGATTCCGGTTGAGGTGGAATACGCCTCAGAATTCCGTTACCGGAATCCCGTATTAACTCCCGAAGACACCTGTATTTTCATTTCACAAAGTGGTGAAACTGCAGATACTTTAGCAGCGATGAAGGAGGCGAAACGGCGCGGTGCTCTGGTGCTTGGAGTTTGTAATGTGGTGGGTAGTTCTATTGCACGTGAAAGTGAAGCCGGAGTATATATTCATGCCGGTCCCGAAATTGGTGTGGCATCAACCAAGGCGTTCACTTCGCAGCTGGTAGTTCTTGCTCTTATAACAGTTCTTATTGCCAGGCGCAGACACATGAGTATAATTGATGGTCAGAATATTTTAAGGGAACTCGATCTTATTCCAGGTAAGATAGCGGAGATACTCCAGCAGAACGATAAGATAAAAGAAATCGCACAAAATTTTATAAACGCAAAAAACTTCCTTTATCTTGGAAGGGGATACAATTTCCCCGTAGCTCTTGAGGGAGCACTCAAGCTTAAAGAAATTTCATATATACATGCAGAGGGTTATCCGGCTGCCGAGATGAAACACGGACCGATCGCGTTAATTGATAACAACATGCCTTCTGTATTTATCACTCCAAAAGATTCGGTTTATGAAAAAGTTATTAGCAATATAGAGGAGGTTAAAGCCAGAAATGGTAAAATACTAGCAATAGCATGCACTTCAGATGATAAAATAGATTCATTGGTTGATTATGCAATCAAAATACCAGATACGATGCGAATATTTATGCCGCTTTTAACGGTAATACCGTTACAGCTGCTTGCATATCATATTGCGGTTGGTAAAGGATTAAATGTGGATCAGCCAAGAAATTTAGCTAAAAGTGTTACTGTAGAATAAAAACCAAGGAGATGACTTTATGTCACGTAAGAATATTCTAATTATGGGCGCTGCCGGGCGCGATTTTCACAACTTTAATGTTTATTTCAGAGATAATGAAGAGTATAATGTTGTCGCTTTTACTGCGACGCAAATACCGAATATCGACGGCAGATACTATCCTGCCAAGATTGCCGGTAAACTATATCCCAAAGGAATAAAAATTTATGAAGAGAAAGAACTTGTAAATCTAATTAAAAAACTAAAGGTCGATGAAGTTGTATTTTCTTATTCGGATGTTCCGTTTAATTATGTTATGACGAAAGCATCAATAGTAAATGCAGCCGGCTGTTCATTCAGATTATTGGGTGGCGAGGAAACTCAGATTAAAAGCACCAAACCGGTTGTTTCTGTCCTCGCTGTAAGAACAGGCTGCGGTAAATCTCAGACTTCAAGAAAAATCGTAGAAGTATTAACCGATGCTGGTAAAAAAGTTGTCGCGATAAGACATCCAATGCCTTATGGTGATCTCGTTAAACAGAAAGTACAGAGATTTGCGAAATTGAGCGATCTTAAAAAACATAATTGTACGATTGAGGAGATTGAAGAATACGAACCTCACATTGCACGAGGCGGTATAATTTACGCAGGCGTTGACTACGAGGCTATTCTTCGTGAAGCTGAAAAAGAGGCTGATATAATACTTTGGGATGGTGGAAATAATGATATGTCATTTTATAAAGCGGATGTTACTTTTACTGTTGTCGATCCGCACAGAGCGGGTCATGAGTTAACATATTATCCCGGGAATACATCCCTGAGAATGGCGGATGCGGTTATTGTTAATAAAATTGACTCTGCTGATGCTGATGACATTATGACTGTGATCAACAATTCGAAAGAAGTAAATCCGGACGCGGTTATAATTGAAGCTGCTTCGCCGATAACTGTGGACAAACCAGAAATAATTAAAGGGAAAAAAGTACTTGTTGTTGAAGATGGTCCGACTTTAACTCACGGTGAAATGAAATACGGTGCCGGAACGGTTGCAGCTCAGAAATTAGGCGCCTCCGAAATTGTTGACCCGAGACCTTACACAGTTGCTTCAATAACAGCAACATATAAAAAGTATCCGGGTATTGGTATTTTACTTCCGGCGATGGGATATGGCGATAAGCAGATAAAGGACCTTGAAAGAACTATTAATAAGGTCGATTGTGATTCAGTGATAATCGGGACGCCTATCGATCTCGGTAGAATATTGAAAATAAATAAACCCTCGACCAGAGTTATGTACGATCTTCAGGAGATCGGATCAAACACTATAGAGAGCGTATTGAAGGACAAAAAGATAATATGAAAAGTAAGATAGCTGTTGTTGCTTTCGGAGGTAACGCCTTATTGAAAGGTAATGAGCAGGGAACTATTGATCAGCAGGAGAAGAATACTTACGAAACCTGCGAGAATGTCCTTCAGTTAATTAATAATGGTTACCACATTATTATAACTCACGGCAACGGTCCGCAGGTAGGAAATATTTTACTGCGGAACGAAGCTGGTTTCAACCAGTATAAAATACCGAAAATGCCTTTGGATATTTGTGTAGCTGATTCCCAGGGTGGAATCGGCTACATGATAGAACGGCAGATGCGTAATGTCCTTAACGATTACAATATGGAAAAGAATGTAATCACAATGGTCACACAGGTACTGGTGGATATAAATGATCCCGCATTTGAAAATCCTACAAAACCGATAGGAGCGTTTTATCTTAAGGAGGAAGCAGATCTTTTAAGCAGGAACAACAAATGGGTCTTTAAGGAAGATTCAAGGAAGAGAGGGTGGAGGAGAGTTGTCGCTTCACCGAAACCTATTGATATATTCAATAAAACTGTTATCAAAGAACTTGCTGAGAGAGGGAATATTGTGATTGCAGTCGGCGGAGGCGGAGTACCGGTATATCGCCACAAAAATAATTACCTTGAAGCTATTGAGGCTGTTGTGGATAAGGATCTTGCATCTGCTATCCTTGCCAGTTCAATAAACGCAGATGCATTCTTCATTCTTACCGATGTTCCTAACGCATATATTAATTTCAATAAACCTGATCAGAACCCCCTTGGTAAAATAAGTGTTGCTGAGGCTATACTATATCTGGAACAAGGTCAGTTCGCTTCAGGCAGTATGGGACCTAAAATAAAAGCAGCTCTTGAATATGTGGAAAATGGAGGGCAGGAGACTATTATTACTCAAGCAGATCAATTGAAATTCCAGAACTGTGGTACAAGAATAGTACAGACGTAGAAGTGTGGATAAGTTCATAAAGTATGTTAAGTTCATTGAGTATGTAAAGTTTATCATACATGAAAAGTAGATTGAGTAATTAAATTATCAAGTCGATTAAATATGATTTATTATTAAATGTAAAAGTGTCTGAAGTTCGAAAGGTTTGAAGATATTTGCGGCTGGCAGAAGGCAAAGGAATTAACAACTGAGACGTATCGTATATTCAGAGACTCCGGGGATTTTGCATTTAAAGATCAGATATGCAGAGCTTCTGTTTCAGTAATCAAAATTGCGGAAGGATATTAGCGGCAATCCAACAATGGATTTGAGAGATTTTAGTTTATACAAAAGGAAGCTCAGCTGAAGTCAGATCAATGTTAATATAGGCAAAAGAATTAAATTATATTTCTGATACCGATTTAAATAAATTGAATAATGATGCTTCGGAAATTTCTAAAGCATTATCTGGATTGATTAAAGCACTCTTAACTTTAATTCATTTTGAAATTCATTACTTTTTATTTTATAAACTTTATTACTTAGTAAAATTTTGCTAACAATTATTTTTTGGAGATTCAATGAGCATTAATCTTAAAGGGAAAAATTTTCTTAAGTTACTTGATTTCACACCCGAGGAAATCAAATATCTGCTTGATTTATCGGTTGAACTCAAAGCATCAAAATACGAAGGTAGAGAAGATCAGAAATTAAAAGGTAAAAATGTTGTTCTGTTATTCGCGAAAGATTCTACAAGAACACGCTGTGCTTTTGAGGTCGCTGCCCTGGATCAGGGAGCGGGTGTTACCTATATCGGACCTTCGGGATCTCAAATGGGTAAAAAAGAGTCTATGAAGGATACAGCCAGAGTTTTGGGCAGAATGTACGACGGTATCGAATACAGAGGATACGGGCAGGATATAGTGGAGGAACTCGGTGCCTATGCCGGAGTCCCGGTATGGAATGGATTAACTAATGAATTTCATCCCACACAGATCCTGGCAGACTTACTTACAATTATGGAGCATACAAGCAAACCGTTGAATAAGGTTAAACTGGCATACTTAGGTGATGCAAGAAATAATATGGGTAATTCTCTGATGGTTGGTTGCGCAAAAATGGGGATGAAATTTGTTGCGGTGGCGCCTAAAAATTTATGGCCGGATGAAAAACTTGTAGAAGACTGCAGAAAAATTGCCGGAGAAACCGGAGCAGAAATTATTTTAACTGATGACCCGGTTGACGGAGTAAAGGGTGCGGATATACTCTATACAGATGTATGGGTTTCGATGGGTGAACCGGCAGAAGAGTGGGCAAAGAGGATTAATATCATGAAACCTTATCAGGTTAATATGGAAATGATTAAAAATACAGGCAACCCTGAAGTTAAGTTTATGCATTGTCTGCCTGCTTTTCATAACAGAGAAACTGCAGTTGGTGAGGAAATTTATCAGAAGTTCGGTCTGGATTCGATGGAAGTTACCGAAGAAGTATTCGAGTCCGGTTATTCGATAGTATTTGATGAAGCTGAAAACAGGCTGCATACGATTAAAGCTGTTATGGTAGCGACTCTTGGCAGCTGATTATCAGAACAGAAGCACTTTGTAATTAGTTATCATTTCCTACATTCAAATAGAGGATGTTAATTATGGGTAACTATTTTAAATTTTCAGAAAATGGTACTAATCTTAAAACAGAAATAATAGCCGGCTTTACAACATTTATGGCGACTATGTACATTATAGTTGTCAATCCCTCAATAATATCTGACACCGGTATGCCCTTTAGCGGTGTTCTTACAGCAACAATCCTCGTCAGCGCATTCAGCAGTATAATGATGGGCATTTACGCTAATAATCCTATAGTGCTTGCACCGGGAATGGGATTGAATGCATTTTTTACATACTCGGTTGTTATTGGAATGGGCGTAAAATGGGAAACAGCTTTAGGCGCTGTATTCTGGTCTGGTATAGTTTTTCTTCTGCTGTCCATTTTTAATGTGCGTACCCTTATTGTTCAATCAATTCCAAGACAAATCCGTTACGCAATATCTGCCGGTATCGGTCTGCTGATTACCTTCATCGGATTTACGAATGCAAAATTTATAGTTGATAATCCCGCTACATTGGTGAGTATAGGTGAATTGAATTCAATTACAGTTACATTTATTGTGGGTTTACTTATCACATCTTTTCTTGTAATCAAACGAATTAAAGGTGCACTGATACTCGGGATACTAATTATTACCGTACTTTCAGTTCCAATCGGAAGGGTATACGGAGATGCATCGGATGTAAATTTCGGCGTCTCTACACTGGTTACCTGGAAAGGTGTTTTTGACTTTCCGGATTTCAGCTTATTGTTTTCGATGGATTTAATAGACTCGCTCACATTGGCTATGTTCCCGGTCGTATTCGCATTTTTATTTACCGATATGTTCGATTCATTGAGCACTTTTATCGGAGTTGCAGAAGCGGCTGATTTGAAAGATGAAGACGGTGAGCCCCGCTATATTAAGAAATCTCTGATTGTCGATGCAGTTTCAACAACGATTTCAGGAATTTTCGGCACCAGCGCAGGTACAAGTTATATCGAATCGGCTGCAGGTGTAGAAGAAGGCGGAAGAACGGGCATGACCGCAGTTGTGGCAGGGCTATTATTCCTTCCGTTCATGTTTTTTTCTCCGCTTCTGTCTATTGTTCCCGCGATTGCTACCGCGCCTGCTCTGATACTCGTAGGTGCTTTTATGATGAAACCGGTATTGAGAATCAACTGGTCGAATCTTGATGATGCTGTCCCTGCATTTGTAGGTATGGTTTTAATACCGCTTACTTATTCAATTACCCAGGGAATTATATGGAGTTTTATAAGCTGGACAGTAATAAAGCTGGTTTTAGGAAAATATGATGAAGTAAGTGTAACCCTGATAATTATTGATATACTCGCAATACTCGCTTTATTGATATAAAATGTCGATAATAATATTTATTTTGATTTTTAAGATGTTTTGAATAAATTTGGCATCGTTCTTTCGGGCAGATAGCTCAGTCGGTAGAGCAAAGGACTGAAAATCCTTGTGTCGGCGGTTCGATTCCGTCTCTGCCCACAGGACTTATAAAAGCGGCTTACCGGGGTCGCTTTTTCTATTTTAAACTGAAGAGATCAAACGCCGGAAAAGGTGGCTGTAATTTTAGGTTATATTATCTGCTAAGGCTCAATAAGTATTCCGCAGGGTATTATGCCGTATTTATTTTACCTGTAAATAATAACTATGCATAAATTGAGCGGGATAAATCACGGGAAGATCAGGTTATTGCTGTTTCCCGGATCGGATAAGTTAATAAAAAACGTGAAATGCATTGCGAGTGCTATTCACGAATTACAGTTATTTTCGATGATAATTTATAAAGTTTTTGTGTAAGAATAATTGCCGGAAGTTTAATGCCGAAAAAAGGTTTCTATTTTATTCTAAATATTTCAGCCGTTCTTGTTATCGCTTTTCTTTACTATCAATTCGTTGCAAAACCTACTTATAACGAGCTGAAAGAAAAGCACCTGAGTGAATATTTCCGTCAGATGGAAATTAAGAAAATCATGATAGATAATTTAATATCAGGTTATCTTGAAAGCGGCAGGAGTATTTCCAGCCGGTCTGTGATAAGGGATAAAATTCTTGAATATAAAAACGGGGAAGTAAACTTTAATACATTAAAGAAATTTACCGAACCAAAATATCTTGACGGCATCAATGCATTGAATGATTGTATTTATGCTGCAAGAATTACCGAAGGTTCTACACTGGTTGAATTCGGGGTTGCCCCTACCTACCAAACGGTTCGGAATTTCGATAGTTTTGATAAAATAGGATCAAAAATTAGTTTAAAAGATTCCGCTTTTATCACAGAAGTTATTTCACCTATCTATCAGGATAATGTAAGTCTGGGTTACGATTACCTTATATTTAAAGACACGGAGACTATTAAAAAAATTATCGACAACTCTACGGAACTGCGTCTCCTTGATCGGAAATCCGGATCGTATCTCCGGTCCTACATAATATCAGAAAACGTTTCGGTTTATCTTGAATCAATAGTCAAGGATAATATGTATGAATTCAGCAGACCGACCGGCATTGTATTCTCTGAACTTTATAATTTTGAAGAGAACCAGTTTATTGTTTTAACGCTCATGTCAGTTGCAATATTTGTGATTCTTTTATTTGTTCAGTTAAGAACCCGGTTAATATTTTCGACTCAGAATAAATATCTGCAGGCACTTGTCGAACAAAAAACTGATGAGCTACAGAAAGCATTATCAGACTTAAAAAAGGCAAATGAAAGAATTAAGGTTGAGAAAGAAAAGTATAAGACCGTTGCGGAGAATTCGGGAGATTTTATCTACTGGATAGATCCAAACGGAAATTTCGTTTACGTTTCGCCTAATGCAGAACAAATAACGGGTTATACTACCCAGGATTTTCTAACTAATCCGGATTTATATAAGGAAATTATATTTCCTGAGGACATACAGGTTTTTGAGCGGCACCTGAAAGATAAGGATGAACTGGATGGTACTAAACCTATTGAGTTCAGAATTATCAGAAAAGACGGGAAAATTTCGTGGCTCCTGCATTTGTGCAAATCGGTCTATAGTGAAGACAATACCTACCTTGGTATCAGAGGAAGCAACAGCGATATAACTCAGAAAAAACTCACAGAGTTGGAATTGGAAAAAAACAGGGAAGAGTTAAAAAAAAGTAATATGACAAAAGACAAGCTCTTTTCAATAATTTCACACGATTTAAAAAATCCATTCCAAAGTCTGCTCGGCATTACCGAGGCGATAGCTAATATGCCCGAAGAATTTACGCTCGACGAGATCAGGGAAGTCGGGAATCAGCTTAACACTTCATCGAAAAATATATTTACACTTCTGGACAACCTTCTTAAATGGTCTATGATGCAGCAGGGAAATCTGGAACTGAATCCCGGGAAGAATAGCCTCGACGGATTAGTAGCTGATGCGGTCAATCATATAGAAGTAAAAGCAGAACTAAAGGAAATTACTGTTAATAACAATTTGACTGAAGACATTCAGGTTTTTTGCGACAAAACAATGATAGCTTCTGTCCTGCTAAATCTTCTCACTAATGCCGTTAAGTTCACAAACAGGAAAGGGACAATTAGCATAGATGCGGAAGCGGTGGACGATAAATTCATAAGAGTTTCGATTGCAGATACCGGAATCGGCATGACGGATGAGGTTCAATCCAGATTGTTCAGGGTTGGCGAAAAAATAGGAACGCCCGGGACCGAAGGCGAACTAAGTACGGGTTTAGGTTTGCTGCTGAGTGCCGAATTCGTTAAGGAAAATAAAGGCGAAATATGGGTCGAGAGTAAATTAGGCTGCGGAAGTACATTCTTTTTCACCTTACCCGCTTACAAATCAGCTTAAAACATATATCATAACTGTAATTTTTGCTCCGTTTACAACTGTATAATGACATATCGTATTAATTGAAATTATTCATACACAGCAACTGCCGTTTAACCGCAAAACAAATAAGCGGGCAAACTGCCAAAAGTCCGCTACTGATTTTGATTATTAACTTTTTTATTATTCTTCGACTTTCAGTTATAATTTATTTAAAGGAAATACTATTTTAAAGCTTAAATATAATGTAATATTGCTTTTTCGTTTAATAGTTAAAATATTCGATAGTTTTCTTAATGATTATGAAGAATTGCTTCGATACGTACCTTTACAATATATCCCGAAAGTTTGTCCACGTAGAAACTTCCGAGATGGGCTACCGCACTGATTTTGAAATTCTTCTTAAAGAGATTTTCCAGTCAATAAATGTTTCACGGTTCGACCACGATCCGAAAGCAAAACAAGGCAATAAGCCGGATTTTGTTGTTCATAAATTTGATATTCCTATTCTTTATATCGAAACAAAAGATATTGGTACATCGCTCGATAAAATTGAAAAATCCGAGCAGATGGCGCGTTACTTCGGATATACTAATTTAGTGTTAACTGATTACGTTGAGTTTCGATTCTACCGAAACGGTCAGCGTTATGAGGAGCCGATTAAAATTGCAGACTATGATATTAAGAGCAGGAACATTACTCCGCTTCCGGATTTATTTGAATACGCCGTAAAAACCCTGATAGATTTTTCGCAATCGCAGAAGGAACCTATAAAAAGCGGATTGCATCTTGCAAAAATTATGGGCGGAAGGGCTCAAAGAATAAGAGATAACCTGCTGCATTTTTTGTGGCATGACCCTGATAAAAATTCTGAAATATTAAAAATTTATAACACGCTTAAAAAATTACTCGTTCATGATCTGCAGGATGATACTTTCGCGGATATGTATGCGCAAACTTTAGTGTATGGTTTGTTTGTTGCGAGATATCATGACACAACACCCGAGAATTTTTCCAGAAGAGAAGCCAGAGAACTTGTACCTGCTTCAAATCCATTTCTCAGACATTTCTTCGATCATATTACCGGCGTCGATTTTGAAAAAAGGTTTAAGTACATAATCGATGAACTCTGTGAAATATTTTCTCATGCGGATGTAAGCGCCCTTATGAAGCAGTATTTCAGAGAAGATTTATGGGGAAAAACTCACGAAGGACCCGATCCGGTTATTCATTTTTACGAGGACTTTTTGCGTGAATACGATCCTGATCTACGTAAAAGATTAGGAGCATACTACACTCCGCAGCCGGTTGTTAAGTTTATTGTCCGGGCGGTCGATTATTTATTAAAGAAAGAATTCGGATTATCCTCCGGCTTGGCGGACACGACCAAACTTGATAACGGAACTCACAAAGTACAAATTTTGGATCCGGCTGTCGGTACGGGTACCTTTTTGAGCGCCGTTATTTTTACCATTCATGAATATCTTAAATCTCAAGGTCAAGAAGGGCGCTGGCCCGCTTACGTTCATCACGATCTTTTACCACGTATACACGGCTTCGAAATTATGATGGCGCCTTATACAATTGCTCATTTAAAATTGAGTATGAGGTTGAGAGCCACCGGTTTTAAGTATTTTAATCCCAACAAAAGATTAGGAATTTATTTAACCAACTCGCTTGAAGAAGCGGATGACATCGGCGAGCTCTTTATGGGTTTCGGATTTGCCGAAAGTATCGCCGAGGAATCTAAGGAAGCCTCTGTAATTAAAAATGATAAGCCCATTATGGTTGTTATAGGTAATCCTCCGTACAGCGTAAGTTCGTCCAATAAGGGCAAATGGATAACAGAGTTAATTAAAGATTACAAAAAAGACTTAAACGAAAAAAATATTCAGCCGCTTTCCGATGATTATATAAAATTTATCCGATACGCTGAACACTATATTGAAAAGAACGGTACCGGCATTGTTGCAATGATTACAAACAATACTTTTCTCGATGGTATTATTCACAGACAAATGCGTAAACACTTGCTCGAAACTTTTGATGAAATTTATATCTTAGATTTGCATGGTAATGCAAAGAAAAAAGAAACATCGCCGGACGGAAGTAAGGATGAAAATGTTTTTGATATTCAGCAGGGCGTTGCAAT
>JAFGMI010000034.1 GCA_016927595.1 Melioribacteraceae bacterium | reverse complement strand
GGGGACGGGGTAAACTTCTCGACCAGGCATTCCGTTTAAAATAAAAAACCCGGCTAATGCCGGGTTTTTGTGAGCGCGCCTGGTCTCGAACCAGGGACCCTCTCCTTAAAAGGGAGATGCTCTACCACTGAGCTACGCGCCCCCGTTTCATGTCAAAACAGCATCACATCATGTAAAAACACAATTATCAGAACATTTTCAAAAATTCGAGCAATAAATTTATAAATTATATACAAAAACTACAACCCCGGTCAGATTTTTAAAAATTGATTTTACAAAAGCTAAAATCGCCGTTTAGAATGTAAAAAACAACTTATATGTAAACCGAAAATTTCTGCCTGCTTCCGGAAGAATCACCTTAACTCTCGATAGATGATTCCTGTAAACGGTATCAAATATGTTATCGACATTAAAGACAAAATTATGTATTAAATGTTCTGAAATAAAAGAATACTGAGAAAATCCATTCAATATAAAGTAAGAATCTGTCGGATCTTCAAACTGATCAACATTGTTTTGAACTCCGGCCCATTCGGCATTTAATCCCAAAGATAACGACTCAGTCAGATACTGGAATTCAATTTTTCCTTTCATCGGCGGAATTTGCGGCAATGAATTTTCGGAGCCTTTGAAATTACCGCGCGTAAAAGAAACATTGTTCGAAATTTTCAAATGATTTACTACATCCCAGTCAATCTGAAATTCAATACCATACAACAAAGCTCTTACACCCTCGGTTTTATAAACCGGAAGAAACGTCTGGTAATTAATCTCACCTGTATTTCTGGGCACAATATAATATGAAAGATCATTTCTGAAGAAATTGAAATTCCAGTAAAGATCTCTGAATTTATGATACACGAATGCTTCAAATCCAAAACCGCTTTCATCTTCAAGATCAGGATTTCCCACTTCATATGAATAAGCCGCGAGATGCGGACCTCTTGAATATAACTCCTCTATTGTCGGGACTCTTGATGATTTGCTCAGATTGAAGCCGGCATAAACAATCTCCGATATCTCATACAACGCAGATAATGATAACGAGTAAGTCATAAATTCTCTATGGCGAATTAAACCGATTTTCGGATCGTAAAATTTTCTTGAAGGTTCAATCCTGTCGTAATTAATTCTTGCAGCGAACTCGAAATTAAAATCTTTTACTGAATAAGGCTGATAGTAATGAAGCGATGTGTTTAAAGATTTAGCCGGAGTTGTGAAAACAAATCCGCCTATATCAAAATCCCTGTGCTCAAAAGAAATTCCCAGAGTACCGTTTGAAAGACCATACAAATCTTTCAGGTAAGCATTCACATGACCAAGATAACTTATAATTTTAAACTCGGAGCCTATCGCACCGCTGGCTTCAACCTCTTTATGTCTGTAAAGAACCCGCGAAAGACTGACATCAATTTCGTTAATGACAGAAGTGTTAATTCTCAACTTCGATCTTATGTTCATCTGCCTGCGGTACATGGTTATATCCACGCCTTTAGGATGAGCGCCGATAAAACCGCCGGGCACTCCGTAGTCCAGTTGAAAATCACGGTAGGAAATTCCCGCATAACCAAACGGAAAAAAGTAACTGCCTCCCAGGGAATAATTTATATTTTCTGAATATGAATTTTGCAGCTTGCCTTCGGGTGTGTTAAGATTAAAAGAATTCCTACTGCTGAATTCTGCGCGAAAAGTTGTATTATCAACCGGAGCTTCCATCACAACAGAACTTAAGTATCCGCCGTTTACGGTTTCGCCGTAAGCACCAATATTACCTATAAAATGATCATGCTGCTCAACGGGTATTTCATTTCTAACTACATTAACCACTCCGCCTATACTGGTTGAGGTTTTTGTAAGTACTCTCGGTCCTCTTAGCACTTCAATCCTGCTTAGATTAAACGGATCTATTGTAACGGCATGATCCGGAGAGGTTGCGGACAGGTCTATCGTTTTAATTCCGTCTTCACTTATCATTACTCTGTCTGCACCGAGCCCTCTGATTACCGGGCGGGCTGGAGCGGGACCCATAGACCGAATAGATAAGCCCGTTTCATTTTTCAATGTTGATGCAAGAGTCAGACCGAGCTCTCGTTCAAGTTCTTTCCCTTTCAGAACATTACCAAGTTCCTGCAGATCGTCAAATTTAGAATATGCTTTATAGTCAGTTACAAGAACCGGATTAATCTCAATAGATTTAGGGATCAGGTAAACAATAATGTTCTCACTCTTTGCCGAATCAACATTGATCTGAAGGCTGGTTTCCCTGTAAGCGAGGTGACTGACATCGAGGGTTACTTTGTCATGATTACCTTTACACTCCATCGTGAACCTGCCTTCATGATTCGTTGTAGTGTACCTGTTAACCTCAACAAATTTGATAACCGCTCCCGGAACAGGCTCGTTCGTTTCATAGTCAACAACAATCCCCTGAATAGAGTTTAATTCAATTGTACCGGCGAAAGACGCAACCGTAAAAATTAAAATCACAACGGAAGTTCTGAGACGCATAAATTATTTTACCTCGACAGGAATTACACCTGATCTATAGTCATTGTGTCCCTCATGAAGTATAAACAGTTCAAGAGTAGTATTCCCCCGCTGCAATCCTTCCAGCTGAAACGTGAATCCCCCTTCATTCTGATGCCAGTTTACTATTCCGGTATTGCCGAGTTCATAGCCCAGTGTAATATGTTCGTCAGCCGGCGGGTCTACTATTTCTTCATCTTCGTTATAAAATTTTAAACTGTATTCTCCGCTTAATACACCGGCATTCACTTTCAGTGTGTCATCCGTTATACCTCTAAGGATCGAAACAACCTGATCACCGGATTCATTGTAGATTAAGGTGCCTATTGCTTCAAAATGTTCCTCCTCGGATGCAAGCGGTTCCTCATCGCTGCAGGCAGCAAATAAACCTATTATTAAAATAATTACTGACAAACGATAAAAATTGATCGGATTCATAAGAACTCTCCTGCTGAAATTTAATTATTTAATTATTATAACAAATGAATAATTAAATAACGGGAGGTGCTCTTAGTTTGTTGAAGGAGATATAAGGGGTGGTAAAGCGCGACTCTAATATGCCATTTGATATACCCGAGCAGACATTATTCTGTAATGAATGAAATGTATTTGTCTGAATCCAGAAATTATTCATGGCAAAATGTTCAAAAGGACATACAGATATAGATCCGAACGATGCAGAAGAAATTATATTAAAATGCACGGAATTATATTCTGCGGTTCTTATGCTTCTGCCATGATGATGAAAGCTGATTACGGTTAGCAGGAATATATAACATAACAGAATAATTATATTGTCTATTGTGCCTGCTCTATTTTCACGGTTCAATTTCATAATACAAAAATAGTAAAAATCTAACTGGAGCAAAGGTCACATTTTTAGACCATTAAATATCATGATAACATCCTATTCTCCGGATTCTTTGCATTTATACGTTTTGATTTTAAGCATTTCGTTTCGTATACTTAGAAAAGAATTGGGAGAGTCGGGAACCCACCTTTACCTTTATAATAATTATCTGAGAGATTGGAATGCCAAAAACTCCCCGGAATCTCAAAAAAGATGATTTACTTAAATACTGCGATCATCTGTTGAATAAAATTAATGGTTTAGAAAAATGTCACGATACTCTTAAGAAACAATTAACAGCAGATAAAAACTACCACAGCATATTTAATCTTTCACCTGTTCCACTCATTTTAATCAACAAAAAGAAACAAGTAGAACTTGTAAGCAGATCGTTCACGGAACTTACAAAATACAAACTGAAAGACATCCCCGACTGGGACTCATGTCTTCATATATTTAACTCCAATGTAAAAGCTGAGAATCTTAAAAACGTACTTCTGGACAAACAAACGGGCAATGAAAAATATAAGGCAAAAAAAAATGTTGTTAAAGTTAAGTCGAAAGACGGTAAATATTATGAATTTAAAATCAGTGTATCGGAAAACGGAGAATTCATTTTACTTCTGTTTGAAAACATTAAACTGGAACAATCTTATATCCGTAAAATAGAAACCGGGAAAGTTAAGTATAAAAATTTGATCGATAGTTTAAATGATGCATTCTATCTGTGGAGAATCAATAAGAACGGTTCAATAGGTAAGTGCAGGGAAACCAACATTAAAGCATGCGAAATGCTCGGCTATACGAAAAAAGAATTATTGTCGTTCACTCCCTCTGATATCACCTCTCGAAAGTACAAATCCCGTATAAAGAATTTTCTGCAGGAATTAAAAACCAACGGGCATCTGGTTTTTCAGACTCAGCATATACGGAAAGACGGCTCCTTGGCAGATGTTGAAGTAAGTTCGCAGTTAACCAATATTGATGGGAAAGATTATATTCTTTCGGTGGCAAGAAATATTACGGAAAGGCTCAAATCATCCGGAAGATATAAGAACCTCTTCGATCAGATCCCGGTAGGAATTCATAATTATGTTTTAACTGATTCAGATAATTTGATTTTGAAAAGTGCGAATCCTCATTCCGATAAGCTGCTCGGTATTAATACGAGTCAATTTATTAACATGAAGATCGAAGAGGCTTTCCCGAATCTTATAGGAACTGAGGTCCCCGGCAGATACAAAAAGATCGCTGCAAACGGCGGCATCTGGCACGCCGAAGAAATAACATATAAGGACGAGAAGATTGAAGGTGCTTTTGAAGTCCTTGCGTTTCAGACTTCAATCAATGAAATGGTTGCAACCTTTACTGATATTACAGCGCGTAAAAAGACTCAGCACGAGCTGGTTGAGTCTGAAAAAAGATACCGATCACTGATTGAACAATCGCCTTTATCAATAGAAATATTCAACAGTGAGGGCACACTTATACATGTAAATAATGCATGGGAGAATTTATGGGGAATTTCATCCAAAGAGGTTCTAAACAAGTTTAATGTATTCAGTAGTCCGGAAACAACGGGATTCGGATCCCTGGAATACTTCAGGGAAGCATTCGAAGGTAAATCGGGAAGCAGATCGGAAATAAAATATTTATCCCCGGATGACAGTTCAAGTATCAGGTGGCTTTCCATACACTACTTTGCGATAAAGGGTGAATTTGGAAACGTTGAGTTTGTTGTAGTTTTCATGGAGGATATTTCAAAGAGAAAAGAGACTCAATCAGCATTAAAGATTTCTGAAGATCTGAATAAAATTATAGTTGAAAATGCGCATGACGGCATCTCCATAACAAACAGCCAGTACGTTTTTGAATACGTCAACAATGAACTGTCTGCAATGACTGAAATCCCGGTTTCGGAATTAATCGGAAAAGACTTCCGAAAATTTCTTTCACCCGATAATCTTTCACAAACAGTTGAAAGGTTCGATAAGAGATACAGCGGAGTTAAACTGGAAGGAAATTATGAGTTAGATTACACAACCGCATCAGGCAATCATAAAATATTCGAAATCAGGTCGTCGCTGCTAAGGGATTCCGACGGCAAGCAGAAAGTCCTTTCGCACTATAAAGATATAACCGAACAAAAACGTTCGCAAAAAATCCGTGATGTAATATTCAACATCACTAACGCGGTAAATAAAATAGAAAGTCTGGAAAATTTCGGACTGTTTATCAAGGAACAGCTCTCAACGCTTATGCCGGTAAAAAACTATTATATTGCTCTATATAATAAAAGCACCGGTACTTACAGATTCCCTTATTATCTCGATGAGAAAGATACAATCGACAGCTCACTCAATCTTAATCTGGACGGGACTTTAACCGATTATATACGACAGTCGGGACTCGCCTTGCTAGTCAATTCGGAAGTAAACGACAGACTTGAAAGTGAGGGAAAAATAACCGAGATCATTGGTGCAATGCCTAAAATATGGCTTGGCGTCCCACTTACTTTCAAGGGTGAGCAGATTGGCGTAATAGCAATTCAGGATTATTTAAATGAACATGCATATAACAACGACGATCTGGAACTTTTAAGAATTATTTCTGAGAATATAAGTTCAGTCCTTTGGAGAATGAGATACGAAGAGGCTTTGCGGGAGAGTGAAGAGAACTATCGCCAGATATTTAACGGAACCTCCGATGCAATAATAATTTATGATTACGATACATTCCGGATCAGGGATGTAAACAATGCTGCTCTGAAGATGTACGATATAACCTATCAAGAAATTCTTAAAGGCGGCATGGAGCAATTATCAGCAGACATCCACCCATACACCGCACGTGAAGCTTTACGTTGGTTTAAACTTGCTAAAGAAGAGGGACCGCAGAATTTTGAATGGCTCTCCAGGACTAATACAGGGAAATTATTCAGCACCGAAATCTCGTTAAAAAAAGCGGATGTCGGCAGCAACAGGTATATAATCGCATCAGTACGCGATATAAGCCGACGCAAGAAATCCGAAGAAGAGTACAGGCAATTAGCAGGCATAATAGACTCTACCACCGATTTGGTAACAGTAGCTGATGAGAATGAAAAGATTGTGTATATCAACTCGGCAGGCACTTCACTTCTGGGATGGAATCCTGAAGAAGAAAACAGAAAAAAATATCTTAAAGATATTTGTCCTGATGATGAATATTCCGGAACAATCATTAATGGAATTAAAACAGCTCTTAAAGAAGGTTCATGGAAGGGTGAAACGACAATTTATGGAAGTATAAAAAATAAAATCCCGGTATCGATTGTACTGATTGCAAGCAAGTCGAAAGCGGGGAATTTAAATTATATTTCCGCCATCATGAGAAATATTTCGGAAATGAAAAGAGTCGAATCGCAGTTAAGAGAAAGTGAGTACCGCTACCGGACACTTTTTGAAACCGCTAATGATTCAATATTTTTAATGCGCGACGACATTTTTGTCGATTGTAATCCGAAAACACTGGAAATATTCGGTTGTGAAAGGAAAGACATTATAGGAAAACACCCGCATATGTTTTCACCCGACAATCAACCCGACGGTTTGAATTCAAAAGAGAAAGCCCGCAAAAAAATATCCGATGCTATACACGGGAAGTCACAAACATTTCAATGGCAGCATAAAAAACTGGATGGAACCCTGTTCGACGCCGAGGTAAGTTTAAATGTAGTGAATCTGCACGGAGGAAATTTTATTCAGGCTATTGTAAGAGACGTAACAGAAAGGAAAAAGGAGAAAGAAGAACTCGAGAAAATCCAGTCGCTGCTTCTTGCAGCCCTGGAACAAAATCCCGCCGGGATAATAATTGCGGATGCAAAGGAAAAAATTATAACTTTTGCAAATTCATCTGCAATACGAACCAGCGGTCTTAAAAAGGACACGATTACAGGTGCTCACATAAATGAATACTTCAAAAATATTACAGCTTTCCATCCTGACGGAACTCGTTATCAGTCCGAAGATCTTCCGCTACGCAAAGCACTATTAAAGGGTGAAACAACCGAAAGTGCAGAGATCTTTTTCTTCGACAGCCGGAAAAACAGAAAATGGATTTTAATAAACGGCGCTCCCATTACCAACAGCCGCGGAGAAATAATTGCAGGTATAATTATATTTCTCGATATAACCCGGCTGAAAAATATTGAAGAGGCATTAAGACTTAATGAACAGCATCTCCGGACTCTTATAAACAGCCTGCCGGTAATTATCTGGTCTACCGATGTTAAAGGCAATTTTACATTTGCCGAAGGAAGAATGCTGAATAACCTGAAAGTTTCTTCCGGCGATATTCTCGGAAGATCATTGTATAAAATCTATGATAAAAATGATCCCATGATCATTAACACAAAGAGAGCACTTAATGGAGAGACTTTCGCATCCGGTTTTGAATTTGCCGGCATACATTTCGAATCGCACCACTCTCCTATTTATGACTCCAACGGTGAAGTACAGGGAACTACCGGAGTAGCAATCGATATCTCGGCAAGAAAGAAGATTGAAAACGTGCTTCAAACCTTTGCAGAGGATTTATCTGCAATTACAGGCGAAGCGTTTTTCAAGTCCGCAGTCGAGTTTATAGCAGGAATTACAGATACACAGTATTGTTTGATTGGTGAATATGAAAGCACCGGCAACAGTATAAAAACTATAGCTTACTGGGAAAACGGAAAAATCGGTAACAATTTCAGCTATAGTCTCAAAGATACTCCTTCTGCGAACCTACTGAAACAAACTTCACAGTCGATAAATCATAGTGCTTACAAATTATATTCAAAGGATCAAATGCTTGCCGACTTAAAAATAGAAGGCTATTTCGGTAAAACACTAACAGACTATTCAGAAAAACCCATTGGAGTACTGATACTGCTGAGTACAAACCCGATTGAGAATACAGAATTTACATCAACGGTTTTAAAGATATTTGCGGTCCGGTGTTCTTCTGAACTGGAAAGACTCAATTATGAAAGACAGGTTATAAATGTAAAAAATGAAGCCGAAAAAGCCAACCTTCTGAAAAGCGAATTCCTCGCACAGATGTCGCATGAAATCCGTACACCTATAAATACTATACTCAGCTTCACCAGCCTGATAAAAGATGAGTTGAAAGAAAAAGTAAGCGAAGACCTCCGTTACGGTTTCACCTCCATTGACAGCGCTGGCAAGAGAATTATACGCACGATTGACCTGATTCTTAATATGGCGGAAATTCAAACAGGAACTTACCAGCCGTCATTCCGGGATTTTAAATTGTATGATGATATAATTGAAGAATTGTACTCAGAATTCAAACTTAAAGCGATAAATAAAAATCTTGATCTGAACATCATAAAAAATGTAAAGAACACCAAAATAAAAGGCGACTACTACACTGTGGGACAGATTGTAAACAACCTGCTTGACAATGCCATAAAGTATACTTCTGAAGGACATATAAATATAATTATCGATAAAAACATGAACAAAGAGCTGATACTTATAATTGAAGATACGGGCATAGGAATTTCGGAGGAATATCTTCCGAATCTGTTTAAACCTTTTTCGCAGGAGGATTCAGGTTATACCAGAAGGTTCGAAGGAAACGGACTTGGACTGGCACTCGTTAAAAATTACTGTGATATAAATGCCTCCGATATTTCAGTTGAAAGCATTAAGGGCAGAGGGACTAAGTTCACAATAACATTTAATAAAAGAGCGGATTGAACCAAAAGTCCGTTCCACGTTGTTTTAGAAAAGTAAGAAGCCCTGGTTTACAGGGCTTCTTATTCTACGATGTTAACAGGATATTAATAGTGACTGACAATAACAATGAAAATATTTTCAGATATGGATTTGCAAATTGATCCATGAATGAACCATTATTGAAGGAGCCTCCCATCGATCTGGAAGAATAGCCGAACGGGATATTATCCCATCCATTAATCCGATTGATGAGTTCATCATGAAGAATCCAATAGATTGAGGCAGTGACAAAAAGATTCGAGAGCATTTCCAGTGGCTTGAACTCAGTGTCGAGTGATACGGCTATACCGGTTCCAATAGTTGAGATTTCACGGTATGTTTTGAGTCTGTGCCAGGTCTGATTATATTTAAGTCTCTTTACAGGATCGGTTTCATGCTTCTCAAGCGTCATATATGCCTCAGTGTAACCTTCGAGCAGGCAGAATGCTACCGTCGATGCGTAGAAAGTTATTTTTTCCTTGGTTAGATACTGGGCTTTTGATTGTGCAGAAAAAAGAATTATGATCACAAATCCTGTCAAAAGAATGGGAATTATCCTGTTCCCATCAGCCGGGTTTTTCGAGTCCTTTCCGAACATAATATTAGATTCCGTTCTAATAAAGTTTAAATTTTCTAATACTAGGTTCGAAAAATTCATCATAGAGTTTACACTATGACTCCCGAAAAACACTCAAAAGTGCATAATCAAAAAAAAATATTTTTTTTTCGATAATAAGAATTTTAAATGACTGGGTGTAGCAGTGCCTGTCAATGTGATTTGATAATTATGTACTCGGCAGTATAATGATAAAGCAGTTACTTCTTGAATACAGGTTCGAGTATACCCAAGAAAGTCGAAATAAATAAAGCAAGCATGGCTGCAACAATTCCCCCGGTTTCACTGCTGAAATAGGGAGTGTTGGGAACAGCAAGTGCCCAGCACAGGAATGCAATAAAGGATGCCGTCATTTCCCATACAGGCGGATAATAAGTGTATTCACTATTAATCTTTTTTAACTCCTTCTTCTTGCCGTAGTCCATAAGCAGCAGCATAACCGGGGTAAGAATTCCAAGGAACCAGTAAATAAAAGCCTCTGTCATGAATGACAATTCCTTCTTAAGCAAAGGTGCACTTGACATAAATGCTACATACAGCGTAATCGATTCCGTCGGGATATACTTTGTGAGCAGACTGAAATAATCCTTGCCTTTTTGTTCTTTCTCTATACTCTTTGCCGGGGCACCGGGCGGTACGTCTGCTGCAAGTTCGGGATATACCGTATCGTCCAGAGATGCAAGCTCATTAATTTCATCAATCACATCTCCCAAAGAGCTCTTGAGACTAGTGTTAATAACTTTTTTTGAATCGATTAAATAATTTTCTTTAGCCAGGTTATAGAGACTCATAATTACTCCAATATAAATTAATAAGGTTTTATTCAGATATACCGGTAGTGCCAATTATAATTTGTTTAAATGGTTCCCCAGAGAAGAAGCAGTTCATTATTAATATAAGCCAAACATTAATTATAAGCTACATTTTGTATCAACCCAATCTTAAAATTTCACTGGCTTGCATAGAGTATGAGAAACCCGGGAGAAATTTTTCTGGGAAAATAAGCTGAGAAAGATCTGACATTTTAACATACTCAACATTACGCTCATGCATTTCTCATCCTCTACTCTCAGATAATATTTTAATTTAAATATATGATACTGGGATGCACATCATCTGACTGAAGGCGGTAACTTAAATATTGTACAAACATCTTCGTGTTTGGATTGATTACATTAGAATAAATTGGCTAAGTAATATGAATTAATTAAATTTTGAACCGCCGCTTAAATTTTTTGGGTCGATATGAAATTAGTAAAATTAATTTACAGCTTCGCATTTCTCTATACTTTTATAAGTCTTCATGCTTTCACGTACCCTGATCAGCACTATGTGCTTTACGCGGATTCCATCTATGCCAGGATTGAATCGAGTGAAAACATTAAACTGAGTGACGACGGCAAATCGATACATCTGAATGACAACGCACTGGAGGGATATTTAATTGTCGCACCTTTTACTTCGGCATCTCCTTATAACCGGGGACTCCCATCATGGAACGGTACAGGTGTTGCATATAGAAGCAGTTTCAAAGTGCAGATGCGATTCCCCTACGGCAGCGGCTGGTCGCCCTGGCTTACAGCCGGATTCTGGAAAGACAATATATGGTCCACTTACGGTTCAACGAGCTACAACGAAGGATATATTGATTACGATTATGTTAAGCTTGATAATTACTATAACACCTGGCAGTTTAAAGTTATTTTAAAGCGCAAAGCATTAACCGATCAGTCACCCTCGATAAAGAAGCTGAGTTTTTTCATAAGCGATTCAAGAACCGAGGATTCGATAGATCATGCAAATCTGTTAAATGATAAACCCGGAGAAATATTTATACCCACTACATTTATATATCAATACGCTGTTGATGACGACATAGGCGGCAGTATCTGCTCACCTACTACAGTATCTATGATTTTAAAGAGCTACAGCATTGAAGTTGACGTCCTTCAGTTTGCGAAGGATACAAAAGATCCTTACTACGGAATTTTCGGTATCTGGCCGCGCGTTGTACAAAATGCCAGCGAGTATGGTTTGGATGGTGCTGTTACAAGATACCGTAACTGGAGCCAAGCACGTGAAGTGCTGGCTAACGGCGGACGCATTGCAATGTCCGTCGGGAGACCTCTGTACAGCGGACATTTAATAATGCTGGCAGGTTTTACATCAAACGGTAGTCCGATAGTGCACGACCCCGCAAGAACAGATGGTTACCAACACGTTTTCAGTAAAAGCGATCTTGGTCATTCGTGGTTTGATAAGGGCGGCATCTCATATTCGTTTTACCCGATGGAATCCCCGACAGGTACTGAAAACGAAAGCATTGAACTGCCTGCAGAATTCGTACTGCATCAGAACTACCCGAACCCTTTCAATCCTGCAACAACAATTGAATATGAGATACCGGTTGCAGATGTGCATCGGGATAAACCTTTGCAGGTAACAATAAAAATCTATGATATAATTGGCAACGAAATTGCTACACTCGCAAATGAATCAAGACCGCCAGGCAGACACACTGTTCATTTCGACACATCATCATTAAATCAGGTACTGGCATCGGGCACTTACCTGCTCGTGATGCGCTCCGGCGGTTTCATCCAAACCCGCAAGATGCTTTATTTAAAATAGCACTTCGACATGCCTGCCCACCTCAGGCTGGCACAGTGTAAGTCTATCATTGCCCGTCATTCCGGCTTGTCCGGAGTCTTAATTACCCGCCCTGGTGGAAAAGATCCTCCTCTTCGTTCGGGATGGCAGTATTTAGGTGCTACCCACCTAAGGCGGGAGAGTCTGGAATCTTAATTCACATAAAAATCATGCTCATTCTGAACTTGTTGAAAAATGAGCCCTTTCCATATTTAAGATCCTAATGATATCTGATTCCGGCTATCATACAAACCATTTGCACAAAAATGTAAAATGCTATATATTTACGGCTCTTAAAACTATCCGTTTTACGGGCAGATGTTCTTAAAGGAATTTGTAATTTTTCTACTTTTAACTTTTTACTGAAGTTTATGCTGGTGTAGCCTTGTCCGCCTCTGGCGGATCAGTTGGTCCCGATATAGAACATCGGGAT
>JAFGMI010000033.1 GCA_016927595.1 Melioribacteraceae bacterium | reverse complement strand
TTTAATAATAACGATGTTGATTTGTTAACAACTTCTTAACTTATTTATTTACTTATACTTATAATAACAAAGCATCTGTTTTAGATGTTTATGAAAAGTTATTTTCCATGGTTCGTTTTGTATCTGTTGATAACCAATGTTTTATCAACTATAGCCTAACAGGTTATTAACATTTTGTTAACGGTATTAAAAATTTCTTTCTGCAAAATTCTTTATTGTCAATATATTCTCTTTTTAATATGTTTGATTTAAATTCAATATCTTAATAACCATAAGAGCTTTCAATGTCCCGCGGAAAATTTTTAATAACCATAGTACTTATAGTTCTTGTATCAGCAACAAATTATTATGCTTGTACAACTGCGATTGTCTCCGGTAAATTTACCGATGATGGAAGACCACTTTTATTTAAGCACAGAGATGCTTCATTCGAACAGAATAGGCTTATGTTTTTTGATGATGGACGCTTCACATATATTGGAATGGTTAACTCCGTTGATACCGATGGAAAAGAGGTTTGGGGCGGCAGTAATAGTGCCGGTTTTGCTATAATTAATTCTGCTTCATATAATTTGAAATCCGAAAACGATACTTCTGCACTTATTGATCGCGAAGGAATAATAATGAAAATAGCTCTTCAGAATTGTAAAACTGTGGAAGATTTTGAAGAGCTGCTGAACAATCTTGATAAACCACTCGGTGTTGAAACGAATTTCGGAGTAATAGATGCTTACGGTGGCTGTGCATATTTTGAGTGTAATAATTTTAATTACACGATAATAGATGCAAACGACCCAAGCGTTGCACCTTTTGGATATTTGATAAGAACTAATTACTCGTTTAACGGCCCGCAGGAAAAAGGCTACGGCTACATAAGATACCTGACCGCAGAACAATTGTTCTATAATGCAGCCGCAACGAACAATTTAAATTATAGATTTTTGCTGCAGGATGTGAGCAGATGCTTAAAGCATTCTCTAATCGGCGTTGATCTCAGAAAAAATAATTATACAGAATTTGAACGCACGTTCGTAACGTTTGAAGATTATATTGTAAGATACAGCTCTGTATCGACAATACTGGTACATGGCGTAAAAAAAGGCGAATCACCAAAGCTTACTACTATTTGGACAATATTAGGATTTCAGTTGTCATCAGTTGCTATGCCGGTCTGGGTTGATGCCGGCAAAAACCTTCCATCGGGGTTAATTGCGGACGGTAGTGGTCTAGCACCGATTTGTGATAAAGCACTTATGTTAAAACGAAAATGCTTTCCTGTTTCAAGAGGCTCCGGGAAGAAATATCTTGATGTCTCAGTAGTAATAAATGATAAAAACACAGGATTTTTGCAAGAAATTCTACCAGTTGAAAAAGAAATCTTTGATTTGAGTGATGAAAAAATAAAAAAGTGGCGAACGCTTGTTCATATACCGAAACAGGAAGCTCAGAATTTTTATAATTCAGTAAATGAGATCGTAACAGGATTTTTAGATAGTTTGATAAATAAGCACTGAATGAATATTCCGGGATTAACGCATGGTAACTTTTGAATTTCTAGACTGGCTGTGGATAGTTCTGTTTCTATTTATAATGATTGGCGCAGGCATTCTTTTCTACAGATTAGGCAAACGGAGTGAGTCCGATTTTTTTCTGGCAGGAAGAGGATTACCATGGTGGTTACCTGCATCATCGGTTTATGCTACTCATACAGCAACCGATACACCAATGTGGGTTACAGGCGTAATTTATAAATACGGATTTACCGGAATATGGTATACATTTTTTGCAGCCTGGTGCGCGATAAGCGCTTTTGTTTCGACTAGAATTTTCAGAAGATCTTTGGCATATACTCAGGCAGAATGGAACACCTTAAGATTTCATGGCGTTGGAGCCGAAATGCTGCGTGGATGGATATCGGGATGGCAGGTTTTTATGAACATGTTTATACTCGGCTGGGTTGGTATGGCTATGGGAAAAATATGTAATTATATGTTCGGCTGGGAGTTGTGGATCGGTCTGATAGTTTTTTCTGCTGTCTGTGCTGTTTATGTGCTGGCAGCGGGATACTGGGGAGTAATAATGGCTGATTTCCAGCAGGGCGTAATAGCATTTGCAGTTATTGTTATAGTATCTGTTTGGGGAATAATTGCCGCCGGCGGTTCGGAAGGTATAATTACCAAGTTATCGGAAATGGGTGAATCATGGAGATTAAATCCATTTCACTTCAGCGGTTGGTTCGAGGGCGATTTTCCTGCCGCCTGGTTTATTACAATGATGGTAATTGCATTGATAGGCGGTTTCGGGATGGGCACAAGTATAGATTGGTATGCCGAAGCACAAAGAATACAATCCTCAAAAACGGTACGTGATGCGAGCTATAGTATATGGTGGGGAACAGCACTGGTTCTGATACGGAACTCTATATGGGCAGTAGCAGTGCTCGCGTTCTTTGTTTTGTTTCCGGGAATTACAGATGCTTCTGAATATGAACTGGGCTGGTTCAGATTAGGATTCGATTATCTGCCGGCAGGCATGGTTGGGTTTTTCTTCGCTGCCATAATCGCAATTCACCTTTCAACAATATCAACGCATTTAAATTTAGGCGCGATGTATTTTACCCGGGATCTTTATCTTCACTACTTTAAACCGACTGCGGGCGAGAAAGAACTCGTCTGGGTTGGAAGATTTGCTACCCTTGTATTATTGATTGGATCATTCTTTTACGGATTGATGATGGAAGAAATAACCTCCTGGCTTATTTTTGCCCTGTGGCTGATGGCAGCAGGGGTCTGGCTTCCGAATATACTGCAGGTTGTATGGTGGAGATTCAATTCATGGGGCTATTTATCCTCCTGGATTGCTAATTTGGGAATGAGCTGGCTTGTGGTTTGGATACTACCATCGTACGGAGTTATTCCGGAACTTCCCGACTACCAGCAATTTTGGCTCTTAATGCTCCTTGGCGCTATAATATATATACCGGTTACTCTGCTTACAAAACCCGAACCAATGGAGCACTTAGTTAAATTTTATGCCCAGTCGAGACCAATAGGCTGGTGGAGTCCTGTTCGAAAAGAGGCACAAAAGCTCGGACTCTTGAATCATTTGAATAAGGAACAGACAAAAATGGAAACAGCATGAAGCTAATAAGAAGACATTGGACACCCGGATCAGCGGACGAGTGGACCAAAGAAGACTGGATAACAATAATTATTTCTCCATTATGTTATATTCTCTTATCAATTGGCGTGGGGCTCAGCTTTCTCCTTTTGCCGGTTGGATTTATTACTCTGACGGCGGGAATAGTATTAATAATTCTTATGCACTGGATTATAGATCCTAAATTGAAATCCATTTCTCATGATTATGAAGAAAAGCAACAGCAATACCTTGAAGAACTTGAAAACAAAGTAAGGTGGGAGGAAAAAAATGGATAAAGGTCTGGCGATGGTAATAGGAATGACGATTGCGTATGTGGCATCCTTTCTCGGCCTGATACTTGCCTGGAGATCGTACAGAAAACACCAGAAAAAAGAATCGGAATTATGATGGCGACAATTTTATTGCTGCAAACCGAGAGAATTGGAGGCGAGCTGATGGGAATAGTTATACCAGCCGCCGTTCTGCTTGTATCTTTTTTTCTGACATGGAAACTATATAAGAAATTTTCGGACAAATAGTTTCTAATTGTGAAAAACCGAAAAAGAATTTTTAAAGGAAAAAAGATGAATAAACTTTTAGTTTCAACTTTTCTATTTATAGCAACTCTAGCATCTGCCCAAACAGCAGTTGATAAGGTCATCGATAAGCTCGAATTGCTAAGCAACGCCTCATTTGATAATTGGAAGTATTCGGTTGATATGTCTTTAACGCCGGAGGAAATATCAAGACCTGATTATAATGAGAAGATGTGGGAACAGATAAAAATAGACGACAGGGTATATCCAGAAGAATGCTGGTTAAGAAAGGAAATAGTTCTGCCGAAATTTATCGGCGGCGAATTAGTATCGGGGAAACTAAATTTTTTAGTTTCCGTTGATGATTACGGATTTTTATACGTAAACGGACAAGAAAAAGGAAGATTTAATTGGTCTGGCGAATTCAAACTTTCAGAAAATGCAGAACCCGGACAGAAATTTATAATTGTAATAAAAGCGGTTAATACCGGCGGACCATTAAGACTTTTAAAGGCGCAATTAAAATTTGAAGAAGTAAGAAGCATTAATAATTTGGTTTCGAATTTTATCCTATCACTTAAAACAGGTCAGAAGCTTCTGGGGTTTGATACATATCAAACCAACAGCAGGGTTAAAGTCGACCCGGGCATAGATAATTCAAAAACGGATAAAGTTAAAAAGAAAAAATTAATGCAACTGCTTAATGAGGCGGTAGCGGAGCTGAACATAGATGCATTAAACGATGGACAAGCAGAAGAGTTTTTAGAGTCACTCGATAAAGTTAAAGCAGAGCTGAAACCCGTTGCAGAATTTGCCGAAAAATTTACGCTGCACTTTACAGCAAACGCACACATAGACGCAGCATGGCTTTGGAGAAAGAAAGAGACCGTTGATGTAGCGTATCATACGTTTTCTTCCGTAATGAATATGTTTGAAGCCAGAACCGACAACATTACTACCAACTTTGCATATTCGCAAAGTCAGGCGGTTCTTTATGAATGGATGATGGATTTTTATCCGGATTTGTTTAATCAAATTAAGGAAAAAGTAAAACTTGGAAACTGGGAAGTAGTTGGAGGTATGTGGGTTGAACCGGATTGTAATCTTATAGACGGAGTGTCATGGTCAAGACAACTGCTTTACGGACAGAAATTTTTTGAGAAAAACATTGGCAAAAAAGCCGTTATTGGGTGGAACCCAGACTCTTTCGGCTATAATTGGAATATGCCGATGTTTTTTATCAACAGCGGAATAGATGTTTTTATAACACAGAAGATAGGCTGGAACGACACTAATGTTTTTCCTCACCGTGTTTTTTGGTGGGAAGCAGCTGACGGCTCCCGGATTCTTTCATATTTCCCGTTCAGCTATGTTAATGACATTTCAAATCCGTTTCGTATAATTGACTGGCTGCGGCAGTTTGAATCGAACACAGGCTTTACAAACATGCTGGTTTTGTTCGGTATTGGTAATCACGGTGGCGGACCGTCGATTGAAATGATGAAAAAGATAGATGCATTAAATGAGCTCTTAATCTTTCCGAAAATTACGTACGGCACTGCAGAAGAATATTTAACATGGCTTAAAACACAAAACCTCGAAAAGATACCAGTATGGAAAGATGAGCTTTACCTTGAATATCACAGAGGGACTCTGACAACCCAATCTGATATTAAAAAAGGCAACCGAACCGGAGAAGCATTGCTTACAAACGCCGAAAAGTTTGCCGCCATTGCGAGCATGTATGATGAAACCTATCCTAAAGATGAGATTAACTCGGCATGGAAAAAAATTCTGTTTAACCAGTTCCACGATATACTGCCCGGCTCGTGTATTAGAGAAGTCGTGCTGGATGCAGACAAAGATTATAATGATGCGATCAAACTAGGAGACTATGCTCTTAAGAAGTCATTAAAAATAATTGCTGACAATATAGATAAGAGTATAATTACGAATGGTGAGCCGCTTGTTATATTTAATCCGTTATCTTGGAAAAGAACAGATATTGTAAAATTTATGCTTCCCGAGGGAGACGATTACAAATATGAGATATACGATAATCGTGACAATAAAGTTGAATCGCAGATGTCGCAGGTTGATGATTTAACGAACGAAATAGTTTTCATAGCCGAGGATGTTCCGGCAATAGGATATAAAACTTATTCAATTAAACGAACCGAAGAATTAAACGAAAGCAGTAAACCCGCGCAGATTGTTAATAATAACGACAACGGTCCACCCAAAGTTGTAGATGCTTCTATTGAGAATGAATTTTTTAAAGTAACAATTGATGCCGGTACAGGCTGGATAAAAAGCATAATGGATAAATCAAACAAGAAAGAAATATTATCAGATTACGGAAACAGAATTCAGTTGCTGGAAGATAAACCAAGCGATTGGGATGCCTGGAATATCGGACTTACCGGATTGGAATATCCTTATAATTATCGTAAGATGGAATTTGTTGAACAAGGTCCCGTGAAAACTACAGTAAGGGTTTATTTTGATTATCTGAAGCCGGGAACAATTAAAGAATTTCCCACGGAAGATTTTCCGAATAGTTTCTTTTCTCAGGACATAATATTGTATAAAGGAATAGACAGGGTTGACTTTAAAATTGAAGCCGAATGGTTCGAAGAAAAAACAATGATGAAAGTAATTTTTCCTGTCACGGTTTACGACACAGCCGCAACATACGAGATTCCTTACGGAACAATTCAGAGGTCCACGACATTAAAATCTCAGTGGGATAAAGGAAAATGGGAAGTTGCCGCATTACGCTGGGCAGATCTGAGCGACGGAAACTACGGCGTAAGCCTTCTTAACAAGGCCAAATACGGATACGATATTAAAGGCAGTAATATCCGGCTTTCGATTTTGCGCTCACCAAAGTGGCCGGACGAAACAGCGGATATGCACTTTCATAAAATTGAGTACTCGCTTTACCCCCACGCAGGATCATTTAAGGATGCCGAAACCATTAAAAGAGGTTACGAGTATAACAACAATCTTATTGCGGCAAAGTCGGAAATGAGCGAAGGAAAATTGCCGTTGATTAACTCTTTTGTTCAAGTCAACAGACGGAACGTAATAGTAACATCAATCAAGCAGGCGGAGGATAATGAAAGTGAAATCATTTATCAGTTTTATGAAACGGACGGACAAAACACCGAGGTTAAACTGACTTTACACAGAGAACCTGCAGGTATTGAAATAACAAACTTCCTTGAAGAAACCGGTAAAAAAATTCCATATAATAACAAGGGAGTTGTTATTAATATTAAAGCAAATTCAGTTGTTACACTTAAAGCACAATATTAAACAGAGAAGAACAGATGTTAAAAAACTTACTCATAAAAACAGCCTTTGTAGTTTTATTACTAATGGTCCCTCTTAAAGCCGAGGATGGTTATCGTCTTTGGTTGCGGTACGATAAAATATCAGACGAAGAGACAGCAAACAGATATAAACAGTTTTTAAAAGGTTATTTCATTGAGTACGATTCCCCGACAATTGCGATAATTAAAAATGAATTGCAGACAGCATTAAATGGTTTATTGGGAAAAAACATAAGCCGGACAGACAATCCTGAAAAAAACAATATTATAATAATAGGTTCACCCGACAGATCACCGGTTGTTTCTTCTCTTATCAGCAATAATGAATTAATTAATTGCGGTAATGAAGGGTATATTATTAAAACGATTTCAACAGAAGGCAAAGAACGTATTTTAATCACCGGCAAGAGCGATGTTGCACTGCTATACGGTGTTTTCAATCTCCTAAGATTAATGCAGACACACAGCAGTATTGAAAATCTATATATTTCCAGCATGCCCAAAATAAAAATCCGTGTGCTGAATCATTGGGATAATCTTGACCGCACTGTTGAAAGAGGTTACGCTGGATTTTCTTTATGGGACTGGCACAAACTGCCCGACTATATTGACTCACGCTATTTTGATTATGCACGAGCAAATGCATCTATTGGTATTAACGGAACGGTGTTAACAAACGTAAATGCAAATGCTTTGGTCTTAACCCCAGTCTATCTCGAAAAAGTTAAAGCCCTGGCAGATATATTCCGACCTTATGGGATAAAGGTATACCTCACCGCAAGGTTTAGTGCGCCGATTGAAATTGGAGAGCTGGATACGGCAGATCCATTAAACAACGATGTGAAAACCTGGTGGGCTAATAAAGCCAAGGAAATATATGGTTACATCCCTGATTTCGGAGGCTTCCTGGTAAAAGCAAATTCCGAAGGTCAACCTGGTCCGCAGAATTATAACCGGACACATGCCGATGGCGCCAACATGCTGGCTGATGCGGTAAAACCACACGGCGGTATAGTAATGTGGCGTGCTTTTGTCTACAGCGCAGATGATAAAGAAGACAGGGCAAAACAGGCATATAATGAATTTAAGCCGTTTGATGGAAAGTTCAGAGAGAATGTGCTGATTCAGGTTAAGAACGGTCCTATTGACTTTCAACCCCGCGAACCGTTTCATCCATTATTCGGGGCAATGCCTCAAACACCACTGATGATGGAGTATCAAATTACGCAGGAATATTTGGGACAGGGAACAAGCCTGGCTTATTTGTCAACCTTATTTAAGGAAGTACTTGAATCGGACACACATGCAAAAGGAGAGGGAAGCACGGTAGCTAAAATAATAGACGGAACACTTGACAGATTAGAACTTACCGGAATAGCCGGAGTTTCCAATATAGGCACTGACAGAAACTGGACGGGGCACACTTTCGGTCAGGCAAACTGGTATGCATTCGGCAGACTTGCCTGGAACCATGAAATTAATTCCGATCAAATTGCAGATGAGTGGTTAAGAATGACATTCACAGACAATAAGGATTTTGTTGATCAAATAAAAGAACTGATGATGAACTCCAGAGAGACAGTTGTTAATTATATGACCCCTCTGGGACTGCACCATATAATGGGCTGGCACCATCATTATGGCCCGGCTCCATGGATAAAAGATAAACATCGCGACGACTGGACATCGGTTTATTATCACAGAGCTGATGAAAAGGGTATTGGTTTCGACAGAACACAAACAGGAAGCGATGCCGTAAGTCAGTATTTTTCTCCCGTTGCCCGGAAATTCTCATCTCTTGAACAATGTCCTGAAGAATACTTGCTTTGGTTTCATCATGTTGATTGGGACTATGTTACGAAATCAGGCAGAACGTTATGGGACGAACTGTGTTACAGGTATTATGAAGGTGCTGAGTCTGCTGGTCAGATGCGTACAACCTGGAATTCACAGCAGGGAAGAATCGACGACGAAAGATTTAACCGGGTGAAAATGCTGCTGAATATTCAGTACAAGGAAGCAATCTGGTGGCGGAATGCATGCGTATTATACTTTCAGACTTTTTCAAAAAAAGCAATTCCTGATGATTTTGAAAAACCCGACAAGACTTTGGAATACTACATGAATCTTGAGTTTCCGTATGCACCATAAATAGAAGGTTCATAGAAGGTATATTAATCTGACAGATTAAAACTTAATGGGAAGCTCGAAAGTAAATTTGGACCCTATTCCCTTTTTACTTTCAACATATACTTTGCCGTCATGTGCCTCAACAATTTTTTTAACTATCCACAAACCCAGCCCTGAACTTTTTTCGCCACCGGTTGGTTTGGAACTTAACTTTGCACCTTTTTCAAAGACTTTTTCAAGATCTTTTTCAGTCATACCAACACCATTATCTTTCACTTCAACTCGGGCGTGCGTTTCAGTTAAAAAAGAACGGATTGTAACATCATTATTCGGATAAGAATATTTAACAGCATTGTTTACCAGATTATCAATTGCCTCTTTTACTTTAAGCGGATCGAATACGAATTCAGGCATTGACTGCGATGAATTATTCAATAGACGTATTTGTTTCTTTTTTGCATACGCAGAGTTGATGGTAACCACAGAATGAATAACCGTCTGCAAAGAGGAGAGTTCCATAATATATTCATCTTCAAAGTTCTCCTTTGCAAAAGTTTCGGAGATCGACTGTACAAGCTCCATTATGTTTCCGGTTGAGAGAACTATCGATTCCATTATTTCCTGCTGCTCCTGAGCCGTTAAATCATAAGATTCCAGTAGTTCAACAAAGCCCTGTATTGCCTGAGCAGGATTTTTAATATCGTGGAATTTAATGGCGAGCAGTTCCTCTTTCTGCTTTTGAAGATCCTCTAGCTTCAATTTCTTCTCTATCAGCGCTTCTTTCTGCTCCATTAAATTTATGTTCGCTTCCTCAAGAGACTGAATGTTTTTATTTAACTGACCGATTGTTTTTTTAAGGCGTTTGTTTTCGTCCTCTATTTTTTTATAACCTCTTTTTAAGATTATATTATGTTCGTTAACCTTGTCTAAATCACTCATAAGAACATCTGTTTTAACACCGCCCCGATTAACCCCCTGCTTTACAGATTTTAATTTGGCAGAAAGGAAAAAAATAAGCCCTATCAGCAAAAGTAAAATAGCGTACAGAGCATAAATAATTTGTACGTCGCTAATCTCAAAAAGGTTTATCATTTTTACTGCTGTAACTCCGGGATCAACAATAAATTTTTTCTGAATGGGAATTGCCTCTTTTCCCGAACTATTATAAGCCTGTATTTTAATGATGTGTACACCCGATGATAAATCTGTAATTGTATAATTTTCTGAATTATAATACTCTTCAACTAATTTATTATCAATGAATATCCTGTAATAGATGATACTTTCATCATGTTCAGTGAAGTTATTACCGAGAACAAATAAAAGCCTCTGGTCGGACTTAACCTTTAAATCGGCGAAGTCTGGTTTAATTACTTTTACATCGTCAATATAAATCGAGGAAATAGTAGTTTTGAAAACCTGGGAAGTAGAAACAATGCTACAGAGCATCAAAAGCGCAAGAGAATATTTAATTGTTTTTTTCATTTTTTTAAGATATTCTTCGTTTTAACAGAGTTTGTCAATTAATAATCGATTATTTTTGTTAATTGTTAACGGGAAAATTGAAAAAACTCGATGTCCGATAAAAACGAAAGCGTAAAATTCCCAACTGAGCTTAAATTTCCTCTTATGTTTTTTTCCATCTTGTGGGCAGTAAAGATTATAGAGTTAATTTTAGGTGTAAGTTTTGTAAAATACGGACTTTTTCCGGGTGATTTTGCCGGACTGTTGGGCGTATTAACATATCCATTAATACACGGCGATATTGGACATCTGCTTTCAAATTCTCTGCCGGTACTTTTTCTTGCATCGGGTTTGTTTTATTTTTATCCAAATTCAAGTAAAAAGGTTTTTGCAGCGCTTTATTTTGTCCCTGGAATCTTAATGTGGTTTTTTGCCAGACCTTCGTACCATATAGGTGCAAGCGGAATAATTTATGGTCTTGCATCATTTATATTTTTCAGCGGCGTAATCAGAAGAGACAGGCGGTCAATCGTGCTATCGCTGCTCGTTACTTTTATTTACGGCGGCTTAGCTATAGGAGTTCTCCCGGTTTCGGAAGGAATTTCCTGGGAAGGGCATTTGTTCGGCGCGATTACGGGATTGATTGCATCAATAATATTCAGGAATTTTGATCCGTATAAAAAAGATAAATATGACAATGATGACAATGATGATTATGACGTAAGAAAGCTGGAAGTATCATATAAAAAGGGATATCCGGGTGAATAAACAACTTAAATTATATTAACATGATTTTTAAATATTTTCTGTTAACAGCAATATGAAAATTGTAATTGACGAAAACATTTCGTTCGGCAAGGAAGCGTTTTCAACTATCGGAAATGTTTTTACCGTGTCGGGCAGAAACATCACTAACGATTTCTTAAAGGATACAGATGCACTGATAGTAAGATCAATAACAAACGTAAATGAAAGCCTGCTGGAAAACACGAAAGTAAAATTTGTAGGCACAGCTACAATTGGCTTTGATCACATCGACACAACGTATCTTAGCGAAAAAGGCATTGAATTTACGTCGGCGGCAGGCTGTAACTCACACGCAGTTAAGGAATATGTTCTTAATGCAGTTTTTAATCGTTGTGTTAAGCATAACATCAGTCTTGAGGGTAAATCAATAGGTGTGATTGGAACCGGAAATATCGGCTCAAAAGTAGCTGAAATATCGGATGCCCTTGGTCTGAGAGTTGTCAGGAATGACCCGCCTCTTCAGCGGCGATTAAAGAGCAGCGAATTCAGTTCCCTCGAGAAAGCACTACAGTGTGATATTATCACTTTTCATGTTCCATTGAATAAAGGCGGAATTGATAACACGGTACACCTTTTAAATGAAAAGAATTTATATCTTGTTCAACCGGGTGCAATATTGATAAATACTTCAAGGGGTCCTGTTGTGAACAACCTGGCGCTTAAAAAAAGACTCAAGGAAAGAAAAGACCTGCACGTCATACTCGATGTTTGGGAAAACGAACCCAATCTCGACCTCGAGCTTCTGTCGCTGGTTGAAATCGGAACAGCCCACATTGCCGGATACTCGCTTGAGGGGAAAGTAAACGGAACAACAATGATTTATGAAAAACTCTGTAAATTTCTGAATAAACCGGCAGCCTGGTCGCCAAAACTTCCCGCAGTTAGCAATTCAATTATAGAATTTGACAGGAAGGCAAATAAAGAGAAGCTTCTTTCAGGAATTTTCAGCAAGTCATATAATATAATGGATGACGATGCACTTATGAGAAAACTAAGAAATCAGGGTGCGGTTGATGTTGGCAAATATTTCGACGGACTGAGAAAAACTTATAATCACAGACGGGAGCTTAACAACTATAAAATAAACGGATCGGGTCTTGAGGAAAACTATAGAAATCTTTTTGAATTACTCAGGCTCAAAACGGCATAATATCTACCTTACTAAAATCATCTTTTTTGTTTCTGAATATTCCCCCGCCCGAAGGGTGTATAGATATAATCCGCTGGAAAGAGTATATCCGGTCAGACCATCATAAGCCTTGAAATTAACGCTGTAATTGCCAGGTCCGGTTTCTTCGTTGACCAATGTTGTTATCTCTCTTCCGAGCAGATCGTATATTTTCAAAGTAACTAAAGTATGTGTATTGTCCGGGACAGAATATTCAATAACGGTTCCGGGATTGAAAGGATTTGGAAAATTCTGCTTAAGCGAGAAATTCTCAATTCTTAAATCTGTCGAATTACCGGTAATAGTTTCATTAGCGATCGAGGCAATAGAAGCGATGGCAAGCCGCGCGCAGTTATAAAAATAATCCATATTAAAAAAGGAAATAACATCATCCAGGGAGTGATAATAAGGGTTAAAATCGCCGCCGTAAAGCTCTTCTATCAACAATACAGCACTCCAGCCGTAATTCCAGAAAGAAGCATGATCGCTTCGGTTTGTCCCGGGATTAATTATTACCGGGGCGAGATCAATCCGGTACTCCTTGCACAATCTTAAAATATGATCGGCGAGATCGATGGAATTTCCGCGTTCCTGTGTGTGAATTTCCACAGCATGGTTGTTATTACCGTCATATCCAATCATGTCGAGATTTATAACTCCTTTTACCTGCTGACTTTCATTGTGCAGTTTTTCAGAAAAGAAGCTGCTGCCGATTAATCCCGACTCCTCTTCATCAAACAAAACGTATATAATAGAGCATGACAAATTATATTGAGAAAGTATGCGGGCGGCTTCCAGCACTGCAGCGGTTCCGCTGGCGTTATCATCGGCACCGGGATTGTTAACATTATCATAATGTGCGCAGATAATATAGACCTCGGTAGAATTAGCAACTCCGGGTTGAATTGCAAATATGTTTCTCCCGTTGGATCGGTAATCGTGACTTTGAGCTGAAAGTCCGAACGAATTCAGTTTCTTCCCAATGAAATCTCCGGCAATAACATTCTCGGTGGATTTCCCGCCTCTGTTCGTAATATAAACTTGGCTGCTGTTATAATTATATAAAAGCTCTCCCGAAAGAATTTGAACTGTCTTTTTAAGAGTATCGATATTTACTTCGGAGAGTATGTTCGTTATTAAATCACTGCTGTTTTGAGCAGCATGATTGTTTATTAGTATAAATAAAGCAAGGATTATTTTAGATTTTATCATGCCGAATAATGTTTTTATAAATGTAAATCTACCAAAAATTAAATTCAGTGTAATATTACCGCCCCATGAAACGATTATTGTAAACTTTTGTATAATTACACTCTATATATAATGCAACTTTGAAGATAACAAATGAATCCAAAAATATTTTTTTTGTTTTTATTTACAGCGGTCTCAATTGATTTCTTTGCTCAGTCCGGATTTCAAATAGCCAGGCTGAAATACAACGGCGGAGGAGATTGGTATAACGATCCGTCTGCTGAAGTAAATCTCTTAGAATTTATAAATGAAAATACTTCCGTTGCCGTGAAACCGGAATACGTATTTACAGACATTGCAACAAACGATATGTTTTCTTATCCCTTTTTGTTTATTACGGGTCATGGAAACATAGTTTTTACAAAAAATGAAGCCGATAAACTGAGAAAATACTGTGAACAAGGAGGATTTATTTATATCGATGATGACTACGGGCTTGATAAGTCTGTAAGAAAGGAGTTTAAGAAAGTATTTCCCGAAAAAGAATTTATGGAGCTACCGTTTAATCATCCGGTATATAATATAGCATATAATTTTCCCGGAGGTCCTCCCAAAACGCACGAACATGACAATAAGCCGCCTCAGGGCTTCGGTATTTTCATTGAAGAAAGAATGGTCGTTTATTATACTTATGAAAGTAATCCGAGCGACGGGTGGGCGGATCAGCGCGTTCATAATAATCCGGAAGCGAAAAGACTTGAAGCTTTAAAATTCGGCACAAATATAGTTTTATACGCACTAACGAAATAAAAATGTCGGACCAGGAAAAATATATAGATGAATTCAAAAAACGACTTTACGAAGTCGTAAGAAAAAAATGGGCAGTAAAATTATCCATCGGCGTAAATGTATTAATTATTCTCACTTTAAGTCTGAATATTTTTTTCAGCTTATTTGAATTGCTTGGCGCGCAAAGCGTAAATGCCAGATCAATATTATTTTATTCGTTTGTTATAATTACAGCAGCAGCAGGGATTAAATTTATTTTGCTGCCGGTTGTAAGAATGTTTGGATTGTTTGGCAAACCAGACTATATAAAAACGGCTGAAAATGTCGGGGAACACTTCACACAAATAAAGGATGAACTGGTAAACGCATTTCAACTTTATGAAAACAGGTTAGATGAAAGCTACAGCAAAGATTTAACAAACGGAGCTATAAAAAAAATATACCTTAAATCAAAGGGTATTAACTTTACGGAGTCACTCAATTTTTCACCCGTTCAAAAATATTTAAAAATTACATTTACCGTGATTGTTCTGACAGTCGTGGTCTTTGCCCTTTTTCCCGACATGAGAGGGGCTTCTTTCAGAGTAATATATTTCGATAAAGAGTTTAGCCGCCCACCTGAATTTGCGTTTGAGCTGCATCCCGGAAATTATAAACTTACAAAAGGGGATGATGTTGTTATTTCAGCACACACTATTGGCGAACAGCCCGAATCAATTGAACTGCTGACTAAAAGCACCGATGAAACAGTATACCAAAGCAATACATTATACCCGGAATCAACGGGAGTTTTTTTTCTTCATAGAAAAGGAGTAAAGAATAGTTTTAAGTACTATGCAAAAAGCGGAAGCATTGAGAGTGATAAGTATTCGATTGAGGTTATAAACAGACCGGAAATCAGTTTTTTAGAAACGATCATTGAACCGCCTCAATATTCAGGACTTCCACAAATTATTCAGAAGGACAACGGGAATATAACTACTCTTACGGGCAGCCGTGTATCGGTAAAAATCAAAAGCAGCAAAGAAATCAAATCTGCCGAGCTACTCTTCGGCAACAATTTAACAAAACCTTTTTTAACGGATGGATTTTCAGGTTCAGCCGAGTTCAGAGTTTTTAATAAATCAAATTATAAAATTATTCTTAACGATACCGAGGGATATAAAAACTCCAACCCGATAACATACATGATTACGCCTATAACGGACGAGTACCCGTCAATACGGCTGATAGAACCCGGCGGCGACATTACGCTTGGAAAATTGAACCAGGTTTCACTGCTGACGCATATTTCGGATGATTACGGTTTTACAAAGCTTGTTTTAAATTATAAGATTTCGTCAACACAATTCGGTCAGCCGGAAACCGAGTACAGAAAGAAAATTATTGCGATAGAAAATGGTAACGAACAGGACGTTTACTTTGTATGGAACCTTGAAGAATTAGTACCGGCAGTAAATGATGTTGTCAGTTACTTTCTGGAAATTTTTGATAATGACGCGGTAGCCGGTCCGAAAATAGGCCGGACAAAAATTTATAACATTTCAGTACCATCTTTAGATGAATTGTTTGAAACTGCCGGGACAGAGCAGGAAAATGCTGAAGAAAATATTGTTGAATTAATAGAGGAGACCAAAGAGTTATCGGAAGAGCTTGAAAGAATATCCGATGAACTTAAACAGGACTCACGCGAGCTGACATGGGAAGAGAAAGAACAAATTGAAAGTGCTGTTGATAAATTTGAGGAGCTTTCCAACAAAGCAAAAGACATCCGGAAAAAATTAAACGAGACACGAAAGAACCTGCAGGAAAATGAATTATTATCCCAGGAAACCCTCGAAAAATATATTGAGCTGCAGGAATTGATGGATGAATTAAATAGCGATGATATGAGTGAGACAATGAAACGATTGCAGGAAATGCTTCAAACGCTTAACCGCAATCAGTCTCAGCAGGCATTTGAAGATATGATGTTTAACGAGGAGATGTTTAAAAAAAGTCTCGAGCGGACACTAAATCTGTTAAAAAGAATTAAGATTGAACAAAAAGTAGACGAGCTGGTTAAGCGTACAGAAGAAATCGTAACATCGCTTGAAAGGCTTTCCGAAGAAACCGGACAATCAGACCAGGCGGATAAAAACACAATGGACGAACTTTCGGAAAAGCAGAACAGTGCAACCAAGAAGATTGAAAAACTTGAAGAAGAAATGAGCAAACTTCGTGAAAATATGGTTGAGTTTGATGACATGCCGATACAGGATCTTGAAAAACTGATAGAGGAAATGAAAGAACAGGAAAACACAGAATTATCTGAAATTGCAGAGCAGAATTTAAAGCAGCAAAACAAAACGCAGGCTCTTCAGCAGCAGAACAATATTTCGCAAAATATGCAGAGCATGATGCAGCAGATGCAACAGCTTAAAGAAGACCTGGAAATGCAGTCCCAGGTGCAAACGGTGCTGGAAATGATGAATTCAATTAACAACCTTCTGGACTTATCAAAGGAGCAGGAAAACTTAAAACAAAGCACTGAAAACTCGTCGCCATCGTCACAAAGCTTCAGTAGTAACGCAAAAGATCAGGCTGAGATTCAGCGGAATCTCGACAGAACCATACAACAGCTAGTTAATTTATCGCAGAAGACCTTTGCAATTACTCCGGAAACTGGAAGAGCACTCGGACAGGCAAGAAGTGAAATGTCGAATGCTATAACATCTATTCAGAACAGATCATCTTCAACAGCAGTTCAAAGTCAAATATCCTCTATGCAGAGACTGAATGAAGCTGCATCATTAATGAAAGCCGGCGTTGAACAGATGATGCAGGGCGGACAAGGCGGAGGAATGATGTCTTTAATGCAGCAGATGCAGCAGATGTCAGAGCGGCAGATGAGACTTAATCAATTGACGCAGCAGTTGAACCAGGAGGGTCAGCTTTCGCAGGAGCAGCGGGCAGAGCTTCAGAGACTTGCCAAGGAACAAGAGGTGATCAGGAAATCGCTTGAGCAGCTTAACAGGGAAGCGAAAGAGTCGGGAGAATCGAAAACACTCGCCGGCAATCTTGATAGAATCCTTGAAGAGATGAAGGAAGCGGTTGTGAATATGCAGACGGAAAAAGTTAACGACAATCTTATACAGGCACAGGAAAGAATTTTATCCAAACTTCTGGATGCTCAGAGATCTATAAACGAAAGAGATTTTGAAAAAGAAAGAGAGTCGAAATCCGGTAAGGTAATAACAAGAGAATCTCCCCCCGAAATTATTTTTTCAACCGAAGAAGGGAAAGATGTGCTGCGCAATGAACTGCTCAAAGCAATACAAGAAGGCTATTCAAAAGACTACGAAGAATTGATAAGAAAATATTACGAAGCTCTTCAGAAAAAGGAATATTAAAATCACTTATTAATTATTCGCATGCATGAATATTATTTTGTTCTCCGTTTACCGAAGGAGAAAGAAGTGGTTATGTTGTGGACCGCCGTGAATATCCGGTATCATGTAATTGGTGCATAAAAAAATTAACCACCATTCGTCATAATCCTGAAGAGAGAATGGTTTAATACACAAAAGGCAGATTTTATAAAATTAAAAACATTACTACTTCATGAAAACTATGATTCGTGTTGTTTTCCGGACAGCTCATGTGTTTTTTCATCATACTTGTTTTTAAGATCATCATTCCATGTCTTGTTCCACAAAGGAACGCCGTCGAAATAAGCAGCACGGGCAATCATATGAGCCGCAATCGGAGCGGTTAACAATAGAAAAAAGATAATGGCTATTACCCTGCTGGTTATACCCACATCCCCGAAAAAAAACGCAGTTCCAATAAGGATTATTCCAACTCCAAGTGTAGACGCTTTTGTAGTGGCTGACATGCGGGTATAAAGATCAGGCAGTTTTACTAATCCAACTCCAGCAAGTAAAATAAATAGTGAGCCGACCATCAAAAAAATACCGCTAATAATTTCGGTCATCTTTTATTTCTCCTTTCAAGATAAAAGGCGAAAGCAACGGTTCCCAGAAATGACAGCAGCCCAAGTATAATCGCAACATCAAGAAAAACCGTTACGCCGCTTAACATTGAATAAACCGCAATGAATGCAACCCCCACTACCGCAAGCAGGTCAATTGCAATTATCCTATCTTCCAGAGTCGGTCCGGCTATAAACCGAACAAATAAAAGAAGTAACGAAACGCTGATAACAACTAATGAAAAGCAAATTGCGAAATCGATAAAACTCATTCAAATATCTCCATCAGCTTTTTCTCAAATCCTTCTTTTATTTCCCGCACAAATTCTTCTCTGTCTTTAACATAAGCAGCATGAACATACAGCACTTTTTTGTCATTGGAAACATCGAGACTTAGAGTGCCCGGCGTAAGTGTTATAACATTTGCCAGCAGAGTAATTTCAATATCTGTTTTAACGTCCAATGGAACAGCAAAAACCGCAGGATTCATACGATGCCTGGGCGTTAGTATATCATATGCAACCTTTATGTTTGCCACTATCAATTCGTAAATAAAATAGAACACAAAGTTGAACACTTTTGGAATTTTACCAAAGTAGCGAGATGATGATTTTGCATAAGTTGACATCCACAATATTATAAATCCAACAGCAAAACCCTCTATAAAATTAATAAAATCCAGATTACCGTTAAGAAACATCCACACAAAACCAAGCAATATGTTTAGCACTAAAAATTTCATTAGCTACCTAAAACAATTTTTATATATTCTTGCGGATTCAACAATTGATGAGCGGCATTTATAGCCAAATTAAGAAAAGGCTCCGCGTTAAATCCTATAATAATTGTTATTAAGGACAATATTGCCAATGGCAAGTAAAGCTTTACACTGCTCCATGATTCTTTTGTGTTATTGTTTTGAATTGAATCAGGTTTATCTTTCCAAAAAACTTCGTTCCAAATTTTCGTCATTGAATAAAGCGTTAAGGCACCAACCAGCAATGAAACACCCACTATAAAATATTGCTCTAAATCAAACCCCGCTTTAGCAACTGTAAACTTTGCCCAGAATCCCGATAACGGTGGAATACCTGCCAAAGACATTGCCGGAATAAAAAATAACAATGATAGCACAGGAGAAGCTTTAAAAACACCGCCAAGGCTCTTTAGTCTGTACGAGCCTTCAAATTTATTAACCATTCCGCTGACAAAGAATAAATTTGTTTTAACTATTACATGATGCATTATATAAAATATTCCTCCGGCTAATGCAAGGGGCGAGTTCAGGGCTAATCCCATAATCATATAGCCAATCTGACTGATTATGTGGAACGATAAAATTCTGCGAAAATCCATTTGAGTTGCTGCACCCAAAACACCAGAGAGCATTGTTAAACCAGCAAGCACAAGTAATACTGTGTGAGTAAAATTTACGTCATGTGTAAAAATTAATGTAAATACACGAATAAGGGCGTAAACGCCAACTTTAGTCAACAGTCCTGCAAATATTGCCGATACTGCCGCGGGAGGTGTGTGATAACTTGCCGGAAGCCAAAAGAAAAATGGAAATAAAGCCGATTTAATACCGAAAGAAATCAGAAACATTACAGACACTAAATTCAGCATAGTATCATTATTTAATAAAGGAAGCTTCCGTGCCAGATCAGCCATATTCAGTGTCCCTGCTAATCCGTATATAATTCCGGCAGCCGCCAGAAATATAGCTGATGCTAATAAATTTAGTGTAACATACTTAATTGCACCTTCAAGCTGATCTTTTCTTCCGCCAAGTGCAATCAGCACAAATGACGATATCAACATTACTTCAAACCAGACGTACAGGTTGAACAAATCACCAGTAATAAACGCCCCATTAATACCCATCAGCAGAAATTGCAGTAATGGATAAAAACCAAACGCTTCCCGTTCAGGGTCTATTGTATGGATCGAATAAATGGCTGTTACAAACGCGATAACAGCTGTTATGACGACCATTATCGCAGAGAGTAAATCAATAACTATTGAGATACCGAAAGGCGCCTGCCATCCACCAACATGCAAAACCAGAATACCGTCTGCGCGTACTTTTTGCATAATTGCCAGAGAAGCCATTACTGCTACACCCGAAGCAAATAAGTTCATCACTCTTTGGAATTTTATTTTTTTCCAGGCAGAGAGCATTATAATCGCAGATAAAAAAGGCAATAGAATTGGAGCAACAAGCAATATATTTGTTAAAGATTTCATCTATCTGTCCAGTTCATCCGTATGATTAAGCTGATCAATATCATCGCTTCCAACAGTTTTATACGCACGTTTAAAAAGAATTATCGCAAACGCCTGCACACCGAAACCAATCACAATAGCCGTTAGAATTAACGCCTGGGGTAGCGGATCAGCAAAAGGTTCATCAAGTGATAACATTCCTTCCGGTACAAACGCCGGCTTTCCTTTGGTAAGATTACCAATCGTAAAAATTAATAAGTTTGCAGCATGACCAAGAAAAATAAGGCCAAGAATTACCTTTACCATACTGCGTCTTAAAATCATATAGATACCACCTGTGTACAATACAGCAACCAGAACAGCCATCATTAAATTCATTGTTCATCCTCCTCAAACAATGAAAATATTATTTTTAATGAGATTCCCAGTACAAGCAGGTAAACTCCCATGTCAAATATTAAAGGTGTCCCGATTTTTCCAATAACGGGAAACTTTGTTTCAAACCAAAAAGCCTTCATAAAAACCCCATAATAAACAATACCAGCAAACCCGCTAAGTACAGCTATCAGAAGTCCGCTTACAATTAGTGACAACGGTTTAACGCGCAGCATTTGCTGGGTCGGCTTAACTCCGTTTGCTATTGCGAATAAAGCATATGCGCTTGCTGCTACCAGCCCGCCAACAAATCCGCCTCCTGGCTCGTTATGCCCGCGTAACAATAGAAAGAACGAAAACACTAACATAAGAGGTATTAAATATCTGGTTGCTGTTTTTAAGATTACCGAAACTATCATTTGCCATTCCCCAATTTTAGTTTCAGTAATGCATATACACCAAGTGCGGCAATTGCAAGCACAACAAGTTCGCCCATTGTGTCAAATGCACGAAAGTCAACAAGAATAACATTAACTATATTTCGTCCTTTTCCATCCGGCATACTGACATCAGCAAAGAACTGTTTTAGTTCGGACGACATTTCCGCAGATGTAATAAGCAGGACAACAAAAAACATTGTTACACCAACTGCAGATGCTATTATAAGATCTCTAATCCGACCTGACAAACTTGAAAATCGCAGGTAACGAGGAAGTTTATAAATAACCAATACAAATAATATTACGGTAAGAATTTCGATGGCAAATTGTGTAAGTGCTAAATCCGGTGCGCCGTAAATAATGAAAACGATACCGATTGAAAAGCCAACAATGCCAATAGCCGTAACAGCAGTTAACCTTGATTTGCTATGAATTGTAATTCCTACAGCTACAATTATCAGAATGGATAAAGCAATTTCATAAAATGTAATATGGAGATCTAAACTAATCGTATCAAATGATTCATGCACAAACAAAACGTAACCCGATAAAGTCAAAAAAGTCAGCAGTATAAAAATTATATAGTAACGCAGGTAACCGTTTTGTAATAATAAAGTCTGGGCGCGTGCTGTAGTCATCACTCCTTTTAGTATGTAGTCATACCAAAAAGATGGTTTGAAGTAAGGCACAAACTTTATCGAAATTAATATGCTAAAGATTTTAATTCTAAAATAAAAAAGCAAAATTCCCATTGCTACTGTTAAGACGCTTAAGAAAAATATTGTGTTGAATCCATGCCACAGCTTTACTTTAAGGGCAATGGTTTTGGAAATTATGCTCAGCGCGGTCTGATCAATTAAGCTTGCAAAAATGTATTGTGGGATAAGACCGAATAATAGTCCAAGAACAGCAAGTATAAGAGGACCAGCCCACATTGCAAAAGGAGCTTCATGAATTTTTCTTTGAAGATCTTTGAATTTCCCAAGAAACGGCTTAAATCCCACCAGCAAAGTTACAACCACAATAAAGGCATTGGCTAAGATTGCCAGGAAAATTATTATAGTGCCAAAATCAGATAATTCAAGTATGGAGGCATAAACAGTTTCTTTCCCCACAAAACCAACCAGGGGAATTATACCCATTTTGGAGAGACTTGCCAGTATTGCAGTTATTGCGGTTATCGGCATAAATGTTCTAAGTCCGGAAAGTTTATCAACGTTTCTCGTACCTGTTTCATGATCGATTGTGCCAGACACTAAAAATAGTGTTGCTTTATATAGGGCGTGCGCAATTAAATAAATCGTGAAAGCCTTTATTGCAAGCTCGGTCCCGATACCAATGAGCATTGTTAAAGTACCTAAAACACTTACCGTGGTGTAAGCCAATAATTTCTTTAAATCACTTTGTTTTATTGACAACGCCCCGCCGATAACCATTGTCACTGTCCCAACAATAAGCAAAGTATCCTGCCAGAGTTCCGTTCCGCCCAGTACAGGATTAAAACGTGCCAGTAAAAATATACCTGCCTTTACCATTGTTGCCGAATGAAGATAAGCGCTTACCGGAGTTGGCGCCGTCATTGCATTAGGTAACCAGAAGTGAAATGGAAATTGAGCTGACTTTGTAAACGCACCGAGAAAAATCAGGATTACAATTGGAACATAGAGTTCAGAGTCTGACAGGTCAATTCCGGATGCTAATAATTCGGACACTGAAAAAGTTCCGCTTGCAATAGAAAGCAAAATCAATCCTGCCAGTAATGCCAAGCCACCTGTTCCGGTTATAAGCAAGGCTTGTAAAGCTGAATAACGGGATTCTTCTTTGTGGTGATTAAAGCCGATCAATAAATATGAACTGATACTCGTGAGTTCCCAAAAAACAAACAGCACTAAGAAATTGTCAGAAAGCACCACTCCAAGCATAGATGCCATAAATATAATGATATAAATGTAGAATCTGTTCATATACTTATAGTCTTGCATGTAACTGCCGGCATAAAGAAAAATAACCGTACCGATACCCGTAATGATAAGACTAAATAAAAGTCCGATACCATCCATTACAAAAGCTATGTGAATACCAAGGGATGGAATCCACTCATATGTTTCGAATTGCAATTGACCTGACAAAACCGCGGAGGTGTTATATGCGAAATACAAAAACAACATTAGTGGCAACAAGGACAGAATAGCTCCTGCCCTTTTTTTACTGAACTTGAACAAAGGTTGGACAAAAACAGCCACGACAAATGCTGAAAATATTGCAATCAGCATTTGTCAATCCTAGAATTAATTTTTGTTATATCGGCAGCAATAATCTTTATGACATTCATTAATTCTGTTCTCACATTAAACTGATTTTTTAGAGATTAGCCAATAAGTAATACCTAACGCAATAACTACTGATGCTATAGCAAATACATATGTTGATGAGATTTTATCAATGTCAAGGACAATTACTTTTCTCGCTATTGCCATAAGAGCGGTTGCGATAACCAACTGAACCGGGAGTATAGTTGTACCAAGATAAAGCCTGATATTAATAAAAATTTCAATTGCTATTAATACCGCCATAAATGCACCAAACGTTAGAAAAATATCATTAATATCAAGAAGGAACAAAGGCGGAGTGCTCAACCTCTGGTATAATACATATACAACATCTCCTATACCCCAGATAATAACGAACACCATCAGTACGGCAAGAATTTTCACAAAGAAACGAATGATCTTATGCAAAAGGCTTATTAAAGGATCCTCATGCTCCTTTGGAATTTCTTCATGCATAATATATTGCTGCGATATTTTCTTTTTTATTTCTTCCATCAATAATCCAGATTGATTTTGAATTAATTGTTTCTTGCAAAAAATTTTTCATTAAAAGAAAAGAAATTTTACAATGGATAACCAGACCAAAACACTTATTAATTTTAATTTATTTTAACCAAATAAAAACAAAAATTGGTATAAAAATAGTTCATTTCAAAACAAAGACGTGCTTTTATTTAAAAAGTATTGTTTAAGGCTGGTATAACGTTTTTTGATATCACAACAAAGCCATAACATTACAATTCGTAATATTATAATTAACAATTATGAGTATTTCAATGCTTAGTTGTGATTTGATAAAGCTCAACCTAAAACAAGCGTTGAGCTAAATCTAATTATTAGTTTTTGTCTTTTATCGGCAATACTCCAGCCAATTCACCAACGACATTAATAAGTTCAGCGTTGGATGGAACAACAATTTTAGCATTATCTTTCAATGCGTTTTCAACAGCTTCAAGTTTTCTCAGGATTTGAGCGTTACCTATAAAATATTTTTCAGCGGCTTCGTTAACAAGTTTAATTGCCTCAGCCTCGCCCTGAGCCCGAAGAATTTTTCCCTGCCTGATACCCTCTGCCTTTTTAATTTCAGCCCTCTTGAGACCGTCCGCTTCGGTTTCTTTGGCAGTTGCAAAATCAATTGCAGCAATCTTTTCATTTTCAGCTTTCACAACTTTATTCATGGTTTCCTGTACATCCTGAGGCGGATCAATTTCTTTTAATTCTGTCCGAACAATATCCATTCCCCAGTTAGCCGTTTCCTTGCTTAAAGTTGCAAGCAGTTCTCCGTTTATTCTGTCACGTTCACTGTTTGCAGATTTAAGAGTTAGAGTACCGATAATATTTCTTAAAGTTGTACGAGCGAGGTTTACTATCTGATACTTATAATCCTGAACGTGATATTGTGAGGCTTTTACACTTTCCTCATAGTCTTTAACTTTAAAATAAACCTGCGCATCAACACGAGCATTAAGATTATCGTTGGTAATAATTTCCTGTGGTTGTGCATCTACCATTTGTTCGGTAATATTAACCCGAAGCATTCTATCTATTACAGGGATTATCCAATGAAAACCAGGCTGACAAAACCGCTTGTATTTTCCAAGCCTTTCTACAAGTCCGCGGTGTGTAGGACGAATTATTCTGATTCCCGAAAAGAATATCAGCAGCATAAATAGTAAAACAATTACCCAGACCATTTTACCCTCCAAAGAATTTATGTGTTTGTTCAGGATAGATACACAATGACTTGGTTTTTATTCAAACAGAAAAAAATGCTTCTGACACTCTTCATCAATGAAGGGAAAATATAATAAAGCAAATAAACGAATTATATATTAATTAACAAATGTTGACAATCGAAAAAGCGGGGACAGTTTGAATATCTGTCCCCATAAATATTTTATCTTTTTTCATACGGAGGTTGTTTCATACCTGGAGGTGGATTATTATCTAATGCTTCCAAGACAACCTCAATCGCTTTTTCAAGTTGTGGATCAACACCTTTTGCCATCTGAGCAGGGTCATCTTCCACCAGGATGTCTGGATCAACACCGTGCCCTTCTTTAAACCAGTCACCGTCTGGATCATACATCCGGAATGTAGGGACGGTTACGGTTCCGCCATCTATCAGTGTTGGAGCTCCTGTAATACCGATTAAGCCGCCCCATGTGCGTGTTCCCACCAAAGGACCGAGACCCGCTTTTCTGAAATAATCAGGGAAGGCATCACCGCCCGAACCACTCCAGCCGTTTATAAGCATGACTTTAGGACCAAAGACGGCAGCCGGAGGCCATTGCCAGTTACGCCCGTCTCTAACTGCCCAGAACGCAAGCGGCTTTCTGTTAAGCAACTCGATAAAGCGATCGGGAATTTGACCGCCGCTGTTGAAACGTTCATCGATTATTAAACCTTGTTTGTCCAGCTGTGCAATAAATTGACGTATAAGTTCCGTCTGTCCGTCCCAACCGGTACTGCGCACATAGATGTAGCCTATCTTGCCGTTCGTTGCTTTTTCTACTCTTTTTCTGTTTGACTCAATCCAGGCAAGATGTCGGAGCCTCGTTTCGGAAGTCAGTAAATCAACTATAACGGTTTTATTGGTATCGGCTTTTCCATCAAGAACGGTAAGCTCAACGGTTTTGCCCCCAAGCCCCTGGAAGGCAGAATAGGGATCAGAATCCCGGGATAGAGCTATACCATTTACAGCAACAACATAATCGCCCTCGTTTACATTAATTCCGGGCATGAGTAATGGTGATCGTACTTCGACGTCCCATTGAGCACCATCAATTATTTTTTCTATTTTATATTTGCCATTTTCAAGTTTCCAATCCACTCCCAGATATCCGACATTTTTCATATCCGGATTTTGATTATCACCGCCGCCCCTGTAAGTGTGTGACGCATTAAGCTCGGCGATCAATTCTCCTATAATGTAATTAACGTCTGAGCGGGTTACGGCATTATCTATCAGACTTCCATATTGAGATTTCATCTTGTCCCAGTCAACACCGTGCATGTTTTTATCGTAGAAGAAATCACGCTCCAGTCTCCAGACGTCGGTGAATATCTGCTTCCATTCATTTCTGGGATCGACAGTCATTTCCATCTCATTAACTCGCAAGTTCTTGTCAAGTTTTTGTCCCGCTTTTATTTCTACGACTGCCCAATTGCTGCCGTCACGGACAAGTATTTTTTTCCCATCTGATGTAACCGTATACCAATCGGCATTATCAACGATGGTCTTCTCTTCACGTTCTTTCAAATCGAAATACTTGATTGGTTTTTGTTTATCTGCAGATCCGCTGTTGGGAAGTCGATGGAATAAAATTTTTCCGGAGACAGCATACGGATTTCCAATATTACCCGCATCGGGAGGAAGTATTACGCTTCTGTTCTCGAATCCGTCAAAATCGATTTTAACGGCATTATCCTTTTTCTTATCGTTTTTCTTATCGCCGTTCTTTTTATCCTCTTTTTTATCATCAGCGCTATCGTCTTCCTTTTTGATTTTAACCTCGTCATTTCGCGGAGCCAGTGGTGATGCAACATCATCACGCAGTGACACTGCAGCCAGTTGCGTGGCATTCGGATAAACAAATGTGTTGTCGAGGTCACTGTAAACAGGCGAGAGATTTCGGTTTGTTAAGTAATAAAGGTACTTGCCTTCCGGGTCAAACTCAGGGGACATATCTTTATAATACCCCGAAGTTACCTTGTGATTTTTACTTTCCTTTGTATCGAAAATAAATATTGCCTGACTCTGGTTTTCCAGTTCTCTTGAATAAGCAAGATACCTGCTGTCGGAAGACCAGCTTGGTTTGAATCCCCGCAATGTACCCTCAAACATGTATAAACCCTGATCGACCCGCTGCAGCATTTCTTTGTTTATATCATAAATGTTAATAGTCATTGTCTGATCAATAAATGCAACCATTTCGCTGTTGGGAGACCAGTAAATTTTATATCTGTAACCCGCTCCGAAAGGACTTATCTTTTTATGTTTCATTGTTTCATTGTTGTAAAGATGCAGCTCGTATTCACCGGAAGCATCGCTCCAGAAAGCAATATACTTGCCGTCGGGGGACCATGACGGATATCTTTCCGCGGAACCGCTTGAGTTGGTGAGATTAACTACGGGTCCATGCTCTGCCGGAACCGAAAACAACTCTCCGCGTGCTTCAATTACTATACGATTGCCGTCGTGCGAAGGGCTTGCATTTTGAATAAGATCCGCCACTTTTTCACTTCTGGGCTGAACGCTTAAAAGATCGGTTACTACTTCTACTTTTACTTCCTTAACATTGTTGGTTTCCAGGTTCATCAGATATAAAACACCGCCCGCTTCAAAAACGATATCATCAGGTCCTATAGAAGGATAATGAATATCAAATTCTGTAAACTTTGTTAACTGTGTATTTGTCTTTTTCTCGAGATCGTAAACCCAGATGTTGAATCTTTTCCCGGCACCGTTATCCGATAAATAATATATTTTATTTCCATGCCACATTGGAATTTCGTCGTTGGCATCATTATTTGTAAAATTTTCTGAAGAGAAATCTTTCAAGTCGAATAGATGAATATCAGCTGCTGTGCCGCCCCGGTACCGCTTCCAGGTTCTGAAAGTACGGGTTCGTTTTGTAAAAGCAAGCCGGTTTCCATCTGGTGAAACCGCAGCGAACTCGGCGTATGCCAGCGGAAGTTTTTCGGCAAAACCCCCGTTTGAAGACACTTTATAAAGCTGGCTGAATCGTTGCCTGCCGCTGTACATACTGGAAGCATACAGAAGATTTTCTCCATCCGGATACCAGTCGATGAGCCTGTCGGACATGCCGTGGTGTGTAATTCTTTTGGGAAGTCCGCCCAGGGCGGGTATTACATAAATGTCAGTGTTCCCGTTGTAATTCCCGGAAAATGCTATATTTTTGCCGTCGGGCGAAAAACGAGGAAACGACTCATCGCCGCTCGGTGAACTTAATTTACTTGCAAGACCGCCTTCTTTCGATACGATCCAGACATCTCCGGCATATATAAATGTAATATGAGTTTCGGAAACGTCCGGCTGCCGCAGCATCCTTGCATCAACCTGTGCAATTAGATTTGTACAGACGAATAGAAGCAAAAACAAAATATAGTTTTTCATTTACCCCTCATTTTTTATTAGGTATAATTTTATTTGGTTGTTGCTACATTTGTTCGAATAATGCACATACGGCGCCGGCAGGATCCTCAATTACCGCATATTTACCCTGCCCGCCCATTTCTTTCGGTTCTACAAGTACTTTACCTCCGAAGCCCTTGACACTTGCGATACTTTTTGAAATATCTTCAACAATAAAATATGCCATCCATACTGACGGCAGATTGGAATTAACGCCGCGTTTATTACAAATACCGGCACAAGGATCACCGCTTTCGGCAGAGATCATGTTATAATCATTATAATCACCCATTGAAACATTTTCAGGCTTCCATCCAACAACCGCCGAGTAAAAGTCTTTTATCTCATCCGCGTTGTTTACGGTTAAATCTATCCAGCCGATAGAACCGATCTTCAATTTATTACTCATATAAATTCCTTTCTTAACTTAATTTAGCAGTTCACGTACTGTTTCAGACAGTATTGTATTAAACCTGTCCGGATCTTCTAGCATAACAAAGTGTCCGACACCCTCCATATATTTTACTTCGAAAGATTTAGCAAGCATACGGTTTCCTTCTTCGTTGGTCGGGAAAAATGTTGAGTTGATAGAAACTATAGGGCAATTAATTTGTGATAATGAAGATGCGGGATTATAATTTATCAGGTTTTCAATGCTGCTCATTGATACTACATAATCTGCATCACACATGGAAATGATTACCGAATCAACAAGCTCTTTATCGGCGTCTGCAGGAAACATTCCCGTCACAAACTGCGGACAGGCGTTTTTAAAATCATTCTTTAGCGGGCTTATAAATTGCTGCTTCTGTTCTTCGGTATATTCAGCTGACCAGTCCTGAAATGTATCGGCACCGATCAGACCAGCCACTCTTTCGCCCAGCAGGATTGAGGCTTCAATAATTACGGCTCCTCCCATAGAATGTCCCACGAGAATCACCTTGTTTAAATTCTGGTCTTCTACAACGGCTTTAACATCTTCGCCGAAAGCCTCTATAGTATAATTTATCCGTTGTATTCCCGAGTATCCGTGTCCGGCAAGATCTAATGCAACAACCCTGTATTTATTTTTAAAGAATTCCATCTGATTATACCAGAAGCTAACATCACAATTCCATCCATGTACAAAAACCAAAGCCGTGTCGCCGTCACCTGCATACTCAAAAAAAATTGGCGTACCATCTGATGATTTTATAGTTTTTGAATGGTACTTAGCCGAAGCATTAATTTGAAATGTTAAAATTGATGAAAGCAAAAAAGTAATTATAAATACTTTTTTCACCTGAACCCCCATGATATTTTAATAGCAGGTAAGAAAACTAATGTACATTTATGGTAAAAGCAATGAATTGAGTTTCCAAAATTTATCAGATCATGGATAAAAGCCTATTTTATTTTAAGGTAATTTCGGAGAGGAAGAATCTCTCACCCTTCGACAATGCTCAGGGTGAGGATTTCTAAGAAAATCAATACTATTTTTGATAAAATTAATTGTTAATCGCGAAGCTGCATTACATAGAACACATATCCGTATTCACACGAATATTTTCTGAACAGCTCGATTTCATATTCCTCTGCGGTTAATATTCCGATTGCTTTTTCATCATTCTTATATTTAACCTTAAGTTTGTTCAGACTCACTTCAAGATATTTGTAAAACTCATCCCACCATGCAGATTCCGGCATCACAAAGTGATCTATTAATTTATATCCGCAGTTGTTTATTATTTCAATGTTTGTTCTTATGCTGCCCATATGCGGGTAAGCGTTATACCAGTAACTTCTCGCTTCGTAAGAATGTTGATTTGTCAGCCAGCTTATTTCCGAAACAGCTATAAATCCCCCCGGGGCTAGAAATTTTTTAAATTCAAGCAATCCCGGAATTAACCCCATTATATATATAGCACCTTCAGACCAGATTAAATCGAATGAATTTTCCGGATAATTTATACTAAACATATCGCCTACTTCGGCGACCACCCGGTCAGAAAATTTTTCAGCATGAATTTTTTCATTCAATTCCTCAATATAGGGTTTGTGATTATCTAGAGCGGTTATAAATCCGTCCGATATTTTTAATAAATCGAGAGTTTGTTTTCCGTTTCCGCAACCGACATCTAAAATTTTTGGCCGATTCAATTTATCTTTAATAATTTCGTAAGCTTTTTTTGTCGATTCAAATGAGCCGGGTCCTTTTCGCGGTAGTCCGTTATATATTTCGTAGAATATTTTCTCGTCGTGTTTATCCATTTTAAAATCTCCGGTGTCTTTTATCGTGATTTTTCTGAAAGCGCCTCATTTCTTTATTTATTGACTTCCATTTTTTCTTGCTGTTAAGCTTTTTGCCCTCGTCCATTTTGGTTTCCAGATATTTTACTTCCTTCAGCATTTTGAGGTAATTATTGTATCTCTGTTCCGATATAATTCCTTCTTCGAGAGCCTTTATTACTGCACAACCGGTTTCATGTAAATGCATACAATTATCATAACGACAATTAACCGCAAGATCTTCAAATTCGGAAAAAACACTGCCAATGACTTCTTTATTTGACCAAAGCTGCAATTCGCGCATACCGGGTGTGTCTATAATTAAACCTCCGTTTGGCAGCTGAAACAGTTCTCTCCGGGTAGTTGTGTGCCTGCCCTTACTATCAGCAAAACGTACATCATTCGTATTTTGAAGCTCTTTACCAATCAGTTTGTTGATAAGTGTGGATTTGCCAACACCCGAAGGACCAATCATGGCAATAGTTTCACCCGGCTTTATATAATCGTTAACAATTTGAATACTGGCGTCATCGAATGAACAGATTGCAATAATTTCAGTGCCTTTAGTTGAGAGCTTTACGGTTTCTACAATATCTGCCGTGTTGCTGCATAAATCCGATTTACTTAAAATTATTACAGGGCGTGCTTTGCTTTCTCTCGCAGCAACAAGATAACGCTCAACCCTGTTTATTTTGAACGTAGCATCTAAACTTTGAACTATAAATATTGTATCAATATTTGCAGCAATAATTTGTTCTTCGGTTTTGCTGCCGGCAATTTTTCGCGACAGCTTTGTTTTTCTGGGAAGAACTTCTTGAATTATCGCGTGAGAATATTCGTCAAAATAATTTATCAGAACCCAGTCTCCTACTTTCGGAAGATCCGACTGGTTTTCTGCGCTGAACATGAGTTTTCCGGATAGCTCACCAATTATCTCGCCATGGCTAAAAGCAAGCAGAAAATTGTTCTTGTTTTCGACTATTACCCGCGATGGCAGTAAGTCGGAGTTGTTGTTTTTATAAAAATTTTCGTGGAATGAATTCCAGCCGTATTTAATCAAATTTTTCATTTTAATCACCGTCAGAATTTAAAATATTTTTAATTTAATTGTAGCTAAAAGTATAATGCGGGCACACTGCTAGATCAAGCAGGGCGCGTAATAGTAAAACCAGGCACTATCAGCTGGTTTTAATTGACGGCAATTATTGATTTGAATTTTGTATTAATAAAACCATCCGGTAAAAGATTGAGAACAAAAATAATAAAAAATTTAATTGTGTGTAACATTTCTAATTCAGTTTATTTTTATTTTTACCTCTAAATTTCAGGATTTTATCATAATGTTCAAACCAAAGCTTTTCGTAATTCTTCCCAAACTAACAAAAGAACAATTATTAAATGATATAAACGCTGGTGTGCTCGTTGGAATTGTTGCTTTACCTCTTGCCATCGCATTTGGGATAGCTTCGGGGGTATCACCGGAAAAGGGATTAATCACCGCGGTAATTGGAGGTTTAATTGTTTCATTGCTTGGAGGAAGCAGAGTTCAGATTGGCGGACCGACAGGCGCTTTTATTGTTATAGTTTATGGTATAATTCAACAGTATGGTATAGACGGATTAATACTTGCAACAATTATGGCGGGAATAATACTTATTATAATGGGATTTGCACAATTCGGATCCATTATTAAATTCATACCTTACCCGGTTGTTGTAGGCTTTACAAGCGGTATTGCAGTGGTAATATTCTCAAGCCAGGTTAATGATTTTCTCGGGCTGAATATTGAAAAAGTACCCGCGGACTTTATTGAGAAATGGACCGAATTCATTAAACATTTCAACGCAATTAATTATGAGACTTTGTCTATTGCTCTGTTGTCGCTTGTAATTATTGTCTTCTGGTCTAAAGTTTCCAAGAAAATTCCCGGGTCGATTATTGCGCTTATAGTCGCGACAGCAGTAACCCATTTGTTAGATCTCAATGTTGAAACAATAGAGTCGAGATTCGGAGAGATACCATCCAGCATTCCTGCGCCATTCATTCCTTCATTTGATCTTTTATTAATAAAAGAACTGATGCTTCCGGCGACAACTATCGCGGTACTTACAGCCATCGAAGCTTTGCTTTCAGCGGTTGTTGCAGATGGTATGATCGGCGGTAAACATAAATCTAACATGGAGCTTGTGGCACAGGGAGTTGCCAACGTTGTTTCTCCGCTTTTCGGGGGAATTCCTGTTACAGGAGCTATTGCAAGAACAGCAACAAATATTAAAAACGGAGGACGTACACCAGTTGCCGGAATTGTACACGCAATAACTCTGCTTTTTATAATGCTTATTTTGGGTCAGTGGGCAAAATTAATACCAATGGCAGCGCTTGCGGCAATCTTGGTTGTGGTTGCCTACAATATGAGCGAAATACATATATTCAGGAAACTGCTTAAAAGTCCTCGCAGCGACGTGGTTGTCCTGCTTACGACATTCGGACTTACGGTAATATTCGATCTTACAGTTGCTATCGAAATTGGAATGATACTGGCAGTAATTTTATTTATGAGAAGAATGGCGAATGTTTCAAACATTAGTGTTATTACCCGTGAATTAAGAGACCAGGAAGAAAGCGAAGACGCCAACTCGATTGAGAATAAAACAGTTCCGGATGGTGTAGAGGTATATGAAGTAAGCGGACCATTCTTCTTCGGTGCGGCGACAAAATTTAAAGAAATAATATACCGCGTTGAAAATCCCCCGAAGATTATGATTTTAAGAATGCGGAATGTACAGGCAATAGATGCAACCGGGCTGAATCTTTTAAGTGAAATTATGAGGGATAATAAAAAAGAGGGAGCAACACTAATATTATCTGGAGTTCATGCTCAACCTTTATATGCATTAACTCAATATAAACTGCTTGATGAAATCGGGGAAGAGAATATTTTCGGCAATATTGACGATGCTCTCGATAGGGCAAGAGAGCTGCTCGGACTTCCTAAAAAAGGCAGACCCCAGAATTTTATTCCAGTAGTCAAAAGAGAAATGAAATACGATTGATATCCATCAATTAATAATATTGCTGTTTTATTCTGATTAACAATAATCATAGCGGGGCTAAATGGTTCTCCATATTAAAAACATGGTTTGCAACCGGTGTATAAAGGCAGTTCGTGAAGAACTGCAGAAGCTGGGTATAAATATAAGAGCAATTGAACTCGGCGAAGTAGAAACCGATACGAAAATCGATAAGAATATATCCGCTAAAATTAAAAGCGTACTCGAAGAAAACGGCTTTGAATTAATAGAAGATAAGCGTGCGAAGATAATTGAAAAACTTAAGAACTATATAATTAAGTTCATACATCATAGCGACGGCAATACCGACCATGAAATAAACTACAGCGAACTTATAAGCAGAGAAATGAATCTTGAATACCACTACCTTAGCGGACTATTCTCCTCCATGGAAGGAATAACTATCGAACACTATATTATTCTGCAGAAAATTGAACGTGCTAAAGAGCTGCTCAAATATGATGAACTTACTCTAAGCGAAATTGCTTACAAGCTGGGCTACAGCAGCGTAGCCCACCTTTCCTCTCAATTCAAAAAAGTTACTGGTATGACAGCCAGTCAATTCAAATCCATAACAACGAATGAAAGAAAACCTCTCGATGAGGTGAAATAATTTATTTCAGCAAGGTCATTTTTTTTATTACAGACCTCCCATCGTAGCTGATCCTGTAAAAATATACACCGCTCGGCAAATGCCGGCTGCCGGATTCAGCATTAAACACAACTTTGTATTCACCCGGTTGCTGCTGCTCATCAACTAATGTTGTAACCAGGTTCCCGATAACATCGTATATATTCAAAGTAACAAATTCTGAATTCTTTCCTCTCACATCTGAATTCTGAATTGTATACTCAATTACCGTTGACGGGTTAAAAGGATTCGGATAGTTCTGGTTAAGAAAGAAATTATCCGGGATCAAACCGGAATTGTCCTCTACTGAAACTACACCGCTTTCCCTATAAACCCCTAAACCGCCGTACGTGCCGATCCATTTATTTCCGTTAGATTCAATTGCTATTGCGTAAACTGCGTTATAAGGCAACGGGGAATTGCTTTCATTGAAAATTACCCAATTCGATCCGTCGAACTTAGCAACGCCACCTCCGGTAGTTCCTATCCAGGCGCTTCCGCCTTGATCAATTGCGATGGCATTAACACGGTTTGCTGGCAAGCCTGAATTGTTTTGATTAAAAACCGTCCAGCCGCTATTTGTTAGTTTTGCCAATCCTCCAAACATAGTCCCGACCCATTTACTGTTGTCGGAGTCAACCGCAATTGATAAAACAGTATTGTCAGGTAAACTGGAGCTGGTCTGATCAAATACAAGCCAATTAGCTCCGTCAAATTTTGCCAGTCCGCCCGCAGTACCAATCCACATAGTGCCTTCTGAATCCTGGGCAAAAGCATATATCCAGTTGTGAGGTAAGTCCGAATTGGTAGTGTTATAGACCGTCCAGGAGTTATCGTGAATTAATACCACGCCAGCAGCTGTTCCCACCCATAATTTACCCTCGTTATCTGCCCAGAGAGAGCGAACCTCATTGCTGGGAAGTTCCGAATTAGAAGAATTATAAACAGTGCTTGTTGTTCCGTCAAATTTTGTCAGACCCCCGTTTTGAGATCCGCACCAAATAGTATTTCCTTCACCAACTGCAATAGAAATTGCAGGACCGGCGATTCCGTATCCACTATAGACCGTAAATTCATTTCCATCGAATTTCGTTAAACCGCCCAAATTACTTCCTATCCAAATCTGTCCGTCCGAATCAATTGTTAACGCAGCAATACTATTGCTGGGTAATTCCGAGTTATCTGATTTGTAAACAACCCATTCTGTCTGTGCAAAAGTGACTGTTACCATAAACAGATAAATACTCATGAATCGTAATGGTTTCAAAATTACTCCTGCTCTTTTATTAGTGATTGATTTATAATATAATTTTTTAAAGTTGTTCCGGGATATGTCTGCTGATTCATAGAAAAATTTATAAGATGACATTGAGATTTTTATTTACTTATGCCAACAATTCATAGTCAATAATATAACATCCTGATACCCGAGACAAGTAAATTCAGAAATAAGGGCAGTGACAAGGTGAGGCTCGTCACAAATAATAATATAGTTAATTTACATTTAGAAAGTAGTAATCAATTTTAAGATTGGGGTGATAGAAAGAATCTGACCATGTTTTAACCATCATTCTACATCAAAACACATAATCATAAAGTCCCTGCAGTGTAAATTGATCTTTTTATTAGTTTGTAAAGCAAAGGTTCAATTAACAGTCCGAGTTTTTTAATTGTTATAATTTTAATTGAGCAGACATCGGAAGTAGAATGAACATTACTCCACAGAATATTTTCAAAATTTACGCTCTGGGGATAAATGAATAATCATGAAAGCATTAAAATTTTATAACATTTCATTAAAATTATGTAACGGATATAATGAACAGCTATTTTATTTTTAACTTACAAACAAATCAATATCGGAGATGGAAAATGACGACAAGAGAATATAAAATTGAGGGTATGAGCTGCGGACACTGTATAATGGCGCTCAATAAAGAATTATCAAAACTTGATTTACATGAAAAACATGTTGAAATAGGTTTGATGAAAATAAGCTACAACGAATTGAAAGTTAATGAAGAGCAGATTATAAATGCGGTAGAGGAAGCGGGTTATAAAGTCGCCCGATAAACTCAAAAAGGAAAGGGAACAAAATGGCAAATTACAATTTACCGGTTGAAGGAATGACCTGTGCTAGTTGTGTGGCAAAAGTTGAAAAAATTGTGAAGAATTTCGATGGAGTTAAAAATGTTGCCGTGAATTTCGCGACTGAGAAATTGTCCTTCGACTCGGATAACGGAAATCTTGATTTAAATGAAATTGCAAAAGCGGTAGAAGAGTACGGGTATAAATTAAAAATTAATAGTCCGGAAGACAGCAGCCATGATAAAGAACTCAAATTATTTTCTGGCGAAAAGAATAATAGAGAAGAAGACGCTCATCAAAACGAATTAAAAAAAGATTTTACAATTGCTCTTGTATTTACTCTACCCTTGTTTATAATAAGTATGCTGATCGACTTTGAGTGGTTTAAGAGCATATGGAAACTAAATACCGGGCAGACACAGAAACTTCTTTTAATTCTTACAACTCCCGTTATGTTCATATCTGGAAGAAGGTTTTTTGTCATAGCATGGAACAACATAAAGCACTTTTCTGCAGAGATGAATACGCTGGTTGCCATCGGGACAGGATCGGCGTATATCTACAGTGTTACGGGAACATTATTTCCCGAAATTATTGTTGAGTCGGGTAGAATTCCGCACGTTTATTTTGAAACTGCCGGAGTTATAATAACATTAATACTGCTGGGCAGGCTGCTTGAACATAACGCAAAAAGAAAATCAAGCGGAGCTATAAAAGAGCTAATCGGACTTCGCCCGAAAACAGCACGGGTTATTGAAAACGGGAACGAAAAGGAAATAAGTATAAATGAATTAGTAACCGGTCGGGTTGTTGTTGTGCGACCGGGCGAAAAAATTCCCGCTGACGGCATTGTTGAATCCGGATCTTCAACGGTTGACGAATCGATGCTGACGGGCGAAAGCCTTCCGGTGGAAAAAAGTTCCGGCAGTAAAGTTATCGGGGGAACTATTAACAGTACAGGATCATTCAATTTCAGAGTAACCGCGCTGAATGAAAGATCGGTTCTCGGACAGATAATTCAGATGGTTGAAAATGCACAGGGCTCAAAAGCTCCCATTCAAAAACTTGCCGATAAAGTCGCCGGAATATTTGTTCCGTCTGTCATTTTTGCTGCGATTATAACATTCATTGCGTGGATGATCTATGCACCGGAATTGGGATTCAGCAACGCTTTAATTCATTTTGTTGCAGTACTGATTATTGCTTGTCCCTGTGCGCTCGGACTTGCAACGCCTACAGCTATTATGGTTGGAACAGGGCTGGGAGCAAAAAATGGAATACTTATAAAAAATGGCGAGAGTCTTGAGGTTGCCAATAAAGTTAATCGTGTGATTTTTGATAAGACAGGAACTATAACAGAAGGAATACCGACGGTAACAGATGTAATAACAAACAACTTTGAAGAAGAAAAATTGTTGAAGATAACCGCAGCAGTCGAAAACAAATCAGAGCATCCCCTTGCAAGGGCAGTGGTTGAATATGCTCGTTCACAAAATATTGAATTACCGGAAGTTGAATCGTTTAATAGTGTAACCGGACAAGGAATAACGGCGGTTGTTCACGGCGATATGGCTGTTGTGGGGAATAAAAAAATGATGTCTGAGTATTCCGTTAAAACAAATAACTTAACAAAAGAAGTCGGAAGATTAAGCTCAGAAGGAAAAACAGTTATATATATTGCAATAAACGGAGAACTGACCGGATTACTTGCTATTGCGGATCCGATTAAAGAAAGTTCAAAAGAAGCTATTAAAAAACTTAAAGCACAGGGAATTAAAGTTACAATGCTTACGGGCGATAACATTCAAACTGCGAAATCAATAGCACGGCAGGCAGGTATTGATGAATTCGTTTCAGAAATTCTTCCCGATGATAAAGCCGATAAAATAAAAGAGTACCAGTCCGGGGGCGACATAGTTGCGATGGTTGGCGACGGGATTAACGATGCACCCGCACTGGCACAGGCTGATATAGGGATTGCAATGGGAACCGGGACAGATGTGGCAATGGAAACAGCAGGCATTACACTGGTCAGGGGTGAACTTGCAGGAGTAGAAAGAGCGATAAATTTATCACATCAAACGATTAAAACAATTAAGCAAAATTTGTTCTGGGCGTTCATATATAATACGGTCGGCATACCGCTTGCTGCTATAGGTCTGCTTAATCCGATGATAGCAGCTCTTGCAATGGCATTTAGTTCAGTAAGCGTTATAACAAATTCGCTGAGGTTAAAGAATCAAAGGATTTGAACGATAAATTAATCCAGCCACAAATATTGTTAACATATTCAAGCCAGCTGTCTGTTTAGGTAGCCTCAATATGAGTTCTGTTATATAAAACAAAATAAATATTCTTCAGAGAAATATTATTCAGGATAATTATAAAGAGTAGTGAGTTAACTAATTATTAATTGGTTTGTAAAATTTCCATTTATTGTGAGCATAGGTTTTATACTTATAAAATTCTTATATTAATCCCGTCATAGTTAAAGACGGTTAATTATGCACGAACATGAAATGGCGCAGGAAACAATAATATAACAACTCAATACATCGCGGCTTATTCAAACAAGATTACCCAGCTGCAAGAATTCACAATATAATTACAGGAATTATTTTAATAGCTCACAATTAATTTGACCCGGAAAAGTTATATTAAGCGGAAGATGTTTTCAAAATAAGCATTACCTAAAAAATACCGTATCGTTGAAATGAAAAATATCTGGTGATGAATGGAATATGTAAACGAAATCAGAGATCCTAAAACCGCGGAAAGGTTTTTAAATAAACTTAAAGAAATTACAACTCGTCCGTGGAATATAATGGAAACCTGTGGTGATCAGACTCTCACAATACTTAAGAACAACATTCAGAATCGGTTGCCCGAAAAAATCAGAATAATTCACGGTCCGGGCTGTCCGGCGGGTGTTACACCTCTGGAAATGATAGACAAAGCAATTCTTATCGCCGGACTCAATGATGTAATATTCACATCATTCGGCGACATGCTTCGCGTGCCCGGTTCAAAGAAAGATTTATTGTCGGTTAAATCAAAGGGCTGCGACATTCGGGCTGTGCAATCACCACTTGATGCAGTAAAGATTGCAGAGGAAAATCCCGGCAAAAGAGTTGTCTTCTTCGGTGTCGGATTTGAAACTAATGCACCAGAAAATGCCATGTCAATTAAAGCCGCTAAACTCAAGAAGCTGCCCAACTATTTTATACTTTGTTCGCATTTGCTTCTGCCGCCGGCAATTAAATTTCTTCTTTCAGATAAAGAAAGCAGAATTGAGGGCATTCTGGCACCGGGGGATATGTGCAGCGTTATGGGTTACGGACAATATATACCAATCGCAGATGATTTCAGAGTTCCGATAGTGGTTACAGGCTTTGAACTCAATGATATACTACACGGAATTTACATGACCGTTAAACAGCTTGAGGAAGGAAAATACGAAGTTGAAAATCAATACACCAGAGCGGTTAATTGTCTGGGTAATCTCGGCGCAAAAGAGGTGATGGAAGATGTATTTGATGTGACCGACAGAAAGTGGAGGGGAATCGGCGTAATACCTGACAGCGGTTATAAAATAACCGAAAGATATAAAGCCTTCGATGCTGAACAAGAGTTTAAAGTTGAATCGCAGGAAGAAGAGGAATCGGATTTATGTATCGCCGGCATTATTATGCAGGGGAAAATAACACCCCCGGAATGCCCGGCTTTCGCAAAACAATGTACTCCTGAACATCCGCTTGGCGCACCAATGGTATCTTCTAAAGGAGCATGCGCAGCGTATTTTCACTATAAAAGAAAAGACCGGTGAAAAATCCTAACCAGGTGTCAGTATACAGAACAAACGCTGAAAAATTTATGAGACTTGTTTTCGTCTGATGGGCATTGTCATGCACCGGCATCCGCCGCCCCCGCGCGATAGTTCTGAACTGTCAATTGTAACAACATATTTATTATAATTTTTCAGTTCTTTTTTTCTCTTAATAATATCGTTCGCTTTAATTATTTCGTATCCATTCTTGTTCATCTCTTCCAGCGTATGAATATTCCTGCCATATGCAATCATTTTTCCCGGTGCCAGAGCAAAAAGATTTGCCCCGCTGTGCCACTGCTCTCGTTCCTGAATCCAGGGATCGGACTTTCCACCACACCAGACAGGTTTAATATCAAAGCGGAGTTTTTTAAGTACTTCGAGGATGTCTCTTTGTTCGGTGATTATAACATCGTCATTGCGAAGTTCAATAAGGATGGTTTTAAACTGGTTGGGATTCAATACAACAGGTTCATAAACCATCACCTCGTTTTCAGAAAGAAATGTAAAAACCATATCAAGATGAATAAAAGATTCTGGTGTCTTGGGCAGTTCCTGTACAATTATATATTTAATCTTTTTTCTGTTTTTAACATTTTCCAGTATATAATCAATTCCCTGTGTTGTGGTACGCATGCTGTTGCCTATTATCAGAACATCGTTTCGGGCAATAAGTATATCTCCTCCTTCAAGAGTAATCGATGGATTAAAATTAACTTCGCTTGCAGGATTGTGTGTCTGTGCCTGCAGCAGGGGATGATAATTAAAAACGGCTTCCATTATTATAGCTTCTCTCTCCCGGACGCTGTTTGCCATACGGCTTATCATCACCTGGTCATTTATTGCGGCCGAGGCGTCTCTTGTAAAAAAGAAATTATGAAGGGGGAGAAGAAAAAATCTCTCGCTGCTGAGAAAATTTGTGAGTGTGTTCCGTTTAAGTTCGACACCTTCGATTAAATTCCGTGCAAGCTCTTTGGATGAAAGCAACATGAATTCTTTTTTCCGGTTAAACATATTTTCATTCGAGCAAATCTTTGAAAGAAGTTTTTCTTTAACGGATTCCGAATCTAAAATATCCTCCAGCAGTTTCGCAACTTCAAGAACACGGGAGTGCATTTTTAAAATCGTTTTGAATTGTGAGTACTCTTTTGCGGCTTCTGACAGATTAAGAATATCGCTGTAGAGCGCCCGCTCGGCATTCATCGGGGTCATGTTTTCCACCTCTGGTCCCGGGGTGTGAATTATTACGGCTTCAAGGTCACCGATTTCAGAAGTAACGTTTATATTGATTTTTTCCATATTACAGTCATTCATTGTGATAATTAAATTAAAAATTAAAGTTACGAAAATTAACTATTATCATCTTATTGGCAGGTCGTTAAAATTTAATCACCTTCGGCTGCGGAAATGACGTTTAACCTGTTGTTTTTGTCAAGCGGCTTAATACCAAAAAGCGAACGCATCGGGTTAAATCTTTTTATTAATACTTCGTACGTTAACCAGCTTCCGCCGAATGTTACAATTACAACAGCTGTGAATTTCGGTAAAATTCCTAAAGGCAGTTGAAGTATATAATAACCGAATATCATCATTATTGTTTGATGCAGAATATAAAACGGATATACTGCTTCGGTAGCGTAAATAATAAATTTGTTTTTAATGTTAAAGAGCTTACGAGAATAACCGAGTATGGTCAGTAAAAATGCAGTAATAAATGTTATTTTTAAAAAACCGTATAAAAAGAAAAATGTAACGGTGTCTTCATTCATTATCTCAAAGGTCGGTCCCCAGACAAACAACAATAGAAATGCAAATGGGACAAGGGCTATTTTCAACGAAAGCTTTCTCTGATTTTCTAATATATCCCACATGTCTTTTACCGAAATAACAATAATACCGTATAAAAAGAATAGGAAAGAGTAGGTTAAGTTATACCAGTCGTCGATTAAGCCGTGTGTCGTAGGGAAGAAAGGAGCCATTGAATAGTATATAAGAAGCACTGGTATTCCAAGAAAATAAATTCTTCCCGGTTTTGAAAAGAAAGAATAAAGTTTTTCCTTCAATTTGATCGAGGAATTTCTTTTAAGGTAGTTTAGCAGCGGCAGAGTAAACAGTGAATAAATGAATATGTATAGTATGTACCATAGATGATGCCAGCTTAGACTGCCTCCTTCCGGGTAGGGTACGAAATCAAAAACTGTTCTCCAGAACTGGAAATAACTTTCGTACTGAACATTTTGCGTCAGGCGTTCGAAATAAATCTGTGGCGGTATAATCACCGCCATACCGAACATCAATGGAAGCAGCAAACGTGTCGATCTTTCTTTAATAAATCCCAGCGAGTTTCTTGAGTTAATTGCAAAATATACGCCCATTCCGGAAATTATAAAAAGCAGCGGCAATCGGAACTGATTTAGAGGAACCATCCATAGTTCAAATAATTCACTGGTTTCACCGTTTTTAAAATGGAAATTCCAGGGTACGAAAAACATTCCGGTGTGATATAATATCAACAAAAGAAATGCAATTACTCTTAACCAGTCGATATAATATAATCTTTGTTTTACAGCCATTTTCTTCAAATCAATAATGTATTAAGACGAAGGAAATCTGAATCAGTTATAAAACAATGCGGCAAAAATATTCAGTTGCGATTTATATAAAATCCCGCGCTAAAAAATCCTACCCAGTGCTTCAATGAAAAAGGAGCAGTTATCCCGAGAGTTGTCCCTTTAAGTGGGAGAACGCCTTCCGTAAATGTATCCGAGTATTTAAATACTTTTCCGGAAATATTTCCCGATCCGAGTTTGAATGCAATTTGCGAAACGGTTGAAAGTCCGAATACAATAGTATATCTGCCGCACCATAACAAAGAGATATCCTTATTATTATCGCTTTTCCATAATTTACCGGCAACGCTTTTAATACGCGCATCTGTTATTTCACCGCTGAAAGATTCTTCCGCAATTTGTTTATCGAGGCTGGTTGCCTTCTCATGTGCGTTTAAATCTTCCCCGAATTTAGCGTTGTCGAAATCCTCACCGTAATGATTTGCATCGCTTGAAATTAAGAAGAAAATATCTTTACCCGGTTTAAGATTATTGAAATTCATGTAGTTGATCATAATGTCGGAGAGGCTACTGCTAATTTTATTCATTCTTTCAAGAGACATTTGTGTTACCATTATGGGCATAATCCTTATATTCCTGTTGTAATACTGAAGAAATGGTATTAATGCTTCAATTGAATGTTCAACGCTGTGCGCTTTATTGCTTACTATAAAATATGAACTTTCCAATTCAGCTTTTATTTTTTCACGTAGCGGCGAAATCTTAACATTTTTATATGGACCTTTCCAGAAATCATACTCATCGAGTATTAAAATGTTTTGCGGATCGTTCATTGCGTGTCTTGCAGTCCCATGTGTAACACCGAAGATTACAACTTCTTTCGAGTTTATCAGTTTAAACAAAGGCGCATAGACCATTCCCGCGTACAAAAAATCGTCATGCGGAGTAATTGCTGCGATAAGGTTTTCGGAGGGAAAATTACTTTTATCATTTTCAGCAAGGAGCTTCATAAGCATGTTGATTTCTTCAACGGTCCAGCAAAAGCCCACATCATCCCGGATGGGTCGTATTTCCTGGGAATAAATTTTACTGCTTAATGAAATATAAAATACAATAGTTAAGCAGATTGCAATAATTATGTTTCTGGTCGGAAGTATTTTAATCTCCGTTATCATTTTCAAACTAATAAAATTTTACCGGCAGCCCTAATTTACAGTTTATTTCAAACACTCGATCTATAATTTAATTATATTTAAAGCCGTTCAAAATCATGAGGACATCATGAAAAAGTTATTAACAATTCTCACGGTATTATCTATGACCATAAGCATAAACAACTGCGATTCTGAAAATTTTGAAAAAGAAAAATTTGAACCATTCAAACCGGTGATAAGCTATGAGGAAGCCGGTAAAAGAGCCGACAGTATAGTTGCAAAGATGTCCATCGAAGAAAAAATTGAAATGGCTGGCGGACATAATAGCTTTTATATAAAAGGGTTCGAACAATACGATATACCGCAGCTTTATCTGTCCGACGCAACACAGGGTGTTCACATACGCAAAGATTTAAGCGACGCGATGGAAAAATCGGTTGCTTTTCCTTGTCCACTTGCATTAACAGCTACTTGGAACACAGAGCTAGCGCACAGTTATGCTAAGAGTGTCGGCGAAGAATGCCGCGCAGGTGATATCGCCGTTCTACTGGGTCCGGGAATGAACATTTACAGAATCTCGCAAAACGGCAGGAACTTCGAATACTTCGGTGAAGATCCGTTTCTGGCAGCAAGAATGATTGAAAATTATGTAACCGGTGTTCAGAGTGCAGGCACAATCGCAACACTGAAACATTTCGTAGCTAACAATAACGAATACCATCGGCGTACTACAAATGCTATTGTTGATGAACGTACGCTGCATGAAATATACTTACCTGCTTTTAAAGCCGGTATCGACGCAGGAGCAATGGCTGTGATGACGGCTTATAACCAGGTTAATAATGAATGGGCGGGGCAGAGCCGTTACGTAATTGACAGTCTGCTTCGCGAACAGCTCGGATTCAAATGGCTGGTGATGTCGGATTGGTGGTCGACATGGGATCCGGAAAAAACTATCAAATCGGGATTGAATCTTGAAATGCCGGGCGACCCGATTATGGCGAGAAAAGTATTCCAGGATCGCGGGAATATACTTGTTAAGGCAAATGCTAAAAGACTGATCGACGAATGCAGAGTAACAGAGGAAGATATCGACAGAATGGTTAAAGGTACGATTCGAACTTGCATTGCCATGGGATTATACGACCGACCAGTTAAGGATGAAAAATATTTAATGAATTTTGAACAGCATGAACAGGTTGCGTTAGAAACGGCACGTGAAGCAATAGTACTTCTGAAAAACGAGAATAGTATTTTGCCCGTAAAAGACGAAAGGAAAATATTATTAACCGGATATTTTGTTGAAAAACTGGCACATGGCGGCGGCTCTGCATACGTTGAAGGTTATAACGTAATTTCGATGCTTGAAGCTTTTAAAAATGAATTCGGTGACAAACTCGATTATGTTAAAAATCCTTCCGATGAACAAATACAATCGGCAGATATTGTTCTTCTCAGTATCGGTACTATGGATACTGAAGGCGCCGACAGACCGTTTGAACTTGAAGAAGAAATGGAAAACAGAGTGCTTGAAACAGTAGCTCTGAATCCTAATACCGTTGTTATAGTAAATTCCGGGAGCGGAATAAAAATGACCGAATGGAACGATAAAGCAGCAGCTATACTGTATTCATGGTATCTCGGTCAGAACGGGAATATCGCTTTGGCAGAGATTATTTCGGGTAAAATTAATCCTTCGGGCAAGCTGCCCATGACCCTTGAAAAGAAGTTCGAGGATTCACCGGGTTACGGCTATTTGCCGGAGGGGTATGACCTTCGGTCGGATTGGGATATAGATATGGAAATGGATTTTCCGATAACTGATATTAAATATGATGAAGGTGTTTTTGTTGGTTACCGCTGGTACGAGGCTAAAAAGATCGAACCGCTTTACCCGTTTGGTTATGGTCTTTCATATACCGTTTTTGAATATGCTGATCTCGAGGTATCTCATGATGAAATTGAAAAGGGAGAATCACTGGAAGTTGAGTTCAAACTAACTAATGTGGGAAATGTTGCAGGATACGAAACAGCGCAGCTTTATGTCGGCGATATAGAAGCCGCTGTTGTCCGTCCCGTGAAAGAACTGAAAGGATTTATAAAGATATTTCTGAATCCGGGCGAGAGTAAAGGAGTTAGAATATCACTGGAGGAAAAAGATTTTTCGTTCTGGGATGCTGAAACAAAAGCCTGGAAAACTGAGCCAGGAGAATTTGATATACTGATAGGTTCATCATCGGCAAATATTAAACTATCATCCAGGGTAACATTGAGGTAATATGAATAATCCGGAATTCTTAAGCGAAGGTTTGTAATAATGCTTCGATTTCATGCTTCGACCTCATGCTTCGACCTCATGCTTCGACTGTGCCTGCCTTTGGCAGCCACGCTCAGCATGAATAA
>JAFGMI010000032.1 GCA_016927595.1 Melioribacteraceae bacterium | reverse complement strand
TATTATTATTAATTTATAAAACATTAATGATTTTAGCAGTTTGGCATATTTGATGTTCAGTAAACATGTTGGAAAAAGTTTATGAATCTCCCTCATGTTGTGGCAGTAAATTATCACACGTTACTCCAGTTTATTGACTTTATAGAATAATAAATCAATTATATCGTCAATTTGTAATGAACAAGGAGGGATCATGAGAAAAATCATTAAATTAGTTGCAATTTTAATCGTTCCAATTGTTCTTTATACTTGTGCTGATACACCGATAACCGAGTCGGAAAAGAACAATTCGCAAGATGAAGTGAGTTTGTCCAAAAAAGATTGGAAATTACTTCATGGTAAAGATGCAAAGACCATCCCGCCTGGTTTTATTGTCGATTCCTCAGTCATTGGTACAAGAGATTATGAATGTGGGGTTAAGTATGTGACGGGTTACGTCTTCGAACATTTCGCACAAATACCGAATAAATATATTGGGGTTTCGGCACCATCTAATTCTAATCCATCTTGGAAAGAATTACACGATACTTATGGATTCACCCAAATTGTAGTTGACAATTCAACTGAACGTAATTATGCGATAAATGTCGCCGGATTCAATCAGGATAGTTTAATGACTGGTATTGGTGATCCATCAGCTGCGTCAGCGATAATTCAGGATCTCGATAATATACCTTATTACTATCTTAATGAGCCCTTAGAAAAAGGCACATTTACTGTAGATCAGATATTAGATGTTTCTGAAATGCTATATTCTCATAATTATGGTGCTAAATTATTCGTTATAAGTTTTAAGTGGCCCACATACTTATTTTATGGAATACAATACTCTGAAGCTATAAACCCAGCAAATACATTTATCATGTGCGATCAATACCAGGAAAAAGTCGATCCTCTTGATCCTTCCACTTGGGATGAATATCATGATCTGTTTGGAGATTCAAGAGATTACTGGTATATGTATGAAGATTTTTACGGACAATCCAACATATTTACACATTGGATGGAAATAAATAGAAGTGTTGGCCAATTCAGGGACCTATTTGGTTATGCTAGCAATCACAACATGAATACTCTGTGGTTATATGCAGGGGGAGACACGAACCCAAATCCAGAAAAGTTTAAGTATTTTTGTTTTATTGCATGGCAAAAAGGTTGGCTTAGAGGTTTTGCACAGAACTATCAAATTGTTTATCGGTGTCAATTACCTGATCCATGCGACTGTGATCCGAACTCTGATGAATTTTGGTACGTGGATAAAATATATGTTTATCCTTATATTTACGAAAGATTTCCTCAGTAAAGGATTTCTATAATGAAAAAAAAAGTTTTCACATTTTTCCTTTTAACATTGCTAAATCATTCTGTTTTTGCACAGAGCATTAACGGTAGTATTACTTTGGGAAGTGAATTGATCATTGCGAAATATTTCCAAAATTATGAATATACCACCAAACCGGAGTTGTATTATCCTGATTTCAAATTAGGCATCATTTTTAATATTAAACCTCCAGCGGAATTAGAGTTTCGGCTGGGTTGGTCATACGGGGGTGAAAATTTTACAGGATTTAATTTAGATATGCTATTCAGGCATAAAATAATAAATGAATATTTGTCATTGTGTGGAATTGCTAATCTCCATTTCAATTTTGGTGCTGGTCATGGAACTTCAGGAATTTCTGAAGCAACAAAAAGCGGACTTTCCTTTAAACCGGGTCTCGGAATAGATTATTTATTAACTAAACATCTCGGCGTTGAGCTATTTTATTTATATAGCATTGACAAAGATTATGGAGAAACAATTTATTGGAATATTAAAACAGATGAAGTTTTCCATTACAAGAAATACCTTTATCATAACTTCAAAGTTGGTTTTAGGTATTTTATTGAATTTTAATCTTGAAGGGGAGTCAACCTCCCTTTTTTTTCTATTAATAATTTCAAATTATGGATCAAAGTTGAAAATGCACTAGTCAGTAGAAAATTATTATAAATAATAAAAAGCGTTAGAGCATTCGGCTTAACTTCTATTTAACAAACAAGGACCTGCAGCATTTATAAATAGGATCTGATAGATTATAAGTATTGTTTTTGTTACTATTTTGTTACCCATAAAAAGATAAAGCCTTGTAAATCAATGACATACAAGGCTTTATTTGTAGCGGGGACAATTACTAATATTTTTAAATATCAAAAGGCCAAATTAGTTCTCTCACAAATGTATTCTCACACACCTTCGCACTAGGATGAGGATAAGATAAATAGGTACAGAGAATAGGCTATCCCAATTCATGATCAATTTAAGATAGGGAGTGTATATCTGGCTCAAGGATCTATGCAAAAAATGCATGAATACGTCAGGAGTTAATCGATAGTCAAAAATAGGTGAAGATGATTTAAGACGAAGAAAAATAAAAGAAATGATCGGATTCAGCATTCAACTTGACGGTGATAGACCGATCTACAAAAATAAGGATATTATGGAATTAGGTATGTTAAAAATGCACTGGTTAATTGCGGATTATCTTAAAATAACGGCGGATAGGAATTATGATCATGTGAAAATTCAACAGGATTCCAAGAACAATGAGTGAATGCCCATTGCTAAAAGTGAAGGGTTGAGATATAATATGGGAAATGGATCAGAAAAAACTCCGTGTCCAATATGCAGGAAGCAAATGGATTACTGGGAAAGATACCCGTTAATGGTTTGTCATGAATGCGCTGGAAAGACAACTGATGAGGAGGGAATTGCAATTGCATTTTATAGTACTGATTATTTTGGTACTGGCTGTGAAGCTCTTCATCGAAGTAACCGAGAGAAGTATGAAAGCGAGATTTGTTTTATTGACGGTATCAAGTGCAAGGCGGAGGAGGGTTGTTTTGGTGGAATTGTAATACAGGTAGTAAAGAGTTTCTCGGAATAAATCTTACAAAGAAGTTAAAAATTTGTGTTGAAAAAGGTGCAATGGATTGAAGATTAAGAACGGAAAAACATACTATTTTCTAATTCATTTTCTAACCGGGAAAATAGAAAAGCTCGTAACGTATTGTAAGTAAACAACATACAGGTTCCGCTTGTGGAGCTAAGGGGATTCGAACCCCTGACCTTTTCGTTGCGAACGAAACGCTCTCCCAGCTGAGCTATAGCCCCCCAGAATAAAACAAGTACACGTACTATAATGAAATTTAAATTCAGATTAAAGATACTTTTTTAAACTCTATACCGAAACTAATTATCTGAGAAGGTTAACTTTTATTATTTTGCTAACGTTTTGTTCGTAATACAATTACCATTGAATCACTATCTTCACTGTCGTCGATGTCCTTAGGCGGAATATAATAAGTGCTACCATATATCCAGTAATCTTCGAACACACCGGAAATTTCAATCAGCATTTTCATTTCCTGCGACAGGTACCATCTAACCGTGCTAATATGTTCTTCAATAAGTGGATTGTTGGCACCTTCCCAGATTTTGAGCCGTGTGGTAACATCCCATGTTTGACTAATGCTGTCATATTTATCCCCCGGCTGACCGAATGTCAGCTCTACTTTTGTTCCGCCCTCCTCGCATACCCAGGAATTAATTTCGTCGTCAGGGAAGAAAAATAAGGGGTGTGTAGCCTCAATAACATAAATACCGCCTGGTTCGAGAGCTTCTGCAACTGATTTGAAGTGCGAGATCATCTGCTCGTTTGTTGTTAAATGGGCAATGCTTTCCATGAGTGTTGCAGCAAGTGAATATTTTCTGCTGCATCTGAAATCACTCATGTCCGCAACTATCGTATCGATACGAAGGTTTTCTCTTTCGGCTTCACTGGCGGCAAAAGAAACCATTTCCGCTGAAAGATCAAGCGCGGTTGCTTTCCAGCCTCTTTTTGCAAATTCTCTTGCATGGCGCGCCGGACCGCATGCAAGTTCGAGAAATGACTTTTCCCTGATTTCAGTATTATTGATTTTACCATAGGTCTTTAAACACCATTCAAGAAAATCGCATTCAATGTCAAAATCCCTGTCCTTGAATGCTATATCATATGCTCTTGCGTGTTTGTAAAATTCCTTTGCCATTTGCGCCCGTAAAAATAAATGAGTAATTATCAGGGTGTAAAATTAGTGAAATTCCGGTTCAATTATAAATCTGGAATCATAGCGTTGCTGGATCCTTTCCGATAGATTATATTGTATATATTTAAAATGACTTAATAACACTAACATAATAAATACAATGAAAGTAATTGTTACGGGAGCTACCGGACTAATTGGAAAAAAAATTGCAGCCGGGTTAATTAACTGCGGTGAGGATGTTGTTGTCTTCAGCCGAAATCCGAAGAATGCCAGAAAGTTGATAGTAAACGCAGCAGACTATGTTTATTGGAATTACGAAAATCCAGATAATAAGGGTTGGACCAAACATTTAACTGATGCTGATGCCGTTATTCATCTGGCAGGCGAGAACGTAATGTCGCGCAGATGGAACCGGGAACACAAAGATAAAATATTAAAGAGCAGGGTACTGGGGACAAAATCGCTCGTTGATATAATCGCAGACAGCGAGAATAAATTGAAATCATTTATTTCAGCATCAGCCGTGGGATACTATGGATATTCAGAAACAGATATATTTGACGAAGAATCTGGGGCTGCAAATACGTTTCTCGCAACTGTAACGGAAAAATGGGAGAAGGAAGTTTCAGCCCTGCAAAAATCAGGTGTGCGTGAAGCAAGAATAAGGCTGGGTATAGTGCTTGATAAGAACGAAGGCGCTCTTGCGAAAATGGTTACTCCATTTAAATTCTTTATCGGCGGACCAATAGGAAACGGCAAACAGTGGTTCCCCTGGGTCCATATTGACGATGTTGTCGGTCTGTTTCTTTTTATCCTTTACAGCGGAACTGCAGAAGGTGTCTTTAACGCCGTTGCCCCCGGTTTTATTACAATGAGAGATTTTGCAAAATCGCTCGGATCAGTAATGAAACGTCCCTCTATATTTACCGTGCCTTCATTTGCATTAAAAATTCTGTTCGGCGAAGGTGCTGCCGAAGTACTTAACGGACAAAAAGTAATTTCGGAGCGAACGGAAAAAATTGGTTATAAATTTAAATTCACTAATGTTGAAGAGGCACTTAAAGACATACTTCTTTAAGAAACAGAATCGGTAAATATATAAAGCTTTGCATTTTTCGGAGCATAATCGATCTTCCCTTTGTAACCTTTTTTGATCAGAAAATTTGCAAGTTCCCGCAAAAAGAATCCGTGAGACACAATCAGAATATTTTGATACCCTGACTCTTTCAGTATGGAATATAATTTATTGCATCTTTGTTTGGTCTGCCGTCTCGTTTCATACTGAGTGGCCGATCCGAACAGCCACGCAAGACGAGCAAGCACATGCCATGTGTTGAATGATAGTTTACAACCGTAATTGAAAACGGGTGATGCCTCAACCTCAACCAGTTCTTCCGTAAAAACAACTCTGCCATTATAAATGGATTTTGCCGTAGCCATAGCGCGAGTAAGTGTGCTTGAATAACAAACTTGCCAGTCAATTTTATCCAAATCAACTTTCTGTTCGATTACATCGCACTCGTGGTATTTTTTCTGTGAATCCGAAAATTCTGATGCGCTTAAGAATTTGGTATAAGCCGGCGCATCCACCTTAAAATGCCGGATAAGTCCTAATGTCATTTATACGATACAGTCTATTTAATCAGAAGCATCTTATTTATCGAGACAAAACTATTAACCGAAAGCTTATAAATGTATACACCGCTGCTCAGATTAACTGCACTGAATTGAACTTTATAATTACCGGCTGGTTTAAATTCATTAACTAACCTGCCGACTGATCTGCCAAGCATATCAAATACTTCAAGAGAAACATTACCCTGCTCAGCGATTGAATATACGATTGTAGTAGCAGGATTAAACGGATTGGGATAATTCTGCTCAAGGTTATATTCCAGAGGACCGGAATATTCATCATAAACATCTTTAACAAGAGATAAATATTTTTCCCTGCTGCGCTTCACTGCATCTCTCAGTTCCTCAAGCGACTCGCCGGCTGTAAGTGCGAAATCAACAATCAGTGTATCACCTGAATCCAGGGTGTGCGGTCCGCTGCTTATAACAGACGATACATCGGTAGGACCTTGCAGAACATGCGATTTGCCACTTGTCATGCTCGTCCATTTTTCATCGTCTGTGTAACCATCATATAGTCCGAAATTGCTGTCCCCCGGGTTTGAAATACCGAAGTAGCCGTCAAGTTCAGTTGAAAGCAATGCCATTCCTGCATGAGTAGCTATCGCATTCAAATCGTCATTATATACATATCCGAAACTATCTGTAAAATCATAATTTGTAATATTTGTTGCTGCGTTATTCGCATCGACATCCCAGTCAAAATATAAGCCTGTAAAAAAGTTACTATAACTATTCAGACCCTTATTCTTAAATATATATTTCAGGATTATAAAATCATTGCTCTCATCTTCGGCAAAGGCGTATGTGTGTAATTCTGTTTCAATATTGTAAGTCTTAGTGCCGGCAAAACTATCGTCGAAAACCGAGAGTCCCTGTTCATCGGCAACAGCACCCGGAGATGTTACAATATATGGCTGTATGTTTCTGAAATCATCTGACTGCTGTTCAGCATTAGAGCTTCTTACACTGCTTACAATCTTACCGGATGAATTACCGTACATCAATCCGCCTTCAAAAAGAATATTTGGTCCTTGCCTGAAGATGAATCCGTCACCCTGAAGATTATCCGGATAGTCGTTGAAACCTATCGTACCCTTGCTTGTAAATGTTACTTGCAGATCTCCGGCAGAGCTTGTTTTGTAAAGCGGATTTATAATCATGCCTTTTATCCACTGAAAATCTTTATAAGTGCCGTCCGTGAATTCAATCCTGAAAGCCGGCTCGCTGTTTAAGGGAGCGCTGCCGCTAATAGTAAATCTGAATGTATTAGATGAATTGTCAAATACTTCCAGAGTATCGTGTGCACCCATATTAACAAAAGGATTCTGAAAAGTAATATAACCTGCATCGCTAAAAACCCTGACAGATAAATTACTCAGCGGACTCAGATAATTGACAAAGTCCAATTCGACCGAAACCGTTTCGCCCGATTCAAACACCCCGTCTCCGTCACCTTCTTCAACAAAGTTGATATTAGTAATCCTAACTGCTTTTGAATCCGTGTTTGTTAAAGCTTTGTAAGCATTAACTCTTCCCGATCCCATAAGATACTGGTATGTCGGGTTTAATGCATCAATATTGTCGGCGTTAACCCTGATTTGCTGAGCTACCTGATGCGGTGTGAAGTTCGGGAATTGAGTAAATACCAATGCAGCTATTCCGGAAACTAGCGGCGCCGCCATTGAACTCCCGCTTAATGATGCGTAGGTATCATTCTGCCAGGTATTATAAATCGATGTCCCCGGTGCGTAAATATCGACTTCCTCGCCGTAGTTTGATGCAAAATTTTTAACGTCGCTGTCATCTGTGTAACCAACTGAGAGCGCATCTTTATAATTTCCGGGATAAATAGCATCACGGTTATTTTCGTTGCCGGCGGAACCCACAACAATTGCGCCGTTCATAGCTGCGTATTCAATAATCTCTTCAAGAGTTTTCGAATAGCTGTAACTGCCCCAGCTGCAATTAATAACTTTAGCTCCGTTATCAACTGCGTAGAGAATTCCATCATATCCAAACGCAATTAATGCATTACCATTATCCCGTATATCATCTTCTGAAGTTTTAACAGCCATTATCATACAATTATATCCTATCGATGCAACCCCGATGCCGTTATTTGTAACCGCACCGGCAATCCCCGCTACATGCGTGCCGTGGTCGTCACTATCTTCAACCGGATCATTATCGGGAGTACCTGTTAAACCTCCGAAATCCCAGCCCCGGATATCATCAACATAACCGTTATTGTCGTCATCAATTCCCTGTGTTCCGTTTGCCTCAGCTTCGTTTATCCAGATATTATCGGCAAGATCGGGATGATCCCAATCGACACCGGTATCAACTATAGCTATAATAACATCAGAACTTCCTTTTGTAATATCCCAGGCTTGTTCAGCCTGTACTACAGAAAGTGACTGCTGGAAACTGTTGTAATACGTGTCGTTCGGAATGTGAGCTGTTTCATAAATATAGTAGGGTTCCGCCCACTCAATTTCCGGCTGCCCGCAAAGTCTGGACGCCACGTACTCCGGATCCATTGGAGCAGAATATTTCAGCTCGAAAAGGTTTTTTAACCCGGTTTTATCTTCATTTTTTATTGCCAATGCTTTGCGCATGGAGGTAACACTGAAATCCGCAAACATAGTGCTGGTTGCCTTGCTAAGGGAAGTTACGTTATCGCCCGGGAGAGAGGCACTTTTAAATTTTACGAGGATTATTCCTGAGTGATATTTTACTTTTCCTTTATCTATATAATTCGATGCAGCTGCAGTTAAATTGAATAGAATGCACAACACCAATACTAATGCAGTTTTCATTATCATACCCGACTAGATTTTAACAGAATTAATTTTATAAATAATCAGTTCAATATACAATGCCAAATAAAAGTGAGGAATAAATGAAATAACCTTGAAAGATAATAATCTTCCAAGGTTAGCCGGCTTAATTATGCAAGATCTTCCAGCAGCAATCTGATTTTTCGAAGAGAACTATCCCAGTCGCGCTGTTTGGCTCTTTCTCGTTCAACAACTTCTGCGGGTGCGTTATTTACAAACTTTTCGTTCGATAATTTTTTACCGACACCGTTCAGCAAACTTTCGAGTCTGATCGCTTCTTTTTCAAGCCTGAGTTTTTCAGTGCCAAGGTCAATTATCCCCTCAAGCGGAATATAAATATCCGCATCCTTAACTACAGCAGATGCACTTGCTTTGGGTTTGGTTACATTTTCTTCAGCCGTTAAGTTTTCCAGCTTTGCAAGTGAACTTATGTATTTGATCTGGTTAGAGCTAAGCGGTTTCGATTTAATAAATACTTCCAGTTTTCTGGAAGGAGGAATATTCATTTCCCCTCTTATATTTCTGATTGCCGTAACAACTTTCTGAACAAATTCAATTTCATCTTCAGCCGGTTTTTTAATCAGGTTTTCGTTGTATTGAGGAAAAGAAGTGTTGCTGATAGTATCGCCGTCTTTACGATCTCCGATAAGCTGCCAGATTTCTTCAGTTATAAAAGGCATGAACGGATGAACAATTTTAAGCATTTCTTCGAACAGCAGAAGAGCCCGCGTAAGTACAGCCGATTTAACTTCTCTGTCTTCGGAATATATCTGATTTTTAATCAGTTCAAGATACCAGTCACAGTAATCATTCCATACGAAAGAGTAAATTATCTTTGTCGCGTTATTTACTTCGAAGTTATCGAGCGCTGTATGCATATCCTTAATTGTATTCTGAAATCTCGACAGTATCCACTCGTCTGCAAAATCAACGTGCTTGTTTTTCAGTGATTCATCGAGCTTTATATCCTGTGCGTTCATCAGAAGAAATCTTCCCGCATTCCAGATCTTGTTGGCAAAATTCCTTCCCAGTTCGCATTTTGATGTATCAAAAAGTACATCCTGTCCCAGCGGTGAAATGTAGGTTATAGTGAAGCGAAGTGCATCGGCTCCGTACTCATTTATAACATCGATAGGATCCGGTGAATTACCAAGCGATTTGCTCATCTTTCTGCCCTGCGAATCACGAACAAGACTAGTAAAATAAACGTCGCGGAACGGAATTTCATCCATAAACTTCATGCCGGCTATTATCATTCTGGCGACCCAGAAAAAAATAATATCCGGAGCCGTTACAAGAAGATCGGTCGGATAATAATAATTCTGTTCCTTTTCAGTTGTAAAAACATCCTGTGCCCATAGCCAGCTCGACGCCCATGTGTCGAGAACATCTTCGTCCTGCCTGAGATCGGTTGATCCGCATACAGGACATTTATTTGGCGCTTCCGCAGCAACAATCGGGTCTTTGCAATTATTGTTTGAACAGTACCACACTGGTATGCGGTGCCCCCACCATAACTGACGCGAGATACACCAATCCCGGATGTTTTCCATCCAGTGTTCATAAGTTTTAATCCAGTGTGCGGGATAGAATTTAACCCTGCCTTCTCTCACAGCTTCGAGCGCAGGTTTAACCAGATCATCCATTGTCATAAACCATTGCTCGGAAAGATATGGTTCAATCGGTACATCACCGCGCTGAGAGTAACCCACCTTATTCGTGTAGTCTTCTATCTTATCAATTAATCCCAGTCCTTCGAACCTTGCCACAATTTTTTTGCGAACCTCATACCGGTCAAGTCCCTGAAATTCATGCGGAACGTTCCCGTTGGTTGAAGCATCATCATTAAAAATATTAATAACCTCCAGGTTGTGCCGCTTACCCATCTCGTAGTCGTTAATGTCATGAGCCGGAGTAACTTTCACAACGCCGGTTCCGAATTCCATGTCGACATATTCATCCGCTATTACGGGTATTTCTCTTTCACAAATCGGCAGTACTATCTTTTTGCCAATTAAATTTTTGTATCTGTCATCGTTAGGATTAACCGCGACTGCAGTATCACCCAGCATCGTTTCAGGACGTGTAGTAGCAACAACCACATAACTGTTCATATGATCTTCACCTTCAACTACAGGGTACCTGAAGTACCATAGTTTACCCTGCTGGGTTTTATAGAACACCTCTTCATCGGATATAGCGGATTTTGATGCCGGACACCAGTTAACCATCCTGTATCCCCGGTAAATAAAACCTTCGTTGTATAGTTTTACAAATGCCTCGACAACCTTTTTATAATAATGATCGTCCATTGTAAACCTTAAACGATCCCAGTCGCACGATGCACCTAGTTTTCTGAGCTGTTTTAAAATTATTCCACCGTATTTTTCTGTCCATTCCCAGCAATGTTTCAGAAATTCTTCACGACCTATATCAAATTTATTCACACCTTTTTCTTTTAAGAAGCCTATAACTTTGGATTCGGTTGCTATTGATGCGTGGTCGGTGCCCGGAACCCAGCACGAGTTAAAACCCATCATTTTTTTATACCGAATATAAATGTCCTGAAGTGTGTTGTTAAGTATATGTCCCAGATGCAGCATGCCTGTCACGTTTGGAGGAGGTATTACTATCGTATAAGGTTCTTTGCTCTCATCAACTTCCGAATGAAAAACTTTATTGTTTTCCCAGTATTTGTACCATTTATCCTCAACATCGCGCGGATCGTACGCTTTGGGGATATCATTGAGATTCTTTACTTTCATCGTTCACAGTTTATTGTTAATAATAAGATGCAAATATAAGTAAAATGCGGTTTTAATTTCTGAGGTGGGAAAGAATTATTGCTATTTATTCTGGCTCTGACCGTTAAAATGCATCTCTTCGGTCAGTTTATCAATTCTCTCCTTTGCAAATTTCGCAAGAACCGGATTATCAATCTCATTTTCTCTCAGGAACTTGGAATAGTAGAGAAGAGGTGTTTTTCTGTCGGCATAAAACCTGTCCATGGCAGATGCAATATAAAAGAGTGACGTCTTATTATTTTTATCATATGAATATGCCGTCAGATAATTTTTAATTGCATCTTCAAAGTTCATCTGATATTCATTAACAGCTCCCAGATGAGTATAAACACTTGACATGTAATCCGGAATAATTATTTCAATTGTACAGAGCAGGTAGTCTTCAGCTTTATCATAATACTCAATTTCTTTATAACATATACCGAGGTATAATGTTGTAAGCGGATTTTGATCGTCCAGTTCGTAAGATCTTTTAAGCGCTTTAACAGCTTCATTAATCTTGAATTTAAAAACTTCTGTATTGTACATGACGTCGGATTGCGCTATGAAATAATAACTAAATCCAAGTTTTTGATATACACCCGCCGAAGAGTCTCCAAGCGCCAATGATTTAAGATAATGGATGACTGCGGATTCGTATTTTCCCTGTTTGAATAAAGTTTCCGCTGCAAGTTTGTGTAATCCGGGATTATTTTTGTTAAACAACAAAGCCGTATCAAGCACAGACCCGGCATATTCGTATTGTTCTGTGTCATAATATATTTTTGATAACTGAAGAGCTGAAGTTGCATCAGACGGATCGTGTCTCAGTACATCATTATAGTTCTTTACTGCCTCACCTAGTTCGCCAAGCTTCCACTTACAGTAAGCATGTCGTCTTAATATAAAAGTGTTTGTGCTGTCATTTAATAAAATCTTTCCAAACAGATCGCCGGCTTTTTGATAATTCTGCGTTTCTAAAAAAGAATTTGCCAGCTCTACAGATGCCAAAATGTTCAGCGGGTCATTTTCAAGTATTTCCGAAAAATAATTAATTGCAGAATCTTTATTGTTATTAACATAAGCAGCTTTACCAAGCAGATAATTTATCTCAGGGTTATACCCCGATAACCTGCGGGATGCTTCAAAATATTTTTCCGCACCTCTGTAATTGAATAAACCCTGCAAGGCAAGTCCCATAAATTTATTTTCTTCCGGACTAAGTATGCGCTGATTTTCGCTGGATTTTATCAGTTCTATTATTTCAACATACTTTCTATCCAGAAGCAGTGCTTTGTAAAAAGTTATGAGACTGTCGTTTTGACTTAATAAAGTGCTGCAAAAAAGGATTGTAGTTAGAATGGTTTTTACTGCTTTTTTCATTTTATTCCCGGCAAAATGCTTTTATGGCAATAGATGTTTTAAGATAATATTTGTTGCCTGAAAACGGGAATAAAATAATCGTTGCAGAGGGAGTCCGGCTGCAGGGATTTGCCGGACTCTCATTAAAATTAATTGTTTGCAACTTCGAAATGTAATCCCTTTTCTCTTATTGCGATTTCAATTATTTCGGCAAGATCACCATGCACTTCAACTAGTACCATTTCATCCTGCTCAATAGCGATAACATATATCCTGTTAAATTCCTCGCAGTCTTTTTCAACAAAAACAGCCGCCATTTCATCATCATCAACCGTACGCACTAAATACTCCCAGCCCTGCATTTCCATTAACTCTGTAAGCGAAACAAGATCTTCATACGTCGCATGCAAATCCCCATAACGGCTTTTTTCATAAACACCAATCTGCAGAAGTGAAACTCTGCTTAATATTTCATCAACAGGCTCCTCCACATCGGAGAGTTTTACTATCATTCCGGCAAGCATCAGACCCGCGGAACCTACGGAGAATTCGAATTGTTTCTCATACCTGACGTCAAGGCTCTCTGTAAGATTTTGCCTGATCATTTTAAATGACCTGTTAACGCCGATACATCCCGTGAAAGTTAATGCCAGAAATATCACACAAAAAGCTTTGATGAAGTTATTCGCCTTCATATTACCCTCTCTTATTCTTATGCAAGACTTAGTTTTTATCATTCTCTTTGTGAATCTTGTCAAGGGAAGGTATATCGAATTTATCTCCAAGTTTGCTGATAGTTTCAAGATTAATATCGCCTACTATATTAACGAATGCTGCTTCCTGATTCTTTTCGATGGAAGTTACAACAAGACCGCTGATTTTTTCATCGGCTTCAGTTTTGATGTAGATATTCACAAACTCATCTCTGGATTTAACTTTAACTATTCTGTCCCAGTTTTTGGACATCAAATCCTTATCGATTTTTTCGGCCCTTGATTTCAGCTGTTCAAATGAATTCTCCGACAACTCGAATGCATTAACTTTAACAAGTTTAATTCCTTCGAGCAAAGCGCTTAATTCCGGTTCGCTATTCTTGGTCATTTTGGAAACCATTTTAAGAAGATGTTCTTCGATTAATACTTCGGTAACTTCTTCGCCCTTTTCAACTAGACTCAAATCTCCAAAATCAATATAACCGGCATACTGGGAGTAGTCGGCTTTCTGCGCGTACACAAAAGTTGTAAATGCTATTATCAAAATTGCTGAATATTTTGTTTTCATTTTTTATCTCCTTCATCAATGAATATTTTATTTACTGTTTTTATTCCTTCGTTAATTGGTTTGCTTACTTTTTCATTAAGTATCTCATCAGTAAGCGATTTTGTTGTTGTGTTAAAAACTTTTCCTATAATTGCAAGGGCGTATTTTGTCTGTCTGCTTGCCAGTTCAACTTCTGCTTTGTCGTAATTATTAAACTGCTCGTACCTGTTCAATAAAACAACCGACAACACAGTAATGGTAAGAAGAACAGTAACCGCTATAGTGGAAACGGGTTTGGACAACAAAGTGGTATAAAGATCGACTGTAAACGACGGCTTACCGATTCTGCTGTTAAGCCTCCTTTCCGGAATAATTTCGAGCAGCTCCTGCGGGCACTCTTCAATTTTGATTGAATGTACAGATCGGGCTGTTTCCTTGTAGTCTTTCAGAATATTTCCAATCAAAGGATCTTTTGCGGCAAGTCTTTCAACGCGTATTTTTTCAAAAAAACCGGCATCATTATATGCTGTTCTTACAATCGAGTTCAGAAGGTATTCGGGTAGTTCGTCTTTTTTATAATACTTCCTGTGTGCCATAATCTTTCAATTCCTCCTGCAATTTTTGCCTTGCTCTCAGCAGATAAACCTTTACGGTGTTAATCGGCATTTCAAGTGCTTTGCCTATTTCCCTGTATTTCAAGCCCTGTATTTCATAAAGTACGAAAACAGATTTCAATTTATCCGGCAGTCTTTCTATTGCTTCTTTTACTTTTGATGTCATCATTTTGATATGAGTTTTTGCATGTGGATTACTTTCGATTTTGTCATCAACCAAAAGCTCTTCATAATTCTCATCAATGGAATACTCATATTTATAGTTCAGGTTCCTTCGCCGTAAATAATCAATACACAGATTATGAGTCGACCTGAATATCCAGGCTTTGGCTGCCAGAATGTTAAACCTTCCCAAATTTTCCCAGATTTTAATGAACACTTCCTGAGTAACATCTTCAGCATCAGTATGGTTTTTCAGCATGTAGAGCGAATAGCTGTAAATATTATTCTTATACTGTTGAATTAAAAATTGATATTTAGTCTGCATATGTTTCATAATCTACATCTATAAAGACGAAGGAATTAAGAAAATTGTTACAATAATATAAATCTTTACAGTGCCTTGAATTTCTTTCCAAATTCAGCCAAATTTATGTGGTTTCAAAAGAAAATTACGGAATGATGGCAGAAGAGCAGAAATTATTAAATTATATTGAGAACGTATTCCGGAATTCGTCTTCTTCCGATGAGCTGTTCGATACACTTAATTTTGCATTGGAAAAACAAATCAATAACATAGACCTTTACAAAATTTTGTTGGCAAATACAGCATTAACGAGTGATGAAATCACGCTATACGTAGGTAAATTAACACATGAATTTCCCGGCAACAGATATGAATTATATAACTGGGTAGGGAATTTATTTCAAATCCAGGATTTCGATTCATCCAAGATAGATATTTCGTTTAACTACTACCAAAAGGCTTTTTTTGAAAAACCGTCCGAATATCAGCCATTGCTTTCAGCGCTTAAACTTTATAATTATGATTATGATATTCCCGCAAATAAATTTATACTTCAACTGGTAAACAATGGTGTTGAATCAGTTGACAAAAAAAGTGCTGTTTATTCGGAACTATCGCGGCATTTCGAAAAACTCGGCAAAACGGACATAAGTAAAAAATATCAGCTGCTTGCTGCATCCGCTTTAAAAAAAGAAAATCAGTAGTAAAAACCAATATTGAAATAGAACAGTGTTTCGCCCCAGCTGATTATGCTTTTGGGCAGTTGTTTTTTTATAAGAAGGCTTTTTGCAACTGAAAAATCTGCGGGTCCTACGGGTGTATCAAATGAAATTGTTGCTCCTAATCCATGTCTTAAGTCTTCGAACTTTATGGCTTCTTTCATTCTCCAAACGGAACCAAGGTCGTAATTAAATTTAACATACGTATCAAAAAAAAGACTCCATGGCAGCATCAAACGGTATTCGACGGAAGTAATAAAAATCTGTCTGCCCCGGAATTCATATTCGCGGTATCCGGAAAACAGTTCTTGTCCACCAAAAGAAAACTGCTGACTCAAAGGCAGGGTTTCATCACCGAATCCTATCATTCCGCTAAAGTGGAATGTATGAACAGAATTAATCGTGAAGTATTGATTATAGTCGAAGTAAAATTTGGAATATGATATTTCAGAACTAAATAATCTTTGAGCGGTTTCGTAGTAAGACTCTATTAAGAAACCGTTTGTTGCGAACGGGTATTTGTCCTGTGAGTCAATTTTAAAACCGAAACGCAGGGTAGAAAGGTTAACCAGATATTCATTTACCGGATTATTCAGACCGTTTTCAATTTCATCTCTTGCGTATCTGAGTTCACCGTAGACATTACCGAATTTCAGCACCTGTGCACCCAGACCCAGTGAGAGTCCGTAATTTCTTTGCTTATACTCACCTGTTTTATCCCTTTTAAATCTTCTTTCGTTTTGGGTTATAATATCAGAGTAAGTATTTATATCTACCGAACTGTAAAATGCTTTTAAGCTGTATGTTAGATACGAATTAAATATTCTGCTGCTCTTCTGTTCGAAGGTTAAATATCGGTTTCTCGGACCGGAAAAAAAGTTTGCCCCTATTTCTGTTCCGCTTCCTAAAAGATTTTCATCACGCAAATCGAACAGGAACTGCGTAAAATATTCATTATCGATTTTTAATCCGAATCTGAATACTGCAGATAACTTCTCATCAACGTAAATTGAAACAGTGTTTTTATTGTTTTCTTTTAATATTTCCAGGTTAACTTCATCAAAAAGATTAGTCGTGCGCAGATTTTCTAATCCCTCCCTGAGTTCATTATAACTCAACACACTACCGGTCCGGAACGGCAGTTCACGCTCTATAACAGCCGTATCGGTCTTTTCATTCCCGCTTATTCTGATCTCATCGATTATCCCTTCGTCAATATTTATGATAAGCTTTCCCGCCGATTCATTAAATAATACATCTTTAACCTCTGCGAGAGTGATTCCCCTTTTTTTATATCCTCTTAAAACCTGAAGTATTCCCTGCAGAACGCTTACCGGCTTAAACGGCTTATTGATTTGGTTTTTAAATTTTGAGGCCAGATAATTTCTGTCGAAAACAGATGAGCCGTTGATTTCTACAGTTTTAATTTCCGGATTAAATTTTCTATCAATTTCTAATTTCCAGCCTTTTTGTTCCTTTATAATACTTGCGCTCAGGTTCTTGTACTTGCCGGTCATAAATTCTTTCGACAAACAGTAGGCTATGTCATGACTGCTAAGCGAATCGGTTCCGGAAAATTTATCAATGATAGAGGCACACATCGTATCATCTGCCGACGGATATAAATGCCTGAAGTAAACAGCCTGATCGTTAAGCCGGCTTTCAAATAACTTTTTTCGTTTTCGTTCAATAGAATTCAGATGAGGATTAAGAGCCCCGGCTCCAAGTTCAATTATATTCTGCAGATTTGAAAAATCATTATTCTTCAGAGTGCCGAGATAAGGCTGAACAACTACATCGGCATCTTCAGTCTGTCTCTGAGTAAGAATCGCTATCGGTATACTTACAATTTGATCGGCTATTGTCCAGGGATATGACAGTTCGTCCATATCCCGGAGCGGGCTTGTTGTATTCACTGCAATTACAATATCCGATCCGGCATCCCGGGCAACATCAACAGGTATATTAGCCACAAGTCCACCGTCTACCAGGTATAACGAATCCATTTTGACAGGCGGTAACAAAAACGAAACGCTCGAGCTGGCACGCAAAGCTTTACTTATCGAGCCATCTTTCAGTACAACCGTCCCACCGTCGACAAGGTCGGTAGCAACTGCTCTGAAATTATAAAGAAGCTGTTCAAAATCCTTCCCGGGTCGAAGCGGTGCATTAATAAAAAGCAGGTTAAGAAAATTGAGTACCTTTTGACCAGTATTGATGGAGGTTGGAATAACTGGATTCAGACCATCGAATCGGATCGAAAAGATCGCTCTGTCTTCGGTAATCTTTTCATCTACAAATAAATCCTTACGGCTTGTTTCATTAATAGATGTAAATTCGTTCCAGTTTGTTGAAGTAATTATCGAGTCGATTTGATCGAGACAATACCCCGAAGCATACAGACCTCCGATTATACTTCCCATACTGGTACCTGCTATATAATCGACGGGTATGCTGTTAGCCTCAAGAGCTTTAAGTATTCCTATCTGTGATATAGCCCTCGAACCGCCTCCGCTGAGTGCTAGTCCGATTTTCGGCATAGCAGCGGGTTCGTAACTCATAAGTCCGAATGGAAGCTGCTTCTCTCTGAGTTCCAGGTTTACGACTACAGTATCCTGTGCCAGGACAGATACAGTAATAAAAATCAACAATATAACTTTTTTAAGCGAGGGCATCGGTTTATATGATCCCTGATTTTAAAATAGTATGAATCAGGGATTAATTTAATAATTATTTTCTGCCTTTTTTCTGCTGATGTTTTTGTGCCTGTGCCTGCTTCTCAGCTGCTTCCATCATTCTTTGCATGAACCCAGCTTTCTTTTTCGGATTCTTTACAGGTACAAGCTCATCGTTTTCGTCTTTCTTATTATTTATATAATACTGCTGAATAATTGACAAAAGATTAAACATGAAATAATACAGATTCAAGCCCGAGGAGAATCCCATGAACATCAGCGTAAACATCACGGGCATAATATAAACAAGGGCTTTCTGACTGGGATCCTTTACCGACATTTTCTGCTGAAGGAACATAGTAATACCCAGCAGCGGAGCCAGACCGGTAATTTTATCAATTCCGAATATTGGTATTTTAAACGGAAGCGTTATAATATAATCGGGTGAAGATAAATTTGTTATCCAGAACATAAACGGTTCGTGCCTGATTTCAATCGCTACGTTGAAAAAGGTAAAGAGAGCAAAAAGTATCGGCATTTGAAGTACCATCGGAAGACACCCGCCTGCAGGATTAATACCGTAGGTCTGGTATAATTTCATCGTCTCTTTCTGAATGCGCTGCTGATCTCCTTTGTATTTTTCCTTCAGTTCTGAAATTTTAGGTTGAAGTTTCTGCATCCTTTTCATCGATTTGTACGACTGCCTTGTGAGGGGATACAGAGCAAATTTTATTATAATAGAAAACACAACAATTACAAAACCATAGTTCGGGATGAACATATGCAGGAATTGGAATAAGGGTAATAAAATATATTCCGAAATTGGTCGTGTAATAAATTTTAATCCGAAGAAACTTCCGAAATCGTAGAAGGCTTCAAAATTATTGCCATATGACTTGAGTATATCATAGTCCATAGGACCGATATAGATTTCGAAGCTGTCTTTCTGATAATCTTTCTGTTCGAAGGGTACAATAAGAGTTGAGCTGTAATATTCTCTTATATTCTGCCCGTTCTGTTCAGTATGTCTTCCCTCGAAACTAGCGCCACCATCGGGTGAAGGTTCTTCGGGAGCAATTATAACTGCGAAGTATTTGTTACGCACACCTATCCAGTCCACTGCGCCATTCAACGATTTTGTTTCAGTTTCTGAGGATGAAGTTGCATCTACTATTACCTGCTCACCGCCCGAGTAAGCGCTGGCATTAGCATAATTAGCCTCATCAACGGAGTTCTCTTCAACAAAATTTATCCCGTTCGACCACTCCAGATCATATCTCAGTCCACTTATAACCTCGTTCATATTTACAAGTTCAACATCGAACCTTGTTGAATAACTGTCGCCGTAGAATGTAAAGTGTCTTTTAATCTGCTGGTTGTTCCCGGTATCGAATGTATAGGTCAGGGATAACGAATCTTCCCCCTTAATCCGGTAATAGTAGTCCGAAGCATTACTCGCAAAATTAATGTCAGAAGTATTTACCAACTGACCTTCATTCGAAACGAATATAAGGTTCAAATCCCCGCCGTCGGAAGGATTAACAAGTTGTACGTGCCTGTTATAGAAATCCGATGTATCTTCTATCTGCCTGTAGTACCAGGTTTGATATTCTTTAAGATAATATTTCCTGATTCTGGCGCCTTTGCTTGTCAGTTCAAGTTTCACCAGGTCATTTTCAATTGTGATAATTTTTTCGGGTGTATCAGCCGAATTAAACACACCGGGAATTTCTTCGGTTTCGGGAATAATTTTCTCTTCCACGGCAAGCTGCTTTTCTTTTAAAGCTTCTGCCGTATCAATTACTTTTGCTGAATCCGCTGCAACATCTGGGATCGGCTGCGGTTCGGGTGCATTCATATAAAGCCACACAACAAGAACCAAACCGATAAGTAAAAACGCCAGGGTTGTTTGTTTATCCATAATTACCCACTGATATCAAAAAAATTTTGCTAATTAATTATTGATTTTGCTTCCAGCTCTTTGCGAATTTTCAGTAAAAGATTTAACACATCTTCTTTAAAATTATTCATTGATATTTTAGGATGAGTTTTCTGAGAAACACTGTTAAGAGAGAAAACTATTAACACCGATTTATTAATCAACGAATCCAACACTATATACTTATTGGTTCTGTACAATTCCCTCAACAATCTCTTTACACGGTTTCTCCAAACGGCATTTCCGGCTTTTTTTGAAACGGCAAATGCAGCTTTAGAAGATGCTTCTGATGATGTATATATATAAAAAATAGCCTTTAAACTTCGGCTATTTGAATAGATAGTTCTGCCTTCATTAAATACAAGATCGAACTCTTTTTCCCTTTTGATTCTTTCTTTTTTAGAAAGACCAAATTTTTTCAAACCTAGAATTCGTCACTTACTGTTAGTTTTTTTCTGCCTTTTGCTCTTCTGCTCGCTAAAACGGCTCTTCCGTTTTTCGTAGCCATTCTAGCCCTGAAGCCGTGCTTGTTTTTTCTTTTTCTGTTGCTCGGTTGAAAAGTCCTTTTCATGGTTTACCTCTAATTTACAAAGGTTACAAAGATAAAAAATTTTATTTTTATGCACAATAATTAGCTAAAATATTATTAAATAAGAAGTTACGAAGAAAAACAAAAAAGGGACTTAAAAAAGCCCCTTTTTAGTAAGCTAGCAGTCAACGTTTTAGAAAGATCTGCGGCGGCGTCAAAAACCAATTCCCAGCCAAAAAATTGATCCTTTCTGCCGCCTTGGGAAACTAATGAGGACCTATTTCATCAGTATCATCTTTCTCGATAGATTCACTTTACTGCCTACCAGCTTGTAAATATATACCCCACTTGAAAGTCTGCTTGCATCAAATTCAACTTTATGATAACCAGGATTCAGTTCACCGTTAACGAGTTCTGCAACTTCCTGTCCTATCACGTTGTAAATTTTCAGCGTGTATATACCTGATTCACGAACACTGAATTCTATATTCGTAGCAGGATTGAACGGGTTCGGATAGTTCTGGCTAAGGTTGTACTCGGTAACTGCAGATATCTCATCATTATTGGCTGTTACACCATCTTCACGTTTCTTATATATCACACCGTTCGAACTACCCGCATAAAGTGTACTAGCATTTTTATCAACCATCAGCGAGCTTATACCATAACCGCCCATACCAACTGCGCTCCAGACAACACTATTCGGCGAAGGAGTAGAACCGCTGGACTTGGGAGCTACTGAAGTTAATTTATAAACTCCGCCCAGCCAGGTACTGACATATACTTCATCGTAAGCGTTTACAGCCACGCTGTATACGTGTTCTGCAGTTAAGCCTGTGTTTACCTGGCTCCAGCTCAGTCCGTTGTCGGTACTCATATAAACGCCCTTGCCGTATGTTGCAGCGTATACAACGTCCTGACTTGTTACAGCAATCGTCCATACAAGATTGTAGTCTATACTTGAAGTCGACCATGTATCAGCGCCGTCTTCGCTTATATATATTCCGCCACCGAACGTTCCTGCAAATAATCTGCCTTCGCTGTCCATAGTGATCGAGTTTACAATAAGATTATCGAGACCGGTATTTTTCTGCATCCAGGTATTTCCGCCGTCTGTACTCTTATAGACACCGAATCCCCATGCTGCAGCATAGATATCGCCCGTTACCTTATCTACTTCCAGAGCTCTTATATCGTACAGCAGGCTTCCGAGAGGACCGGACCATGTAGTTCCTCCGTCAGTAGTTTTGAATATACCTTGCTCTGTTCCGATATAAATATTATCCGAGGCATCTACTGCAATATTCCAGATAAATCCAACCAGCATACCCTCGTTAATTTTAACCCATTCGGTAGAGTTATGATCCATTCTGTAAAGAGATCCGCCGGCAGTACCAGCCAAGAGGTTGCCGTCGTTATCTGCAGCAATCGACCAGATAATTTGTGTGGATGCGAAAGAACCAATTTCTTCCCAGTCGCCTGTATCACCGCTGTTACCTCCGCCATTACCCGCTTCTTCATTACCAAAGTATACAGTTGCTGCAGAGTAATCATCTTCGCTTGACAATCCGTTACCGGGATGTGAATCCGGGTCCATCTGATCAACGGCTGTAATTTCCGCAGTGTTTGTTATATTCGGTCGTTTAGGAATATTACCGAGGAAAGGCTCGCAATTATACTGACCTATACCGGTTAAATACTTTGCAATCATTTGACCATGCATGACACCGCTCTGGAAATCAACAGTGGCACATGGAGCCAGTATTGAACCTCTGACATCAATACCTACAATAGTAATCATAGTAGCCTGGTAGAAATTGTAAAGAACATTATTGACACTTGTACCGTTTACTATCAAGCCGCCGGTCCACTCGATATTATCGCCGTCAACATTTACAACAACAACTGAACCGTTCGGAACGCTTATGCTCAATGTATGAGCGGAAGTAAGTTCAGAACCAGATACATGGAACACATTCAGGAACGGATCCGAGCCTTCGAGATATAATCCGCCCCACTGGTAATTTGTTGTTCCGTTTGTCTGATAGGAAGCCAGCTGAGACGACAGATTCTTGAGGTATGTTCCGGCTGCTTCAAAATCAATTCTATTAGGATCCTGAATCAGGTTACCGTTTGTAATCGTAACATTACTCTGCGGCAGATTTGTTGTGGTACCGTAAACTACATTCCCGTTATAAACAGCACCGCTAACGAATGTCAGACTTCTGCCCACCACAAGAACATCCTGCGTACCGTCGGAAACGGGCAGTTTATCGCCAATGCTGTAGTATGAGAAGTAAGCATCCCAGCCGACTGCAACTTTACATTCTGTATCGGATGACGGGAAGTTTACACTGCAAAGAGCAAATACGTTGTAGTCACTGGCAGGACCCAGATCAAATTCGTCAAAATTATTTGTAACATTAAATTCATCAACAACAAAGTACAATTCCAGATCTTCAGACGTTCCTGCAGACAAAGTGCTTATCGACCAGATGCCTTCATTACCGGATAAAGTAAAGCTTCCCGATGTTAAAGCGAATGATGTGTAAGTCAAGCCTTCTTCGGGGAAGTAATCAGTAACTTCGATACCTGTAGCGTCTGCAGTACCATCATTTGTAATAGTAATAGTAAATTTAATTACATCACCGACTTCAGGGTTCGGATTATCAACAACCTTATTTAGCCGGAGATCAGGCAACTCGGCAAACAGACCGGCATCCCATTTAATCTGGCATTCACCAGCGGGAAGTGAAATAACGTCAGTCAAACCGTTGGAGCCTGCATCGGAATCGAGTTCATCGTCGTTACCCTGGTCGCGTAATGTAACCTGATAATCTTCAGGTATTTCGAATTGAACCTGATAAGTTCCACCGCTCAGATTATCGAATTTATAATAACCGCTGGCATTTGTGGTTGTAGTAGCAAGAACATCATTATTAACGGGATTTATAAGGTGAACTGTAACTCCCTGAATGCCCAGCTCATTAAGATCCTGCAGCCCGTTATGATTCTTATCGAACCATACTCTGTCACCAATACAGCCGGGACCCGGGATAAATCCGGCATCCCATGAAAGATCACAGTATCCGGCAACAAATAAAGTAATAGGTGTTTTGCCGTCAATACCCACATCTGAATCAAGTTCATCGTCGCTGCCCTGGTTTTGCAAAGTATAAACATACCCTTCTGGTGCAGTGAACTTAACAAAATACCTGCCGGGTAAAAGATCTTCGAATTTATAATAACCTTCACTATCGGTATACTGCTCGCCCATTTTCTGACCGTTCTGATTGAACAGTTGCACCTTAACATCGCTGATGCCTACTTCATTATTATCCTGAATACCGTTTCTGTTTTCATCGAACCATACAAAGTCGCCTACACAGCCGTATTCACATCCGATGCATTCATCCTGACAGAATCCGAAATCGATAGTAAGATTAGTCTGATTTTCTTCGGTCAAACAAACTGTAACGCCGTTTTCGTCGCTATCAACGGCATCGTCACTACCTGCATTTACCGGTGCAGTATTTAACCCTTCCGGCAAAGTTGACATATCTATGTGCACGGAGTAGCACGAATTATCGACGCACAGATTTTCAAACAGGTAGTTGCCGTTTTCGTCTGTAATATCGAATGCAATTGCTACGCCTTCACTATCCTTAAGAATCACTTTAACACCCTCAATGCCGGGTTCATTTTCATCCTGTATACCGTTGCAATTGGTTTCGGCGAGGTCAATTGTATAGTCCAGCCATACTTTGTCGCCGATAATACCATCGCCTTCGCATGGAGTATCGCAGATTACAATAACACTGTGGCTGTCTTCAGCTTTCACAGTTTTTCCGCCGAAGTTATAGCCACCAAGACTTGGTGAACCTATAACATAAGCATCGTTTATAAGTTCGCCGCACTGATCTTCAGTAGGTGTGTATTCGAATGAGAATTCCGCCTGCTGACCCACAGGAATTGCAAAATACTGACCATCAATTCCGAGCAGAGGATCGTACAATTTTGCACCACCGCTTAATAAAACATCGCCGCAATTGGTTATTACAAAATTGTATGTTACGGTCTCGCCGAGATTAACGCTTCCGGGACCTGATTTTTGAAGATCGACACAAGCTTTGAAGAATCCAAAATCAATTGTCGGATCGTCGTTGCATTCTATCGTTACCGAAGCTGTATGCTCTGTTAAATGACCGTCGCTGTCTTCGGAATCATCGCCCTGATCTTTTTTAGTTGCAAACCAGATAGTACTCAAATTATCATTATTCTGTAGTACAGCGCCGTCAATAAAATTCACATCAGCAATTTTAACGGTATAAGTTCCGTTTACCACATTTGTAAATTCGTAATAACCACTGTTGTCCGTTACCGTTGTACCGATAAGGCTGCTGCCGCTATACAATTCAACAACAACGCCCGGTATACCTGTTTCACCGTTGTCCTGTGTTCCGTTTACGTTCGAATCGTGCCATACAAAATCACCGATAGTATTTTCACACTCCTCATAACCGCAGTCAAGATATCCTTCGTTAGCAGTGCCGTCAACAAAGTTTTCATTTATCATCGTAAGAGCATCGTTAATTTCGCTGTATGAATAACCGCTTGTTGAACCTCCGCCGATTGCTTCGTTTGCAATTGCCAGTACAGCATCTACTGTCATGCCTGCAAAGTCACCCGAGGCAAAAACAAGATCCGCCAAATCTGTTGTATTGCTTCCTGTTTTGCCTGCCCTGTCGAATTCAACATTTAGAGTTGCAGCTACAAGCTGATCTGCAAGATTTCCTGCAGATGTACTGCCTGTCGGATCAACATAACTCTGATCCAACGCGCCCGGAGTACCGCCTGAATTTTGTAAGAATGTTCTGACCGCATCAGCAGAAGTTAAAGTTATGGTGTAAGTACCACCGATTGTTAAGTCGCCGGGGAAAACGTCATCGAAGAACATATCTCTTATCTGACCCGGACCGCTGTTCGAAGGACTCGACCATCCGCCTATTGTAAAAGTAACATAACCGTTAAGATCGCAGTCTTCTTTTTTCGGTATCCATTCGATAGTAGCAGTAACCGATTTTTTATCTACAATAGGAGTGGCAAGAACTAATTTCTGTTTGCTGTTCGGATAATTTTTGTGGATGTAGCGCGTGCCCTGCGGAATTACTACATCGGCTTCTGCTGTTACCGTAACAACACCAACGCCGTTTAGCGAAACTGTTATGGGTCCCGCATGACCTGTAGCATCTGTTGTAACTGATGTAGGGGCGATAGAGCCGCCTGTAGATGTTAAAGATACCGTAACATTCTCAATGCCGTCACCATTTAAATTGTATGCACCAACTGTCAAAACTGCATTGTCACCCTCGAATACTGTCTGCATTGAAGGAATTAAAATAAGAGTTTCCATTGAAGGATTAGAGGCATGATTAGCGTTTGCGTCGGCAATAATTTCAAGCGCCCTGTTTTTAACAGTATTATTATTGGTAACTGTATTGGCGTCCAGACCGTCGCTGAAATGCCATATAGCAACTTGAACGGCTGCTGCCTCGTCTCTGTCACTCCACACTGCATCGGGATGATTCTGAAACGGGAAATAATTATTCAATATGTATGTTATTTCGGAAGGTGTGGGACCATTATCCCAGTAATCCTGATTGTAAGCAAGATTGTTCTGCATATCAATACAATAAAACTTAACAGAATTACCATCCAGCGTGCCGTAGAAAGTGCCGGCTTTATATGTTACATACTGGTTGGAATATGGATCTTTCAGTTTGATATCCCTTGTATCCGCAGTACCGCTTATCTGAACGATACTGGTAAAATCTTTTGTGTCGGAAATACCGCTTTTTACTGATTGAGCATTCGTTTCCTGTGCGGTAAATATAATTACCCACAAAAGCACAGATAGTAATTTTAGATATCTCATCTTATATTATTATCTCCTATTTGATGAAGTTTATTTTGGAGGAGACACGCCAATAAAGATGCCAGATGAAAAAAGCCCGATTATTATCTAAAATCGAATTTTTTTAGGGTAATTTTCATTATGCCATGTATTATAATGAAACACGCAATAAATTTGGGGCAAGAATAAATATTGAATGAATTTTATCTAATTAGAATGGATTTAAAAGACTTTTAATTGATTCCGGATTTGAACAAATTACTCGTACCAGGAGACAATCAACATTCTTTTTTGTGCAAAACCATAACTGGGGGTGGAATTGGGGTCAATCTCTTTTGTGGCTTTTTCGATTGCTTCGCTTGAGTAAAGAACATCTCCATTACCGTTACCAATACAATTACCCTCTGAGGGTGAAGAAGACAGTCCTATTACAGCGCCAATTATATAAGTATGTATATGAATTATATCATCAGCGATTAAAATACCTTTGAAAACACCTGAATTGAGATTTTTAATTATTGCGTTGTTGGATGAATTATGAACCACCAAAACACCCGATCCGCTTATATTCATCGACTGCCATCTCTCCCCCGAAGGTAATTCGACATATGTTACACCTATAAGAGGATATGTTAAATTACCGGGATTTGTTACATACTGGCTGCCAGCTTTACCGCTCTGGGCAATGCTTTTCAGAGTTCCTGGCGGGAATCCGTTTGCAGTTCCGCCGAGAATTGAGTCTGGAGTATCAGGGTATCCGCCCGGGTACACCTGTGAACTTTTGAACGTATTTGTGAAATTTGCCCCTGCTTTTATAGGTGCGATATCGGAACCGGAATGTGTTGAGCCTAATTTCGAGTTTCCGCCGCGGCTGTAGTTTTGAGTAGTCCAAATACCATATGTTCCGGAATTAGCTACCAGATTACCGTTTATATCGTGGTTGCGTCCGTCTACAATTAGATTCCCCAGTGTTTCCACCGGATTATTTGTAGTTACTGCAGCTTTAACTGTTGAGGGTATAAATCCCGAGCCTTCATTAGGTTTTGTAACTACCCGGGTGTTATGTGTTTTACCTAAATAGTTGCCATCAACATTAATTTTAATAAGCTGTTCGCCGCTTATAGTAGTATCCACTACCCTGTATGTGGCTGAACCACCGAAGACATTATTCAGAGTCTGAACCGATACTGTTCTGTAATCAGGATTATCGCCCAGCCGGGAAATCAGCATGTCTGCTGTACTGTTGGCAATATTACGTACCTGAACACTTATATAGTGATCAACAGCTGTATCGGTGGTACGCAAAACATTTTCATTAAGACTTACGCTGATAACTAAAAATATTGCTATACTACCCAATACCATTATTAGCGATGAGTTCCCCAATGATCAGCCAATTATTGGATGGTTGTACAAAATTAAATGTTAATGTTATTTATATCAAGCTTTTATTCCATCCAGCTGAGTATAATTACCCGCTTCTTTGCAAAGCCGAAATGACTTAATATTGTAGGATCTGCCTGTTCGGTAGCATTTCTGATTGATTCCTTCGAGAACATTACTCTGCCTGAACCGTTACCTATACAGTTTCCGCTTGGGGGAAACGGACTCATAACGATTACGGCGCCTATCATATCTGTATGAATTTTATCGATGTCATCCGCTATTACCATCCCTTTAAATGGACCAATGTTTGAATTCTTAAGTATGGCATTAAGAGATGAATTGTGTACTACTAAAATACCATCGCCATGAACGTCGGCGGCTATCCAACTACCGCCGGATGGAAGTTCAACATATGTGACACCTGATAACGGATATGTAAGATGAGCCGGATCTGTTACATATTGTCCGCCGTTAATCCCTGCCTGAGCAAGACTTTTCAATGTGCCAGCCGGATAACCGTTTGCCTTGCCCCCCAAAACCGAATCCGGTTCGGTGGGATAACCGCCCGGATAGACCTGTGACTGAGCTGTAACACCAGCTGCAGGATGATTACTTGGTATTTCGTCTGAACCTGCAACTGTACCGCCCACCTTTGAAGCTCCTCCCACAGTAAGTGTACTTGTTGTCCAAACACCTAGTGTCCCGGAATTAGGAATAACTCCACCAGCCATAGTGTGGTCTCTGCCGTCAACTATCAAAGTTCCGAGTGTTGTTACAGGTGTGTTCGTGGTTATAGCTGCTTTAACAGTTGCCGGATAGAACGGACCATGTGTCGTGGCTGTGGCAATAATTACAGAGTTATGCGTTTCACCGAAATAGGAAGCCGTAATGTCCAGTTTTATGACTGAGGACCCGGAAACGGTAGTATCAATTACCCTGTATGAAGCGTTACCATCCATGATGCTCATTGTCTGCTGGGTGTTTACCCTGTAGGTGTTATCATCGCCAAGCCGCAGAAGTAAAATTTCGGCAACACTGTTTGAAATATTGCGCACCCTGGCATCGGCAAAGTTTTCCACCGCATATGCATTTGTGCGCATAATGCTGTTGTTGAGATTGTTACTAATTACCAAAAAAATCGATATGCTTCCAAGAACTAATATTATACTCGCTTTTCCCATAACTATCTCAAATTTTTAGGTCGTATTATTCCAGTCCAATCGGTTGTCTGATATTGATTATTAATCATATAGTTGGAGGAATGCGACATTTCAACCCGTATACTTCTTATCCTGGAACGCTGCAGGCTTGTACTGAGGGACGCATAATTCAACTGAGAACCTAAAGAATCGAAATAAGTTAGAACAAAATCCGACAACATGCTGTAAATCATGGTACTGCCGCCGTTTTCCTGCCGGTAAAGAAAACGATTGGGATTATTTGTTGCACCGGAATCAACATTCTGAACACTGAAATAATAAAAGATGGTATCTACTGAACCATTATCATCAATATCGGCAGCATATTTTATCTGGTTGGAATCGGCAATACTAATTTTTTCCCCCGTCGCTTTATACCCGATTTTATAAAAGTCATACTTTAAAATATCTATGGATTCGGATGTATTTGTCTGCACTATGTTGTTTTCAATCAACTCGGAAGACATGCTGTTCATCTGCAGATTTATCGAGATAACAAGCAGAATAACCATGCCTCCTATTACTGCTGCTCCTAATGTATCAAGCAATGACCACATTTAATTTCTCCTAATACGACACTACATGACTTAATCTAAGTGTGTCCTTCAGGTAATCATTCATAACCGTTACATCAATTCTTTTGGCAAATGTTCTGGTGAATGATACCGTTGAAGGACTCAGGTTGGATATATAATATACATCAATATCAATGTCATAATCGCCGAGTCTGGTAGTTGTATCAACTGTTGCAATTCCGTTGAAGTCGTCTACATCGTCAAATTGTGTTATAATGGACTCACCTGCATCGGGACCGAGATTATTTGCAAGCGTCAGCGAATCGGCAGAATTTGTATAGGCGGCTGTTGTAAATTCATCGAATGCCCGCGTCTGAATATTATCAATTATTGACTGAGCTATACCCGTTGCTGTAATAATCGCCTCGTTATCCACCGACATCATTGTCTGCTCTGTATTAGTCCTGTAATAATTGAAGATCAGAAGACTGAGCAGAAAAATGCTTCCAATAGCCATTAATGTTTGATATGACGACATCTGCTTCCTTTTTAAAAATTACTGCGGCAATATCCGAACTATATTATCGGAAAATAATTTGTAATTATTGAATGTTTATATCTATAGTAAGATTTAACTATAATGTTGATAGTTTTTTGCTAGTTGTGTTGGCGGGCACGGTCAGCCGATCAGTCCCATTTTCTGGGCATACTGAACAATTGCCATGTTCGATTTCAATCCAAGCTTGTGAGAAATGTTCTGCCTGTGGTTTATGACCGTATACTGGCTTATAAACAGTTTTTCAGAAATCTGCTGATACGTATTGCCTTCAGCTATTAATTTAACAATTTCAACTTCCCTTTTGGTGAGTACTTTGTCGGAATCAATGTTTCTTGGAATTCTTGACTCCCTTTCCCCCAGATTTATTGTTGTATCTTCCCTGCTCTCTGCAGAAATATAAAGACCACCTTTAATAACGCTCAGAATTGCGGTTTTTAATTCTGAAATCTCCTCCGACTTTAATACATATCCGTCAATTTTAGAAAAAATTGCCTCCTTTATATAGTTTTCATTTTTGTGCATTGTAAGCATAATAATCTTTGTGGACGTATTTGTGGTTCTTATCTGCTTCGCAACATCTATTCCGTTTGCATTACCCAGACTAATGTCGAGCAGCAGAACATCGGGTTTATTGATCTCAATCTGCTCAATAGTTTCTTTGGCATTGCCCGCTACTCCGACTACAGAAAATATTTTTTCCTTTTCAAGCATCGTTTTAATCCCTTCGCGGAACATTAAGTGATCGTCTGAAATAACTATGCTGATCTTATTCATTTACCGGCACCTTTATACTTATTGATGTTCCATTACCTACGGAGGATGAGATATCGACTATACCACCGAAAAACTCACCTCTGTTAATAATATTTTTTAATCCCCGCCCTTTTTTTAACAATATGTCTTCTTTCTTATATTCAAATCCTTTTCCATTGTCCTCAGCATTCAGGTAAAGATTATCGTCCCTGTAAAAAAGCTCTATTGTAACCTCACCAGCCTCCGAATGTTCTCTTACATTTTTCAATATTTCCTGAATAATTCTGTAGATATTTATCTGGTACGACAAATTTAGATTATCCGGAATATCGTACGATTTAAAATCCACAGCAACATCAGAGAATTTGGAGAAGTTCTTACACATTACATCGACTGCTTTTACCAGACCGAACCTTTCAAGATCGATGGGGTGAAGATCGTTGATTACATTCCTGATTTCAGTGTTTATGGAGGCGAGAATATCATTTACCCTCATAATATCTTCGTTATTTCCCTTATGCTCTTTAAGATGATTTTCCACGAACAGATGAGCAGTCATAAGCATTTGACCGATACTGTCGTGTATATCTTTAGATATTCTTCTTCTCTCCTCTTCCTGTGCGACCAGAACCGATTCCGATATCTTTTTCTGCTCTAAAAACCTCTGATTTATCCGGAGTGCATTTTCATATTCGGTTTTTTCTTCAACAGCAATTACAAATCGCGTTATGTTTCCCGAACCGTCCTCAATTGCATAGAACTGTATTCTTACCCAGGCTTCTTTATTGTGCAGAGTATAACCTGTCTTGTTTCCTTTTATACCGTGCTTCTCAATTGTAAAATATGTACCTCTTCGAATTAAATTCCGGAAATCCTCCCTTATTTTGTCTGAATCAAGTTCCAGCAAATCGAGAAGACCATTTAAATTCAGTTTTTCTTCATCCGACAGAAGCTTTTTTCTGAAATTTGCATTGCAGTTAAGCAGCGATCCGCCTGCATTAAAAATTCCGATAGCAAGCGGCGATTGTTCGAGAACCGATTTTATCTCTTTAGATCTTTCTATAACAAGTTTTTCAAGATTAGTGTACATACCCTTCAGTTCAATTTGAGCAGCTTCTTTTTCCGCGATCTGCTCAAGCAGGATTTTTTTCTGCCCAAAGAACTCCGAAATTACCCTGCTTATTTTTCCAAATTCATCTTCCCTTTTTGTGATCTCACCGAGCACGTTATCGCTTTCAGTATTGAGAGCATGTGTAATTTTATCAAGCGGCTTGCTTATAATTCTGGTAACCAGAATAAAAAAGACAACAGTAATTAATAATCCGAAACCCAGAAAGAGATACAGAATGATATCAGATGAATTGAAAACATTTTGAACAAGGTCCTTATCAAACTTTATAACAGCGGCTCCTACTGGCTCGCTCATCCAATTATAGAAGAACTTGATTGTTTCTTCGCTGTATTCTGCGCTTCGTCTGGAATCGATTACATCAATTTCTGCATTAAGCGCTGACTCTAACAGATTCAGTTTATTTTCATCCAGTTCCCGGGCAGTTATTAATAATCCATCCGATATGCCGTTTTCAAAATCTTCATAACTTTTATGTACCGTAGTGGATATAATATGAACCAGTCTGCCGTTATGATATCCGTAACTGTTCAAGCCTTTTTTCTTTTTGAGCCTGTTTAAATATTCCTGCGATCTTATTTCGGGCAGATCCGAAAAGGAATTATTTAAATAATTATTATGGATAATATTAAACGATGAATCCATAACCCAGAGGGCATCGAATCCGTAAGCAGAAAGCAGGAAATCAATATTATATTTCGCAAACTCCGGATCAGGTTTTCTGATATAATCCGCAAGATCTATCCAGAAACCGTATTCTTCATATATAAGCGTAATTAAGTCATACGAATCGAGTACAAGCAGTGAATCGAACGCCCTGGATTTTTCAGTAACCGAAGCAGCGTTCAACTTCTCAACTTCGCTCTTTTGCAAATGTACAATAATGAAAATTGCTAGCAGAAAAGAAAGAAGAAAGGGAGCGATTATTAGTAATAATTTATTTCTTATGTTAAAGTTCATGAAGACTCTGTTCACCATTCTGTTATAATTTATAAGTTCCCCACGAACCGCACAAAATTTATAAGGAAAATAATAAAAAACAAATGATTTTTGTCAATTAATTATAATTAGCATTGATTTTGAAATAAAACATACTATATTAATAGTAATTTTTTACTAGCAATACTTTATCTGCTGCTTATTGGAATTCAGGTAATATTTCCGTTTGAACGTGTAATTATTACCTGTGTATTAATTAAATACAAAATAAAAACAATTATTATAGTCTAAATTGAGATTTTTTTTTGGAATGTATTTTGAGTAAGGCTTCATTGTAGAAAAGAGAAAACCCCATGAACTCTAGTCAGATGATGATCACAATGGGTGCCATGATTTTATTATCTATGGTAATCCTCAGAACAAACAGCAGTTTCCTTACTACCAGTGATGTTCTTCTGACTTCCAAGTTTAATGTAATAGCAATATCACTGGCTTCATCAATAATCGAAGAAGCGGGCAGTAAAGCATTTGATGCCGCGAGTGATTCCGGTGCCGTTTCAAACCTTGCACAATTAACCGGTTATGATGCACTGGGACCCGAAGGGCTCGAATTCAGACAGGTATTCAACGATTTTGATGATTTCGACGGTTTCTCCATGCCCGATACTTTTAAAGTAGATTCGTTACTGCTCGGTGTATTCAATATAAACTGTTCGGTGGATTACGTCATTCCCTCCCAGCCCGATAGTCCCGTTAATTATCAGACCTGGTATAAGCGTCTTCTGGTGCAGATATCCAGCCCATCGATGACTGATACGATCAGGATGTCAACAATTTACAGTTACTGGTATTTCAGGTGAGTTATGGGATTCAGTACTTTAATTGACATACTTGGCTCAAGTCTAATAGGTGGTTTTCTTTTCCTGATTCTGCTGCGAATTAATGATGCTGCGGTAAAGAACTCATACATAAACAACGGTGAACTTATTATCCAGAAAAATCTGGTAGAAACCGTACAATTACTTGAACACGATTTCCGGAAAATCGGTTACTGCTCCACATGGAATAAAATTCCGAATCCGGCAGCAGCAATCATTGCCGCCGATACATCTGCAATATCCTTTCTTACAGACACCGATAAAGACGGTACGGTAGATACACTAAGATACTACCTGGGAACCAAAGCAGAGTTGAACATGACTCAGAATCCCAACGACCGTATGCTTTACAGAATAGTAAACAACAACAATCCTGTGGGTGCCAATCTTGGAATAACAGAATTTAAGATTACCTACTTTGATGCACTTGGCAATACTCTAAACTACCCGATAATACAACCCAGCCTTATTTATTCCATGCAGATAGACCTGAAAGTAGAGAATACTTCCGGATACGATCAGGAATATACTACTGCATTCTGGAGACAAATCCGATTAGCCGCAAGAAACTTAAGGAACAGATAAGATGGGTGGAAAAGCTTCAATATTAATTGTGCTGGGATTCTCAACTATTTTTCTGTTTGTCGGTTATAATTTCAACCGGTTAACGGTGGATTCGGTGGACAATTTTTCAGATTATTTCGAAAAAACAATTTCGCATAATATTGCTATTAGCGGTGCCAATATTGCAGCAAATAAAATATTTTTTGATAATAACTGGGCGGATGGATTCCAGGACATTCCATTCAGCGGAGGAACATACAGTACATATGTAAACGCCTCTTCAACGACAATTACGGTAACAACTATCAGTTCATACAAAGGTTATATTGACACCGTCCGCGTTATACTTCAGCCTAGTAAATTTTCCAAGTTTGCATATTACTCGGCATACGAGCCTTCAAATATTTGGTGGACTTCGGGCGATACCGTATGGGGACCAATGCATGTACAGGGCGATTTAAACGTTGCATATGAGCCGGTATTTTTTGGAAAGGTTACCTGCCAGAACGATCTTAATACTTACGGACATTATGAATGGAAATATGTTCAGGTAAGCACATGGCGTTGGGAATGGAGACAGGTATGGGTTTCAGATTCGGATCCGCAATTCCTCGGCGGATTTGAGAACGGTGTTGATCTGCCTATGCCCGCCGACGGGGTATCCAATGTCGAACTAGTTTCTGCCGGAGGTGCAAAGTTTACCGGGCAGGACACTGTATTCTTAACATTTGATACTGACAGTATAAAATTCAGATTTTCAAAAAATGATCCCGATACTTCGGTTTTGGCAACTTCCTTCGCACCGAACGGTGTGATATTTGCACAAAATTCCGTACTAAGATTAAAGGGAACAGTTAAAGGCGCATACACAGTTGGCGTTTCAAGCAATTCGATTTCGAACGGAAAAGTATTTCTGGATGACGATCTTATATATGAAACAGACCCTCAGGTAAATCCCGCATCAACGGATATGCTTGGTATTGTAGCCAAAAACGATATAATGATAACCAACAACACTGCCAACAACAGCAACATTAATATTCATGCTTCGATGTATTCCGAAAGCGGGGGATTCGGAGCCGAAGATTACGCGAGCAGACCCGTGGGCGGGAATATAAATTTGTTGGGTGGTATTCAGCAAAGCACCCGAAGAGCAGTGGGTACATTCAGCAGCGGTGGAACAGTAAGCGGTTTTAATAAAAGGTATATGTATGACGACAGGTTTATGCTTGCCTCGCCGCCGGCATTTCCGGGCACAGGTGCTTTTGAGATTGTTTCCTGGTATGAATAGATAATTCAAAGGTCTTTAATGCAAAAAGGGATTCTTCAGAATCCCTTTTTTATATGCTGGTTTTCAATTCAAAAAAAACGGCGGCATCAATAATCAATTTCCCAGCCATTAAAAAGATTATCTTTGCCGCCTATCTGGATTTAATCAGAAAATTTAATAAACAAACAACGAGTTGATTATGATTAACCAATAATGATGCCGGAGCTGAAAGTTAGGTAAATGATTTGATTTCGAGGATTTATTTGGTTTTGTATAATATTTGGTTGTTTTATTTTGAGAATGTCATGCATTTTAAAACACATAAGTACTTAGATTATAACCGGATAATTACGGAATGTTTAAAATAAAAAAGGGGCTTGTAAAGCCCCTTTTCTAAATTGTTAAAATTATTATTTCAGCAGTATCATCTTTCGGGTAATATTCACATTATCGCCTTTAAGCGAATAGAGATAAACTCCGCTTGAAAGATTTCGTGCATTAAAACTGAAGTCGTAATATCCTGCATCAAGTTGTCCGTCAAAGACAGATGCTACTTCTTCGCCCAGTACATTGAATACACTGACCGAATATTTACCAGTCTTAGCAACTGCAACCTTTATAGTTGTAGACGGATTAAAAGGATTAGGATAATTTTGATCCAATCGGTATTCTTCCGGGACTTCGACTATTTCATCAACATCTGTTATAATTGATGTTGAGTATATCTGACCTTTATCAGAACCTGCAAAAAGCAGACCCGAGTCATTATCAATCATAAGTGAACTTACTCCGTATCCGTTAAGTCCTACGTTTTCCCACATCGTTGAACTGAGAGAACCGGAGAAAGATATTTTCGGGGCAAGACCCGTCAGTTTATAAATACCGCCTGTCCATGTACTCACGAATACGTTATCGAATTGATCAATTCCTATCTGATAGGTATAATACAGATCCAGCAGAGAAGTTATATCGTCCCATGAACTGCCGGCATTTGTGGATCTGAAGACACCACCACCGTATGTTGCAGCATAAACATTATCGTTGCTTGTAACGTCGAGATCCCAAACAAATGCATAGCCGAGATTTGTGTTAAACCAGCTCGTACCACCGTTGATTGATTTGAATATACCGCCACCAAATGTTGCGGCATACAAATGGCTGTTTCCATCAGTTGCGACACTATTAACAACAAGGAACGGTTCAAGACCGTTATTAATCTGATTCCAGGTAACACCGTTGTTGGTACTCTTATAAACGCCAAATCCCCATGTGCCTACATACATATCGCCAGTTAGTTCGTCAATCTGAATATCTCTTACATAATTGGGAGAAGAAGGCGATGTATTCCATGTGCTGCCACCATCAAGCGAGTAATAAAGACCACCATCTGTTCCCACATAAATATCGCCTGTTGATGTGACTTCCAGAACAGTAATATTAGTTGTTGTAGGAGCCTGAACGCTGATCCACGAAGCTCCTCCGTTAGTGGTTTTATAAATTCTTCCGCCGATTGTGCCTGCAAAAATGTTACCTGCACCGTTGCCTTCGAGAGTCCAAATTATCTCCTGCTCGGGGAAGCTACCGAAGAGAGTCCAGTTGCCCAACCCGAGAACATCTGTGGCAACACTTATCAGGGCACAATCGCTGTCATTTCCGGAATTCAAATCGACCTGATCCAAACCAGTAACTGTAGCGCAGTTATCCATTTCGGAACTGCACGGAATATCTCCAATAAACAGGTTGTTATTAAACTGTCCGCTTCCCACCATCGATTTTACAACAACCTGACCGCTGATCAGACCGGATGGGAAATATAAATCAGCATCAGGTGCAAGAACGCTTCCTTTAATATCAACGGCAACAACAGTAAGTTGCGTAGCCTGGTAAAAATTGAATAAAATATTGTTTATTCCCGTCCCTTTAATATCAATTCCCCTGCTTACATTAATAAATGAACCGTCAATATTAATAAGTGCGCCTGAACCTGCGGGCACATCAATTATTCTCGAATTAGCATTTGAAAAATCAGTGCCGGAAACATTAAACACGTTCAGGTACGGATGAGTACCGGTAAGCGTCATAACTCCTGATACATAGTCTACCGTACCGTTTTGTGTATAAGATGAAAGTGTGTTCGATAAGTTCGATAAATAAGTATATGCAGCAGTAAAGTTTATCGGGTTACCTTTAATAACCGAACCATCCCTGATACTTACAGTTGAAGTTGGAAGGTTGGTTGAGTTGCCGTAGACAACGTTGCCGCCCCATATATCACCGCTAACAAACAGCAGGTCGCCATCGACTATAAGCACATCGACAGTACCGCCTGAAGCAGGGAGTTTATCGCCTACGCTGTAAGCTGAAAGATATGCGTTTCCTCCGACAGCCATTTTACCTTGAGTGTCTGCCGAAGGCTGGCTTAAGTCTTCGAATACAAATACATTATATCCTTCAGCAGGACCGAGATCAATTTGAGCACATGTTCCGAGCGATACAGTTCCTGTTAGTTCGAGAGTTGCGGTTAATCCGTTTGCCAGGGAACCGACACTCCATACTCCGGTAACTGAATTATATGTGCCCTGGGAAGGATTATCAGATACATACAATACGCCCGCCGGAAGCTGATCTGTTATTTCCAGATTAGTGGTGTTATTCGGTCCGTTATTTGTAGCTGTAATTGTATATGTAATTGTTTCACCGTCATTGGGCAGTATATTGCTAACAACTTTATTTATACTGATATCTGCATTCTGATTAGTTACCAGTACTGCATCCTCATCGTCTTCAGGAAGTACATTATTGTTCGGTGTTGAATCGGGGTCGTCATTGTCGGAAGTTGTTATCTCTGCAATGTTTGTCGCAGTACCGCCCGTAAATGTGACTTCAATCGTAAGGATTGCGCTGGCACCATTTGCGATGCTGCCCACAGTCCAGATTCCGGTTCCCGTATTATAGGTTCCCTGCGACTCGGTTACGTTTATGATAGGAGTAAATATGCCCGGGAGTAAATCGGTTACAACTACGTTTGTAGCTGCATCGGGACCGTCGTTAGTTACTGTTATGGTGAACGTTACATTAGTGCCTGCTGTAGGCGTATTATTGTCAACTGTTTTTGTCAGACTTAAATCAGAAACCAGCGGTACTGTAATTGTTGCGTCATCCTGGTCATCTTCTGCCAGTATGTTATTATTATGCGGCGAATCTGTGTCATTCTGATCGGCACTTATAACTTCTGCAACATTGATAATAGTACCCGTTCCGGTTACATTAACATTTATCTGCAGAGTTGCACTGCTTCCATTACCGAGATTCGAAATGGACCATTGACCGGTTCCGGTATTGTAAGAGCCTGATGAAGCTGAATGAGATACATAAGCAACACCAGATGGAAGCAGGTCACTTATAATAATATTTGATGCTGCGAAAGGACCATTGTTTGTCAAGGTCACAGTATATTGAATAACATCACCGAGATTCGGTGTTGCGTTATTTACAATTTTTGTTAATTCCAGATCGGCTTCCGGCGCAGTAACTGAAATTTGAATATTATCCTGATCATCCTCTGCCGGTATATCATTATCCGGAGTTGAATCAGGGTCTGGCTGATCTACGGAATTAACCTGGGCAATATTGTCCCAATTGCCGGCGGATATCGCCTGCGCAACAATAGTTAAAGTTTGACTGGAACCGCCGGTCAGATAATGTGTACCAAGATCCCAGATACCAGTACCGCTATTATAAGTACCAACACTAGGAGTTGATGAAACATATAAAAGTCCGGCAGGCAGTATATCTTCAACTTTGATGTTGGTTGCAGCCTGCGTTGCAGTTTGATTCTGCAGTGTAATTGTATATGTAACATTAGTGTTCAGAGTCGGATTAGGTATATTCACTATTTTGTTGATCGCCAGGTCAACAGAAGCAGGCGTATATGTATAAATAATAGTGACCGTATTTTCGGCAGTTGGCGGAGAAATTTGCGCCTGCGCGCCTCCGGCTATAAAATAGTTTTGATACGAAGATACCTGAGCCTGTACATTGAAAGTTCCTGTACCCTGATAAAAAGGGAAATCCGGAGCGCTTACGAAACCACTATTCTGCGCACTCTGATTTCCACCCAGTATTGTGGTTGCGTCAGTTCCAGTGGCACTGAAAACTCCGCCGTCGCCGTCGTCAGCATCGAGGTTATAGGCACTGGTTACAAAGGCTTGAACCTGACCCAGTAGTCCCAGCATGTGTGTCGGACTGTTGATCTGCACAGATGAACCGAAGTCTGCATTACCACTTGCCGCCGAACCACCGTCATTATCTATTATAATACTACCGCCCTGAGTATTGATCTGCAATATTACTTCAATACTTGTCAGGGTACCCAACTGCGGATTAAACTGGTTGAATGTATGATTATGCGAATAGTTGGTAAATGCCGAGTATGACTTTGTCTGTGTGATTGTGCTTTGAGCATAAAGTGTTGAAAAAGAAATTAATGCTGCAACTACCACTGACAAGATTCTTTGCGTGGCTTTCATATCAAACCCCACTTATTTAAAATGTAATTAATAACTTATGTTACCGGTTAAAGAGCCCTACAATCAATTGGTACAAAACTAAATAAATATAAGTAACAATCTGCAAGTTTGCGTAGTAAACTACCTACTAAACTAATACAATATCAGAATAATTTTTTTTGGCTGGGGTTTATTTTTAGGCGAAATTATTACTTTTAATACCCTTTCTAATCAAAGGGATAGTAATCTAGAATTAATACGATGTAAAGTCAAGAGAATTGTTTTAAAAAGGATAAAAAATCTAAATTGTTTATAAATAAAGGTTAATCTATTATTTTATTAATAATGCCACATTTTCAATATGATATGTTTGCGGAAACATATCCACCGGGCGAATTTTTACCAGTTTGTATCCTTCTTCGCACATCAATTTAATATCCCTTGCCTGGCTGGCCGGATTACAGCTTACATAAACAATTTTTGACGGATTTAATATTATCACATCCTTAACGGTTTTAGGATTCATGCCGCTCCTCGGAGGATCGAGAATTATAATATCGGGACGCGGAAGTTTTTCAGCTTCAAGCAGCGGTAGAATCGATTTATTCAAATCAGCCTTATAATAAGAAACATTTTCAATCCCGTTCTCTATACTGTTAAATTGAGCATCCTTAAGAGCAGATTCAACACTTTCAAACGCAAAAACCCTGCCGGCTAATTTGGAGACATATATCGAAATCGTCCCCGCTCCCGAGTACAGATCATAAAATATTTCATTCCCTTGAGCATCGGAAAATTCCAGAGCTGTTGAATAAAGTTTTTCTGCCTGCAAAGTGTTTGTTTGGAAAAATGAATTTGCACTTATTCTGAACTTATATTCTCCAATCATATCATACATAAAACCTATGCCGCGATAAATCTTTTCGTAATCCCCGGTTGCAACCTGCGACTTTTTCAGATTAATATTATTTATAACATTTGTTATGCCGGGAAAATGCTTCAATAATTCCGTTGTGTATTCATGCATTAGTTCGTCATTTTCCTCAGATGTAACAAGGTTAACCATCAGGTCTTCAGTATGATATGACTCCCGTATTACAAGGTTTCTGAGGTATCCTTCATGAGTCGATGTGGAATAAACACTTGTATTACGTAGTTTAAAAAAATCCCTCGTGAAATTTAGAATTCCATTGCTGGTTTCCGACTGAAGATAACAGCTGCTGATATTCAATACCTTATCGAAAATTCTGGGGACGTGGAAACCAAGCGCGAAATCCTTATCAAAAATTTCATTGCTGTTTTTAATTTCATTCTCAGTAAGCCATCTCTTTCTCGCAAATGAATATTCAAGTTTATTCCTATAGTAGAACTGCCTGTTCGAAGGTATAATCGGCTGAATATTAATTTCTTTAAATCCTCCGATCTTTTCAAATACTTCCATCACCTGCTGCTGCTTGTAATAAAGCTGCTTTTCATAAACCAGATCCTGTTGTTTGCATCCGCCGCAAACCGGAAAATGATTGCATCTCGCTTCGGTTCGGTTTTCCGACTTTGTCAGTAGCTCGGTTACTTTTGCCTCCGCATAGGATTTTTTTTTCTTGGTAATTACTGCTTTAACCTCATCGCCCGGATAGGCACCGTTTACAAAAATCACAAATTTTTTTTCACTCCCGTCCTCAGATATCAGCTTTGCGATGCCCTTTCCTTCGAAGGCATAATCCGAAATTCTGAGCGAAATTATTTCCCCTTTCTTAACCATTTTTTCTCAAGATTAATGCAACAAAACCAATATACTTATCCGCCCCGCTGTTCAGGTATGATTTTGATTCATGACTGATTTTATTAATAAGTTTTTTATAATATGCTTTCTCTTCGGTGCTTAATTCACCGACTATTTCATTGAGCTTATCCAGTGTTAATCTGTAATAATCAGATAAAGACCTGGAAAAATCGAACTCGTGTAAAACTTCAAAGTTTCTGTTTCTGTAAAATCCAGCGACCTCAGACTTTAATAAAGGCGCTAATTGCGATGCGGCAAAGATATCCCTGACAAATTTCGGGGGATTTTCAGTAAAACTAGTAATCTCGCCCAAACATAATAATCCGTCTGTTTTCAGCAGTCTGAGAAATTCTTTTATAATTCCTTTTCGCCTGGTGTCGCCGGCTGATGCCTGTGCATATATTAAATCGAAGTAACCGTCTTTATAGTCGGTATGCTCGAAGTCCATTATTTTTAATATGACATCATCCTTCCCGCTTAATACCATTCTTGAGTTCATAAAAGAGTCATAATCCTCTACAATCATTTCAACAGGATTACCTGAATAATTTTGAAGGCGTAATGCGATAATTTCGCTTGAGGATCCAACGACCAGAATATTTTTTCCATTCAGTTCTACATTTTTGGTCAGTGCAGCAATCTGCCTGTCCAAGCCGGGAAGCAGTATTATTGAATTATTTTTCATATGTAAGCCATAAAACAGAAAACCTCCAGCGTAAAAAATACTGAAGGCTTTCTCGGGTTCCATTTAAGTAACGATTTAATAATTATCATCCTCTTCGAAATAGTCATCGCTGAAGGAATCGTCGTTATAGCTGTCGTAGCCTTCTTCATAATCATCGTCTTCGTCATCAAATTTCGATTTCTTTTTTTTGATCGGGGTAAAATATTCATCCTCGTCATCAACGTTTTCAAGCTGATCGAGTATTCTGTTGCTTAGTTCCTCGGCTAAATCATATTTCATCATTTCAATATTTGTTTCGGAATTGGGATCCTTATTATCAATAGCCGAATCACTCTTAAGCCACAGGTCCTTCAGTTTTTTATTACCGAGTTTAGTGAGCCAATTTTCAATTTCCTCTTTCAACCTGTTGATTACCGTATTGTCCCACTCACCCTGAATTTCCACCTGATCCGATAAAACATCCCATAAAGTTTGTTTGCTTTTATCCGTATATTTTGTTTTCTGCAGCAGCTGTTGGATATCTGTCACCGCCTTGCTCATTGATGTTGACATGAAAACCTCAATAAATTACAGTCGAAAATTTACAAATTGTAAATGAAATGTGGATAAAATTTTTTAAAGATGTAAAATACTTATTCTAAAACGGTTCACAATCACTTTTATGATGTAACAGATATGTCACTTTTATTTATTTCGCGGTAATATTAAACAAACGCTTTATCTGCTGTTACGAAAATTTCCTGCGGATCGGATAAATATGATTTCAAATCAGGGAATAACACTTACATGGTAAAATTTATTGCCATGTAAATTCAATGGTATAAAAAAAAACAGCTGCAAGTTTAATATTCGCAGCTGTTTTTATCTGTCTTATAAACCAAGATTTTATACATCATAATACATTGAGAATTCAAACGGATGCGGCTGGAGTGCCATAGGTTTAACTTCTTTGGTCATTTTATAATTTATCCACGTCTGAATTACATCCTCTGTAAATACATCTCCCTTGAGCAGGAATTCATGATCTTCGGCAAGTTCCTTCAGAGCTGCTTCAAGTGAACCGGGAGTTTCAGGCACGTTTGCCAACTCTTCTGCAGGCATATCGTAGATATCTTTATCCAGCGGATCGCCAGGATCAATTCTGTTGATTATACCATCTAATCCTGCCAACATAATAGCAGAAAATGCCAGATAAGGATTTGCAGAGGGATCCGGGCATCTGAATTCTACACGTTTTGCTTTGGGGCTTGCCGAGTACATCGGAATTCTGCAGGCAGCCGAACGGTTTCGCTGTGAATATGCAAGACGTACAGGAGCCTCAAATCCGGGGACAAGTCGTTTATAGGAATTTGTTGTCGGATTAGTAAACGCCAGCAGAGCCGGTGCATGTTTTAATATCCCACCGATATAGTAAAGTGCCATATCGCTTAATCCTGCGTATCCGCCGCCTGCAAATAGGGGCTTTCCGTTTTTCCACAAACTGCTGTGCACATGCATACCCGAACCATTGTCTCCCTGAATAGGTTTTGGCATATATGTTACTGTTTTACCGTTCCGCTTCGCAGTGTTTTTTACAACGTATTTAAAAATGAGCAGTTGGTCTGCAGCTGTTAATAAAGGCTGAAATCTTAAATCGATTTCACATTGCCCTCCGGTAGCAACCTCGTGGTGCTGCGCTTCAACCGGTATACCCATATCCAATAGTACTTCACACATTTCATTCCTTAAATCGTTCAGAGCATCTGTTGGTGGCACCGGGAAATAACCCTCTTTATACCTGGGTTTATACTGCAGATTAGGACCCTCGTCTGTACCGGTATTCCATCTTCCTTCAACGGAATCGACAAAATAAAACGAACTGTTCGGGGTCGTATCGAATCGAACGTCATCGAATACGAAAAATTCGGCTTCAGGACCAAAGTAAACCGTGTCTGCAATACCGGTTGATTTCAAATAAGCTACAGCTTTCTGCGCTATATTTCTCGGGCAGCGGGAATATTTTTCTTTTGTCGCAGGCTCGTAGACATCACAGATTAAACTTACGGTTGGTGCCTGAATGAAAGGATCAAAAAACATTGTTTCCGCATCGGGAATTATCAGCATGTCGCTTTCATTTATAGCTTTCCATCCGCGGATTGAAGATCCGTCAAAGCCGAATCCGTTCTCAAAACTTTTTGCATCGAATTCAGTAGCCGGAACTGTAAAATGCTGCCACTGACCGGGAAAATCCATGAACTTAAAGTCAATGAATTTGATTTTTTTGCTTTTGACAAAGTCAAGCACTTTATCAACAGGCGATGTTTTAGGTTTAGCCATACTCATTCCTTTATTTTAATGTTTATTGAATTTGTTTCCTTTATTGTCGATAACACAAAACTCGTTATTGTGCGATGTACGCCCGACCATGCCTGAATTTTGCTTAATAATGCTTCCAAAGCTGCAGTATCCCGAACAACGGCTTTCATTATATGGGAACCCTCTCCAAGAACAGAGTAACATTCAAGTATTTCCGGTGTCTTTTTAACATTGTTTGAAAGAGACGCATAATTCTTAGATGAATCCATTTCTACAGTTATAATTGCCATGATATCGAAACCGAAAATTTTTTTATTCAGTTTTGCATAATACCCCTCAATCACACCATGTTCTTCAAGCTTTTTGAGTCGTTCGCTGAGCGACGGTAATGATAAACCCACTGCTTCAGCAAGGACATTCCGTTTAGTCCTGCCCGATTCCTGAAGCATATTAAGAATTGTAATGTCAATTTTGTCTAGCATAACTTATTTTCTTAGGAATTTTATAAAATATGGCTCATAATATAAGGCATCTCATACCGGAATGCAAATTATATTTGTAAGATTATTATTAATCCCCGGGGTTTTATCCGGAATGATTATAAATTTGTTTGTCATGTTTTAACATTGAACGGACTTCTTGGTGACCATGGATTTGCGCCGGATACTATTTTTATTTCTGTTATTTATTAGATTTGACCCTCTGTGTTTATATCTGCTGCAGATGGGTGGAGTACACTAAATTAAGTTGCCTGTACATTGCAGACTATAACGTAATGTACTTATAAGATTCAAACGCATTTATTTGTTAAAACCTGTTAAAATTTTCCTGAAAATTTTCCGATAATTAATGCAAATATACATCTGATATGCAAAGTCGAATAAACATATTATTTATAATTTTTATAATATCAGCGTTACAATTGTCTGCTCAACCTGGTTTACCCGTAAATAAATGGCTGAATCACGAAAGCTCTGTATTCAACGATGAAATTCTAAGCACAATTAATTATTTGCCGGAAGATCCGATAATATCCAGAATATTACCCGATGGTGAAATCGGAATCTCAGGATCATCATTCTACTGGACTGATTCGGGCTGGAATGAACTACATGAGCCGGGAATATCGGGTATGTTCGTTAAAAGACTCAATAATGGAATACTCGTATTCGGCGATCTTAATGCAGCAGTAGGTAATTCATCAGACGTATTCACCGATTCAGGCTGGATTAAAGTCCAGCACCGAATATCTGTTTCTTCAAAATCCGATAAATTATTTTATGATGAATCAAAAAACAGATTCATACTGCTCAGAAGAAATGTTCCCTGGGTTTATTATCCGGCAGAAAAACTGCAAGACTAAACTATTTACTTCTACTCGTATTTAAGCGATTTCACAGGATTGCTGAGAGCTGCCTTAACTGAATGCGAACTCACCGTTAATACTGCAATTATCAGCGCAATCAATCCTGATATTATGAATATCCAAAGATTAATTTCGGTTTTATATTCAAAGTTCTGAAGCCATTTATTCATCAGCAAATAAGAAACCGGAAATGCAATAAAATTGGAAATCAGAATCCATTTAGAAAATTCTTTGGACAACAATAATAGTATGGTTAATGAGTTTGCCCCGAGTACTTTTCTTATGCCGATTTCTTTTTTTCTCTGCTCTGTTGTATATGCTGCCATACCGAATAAACCCAGACACGCAATGATAACTGCGAGTACCGAGAAGGAAGTAAAAAGCCTTCCCGTCCTCATTTCATTTTTGTAAAGCCTCGCGAAATCCTCATCGAAAAAAGTATATTCAAATGCCTGATTTCCGGCATAGTCGGACCATATTTTTTTTATACTTTCAACAGTACCTGTAATATTATCTGCTGCAACTCTTATAGTTACTTTGCTTCCGTACCTTTGCGGTTTCATAAGATGTATTGCAAGACCCCGGATAGGCGAATGAAGGGATTCGAAATTGAAATCCTTTATTACACCAATTACGTTGAACATTCTGGAATCATTTTTATTCGTACCGAGATTAATGATCTTTTCGTTCAGAGGATTTTTCAATCCGAGAATTCTCGCTGCGGCTTCATTTATTACAATACTGTTCGTAGTATCAATAGCCCTGTCCTTTGAATAATATCTTCCTTCTTTGAGGGACATTCCGTATGTGTCCACAAAATCATAATCGGCATAAATTGTTGCCAATATATGAGTTTCCCCATCAGGCGAATTCATGTCGCGGTATGCGGTTCCGCCAAAACTGTCGCCGGGAATCCGGTTCGTATTTGATGCCGATAAAACAGTTGGAATTCTGAGGAGATCAGTCTTAAATGAATTAATCTGCGATCCAATATCATCCGTTTTTTTAACTATCAGCAACTGGTTTTTATCATAACCGAGATTCTTATTCTGAATATACTTTAATTGGCTGTGAACGATGAATGTTCCTATAATCAAGATTATTGAAAGTGTGAATTGAAAAATTACCAATAAACTTCTGAAAGTTTTTCCTTTTGCACCCCTGTTTACTTTACCGTTCAGGACCGCAACTGGCTGAAAGGAGGCGAGAAAAAACGCGGGGTAACCCCCGGCGGCAATGCCGATCAGCACAGTAAAAAATAATAACGAGGGCAGCACCACCGGCGAAGCAAAAAAATCCGTTGTTAGCTGTTTCCCGGAAAGTTCGTTAAATAACGGCAACAGTAAAGCTACTAAAAAAACTGCAAGTAATACTGCTGCTGTACTTGTTATTATCGATTCGGCTATAAATTGTTTTATAAGCTGTTGAAAAGAAGAACCCAGTGTTTTTCTGATACCCACTTCTTTCGCTCTCCCGGATGCACGGGCAGTCGCAAGATTCATAAAGTTTATACATGCTATTATCAGAATACCGAATGCAATTATTAAAAAAATATAGACATATGTAATGCTGCTGTTCGGTTCTATTTCACCGTTCAGGTTGGAATACAAATGAATATCCTTCATCGGTCTAAGCTGGTAGTGATATCTTAGTCCCTGTTTAAGCTGTTGTTCCCAGCCAATTCCCGTAATTTCTTCGAGCTGAGGAGCAATATATTTTACCAGGTCTGTTTTCATTTTGTTATTCAAATCGTCAACGGAGCTGCCCTCTCTGAGAACCACATATGTATAAAAATTATTAGAAACCCATACCGGACTCCGCGAGTCGTTTTCCGACGACAATGAAAGAAGAAAATCAAAGTGGAAGTGTGAGTTCGATGGAAATTCTTTAACAACTCCCGTAACCATATAATCAAAATAATTGTCTGCATTTATCATTTTCCCGACAGGATTTTCGCTGCCGAAGTATTTTTTTGCCATTCGTTCCGTTAACACTACAAAATTTGGTTTCGATAAAGCTGTTTTTGGATTTCCGCTTACAAATTCAAAAGTGAAAACATCAAATATTGTAGAATCAGCTCTGAAAAATTTATCCTCGCTAAACACTTTATCTTTGTAACTTAAAAGAGGGTTGCCATAGCGCCTTATCCTTGCAGTCTGCTCAACTTCCGGATAGTCTGTTAATAATGTTTCCCCGAGGACAGCTGGCGATTGAGGTGCGATTAATTCGTTTCCACCTACATTTACGTCAAGAACAACTCTGAAGATTCTGTCAGATTTAGTATGAAAAGTATCATAGCTGAACTCATCCCACACAAACATGAGCATTAAAATACAGACAGCAATACCAACGGAAAGACCGACAATATTAATGAAAGAGTACACCTTGTGCTTCTTAAGATTCCTAATAGCGACAAGGATATGGTTTTTTAACATTATATCCCCCGTAATCAATAATGCATAGACGATATTTCCGGGAAAAAGGTTACAATTTTAATATGATACATTTATCAACTCCTATTCGTATTTTTTCTCATCAATAATTACTATGATGACTCGTAAAATCGTCTTATCTTGCATACAAAAAGACTCGCTGATTCGGCAAATGTGCATTGGCAGCAGGAATTACAAAGAAGAGCTTATTTCATTGCTGAAAAGCAATACAATTGTTTGGGAAATAATAACATCCGCAGGCGAACTAAAACTGCCCGGATGGCATGTGGCTGCCGGATGCATTGCACAAACTGTGTGGAACTATTTACACGGTTATGAATTTTTAAAAAATATAAACGATATTGACTTTATATACTTTGACGATTCCGATTTATCATTGGAGGCTGAGGATAGAATTATCTCAATCGTAAAATCCTTTTATAAAAACTCTCCTGTTCATATAGACGTAAAAAATCAGGCTCGTGTGCATATCTGGTACGAAGAACATTTTGGATATAAAATCAAACCATACAGGAATATTTTTGAAGCGGTCGATACTTTCCCGACAACTGCGACCTGTGTTGCTCTTGCAGATAAAAACGGCACTATAGATATTTATGCACCGTATGGATTAAACGACATGTTCAATATGATTGTGCGTCCTAATAAAAAACAAATTACCGAGGAAATTTATAACAAAAAAACCGAACGTTGGAAAAATGCCTGGCAGTTGTTAACAATTATACCCTGGAATGACTGAATCCAAATATTAAGTTACATCATCTTATATTTTATTACTTAGGAGGAGTAAAATGAAAAAGAACGTTGGCGGTGTTGACAAAACCTTAAGAATTTTTGTGGGTATTCTTATAATCGCAGCCGGATTATATTATCAAAACTGGTGGGGAGTTATAGGTGTAGTCCTTCTTTTAACCGGACTAATCAACCGGTGCCCGCTGTATCTTCCTTTGGGTTTGTCCACCTGCAAAAAAGATGTTGTCAAAGAATAATAGTATTCCAGCCGGGGGCTTATTCGTAAGCGAATAGGCTCCATTTATATTTTTAAATCATTAAGCATTCTCTCCGTTATTTTTATATATTAGATCCACACCTCGAATAAACTTTTTGATTTTGTGTATTAGAATAACTTTGGATAAGATTCACTAAAATCATATAAAGGTAAAATATGTATGCACTTGAAGTAAAAAATCTGAGTAAATCGTTCGGTACTCTCAAGGCAGTTGACAATGCTTCTTTCACCGTGCCCGAAGGTTCAATATTCGGATTGATCGGACGAAACGGCGCGGGCAAAACCACTACAATCAGAATGATGATGAACATTTACATGCCTGACGGCGGAGAAGTTATTTTGAGAGGAGCAAAAGTCGGGCAGGAATTCAAGAACAAGGTAGGCTATTTGCCTGAAGAACGCGGGCTTTATAAAAAGATGCGCGTACTTGAAACCCTGCTGTACTTTGCAGAACTTAAGGGGAAAACCGGAAGAACTGTTACAAAAAAAGCAAAAGAATACCTTGAACGATTCGATCTTTCGAACAGGTTGCAGTCGAAAGTTGAAGATTTATCTAAAGGCAACCAGCAGAAGCTTCAGTTTATTACAACCGTCCTGCACGATCCGGAGTTTATTATCCTCGATGAGCCATTTTCGGGTCTGGATCCAATTAATACAAACCTCCTGAAAGAAATAATTCTGGAAAAAAAGAAAGAAGGTAAGGTAATTATTTTTTCAACACACCTTATGGACTTTGCCGAAAAAATGTGCGACCATATCGCAATGATTGACTTAGGCAAAATTATTCTCAACGGATCTTTGAGCGAATTAAAATCCAAATTTTCACAGAAAAACGTAAGTATAAATTACGAGGGCGATATTTCGTTTTTACAAAAGCATCCTATAGTTGAGAAGATTTCCGATTTCGGAAATACAACCGGCATAAAGGTTAAAGAACCCGGTCAAACACAGGAGTTGTTAAAAATACTTGTACAAAATAATGTCGTTGTTAAAAAATTTGATGCAAATGATATTTCATTACACGAGATATTTGTTGAGCTGGCGGGTAAAGAAGCCGGACAGGAGGTGTTGAATGTTTAACAATAGAGTACTGGCGGTATTAAAAAGAGAGCTTCGGGAAAAGCTGATGTCGAAAACTTTCATCTTAATGACTCTTCTGCTCCCGGTCTTTATGTTTATTGCCATGGTTATTCCTTCGTACATAATGTCTATCGAGGGAGATGAGGGGACCAGGGTCGAAATCATAACCGAATCGCCTTTATTAACTCAGAGATTCGAAACAAGTTTTAAGGAACTCGATTTCGTAAAAGATACAACCTACATTATTTACTATAGTACTGTGCCTGAATCGGATCTGATGAATTACATTGATTCAAAAAAAGAGGCAATGTTAAACGAAAAGCTGCATGGAATTGTCTATATACCAAACTCTGCGCTTAAAGATAAAAAGATTCAGTATTATTCAAAGAATCCCAACAACAAAACGTTGATGGATAAAGTAAGAGGACCAATTAATAAAGTACTGCTCGACGAGTTTTTCAGCACAAAAGATTTGTCGGAAGAGGAATTGAGTTATACACGAATGTACCCCGATGTTACCGGATACAAGGTGTCTGAAAAAGAAGAAATTGAGCAAGTCGGGTTCGGCAACCTTATTCTCGCCTACTTATTTATGTTTCTTCTTTATGTAAGCCTGATATTCAGCGGACAGATGACGATGCAATCGGTACAGGATGAAAAGCAGAGTAAAATAGTAGAAGTGCTTTTATCAAGTGTTAGCAGCAGAGAATTAATGACCGGTAAAGTTCTGGGCGCTACAATCACATCGACATTTCAAATGGCTATATGGCTTATCCCGATTTTACTTTTTATATCAACAACCTGGTTCGTATTACCACCGGAATTTACTTTCGATATAACTTACGGTCATTTGCTTTACTTCCTTGTCAATTTCTTCTTCGGCTTGTTGATCTTCATAGGATTATTTGCAACAGTCGGTGCTATATTCGAAAATGCTCAGGAAGCACAATCGGGTATGTGGCCTATATTCATGTTACTCATGATACCCTTGTTTATAGGGCTTTCGATATTAAAGAATCCCGGGAATCCCATGGCGGAAATATTTTCCATGATTCCGTTCGCTACAATTACAGTTATGCCGGGCAGGTTTACAGCAGGTGATGTGCCAATGTGGCAATTAATTGTTTCTATACTTGTAAATATCGCAACAATAGCCGTAATATTTCCACTTGCGGGAAAGATTTACCGCGTGGGTATTCTTAGAACCGGTAAAAAGCCCACCTGGAGCGAGGTAATTAAATGGCTTAAATATAAATATTGATGAGTGAATGCTTTACGCCTTAGCATAATCAAGTTCCTGATCTTATTCATAATCTTGATCCTGTCTTATAACAGGATCAAGATTTTTTTTCTAGAAAATAGCCTTCGCCGTCTTTAACGATGGTAAACCTTTAGTTTAACTTGATACCCAGAATTATTAATCCTATTTTTTTACACAAGAGATCAAACTGTACACGCCCGGGAAGCAACAGGGAAATACTGCAGGAAGGAATGTTAAACCGGTTGGAGAAATGCAAAACAAAAAATTTTTTAATGAGTTGTCTGAATACTACGACAGTATGATTCGTTTCAACGACTCACTTCAGAAAAAAAAGGAACTATTAAAAAATTTAATAGGCTCGGCTAAGACGGCAGCGGACCTTGGATGCGGAACCGGATTAGACTCAATTGCACTGGCGCAACTGGGCTTGGATGTGATTGCCTTTGACCCTTCTGATAAAATGATTGGCAAAGCACACCTTAATGCTGCAGATCAAAATGCTGCAATCGGGTTTTATGATTACCCTATAATCGATATTCCGCAGTCTTTCAACGAAAAATTCGATTTAGTAATATCGCTCGGAAATACATTGGCAAATATAGAACCCGGAAAAATTGAGCTGAGTTTGAAAAAAACTGTTTCATTAATGAAACCGGGGGCAAGACTGCTTGTTCAAATTCTGAATTACAAATTGATTAAAAACTCAAATGAAAGAATTATTAATATTACCGGGAATAATGATTGGGTATATGTCAGATTTTACGATATCTTTGACGACTACTTCAACTTCAATGTAATTCAGTTTTCAAAGCAGAATTATAAGAACAGATTTATGCTCTCAACAAAAATTTATCCCTATACCGGCGAAGAATTAACCGGAATATTTGGAAAAGCTAAATTAAAAGAAATTGATATTTTCGGTTCATTAAAAATGGAAAAATACAATGAACATATTTCTAAAGATTTAATTATAACGGCAATAAAATAAGGAATAACATGAAAAGACATAAAAGCATAATAGCTCTTTCTCAGGATCATCATCACGGATTACTGCTTGCACAGCTTATAAAAGACGGTGCACCGGAATACAAAGGTTTACCAAAAGATATTAAAGGTAAAACCGCATATGCTTTGGATGCCTGGGAATCCGAGTTAAAGATACATTTCGAGAATGAGGAAAAGATATTGTTCCCTTTTGTTCTGGGAAGGGAAATCCTGCTGGACAAATTGATATCCGAAATTAAGGAGGAGCATTCCAAAATAAAATCTCTTTGTGAAGACCTTAAAACAAGTAGTAATAAAAATGATTTGCTTAATGAGCTGGGTTTAGCGCTCGAAAACCACATTAGAAAGGAAGAACGAATACTGTTTGAGAAGATTCAGGAAGTGTTTGATGATTCCGAACTTGATCAACTAGCCGGTAAAATTGTACCCGTTAAGCCGAATAGGAATAGTACCTGTTAAAGTTTCCTTAATTTATTAATTGTTTTTTCTTCCAGATCAAAAAGCGTTTCTTCACTGAGCATTCTAAATGTTTCATCTCTTATCTTCCCCCATTCGTTATGAACAGGGCAAGGCTTTTCTTCTGAGCAACCCGGGAAACCCAGTACGCATGTTTTAAATATTTCAAGTCCGTCAATTGCTTCAACAATATCTATCAGCTTAATATTTCTCGGATCTTTTGCCAGATAGAAACCGCCGTTCTTCCCTTTCTTTGAACCGATTATACCGCTGGCAGTAAGTACCTGGAGCATTTTCGATACAAATTCTTTAGGCTGCTTTACCCTCTTCGAAACTTCGAGAGCATTGAATAGCTTTCCCTTTTCTTCGGTTGAAAGAAAAAGTACCGCTTGAAGTGCGACTTCACATTTCTTGGAAAATATTACCGTCATAACCAGACCATTTCTTCCGATAAAAATAATAAATTCCGGACATCTCAACAAGTAAATGATAGGAGTTAATTCACAAGAGGTAAAATGAACTTCAACCTTATAAATTAACAAACCAACTAATCAACTGCATTTGCGCCGGCATAATTTTATATTTTTGTCTAGCTTTGTAATTAAAATAAGCCTCACTAATGAAAAACTATATTTTACTTTTTGTCGCAATAAATTACAGCGGATTATTTGCACAATCCGACTCGTTAAAAAATTATAATCTCGAGGAGATAACCGTAAAAAGCGGCATGGTGCTTGAGCCAAAATCAATAACGACTGTTAAGAGAGAGAATATTGACAAGGCAGATGCATCAAGTTTAATAGAGCTCGGAAAATATATTCCTTCGATTAAAATTCAGATAAACTCGCGAGGAGAAAGCTTGTTTTATCTGAGAGGATCGAGCGAAAGACAAATATCATTGTTCTTCGATGGTGTTCCTTTGAATATACCCTGGGATAACAGAATCGATTTAAGTTTAATCCCGACGGATGCAGTAAACGAAATTACGGTTACCAAAGGGATGCCGTCGGTAATTTACGGCGCTAATACTCCTGCCGGAGTGGTAAACGTAAACTCAAAGACATTTAATAAAGAAGAAGGAAAATTTTCTCTTCAACTTGGAGATTATGATTTCAGGAATCTTACAGGTTCATGGACCGGAGGATCAAAAAAATTATGGTATTTGTTATCGGGTTCATTTAAAGAACGAAGCGGGTATTCATTACCTGACGATTACAGTAATTCAAACAATCCTTCAGACAAAAGAAAGAACTCTTATTTCTCCGGTTACAGCATATTCGGGAAAGCAGGTTTAAATTATTCGGAGTTTTCCGAGATCAGCTTCTCGACGGGTTTAATAAAATCACGGAAAGGTGTTGCACCGGAAACGGATGTAACCAGTCCGCGATTTTGGAAATACCCCGACTGGTCAAAATATTTCGTAACCGCCAGCGGCTCCCATAATCTGAGCGGAATAAAGTCTTCATTCCTTACATACGCTTTATCTTACTCGGTAATTAACACTCAAATTAATCAATACAATGACATATCTTACTCTACGGTTGACGATATCGAAAAAGGAACCGACAATACATTTTATGGAAGACTTATATATACAAACCTTATTTCGTCCAGTTCAATAATTAAAATAAGTACAAGCGCCACATTTACCGGGCACGAAGAAAAATTCCTGTCGGATAATTATAAAAGTGTACACTACTCACAGAATCTTATAAGTTCAGGAATAGAATACGAGTATATTGATGATAGATTAACTGCTATTCTCGGAACGAGTCTTGATGTTTCCTCAACTCCGAAAACCGGTGATAAACCGTCAAACGAACCGGTTTATGACTACAGTATAAATTCGGCATTAATGTATTCAGTAAATAAAATCTTATCAGCAAACATAACGTTCGGGAGAAAAACGCGTTTCCCCACTTTGCGTGAATCATTTTCAGGTGCTTTGGGCAGATTTATCACCAATCCGGATCTGAGTGCTGAAACTGTTTATTCCTTTGAGGCTGGCTTGGATCTGCGATGGAAGAGCCTTGCGTTCGATACTAAGTTCTTCTTTACCCAGACAAGAAACGGAATCGTTAGAGTTACTGTTGAGCAGGACGGTATCAGAAAATTTAAAAGAGTAAATAAAGATAAAATAAGAAGCATTGGACTGGAACTGATCTCCAGCTACAATATCTCCGAGAAACTGAGAACCAACTTTAACATAACTCTGATGAATTCATTTGCAATGAATCCGGAAGGCGAATACAGAGATACTCTTGAATATAAACCCGAAATTGTTTCCAGTTTCGGTTTTGATTATGCTCCGTTTAAAAAACTGAATCTTATGTTTGAAGTAAATTATGTGGGCAGAGAATTCGGACTTAAGGAAGGCGCTCCTTTTTTTGAACCATTGCCTGCTTACCTAATAGCCAACATAAGAGCTGCATATGATATAAAAATAAGCCGCGGAATAATATCGCAGGTTTACATAAGAGTAAACAATATTTTTGATAAACTATATTACACACAATGGAGTCTGCCAGAAGCCGGACGCGAATTTTTTTTCGGCACAAATGTTTTGTTTTGATTTTAGAAGGATTAATTCAAATTTTTTATGAGTTTTATTCGATTATTGATAATTTAGAGTTCCTGTAAAAAAAACATTCGGGTCAATTCTAAAATGAAAATTACTGCTTTCATCCCGTACAACGGGGAAAACCATACCTTACGAACAGTTGAGAGTCTGCTGACAAGTGAATACGTTTCAAAGATTGTTCTTTTATCCGGGAGAAAAAATCTAAAACCCGTTGATGGTTGCAAAATCATCGAAATCCGCAGCCTGTTTTCAAGCGAAACTATTAAGTTGATTTCGGAAGCTGCCGAGGGCGACTATATAATCTTTGTTAAACAGGACAACCATCTGGACTTCGGACAGTTCAGCATTGAACGCTTTGCAAATATAGCCCGCAACACCGGTGCGGGACTCGTCTATTCCGATTACTTCGAAATTAAGAACAACGTCAGAACGCAGCATCCTGTGATCGATTATCAGATCGGCAGCTTAAGAGACGATTTTAATTTCGGGTATGCCTATTTCTTCGATACTGCCCTGGTAAAGAAAGCAGTTGCCGAAACGGCGGTTAATTACTCCTATGCCGGATTATATAATCTGCGACTGAAAATTTCTCAGTACGCACCAATTGTAAGAATTCCTGAATACTTATATTCCACAATTGAAACCGACATAAGAAAATCAGGTGAAAAACAGTTTGATTATGTCGACCCCAAAAACAGAGAGCTTCAGCTTGAAATGGAAGAAGCGGTAAGTGATCATCTGAAAAAGATAGGTGCTTTTCTCGAACCCGATTTCCTGAGTATTAATACTGACGAGGCAAGTTTTGAATTTGAGGCAAGCGTAATTATACCAGTAAGGAACCGTGTTAAAACCATAGCTGATGCAATTGAATCCGTACTCAGACAGAAAACCGATTTCAAATTTAATTTAATAGTTGTGGATAATTATTCCGATGATGGCACTGGTGATAAAATAAAAGAATTTGTACAAAAAGACAGTAAAGTAATCCACCTCGTTCCGGGCAGAACCGATCTTGCTATCGGTGGCTGCTGGAATGAAGGCGTGCATCACCCTGCATGCGGTAAATTTGCCGTTCAGCTTGACAGCGACGATATGTATTCAGATGAAAATACACTTCAAAGAATTATTGATACGTTCAGAAAAGAAAAGTGCGCAATGGTAATTGGTTCGTATAAAATAACAAATTTTAATCTCGAGGTAATTCCCCCGGGTCTTATTGATCATAAGGAATGGACCCCCGATAATGGCAGGAACAATGCTCTAAGAATCAACGGGCTGGGAGCACCGCGCGCTTTTTATACTCCTATTCTCAGAAAATATAAAATTCCCAATGTAAGTTATGGTGAAGACTATGCACTTGGACTAATGATATCAAGAGATTATCAGATAGGAAGAATTTACGAGTCAATATATCTGTGCAGACGGTGGGAAGGCAACTCTGATGCCGAGCTTGATATTCTGAAACTCAATGCTCACAACTTGTACAAGGACAGAATCCGTTCTTTTGAAGTGATGGCAAGACAGCGAAAAAATAAATATGCTTAACAGTATAATTATTCAGGATAAAGTTCTTAAAGATTACGGACAAATTACTACCATAGCCGACAGAACCCGATGCCTGTTAAACCATCAGATACATAACTGGGAACTTGCGGCAAAAGGATACGATTCGCTCGCTTCCGTAGAGGTGCGCGAATTCGAATTCGACGATCATGTAATTAAAGTACAGTATAATCCGGGAAGAATAATTTCAACTTCGGCAAATGTAGATGATGAATCTATAAAAAAACGGAAATGTTTTCTTTGCTATCAGAATCTTCCTGCAGAACAAAAAGCCGTAGCTTACTACAGGGATTACTTAATTCTTGTGAATCCTTTTCCGATTTTTCCCGAGCACTTCACAATTCCCAAGGTCGATCACGTACCTCAGAATATTATGAATAACCTTGATGGACTGATTAATCTTGCTCACGACATTGGTGAATATTATACGGTTTTTTACAACGGACCCAGGTGCGGTGCATCGGCTCCCGATCACATGCATTTTCAGGCGGGTCTCAATAATTTTATGCCTATTACCGGCGAATGTGAAGATATTGTTGCGAGAAGAGGTGATCTGATTTTTTCTGATAACGAATTAAACCTGAATATTGTTTTTAATTCTCACAGAGCATTTGTTGTAATTGAATCGATGAATAAGAGTAAAATAAAAGATTCATTCCAAAAGGTTTACAGAACTCTTAAAAGTCTTCATGAAGATGAAGATAATGAACCAATGTTAAATGTTATCTGCACGTATAATCTTAAAAAATGGAAAATGATTATATTCCCGCGAAGCAGGCACAGACCGGATTACTATTTCAAAGAGGGCAGACAAAAACTGTTAATAAGCCCCGCTTCAGTTGATCTGGGAGGCGTATGTATTACGCCCCGTGAGGAGGATTTTAAAAAAATTACCCGGGATCTTCTGAGTGATGTTTTAAGGCAAGTATCTGTATCAAGGGAATTGTACGAGTATTTTAAAAAGAATCTCAGCGAAACATTTTCCGTTACTGATTAACTAATTTTTTTTGATATAAATCAAACTTACATCGTCTTCAAATCTGCCATTTGTAAATTCAGTAAATTTCTCTTTAACAATTTTAATAGTATCTTCGCCGGAGTTTTGCCTGATTATTCTTTTTAAACCATCTATTTCCAGTTGTTTTCCATTGGGATTACGCGATTCAATAATTCCATCGGTGATAAGTAATATTTCATCGCCGGATTTTAATTCGAGTCTGATATCTTTATAGCCGCCGTCTGTATTAAATCCCAGTAAAAGTCCCTGCGATTTATACGTTTCAACAGTATTAAAATTATTGAAGATCAAAGGCAGATCGCCCGCCCCGCAGTATGTTGCAGTGTTTTCTTTATTATCAATTACAACGATAGAAAGAGTAACAAAAACTTCCGATATTCTTTCGTCGTTGTAAACTGATTCGTTCACTTTGCTCATTAATTCACTGGCGGATAAATTGTTGCCCGACATTATAGCAAACCTGATTGCACTTCGTACATATCCGGCGTATGCAACAGCAAAATACCAGGCGCCCCATTTTTTCCCCATCACGTCGCCGAGAACAATGGCAATTTTATTTTCATCAATTCTCACATAGTCAATAAAATCTCCGCCCGGTACATTTTGAAATGGTACATGCCAGTGCTTAATTATAAATTCATCAAACGAGGGAGCTTCATCGGGAACAACTTTTGCGCTCATTGAGTCGGCAGCTTTCTGAACTTCGGACTGAGCTTTAAGACGCTCTTTTTCGCTCGACTTGATTATAGCTGAAACCTTCGCGAGTACAACTTTGGGACTTGCCGTTTTGATTATATATTCCTGAATCTCCATATCGTAACCTCTAAGAATATCCTCTTCGGATCCTTTGGCGGTCAGGAATATAAAAGGGATGGCTTTAAGTTCAGAATCTTCAAGAAGCATTTTTCTGAACTCAAATCCGTCTACTTCCGGCATCATTATGTCGCTTATTATCAGATCGGGCCTGAAAGTTTTAACACATTCAAAACCCTGCTGTCCGTTTATTCTATGCTCAACTTTATAACCGTTCTTAGATAGGTTATATTTGAAGAGTTTGGCAATATTCTCATCGTCTTCAACCAACAGTATTTTATACTCGTCCTGCACTGAATTCATTACCACGGTCCGAAATTTTAATTATTCTTTGAAAAGCTTTGTATCGCGTTCGGCAGATCGCTGTAAACCTGAAACACCCTGAACATTCTCGTCAGTTCGAACATTGCGTGAACCTGGGGTTTAAAGCCAACCAGCTTTACATCCCCTCCCTGTCTGCTCACGGTTTTGAGAGCAGAGACGAGCACGCCCAGAAAAGTTGAATCCATATATTCACAAGCCGACAAATCAATAATGATTTTTATAAACCCTTTTTCAATTCCCCTGTTAATATTTTCCTTTAATAAAGCCGATTCGTTAATAGTTGCCCTATCGAACTTAACGGATTCAATTAGTATATCTGCTACTTTCTCTTCAACAATATGCATACTATTTTCTGTCCACTTCAATTTTATATTTTTCCAGAAGCCTGTAAAAAGTTGCCCGTCCGATTTTCAGTTTTTTCGCTGCTTCAACTATATTTCCGTTAGTAACTTTAACGGCATGTCTTAATGCTTCTTCCTTCAATTTTTCAAAAGGTATTATCGGTGAATTTTCGGTAAACATTTCACCCGAAACATTCAGGTTAGGAGTATAATCGCCCGAGGCAAGGTGAGCGGGCAGCTGGGAAACATCTATATTTTCCGAATCCGAAAGAATCACACATCTTTCGATAGTATTCTCAAGTTCTCTAACATTGCCGGGCCAGTCGTAATCGTAGAGAATTTTCATCGCAGCTTTTGTAACGCCCTTTATATCGGTGCCCATCTTATTGTTAAAATGTCTGATAAAGTGATCTATCAGAATTACTATATCTCCTTTTCTTTCGCGAAGAGGGGGTATTACAATCGGGAATGAACTTAATCTGTAGTACAGATCCTCCCTGAACTCTTTGGCTTCAACAGCTTTCTGCAGGTCCCTGTTGGTAGCGGATATTATTCTTGCATTGGTCTGTATTATTTCGTTGCCGCCTACTCTTTCAAACTCTCTCTGTTGAATAACACGCAGAATTTTTGCCTGAAGCGACATTTCCATTTCGCCAATTTCATCAAGGAAAATGGTGCCGGTTTTTGCAAGTTCAAACTTCCCGATTTTTCTTTGATGTGCGCCGGTAAATGCACCTTTCTCGTGCCCGAAAAGTTCGCTTTCCAAAAGTTCACGTGGAATGGATGCACAATTTACAACAATAAATGGCTCTTCTTTCCTGCTGCCGTTATAATGTATTGCTCTGGCAATAAGTTCCTTGCCAGTCCCGCTCTCGCCGTTAATAAGAACCGTTATATCGTTATTGAGAACCTTGGTAACCATTTTAAATAACGACTGCATTTTATTATCGGCTGAAATTATATTATCGAAACTGAATTCCTTCTGAATGTCTTTTTCCAGCTCCTCGACGCGCTTTTGAAGTTCGTAATTCTGAAGTGCATTTTTAATAGCCGGACCTAATCTGTTCTGATCGATAGGCTTTGGGAAATAATCGAAAGCGCCCAGCCGTAATGATTCCAGAGCAACTTCAACACTTCCCTGCGCAGAAAGCATTATAACCGGCAGATGCGGATTGGCAGCTTTTACTTTTTTAAGAATTTCAATACCATTAATATCTGGCAGCATAATATCAAGCAGAATAAGCTGTGGACCCCTGTTCAGATTTTCCAGCATATCCGCACCATGCTCAAACACTTCAACTTTGTAACCCCACTGGTTTTTAACCCAGTGCGACAACAACCTTGATATGGAAGGCTCATCATCAACAATGAATACTAATTTTTCCAAGTGAACTCCTCTATTTTTTCTTCGGTAACCTGATAATGAAGGTAGTCCCCTCATCAATTTTACTTTTAACCTGTATAAGTCCTCTGTGAATGTCAATTACCTGTTTCACGTAAGCCATGTTCAATCCCGTAATTCCTGTTTGACCACTCGTGGCATTAAGCTTACTGAACTTATCGAACAACTGTGGTAAATCCTCCGCAGAGATTCCGACACCAGTATCGCTTATAATTACTTCAACTTCATTAAGAAAATCCTGTACAATAACAGAAACTCTGCCGTCCTGTCTATTATGTTTAATCCCGTTTTTTATAAGTGCGATAAAACTTTTCTCTATCATTTCCTGATCGGCAAAAATAACAATTTCTGCTTCAGGAAGTTCGAAATTTAATGTTACTTTCTGTTCTGCGGCATATTTTTCAAAAGACGAGCTGAGTTTTAAAAGAGTTTTAATAAGATCCATATCTTTTTTGTGAACTTCCTCATTAATTGATTCGAGCTTTGAAAAATCCAGCACGTCGTTGACCAGTTTCGCCAGTCTTTTCCCCTCAGTCAGAATTATATTGCTGAATTCGTAAACCATTTCTTTCGGCATATCCTGATCGGAAACAATAGTTTCTGCAAATCCCACAATTGACGCAAGCGGTGTTCTGAGTTCATGAGATATCCGGGAAACGAATTCACTTTTAAGGTTATTCAATTCCTCCAGAACCGTCAGCTGCTGTTTTGCACGGTCTCTTTCTATTGAAATTAACCGATTGGCTTCCAGCAGTTTCGTATTCAATTCTTTTACGCGAGTTTCATCTCTTTTCCTTTTAGTGATATCACGACCAATCGCCAGCATTCCGGAAATAACACCTTCATCCTTAGTGGGCGTGGCGTGAAAATCGAATAGCACGGGATTTTCGAATTTATCGATCAGATTAACCTCAAAATCAATCGAATCTTCGGAGCTAAGAATTTTCTGGAATGCATCTATAGTATCATTCTTGGTTGTTTCTTCAACAAGCTCGAGAAAGTGCTTACCGAGAAGTTCCTCCGGTTTAAAGCCCAGAGAACGTGCACCGTTTTTATTAACCAGTGATACATAACCGAAACTGTTGAGAGACATTATTAAATCGCTTGCCGCTTCAACCAGAAGTCTGAATTTTTCTTCAGACTTTGCAAGTTTATCCCGGATAATACGTTCCTCTGTTATGTCTTCAATTATCCCGACTACTCTTTGAACATTTCCATTTATGATTACGGGATTTCCCGTGTGTCTTACCCATTTACTCCTACCATTTGAATCTAAAATTTCATATTCATATTCTGCTTTTTTACCCGATTTTAATTCCTTGATAAAATTCGAATACCCCTTAAAATGCTCTGGCACTATCCTTCTCAGCAGGGCAATACGGTTGTTTATTATTTGTTTTTCCGTTAAACCAAAAAGCCGTTGAACTGAATCTGAAATAAAATAGTATTTCGTTCCATCGGCATTTGTGGAATATATAACTGTATTAATATTTGAGGTTGTTTCTATATATTTTTTGTTTATCTGTTCCTCGAACTCGAGCCGTTCGGAAATGCTCCTGATGATCAGATCGGATATATTTATGTCTTCTGTTTTCTTATCGGATTCCCGGTTAAAACCGAGCAGGTAAAAATCTGAGAATTCGCCATGAAACAATAATTTTTTAAATCCATCCTCGATGCCCAGATTTTTTAATTTTTTATCAACTTTAATATTATTTCCGTCCCCGGGACCCGAGGACTCACATTCTTCCGAGAAGTGATTCAGTAAAATTTTTATTTTACCGGCATTGAATTCTTTAGTATAGAATGAGCTTAAAATTTCATTACGGTCTTTATTGATTTTAATAATTAAAGATACTTTACAACCCGTGTAAGTTGAATAGAGCTGAAGAAGGTATTTATACTGTTCTGAAATCAAGCCCGTTAAATACTTTTTATTATTGAATTTTATAAAGTTAAGAAAAGAAAACAAAAATTACACTTGAATGATTGTACTGCGGATTTTGACCTTAAGCCCGGCATATTATCATTGGAGTGTTGTTTTTTCCGGTAATTATTTATTATGGAAGTTGTAAATTGGAATCAGTAATTATAATTAAATAATATGTGTTTTAAATGAAAACTTTGATTAAAGATATTATGATATCTGTTTTAGTAATGATTTTATTACTTGTCTGTGACACTCCTGGTTCTGCCAACTTTAGAGGAGATATCTCACAAGAACCGATAATACAGCAGATTGAATATGAAATACTGAACAGCCCTGGCGTATTTTGTTCTGAAGATACCACGAAGAATAAAGCGGAAAACAGCAAATCGTCCGTTAAAGAAAACGGGGTTAAATCGATTACGGAACTTTGGGAAACATACAAGAAGGCAAAATCTGAAGTGTCTGTAGCCCTGGAAAATAATGAAATTAAAAAGGTAATATCGAATCTGATCGTTGCGGGTGAGTGTGCAATGGAACTGGGCAGACCCGGGATTGCATCGTGGCAGTATAATAATATTGGTCACTATTCAATTGAGGAATTCAAGCGCCTTACAGATTATGATAACAGAATAAGAAATCTTGCAACCCTTAAAAACAGTACAGAAAGAAAAGAATACCTTAATCAGACAAAGTCATTATTCAGACAGCATTTTACATTGCTGGAAACTGCCGAAAAGCATTTGTTAAATGCACAGATCATCGACGATGAACTTGAGAAAAGCAGACGAACCAATGCAATTGAAAAGAATATAGAATTCATAAACTGGGTCCGGAGTTTTATAAACTAGTCCGGATACGGTTTCCACCCGTTGTTGAATCTCAATTCTGCTGATCCGGTGTACAATTTTAATATTCTTCCTGCGGAATCCTTTGCTGCAACATCATTATTATTTCTATAATAAAGTATTATCAAATAAATAATAAGCTCTTGTTTCCCCTATCAGATTCCAGGCGTATTTACTTAATAAAAATGATTATTTTCCGGCATGGATGTTGAGTTTTTACTAAAGGTAAAAAACGTTCTCAATTAATAAGAAGGGGTAAAATGTTTAGTCGAAATAATAACATTTTAAAAGTCTTACCGATTATCACAGTAGTACTATTAAATGTTCTTAACGCGCAGGAATTACACAAAAAAGCCGCAATTGAAGACCGTGTTAACGATTTAATAGTCAGGATGACGCTGTCCGAAAAAATAGGACAGATGCAGCAAAGTCAGATGCGGGGTAATAAAGACAACCTCAGGAATGCTGTTAGAAACGGACTGATCGGTTCCTTTCTTAATGCAGGAGATTTGGAAGACAAGCTGGAGTTTCAGAAAATAGCTGTTGAAGAATCCAGACTGGGTATACCGTTAATTTACGGAAGAGATGTAATACACGGATACAAAACTGTTTTTCCGATTCCGCTGGGTCAGGCTGCAACATGGCATCCGGAACTTGTTGAAACTGCAGCATCAGTTGCAGCTGCCGAAGCCTCTGAAGCCGGAATTCACTGGACATTTGCACCTATGGTTGATATCTCGCGGGATCCACGCTGGGGACGCATTGCCGAATCGTGCGGTGAAGACCCGCTCCTTGCTTCGAAAATGGGCGCTGCAATGGTACGGGGTTTTCAAGGAAAAAGTCTGGCGGATCAAAATACGATAGCTGCTTGCGCAAAACACTATGCAGGCTACGGCGCTGCCGAGTCGGGGAAGGATTATAACACAACCTGGATACCGGAAAGACTTCTGCGGGATGTATATCTTGTTCCATTTAAAGGATGTGTTGATGCCGGCACAGCGACGCTTATGAGTGCATTTAATGATCTTAACGGAATCCCCGCATCGGGGAATGAATTTACATTAAAGACCGTGTTAAGGGATGAATGGAATTTTAACGGGTATGTTGTGAGTGACTGGGCTTCAATAACAGAAATGATTGCTCACGGTTTTGCAGCAGATGAATACGAAGCCGCATTTAAAGCAGCTAAGTCCGGTGTAAATATGGAAATGGTAACACGAAGCTACGCTAACAATCTTGAAAAACTCGTCGAAGATAGAAAAATTTCAGAAGAATGGATTGATGAATTAGTAAAAGGAATTCTGCGCATCAAATTCAAACTCGGATTATTCGATAATCCTTTCAGACTAGTAACTGATAATCCCGAAACATTATCGGATAAATTCAGGGAAACTGCTAAAAAGATTTCTGTAGAGAGCCTTGTGCTTCTTCAAAACAATAATATGCTACCGCTTGCCGATAATATAAAAACGCTTGCCGTAATCGGTCCTCTTGCAGATGATGCTGAGTCCCAGCTCGGCACCTGGGTTCCCGATGGAAATCCTGAGGATGCTGTAACTCCTCTGGCAGCTTTGAGAGAATATGCGGGGAACAAAATAAATGTGCTGTATTCCAGGGGAATGGAAACAACCCGAACAAAAAGCAAGGACGGATTCGATGATGCAGTTGAAACGGCTGAACGTGCTGATGCAGTGATAATGTTCTGTGGTGAAGACGCTCTTCTTTCAGGTGAATCACATTCGAGAGCGTATATTAATCTTCCCGGAGTTCAGACAGATCTGATTAAAGCTGTTGCTCGAACGGGCAAACCAATTGCCTTAATTATAATGGCGGGAAGACCGTTAACATTTGGTGAAATAAAGGATGATGTTAATTCAATATTGTTTGCATGGCATCCTGGAATAATGGGCGGTCCCGCTGTTGTGGATGTGCTTTTCGGAAAAGCATCGCCATCAGGTAAATTGCCGGTAAGTTTTCCGAGAACAGTGGGTCAGGTGCCTATATATTATTCTCACAAAAATACAGGCAGACCGCCCTCTGAAGATCAACTGGGTATAGAACCGGGTACGCCGGAGGATCCGAAAGGATTTGTTTCTTATTTTCTCGATGTAGATTACACACCTGCTTATCCGTTCGGCTACGGATTATCTTACACCGATTTCGAATATTCCGATCTTAAGCTGTCAAAGCATGAGATCAAAATGGGGGATAGTCTTGAAATATCGGTCACCGTTTCCAATACAGGCAGTTACGCAGGAGAAGAAGTTGTTCAACTATATGTGAGAGATCTGGTTGGAAGTGTAACAAGACCGGTAAAAGAACTGAAAAGCTTTAAAAGAATAAATTTATTGCCGGGTGAATCTAAAGAGGTGAAATTCGTTCTGAATACAGACGATTTAAAATTCTGGGACATAAATATGAATTATACTGCCGAACCGGGTGATTTTAAGCTTTGGGTAGGTGGAAGTTCAGACGCTGAGCTGGAGACGATGTTCGAATTAGAATAATTTAATAAACAAAACCCGGCTTATATAGTCAGCCGGGTTTCTTAATTTCTATTTTTTAATCATATCCTATTATTTTACAATTTCAAGCAGCTCAACTTCAAATAAAAGCGTTTGGGCAGGCTGTATAACAGGCGGGTTACCACTTTCGCCATAAGCTAAGTCATACGGTATATATAATTCCCATTTATCACCGACATGCATCAGCAGCAGTGCTTCGGTCCACCCTTTAATTACACCCGTAACCGGGAACTCGGTTGGTTCACCACGTTTGTATGAACTGTCGAATTCCTCACCCGAAATCGAAGTGCCCCGGTAATGAACTTTCACTTTATCACTTTTCGTCGGCTGCGGTCCGTTTCCCCTTTTAATCACTTTGTACTGAAGACCACTGGAAAGCGTTACCACACCTTCCTTTTGGGCATTTGCTTCCAGAAAGGCTTTTCCATCTTTCTTATTTTTTTGAGCGGCAACTTTATTTTTCGCTTCTCTCTCAGCCATCATCTCCTGTTGAAATGAAATAATGATCTGTGTTATTTCCTGTTCTGTTAAAACCGGATTGTCTGATAATGCGTCTTTAAAGCCCTGCATAAATTCATCGACCGAAATTTCAATTCCCTGCAATTTTGTGTTTTTCCCAACATCATGTCCAATAGCATAGCTTACTTTTTGTTTTGTTGTCTTCAAATCATCTTTGGATAATTTTTTATTCTGTGCAATAATCGTTGAAATAAAACCCAGAAAAATCAAAGTAATTAATACATGCTTCATTATTTCTCCCATATTTAAAATTAGCGTTTGTAAACTTATCGTATTCCTCTTTGAATACCAACTTTGGAACGGTTCGAATAAACTGATAAAAGTTTAAGTGCGGAAGCTATTTTTCAAGTAAGCGTGAAATTATTTTTTCCAGTTTTTCCGGTCGGGTGTAAGGCGCAAATCTTTTAAAAGGTTGTCCGTTTTTATCGATAAGAAATTTTGTGAAATTCCAATTTATACGACCGCCAAAAATTCCCGGCAGTTTATTTTTTAAATATTTGAAAATCGGGTGAGCATCCGTACCATTCACTTTAACTTTTGAGAATATCGGGAATGTAACGCCGTAATTGACAAGACAGCCTTCAGCAATTTCCTTTTCATTTCCTGGTTCCTGATGACCAAACTGGTTACAGGGAAAACCAAGAATCACGAATCCATTATTACCGAATTTCTTATATAGCTTCTCAAGTCCCTCATATTGCGGTGTAAATCCGCATCGGCTGGCAGTATTTATAACCAGCACAACTTTGTTTCTGTAAGATTCCATGTTTATCCTCTCCCCCCGGAGCGATAAAGCATTTAAGCTATAAAATTTCTCGTTCATATTATTCTTTTATTTGATACCTGCAACCAGCCGTCAGAGAAGTATTCCCAGATTCATTTTAGTGTTTATAAATTCTGCATAGGGCTGAATTAATCATTGCTTTGCCGAGAGTCCGGAATTATTAACATATTTACAAGAAGACTCGTTCCACACACCGTTAGGAGTTGCATAATTTTTGCGTGTTTAAACAATAACCCGACTCCCCGGAACCGGATCTCAGTAAATATCCGATTTTAAATAGTACTTTCAGAAATTTTAAACCAACGCATACTTGATTCGCTGCAATAACCGGTTAGACATTGGTACGCTTTCGCCAACATTGCAGCTATTACTCTTCTCAATTATGTTTCACTTTTATTGAAACTGAAATATAATCCGAAAATTTTTCCCGATAAAATTACCCAATCATAAATTTGATGTTGGTCAATTCTTCCGAAACATTCCATAATTTACCGGCTATTACACTATCAAGCGATAACTTGTTCGAATTTACCTTAACCGGGTATCCTTTCCATTCCTGCCAGCCATCGGGACCAAAGTAGTCGCCACCATGTGCATTTTCATCAACAGCTGCTCTTAAGACAGGCAATGCTCCCTGAGATTGTTCCATCGCAAAAAACTTATTAAGATAATTAAGGAATCCGTTGTGTCGTTGCAGTTCTGTTGCTGTCCATCCCGGATGAGCAGCAGTCACTTTAATATGAGATTTAACAGAATCTAACCTGCGCTGTAATTCATACGTAAAATAAAGATTCGATATCTTACTGTCGCCGTATGCCCGCCATGCTTTGTATTTTCTATTCTTCCAGTTCAGATCTTCAAAATTAAGCCTTCCGTATTTATGTGCATTGCTGGAAACATTAACGATCCTTGAATTTTCAGTATTGATGATTAAGTCTATCATCAATGCTGTTAATGCGAAGTGACCGAGATGATTCGTTCCGAACTGGAGTTCAAATCCGTCTTTGGTTTTAAGGTAGGGAGGAATCATAACGCCGGCATTATTTATAAGCAGATCAAGTTTTCTGAACTTTTTCTTGTATTCATCGGCAAATTTCTTAACCGATCGTAAATCGGCAAGATCCAATAACATAACTTCAACGTCAGCATTATCCTTATTATCTTTGATATTTTTTTTAGCTTTTTCTCCTTTCGCTAAGTTCCTGACAGCAATTATGACTTTCGCATTTTTATCTGCGAATACTTTAGCAGCTTCATAACCTATTCCGCCGCTTGAGCCTGTTATAATTACATTTCTTCCGCTTTGATCCGGGATATTATCGGCTTTCCAATCTGTTTTTATCATTTCATTATCCTTTTATAATACATAAATAATTATTTTTTAATATCAGAATCCATTTTCATTTTTTATTACGACTTTTCCGAAATCTTTTGTGGAAATTGACTTAACACAGCTGTTAATTCATTCGATTACGATAAACTGGTTTTAATTCAATCAGGATTCTCATTATTTGTGTGTTGAAAAATGTTTTGTAATTTCCAATCTAAACATCACATGACACCCGTATTGTTTCATTTCGACCGATTAATTCGCTGCCTGTAAAATGCTGTATGTAAGTATGGTTTTGAATTGAAATCATCGGTTAATTAATTAATAACAAAATTTTTGGGGGAAGAAGTATCTGCGTGTTTCGAATATTTATCCTTATCTTGATGAAATTTTCAGGCGGATCATATAAATATTTTGCCTGAATCTCAGAATGTTACTGTGTTGAGTGCTGTCCGTTTTTTAATTCACAGCTTGTTTCAGTCAATAAAAATTTTTACGGGAAAATCTTTACAGAATTTATTACATTGCTCCAAAATCCGGAAGCGTAAATGCCTGCAAATTTACCGCCAGAATACCACGAAGCAGAACGTCGGTACAAGGAAGCTGACTCTCCTCAGGAAAAGGTGGAAACTCTTGAGGCGCTTATAAGTACAATTCCGAAGCATAAGGGAACGGATAAACTGAGAGCTGACCTCAGGAAAAAACTTTCCAAATATAAATCGCAGGCACAATCATCAAAAAGGAAAACCGGTAAACATGAAACGCATTTTCATATTGAAAAAGAGGGTAATGCCAGAGTTGTGGTGTTGGGTGCTGCTAATGTCGGAAAATCATCCCTCGTGGCGAACCTGACGCATGCTGATCCGGAAATATCGGAAAGCCCGTTCAGTACATGGACGCCTGTACCCGGCATGGTTGTACATAATGGTGTACATATACAATTAATAGATACACCGGCACTTGACCGTGATTACATGGAGCCGGAATTCGTCGATTTAATTAAACACAGCGATTTAGTTTTGCTTATGATCGATCTGCAGGCTTTTCCAATACAACAATTTCAAAAGTCAATTGATATACTGGAAAGTCATAATATCTGCCCGATTAAACATGATTCCGGCTTGACGGATAAGAAAATCCATAAACTGCCGTATGTGGTCGTGGCAAATAAAGATGATGCCGAAAAACTTGATGAAGATTTTAATGTTCTTAACGAATTGCTGCGCGAAGAAGGATTTGTGCTTCTGCCGGTTTCTGTCAAAACCGGTCGTAACATCCACGGTATGATGAACTTTATAATAAAAGAACTTATGATTATAAGGGTTTACTCCAAAAAACCGCACGAGGAACCTGATTATTCGAGACCATTTATCTTAAGAAAAGGCGCAACAATAGACGACTTTGCAATGGCGGTTCATAAAGACTTTCACGAGAACATGAAAAATGCGCGCATCTGGGGAAATGAGGTGCACGAAGGTCAGGTGGTAAGCCGCGAACATTTGCTGTGCGATGGTGATGTTGTTGAATTGCACATATAATTAATATCCACCATGAGATATTCCGGAGTTTATAAAAAGTATTTATCACATCTCGGCGTAAATTTTTCCAGACCCGATTATGACAATCTGCTAAAGCTGATAAGATCACAGATTCAGAAATTTCCTTTCGAAAATGTTTTTAAAATTATTAATTACTACGGGAGTAATTTAACCACGCTAACAGACATCGAATTACACTTAGAAAATTCGATAATTCACCACAGCGGCGGAACATGCTTTGCGAATAACTATTATTTCAAATGCCTGCTTGATTATCTTGATTATAGAACCAAATTCGTGGGTTGCAACATTGCAGGATCAGCTGACGCGCATGCTGCGTTAATAGTCTCTGTTGATGAAAAGAATTATTTTGTCGATGTCGGCTACGGAGCACCTTTTTATGAACCTTTTCAGTTGGATCGGAATGTTGATAAAATTCTGGTGTGGGGCAGGTTAAAATACATCTTCACACATAATGCGAATTCTCTTCCTGTTTTAAAGGTATATAAAAACGAAGTACTGGTTCATGATTACGTGGTTAATCCGATAGGGAGGGATATTTCATATTTCCAGGATGAGATAAGCAAAACATTTTTGACAAGTTCATATTTTATGAATTTGCTGCGGATAATCAAATTTTCTAATCAAAGTTGGATTGAACTCAAAAACAATGTGGTTTACGAGCATTATAGAAACAGCTCAGTAAAAACAATTATAGAAAATGAATACCTGCTGAAAAAGGTAATTGCAACGAAGTTTGAGATGTCCTGGCTTCCTGTCTTAAACACAGTTGAACTTCTATCAGAACATAAAGGCATTAATATATTCAAGGATAATAATTGAAAATACTTCATCGATTTCACATTTCATAATCAGGTTCTTACCAGTTCATAATCAAATCGCCGTATATTTCTTCCGTATGCATGCCGTGGAAATATATTTTACCCGCCCGGGTAAAAAAACTCTTTGAATAATTAACATTGTTAATTACATTAATTGCGTTAATTTAATTAAGGGTGTTAATGTGGACAGAAAGCAGATCCAGGATCAGCGGATGAGAGGTTATTTTATCGATTCGGCAAAATCAATCCTGAAAGGAGAGGGACTGAGAAGTATAAGCGTGAGAAACATTGCAGAAAATGCCGGATACTCTTATGCAACATTGTACAACTATTTTAAGGATATTAAAGACCTGATATTCGAGTGCGTAAAAGATTTTCAGGAAGAGTGCGAGGAGATGGTACTAAAGGATTCCCGCAAAGCAGAAAGGGGCAGGGAAAAAATAATGGCGATATCCCGTTCGTTCATAAAATACTTCGTACAGTATCCGGGTACATTCGAATTGTTTTATATTGAAAGAGTTTCGGACGTAGGGAGCAAAAAAAATACGGTTGAATTGATAGCAACATTTTTTGACAGACTATGTTCAGGCGAATGGGATTATGTTAAAGAATCAAAAATTATTAGTGCCGAATTGACCGGTAAATTGAGAAGTAATCTGAATTATACGGTAACCGGCATGCTGCTGCTTTATATCAACAGACGCACGCCGGCATCTTACAAGGAATTTACATCTAGTGTTGATGAGCAGTTGAATTATATATTAAGTTGGTGATCTCTTGCTCCTGCGGTTGATTTTAGTCGATAATAACATTAGTTTCATGCTCAGTTAATGGGTTATTATTGCCCGCCGGTTTGAGCAGATCAATTATTAAATTATTATAAAAATGATTACTAACCCTTTTCATATACTTATAATTTTCCTGGGCATTATAGCGTTCTCTCTATATCTGACGGGCAAATACAGTATTGCGAAAAAAATATCGCCGATATTAATTATTCTGTTCTTAAGCGCCGCCGCCTCAAATCTGGGAATCATAACAACCGATAACCCATTCTACAACGAATTAACAGGATATGCGGTACCCTTTGCAGTTATTTTAATTTTATTTCACGTTAAACTTGCTGATCTGAAAAATGCAGGCGTTACTATGCTGGCTGCATTTGGAATTGCAAGCATCGGATCGGTTGTCGGCTGTATCGCCGGTGGTATAATTCTAAGCAGCGAGTTTAATGAGATACTCTCAAACGAAGGGTGGAAACTGGTTGGACCCTATATAGGAACATACATAGGTGGTAGTTTAAATTTTTTCTCGCTATGGACCGGATTGGAAATAAACAATGCGAATTTATTTGCAGCCGCCAATGCGGTCGACAATTTAACTCTCATGCCGGTTTTTCTCATCTGGATACTCGCACCTAATTACCTAATGAAATTTTACAAACCCGGTAAATTCTGGAAGCAGAAAGAACTTGATGCGGTTGACCATTCCGAAAAAATCACGGAGCTGAAAATTTTGCATCTTGCTGCGCTGACTTTCTGGGCGCTGCTAATAATGTTTTTAAGCAGCTGGATCAAACAGCAGTTTATTGCACCCCTGTTTCCAAACCTTCCTACAATATTGATTACAACTACTCTCGCTTTGATATTTGCCCAATTTAAATTTATACAAAACCTGCAAGGCGCTAACGATCTGGGAAATTTCGCATTCTATCTTTTCTTTGCCGCGGTAGGCGCGCTTATGGATATCATTAAAGCCATTGAACTGGCACCCGTTCTTTTTATGTTCGTATTAATTGTTATTGTGTCGCAAGTGTCATTTGCACTGGTAATCGGTAAACTCGCAAAACTTGATCTCCGGATTATTGCAGTGGCTTCTGTTGCCGCTAAAGCAGGACCTTCCAGTGTAGCAGCCATTACAAGCGCAAAGGATTGGAACGACCTGGCTCTTCCGGGAATAGCAGCAGGATTGCTGGGTTATGCCGTTGGTAATTATATCGGTTTCGGAGGTGCCTACCTGCTGAAGTTGATAATTGGTTAGATTGTCGCAGACTTCTGATTTGTGCTGAATTTACTCGTCAAAACCCGCAGCATAAATATTTGATAGTTCTTCCTTCTTTTATATAATGCTTTTCATAACGGGTTGTAATCGATTCGGGCAGTGTAAGATTATCCGAATTATGAACATTGTAATTTATCTTTATAATTTCTGCTCCTGCCTGCTTTAAATTTTCCAGTCCGAATTCGAAAAGAATTTCATTGTCGGTTTTAAAATGAATCCTGCCGTTCTTTGTTAAGATCTTTTTATATATCGAAATAAACTGATGGGAGATTAATCTTCGTGGAGCGCTTCTGCGTCTAACGTGAGGATCGGGGAAAGGAATGTAAATTTCTTGAATGCTCGCCTCGCCGAATATTTCATAAAGCCTTTCAATCCGTCCGGCAATAAATGCGGTATTATGTATGTTCTCATCCAGAGCTGACCTTGCTCCTATGTAAATCCTGGAAGGTTTTATATCTATACCCATAAAATTTTTCCCGGAGAAATTTTTCGCAAGCGCAAGAGTATAATCTCCCTCACCGCATCCTATTTCAAGCGATAAAGGATTGTTGTTGCTGAAGTATTTTTGAACGGCTTCACTTAAATTTTCCTTTACAAAAACATTCGGAAAAAATTTAACAGCATCTATTTTTTTCTGCTTTGTGCGCCCCATATAATCATTCAACTAAATTTGGACTGTAAAACTAGTTATTTATTCTATAAATTATTTTGTACTAATATTAATTATTTACGGAATCAAAAATGTTCAGATTACTGCTACTGTTTTCAACACTAATTTTTAATGTTTCATTTGCGCAGACAAACCCCGACAAACTACCTTCAAAATGGTATATGATGGAAACCGAACGATATGATATTTATTTTACAAAACAGGACTCCTCAGATATATCAATGTTTCTGGCATATTTCGATAACACGCACGAAACGATTACAAATTATTTTAACAGACAATTTTTAACCAAATTTGATGTATACATTCATCCGAACAGGGCATCTTTGGATCTCGAGTGGAGTGCGAACTGGAACATACCGGGATTTAAAAGCCAGTGCTGGATGGTTGGAAGCGGTGTTGCCGACCAGTTCGATTTATTGAGTCCGCTTGCCTGGAATAAAGAAGCCTGCGAACATAATCCGAATGATATAACGGAAATACAAAGACTTATAACACACGAGATGATGCACGTTTATCACGGGCAGATCAATCTTGATCACTTCTTCGGGAACATGCAGCCAATGGCATGGTTTATTGAAGGTGTTGCAATTCTTGTCGCCGGACAATTGAATGAAGATAGAATGCAGGAGGTTATTAAAATTATTAATGAAGACCGCTACCCGCGAAGTCTTGTTAAATTCTGGGAGGGAAATGCACGATACGCTTTAAGCGGATCAGTTGTAAAATATATTCTGGATAAATACGGGAAGGATATATTGCTAAGCCTGCTCGAAGTGCAGTCTAACGATGAACTTCTAGCCGAACTTGATTTAACGGAACAGGATCTTATAAAAAAATGGACTCAGCATTTCATTGAATAAAAATTCCTTTTATTAAATCAGGAAGACATACCTTTAAATAAGTCACCTGCCCTGCTGATTCAGCCGGGCATAATGAAACAATTTTATTTTCTTAAAAAGTTCGACATAAAAGCGTACGAGAATTCAAGATACAACGAATGATTATTGACAGTAAAATCATCTGTCCGATCGGGATGTTTTTCGAACTTGGTATGAAGCCACCGGTACTGCAGGCTCGACGTAATATAATCTTCCCAAAAATAATAGGCGCTTATTACAAAAGAGTTTTCCGTTTCTGATCCGGATTCGGTATAATTTATAATTTTATACATGAATTCATTTTCAACCTCCAGTATAAATCTGTCGGTAACTTCATACGCATAAGTTGTAGTATTAATGAGATTATGTTCCTGTTTATATTCGGGATGATTATTCATAAAACTTCCGCCTTTAACTACCAGGTTATTCCTGAATTGAGAGTAAAGATTTAACTGCGTGCAGTAATCGAATGCAAACCCGAACAGCAGAAGCGAACCTTCTTGTGCATCCTCATCCCCGGGACCGTAATAGTAACGGCTTTTTCTATATTCCAACCCCAGAAGGGGATTGATCATAAATCCCTCGTATCTCATAAATCTGATTTCATTTTCAACTTCTCTCAGATAAGAAGCCGCGTATTGATTTAAAGTAGAAAGTGAAATTCCGTGACTATTAAGAGTTGATTCGATATCATTCCAGAAATATTTTTCCGGTCTATCGTAAACATTGTTGTAGGCAGAGGATTTCGATAACTGTTGTGCAAGCGCAATCATAGTTTCATTATCAAACGGCTTATTCAATTTATTTAAAACCATTAATCTGTTTTGAAGCCTTGCCGCCTGAACCAGCGGTGTTACATTCCTCATTTTACCATAACCGAAGCCGAATGTTACATCATATTGTTGTACGTCATTTTGAATAAAGATGTTTTCCTCCTCGTAGTTCCTGCTGGAAAATCGTTCGGTTTTATTCAGACTGATTCTCGAGTATACATCCGCGGAATAAAACCAGTCCGAATTATTAATATACTTTACGATATTGGGAATCAGCAGGATTTCGTATCCGTAGATTAATGATGAGCTTTTGAACCAGCCGTCCATTCGTTTTCATCTGTTTCCGAATAATCCGAACCTATCGACATACCCATCAGGGCATAAAGGTTCAAAACCATATCTTCTGATTCATCAGAGTAATTGTACCGGGGTCTAAAATTCAGTTTATAGTTTTCATTAACCCTGTCGGCTGATTCGCTTTTATACTGGTATGAATTGGAATAATAATTTAACCCGGCATTAAAGTACAGGGATCTGTAACGAATTTCCGGAACGCGGTAGTCTTTGAATAATGATTGATCAAGTCCGTTTAGTCCATACTCCTGTCCCAATACCAAAGTAGATACCGGCAGTACAAACAGTGCAATAACACGAAATAGTCTCATAACCGCCTCTAAATAGTGATATATATGTGAAATAAAATATTTCCCGGAGTTGGTTGAGCGACGGATCATGAATATTACACAGAAAATCAAATACCAGACATTTTAAGTTTAATTATAACTTGATTTAATGTAAAATTCATTAAAGGACATGCCCGAAGGGAGATGTTTTAAAAAATGATTTAAAGGATATTCAATCCTCAATTATTTTTCCCCAGGTTATACCTCTTTCTTTCATTCGGATCGAGATACAATTTTCTTAATCGGATCGACTTGGGAGTAACCTCCACCATTTCGTCATCGGCAATATATTCAAGCGCCTCCTCAAGTGTGAACTTTATTGCAGGTGTAATTTTAATCGCTTTATCCGCACCCGAAGCACGCATGTTAGTAAGCTTCTTTCCCCGCTGAACGTTCACCTCAATATCATTATCCTTGTTATGCTCGCCAACAATCTGACCAGCATAAACATTTTCACCCGGATCGATAAAGAACTTGCCTCTGTCCTGAAGAGAATCGATAGCATAAGCCGTTGCCGGTCCTTCAGCCATCGATATTAAAACACCGTTTCTAACCCTTCCGATAGACCCTTTAAAATACTCATACTGGTAGAATCTGTGATGCATAATGGCTTCGCCCGCAGTTGCTGTAAGCATTCTCGTTCTCAATCCCATTATCCCTCTAGAAGGAATATGGAATTCAATCTTATTAAGATTTCCCTTTGTATCCATATTAACCATCTCGCCTTTGCGCTGACCTACAAGTTCAATCACCTTGCCGGCATATTCAGTTGGGACATCAACAACAAGCACTTCTATCGGTTCGGCTTTCTTACTGTCTATTTGTTTGTAAATAACTTTAGGCTCACGTATCTGCAGTTCGTATCCTTCCCTTCGCATATTCTCAATAAAAATCGAAAGATGCAGAATTCCTCTGCCTGAAATTTTAAAGGCATCGGGTGAACTGGTTTCCTGAACCCGTAAAGCAACGTTCTGTTCAAGCTCTTTATATATCCTGTCACGAATCTGTCTGGAAGTAACAAGCTTGCCCTCTCTTCCGTAATAAGGCGAGTTGTTAACTGTAAAGGTCATGCTGATAGTGGGCTCATCAATCGCAATAATTGGAAGCGGTTCGGGATTTTCCGCATCGGCTATAGTGTCGCCTATATCAATATCTTCAATACCAACCATAGCGCAGATATCTCCGCACTGTACTTCATCGGTTTCCATCCTGTTTAATCCATCGAATATGAAGAGCTGTTTAATAGATACGGGATGAATTTTACCGTCGCGTTTTATAATACTGAGTTTGCTGTTTTTGCTCAGCGTCCCTCTGAACACCCTTCCGATACCTATTCTTCCGACGTAATCGTTGTAATCGAGCGTAGTTACCTGAATCTGGGTTGTTCCTTCTACTGCCGGGGGTGACGGAATGTTCTTAATGATTGAATCCAGAAGAGGATTAAGGTTTTCCCTCTTATCGTTAAGCTGATATACCGCCCATCCGTCGCGTCCGCTGGCATAGACATAGGGAAAATCCAGCTGGCTTTCATTTGCATCCAGATCAATAAACAAGTCATAAATCTCGTCAAGCACTTCGTTAGGACGGTTATCGGGTCTGTCAATTTTATTTATTACAACAATCGGCTTCAGGTGAAGATGCAATGCTTTTTCGAGCACGAACCGGGTTTGCGGCATTGGACCTTCGAATGAATCTACGAGAAGCAGAACACCATCTGCCATTTTAAGAACGCGCTCAACCTCACCGCCGAAATCCGCATGCCCGGGTGTGTCGATTAAATTTATTTTAAAATTCCTGTAAGGTATACTGATATTCTTTGACAGGATTGTAATGCCCCGTTCTCTTTCCAGATCGTTAGAATCGAGAAAACGTTCCCTTACCACCTGATTCTCGCGGAATACCGAGCACTGTTTAAGAATCTGATCAACCAGCGTTGTCTTGCCATGATCTACGTGGGCTATAATTGCAATGTTTCGTATCTCTTTCACTATTACTCCAAATAATAAAAATCAGCCGGTCAAGTAACTGAAAAGTTGAGAGTTAGTCAAGTTAAAAGAATTTCGTGAGGCTTTCATATTCTTAAAGCGATATCCCTTCGCTCAGACCTGATCAGCTTACAGTTTTTGTAAAAACTTTCCGGAATAATAACTATTTTGTTATGCCTTCCCTATCAAAAAAAATGTTAAGGGTTTTATGAAAAAATACAGATTACTCTCATGGAATGTAAACGGTATTCGTGCAATAGCAAAAAAGGGATTTCTCGAATGGTTCGGGAAAGAAAAACCAGATATTCTCTGCATTCAGGAAACCAAAGCCTGGAAAGAACAGCTTGATGATTCCTTGATAAACATCGGTGAATATAAGTCCTATTTTGCGGAAGCATACAAGAAAGGTTACAGCGGGGTTGCTACTTATACAAAAGAGGAACCATTAAATATCTCATTTGGTATAGGTATTGAACATTTCGACCGCGAGGGTAGATTCGTAATAACCGAGCATGAAAAGTTTACACTGATGAACATTTACTATCCCAATGGTAAGCGCGACGACGAAAGATTAAAATACAAGATGGATTTCTACGAAGCCTTCCAGGAGTATGCGGTTGATCTCAAGAATAAGGGGAAGAAGCTTATTATCTGCGGCGATGTGAATACTGCTCATAAAGAAATTGATCTTGCACGTCCGAAAGAGAACCGAAATGTATCCGGCTTTCTTCCGCAGGAATGTGAATGGATCGACAGATTTCTCGCCCGGGGATTTATAGATACGCTGAGAATGTTCAATCAGAATTCCGGGGTGTATACCTGGTGGGATATGATCTCGCGTGCTCGTGAACGGAATGTCGGCTGGCGGATTGACTATTTTTACATAAGTGAAAATTTGAAGAATAGTATTGCCGATGCATTTACTATGCCGGATGTAATGGGTTCAGATCACTGTCCCGTAGGTATTGAAATTAATTTGTGATTCGAGAGCACGGCACTTAACAAAGACAGTAAATATTCAATTGCTGCAAACTAATCAACATTTACATGAGAATTATTTACCATCTTATTATATTTGAAATAAAAATGTAATATTTAATGGAGGTATTTATGCACGAAAAGAGTATTGAATTATTGAACAAAGCTGTTGCCGACGAAATGCATGCGGTCCATCAGTACATGTATTTTCATTTTCATTGTGACGATCAGGGATATGATTTACTCGCAAAAATGTTTAAAAGAACTGCGGTTGAAGAAATGATGCACGTTGAAAAACTTGCTGAAAGAATCCTTTTTCTGAGAGGCGACGTGGAATTAGTTGCCGCACATGAGGTTAGTAAAATTCATGATGTTTCCGAAATGCTGAAAATGGCGGCACAAATGGAAAATGACAGCGCTAAAGAATACAACGAATGGGCAAATGAATCCGCAGCCAATGCAGATTCTGTCACTAAACAGGTGTTTGAAAGTCTGGTAGCGGACGAGGAAAGACACTTCGACCAGTTCGATGTTGAGCTTGAAAACCTGAAAAAGTTCGGCGACAGATATCTCGCTTTGCAGTCGATAGAAAGAAGCAAAGGTCGAGAAACCAGAACAACCGCTGATTAATTTTTGAAGTCCTGTTAAGTGTTACGGAAGTAGAAGATATTTCTTTTGCTTCCGTTTTTTTACTATGAAATTTCTTAGCTTTCAGTTTATTACAACCGGATTTTTTACTTTTAATTATAACGTATTTTGATGGAGCTGCTATGAAAGAATTACAATATCCTATCGGACAATTTGAATATATGGAAATTGAATCGAATGAAGACAGACTTATGCTTATTGAGAGTCTCGCAATGGTGCCAATGATATTAAGAGGTGAAGTTGAAAATTTAAACGACGAGCAGCTCGACACTCAGTACAGACCAGGCGGATGGACGGTTAGACAGGTAATTCACCACCTGCCCGACAGTCATATGAATGCCTACCTGAGATTTAAATGGACCCTAACGGAAATTGAACCTACTATAAAACCTTACGAAGAAGCTCTGTGGGCAGAATTATTCGATGGTAAACGTTCCAATATAGATTTATCGCTTAACCTTCTGGATGCTTTGCACCGGCGCTGGGATGTTCTATTAAGAGCAATGACCGGGGAGGACTTTGAAAAAGCTTACCATCACCCCGAAACCGGATCGCGCGTAACTCTCAACGAAGCGCTTGCATTATATGAGTGGCATGGAAGGCATCATATTGCTCAGGTTTCAACGCTTAAGCAAAGAATGGGATGGATCTGATTTCGACAGCATAACTGTAACTTGTGCATAATCGCTTTATAATATTCATAGTCAGTAGAATTTAAAATTGACTAGAGAATAAATTTTCTGACGGAAATGCGAATGATCCGCAAACAATTCATCGACGATATATTAAGACAATTAAAAAGATACAGAGATATTGCCGAAAACTCGCTTGCCTTAGTACCTGATGAAAAATTCTTTGGAAAATCGGACAACATTTCGAACAGCATAGCAATATTAATTAAGCACCTTTCGGAAAATATGCGATCCGGCTTTAGTAATTTTCTCACTCCGGAATGGCAGAGCTACAGAGATGGGGAGCTTGGGTTTCAACTATCGGAAACCGGCACGAGAGATTCTATAATGCAGAACTGGGAAGAAAGCTGGGAGATTCTGCTTAAAACTATTTCTTCATTAGCTCCCGATGACTTAGAAAAAACAGTTTATATCCGCCAGGAAACACATACCGTTTTCGATGTAATAAATAGTCAAATGGCATATTACGCTTTTCACATAGGGCAAATTGCCCTGCTGGCAAAACATTTTGCAGGTAATTAATGGCATTCATCCGGAATTCCGGCTGGAAAACCTCACGAGTATAATGTGTGAAACGGTTCGGAAAATTCAAAAGCTAAAGTACGTTAGCCGGCACTGTGGTTCGCTTTTACTTTTATTTCATATTTTTTTGAATAATTATTTTCAAACAGAAGCAGATTGAATTTAATCCCGCTCTTTCGTAATTCAAACTCCGCGACATTTAGGGTGTCAACCGAATATCCGGTTCCCATGGAATCTTTTAATAACTTGCTGATCTCTTTCTCTGCAGATGACCTGGAATTAAAGCATTTAGTACCTTCAGCCTGAAACACGCCCTCCTTATTAGCTACAAAAACCATTTGGAAAGTTTTTGTTTTATAAAAAACACATTCCATACTCGGATTGCTTCTGTCATGATGAGCCGGTTTGCCGAACTTTGAAATTACATCTTTCATGCTTCTGCCGATAAATTCATGAACATGTAATTCCTGCGCCGTAATCGCCGCTGTCAAAAAAAGAATAGATGATAGTAAAACTATTTTTTTCATGTTCACTCCAAGATATTTACCTGGAACCGGACAATGAATAAACTCATACAATTATAAAAATATACAATAGCGGAAAGCCGAAAAGGAAAGATTTAATTACTAATTAATTATATGAGTAAATTGAAACTTAATCAAGGTCTCATTCTTGTCATAAAATTAATCTGATTTCGAGTCTGAACAATATTCGATCATATTCCTTATTTTGACATTAAAAATTATTGTGCTTTTGTGTCTAAGGGAAGAATAAACAACAGGAAGGTTTTAATTGAGAAAGGAACGGATCTTCTTTCTGTTAAGGGTTACAACGGAACCGGCATAAAAGAACTTACTGATGCAGTCGGGATTCCGAAAGGATCGTTTTATAATTATTTCAAAAGCAAAGAAGAGTTTACCATAACCGTTCTTAAGCTATACGTAAAAAATAAAATTGAGTTCGCAGAAAGTATATTAAATGAAAAAACAAAAACCGCAATCGTCAGAATTGTTGATTACTACCGGAGAAGAACCGATGAAATTGTAGCCAGCAACTATACACAATTTTGCCTGCTTTCAACCATAGGTGACGAGGTGTCTTTGATAAACAGGACAATAAGGGCAACCGTCGAAAAACTAATAATTGAATTTAATAAACCGCTTATAAATTGCCTTAGTGAAGCGCAGGAACTGGGTGAGATAAACCTGGCATTAAATGTGGCGGACTTAGCTGAATTCATTGAAAACAGCTGGAGAGGCACTTTGATTACTGTAAAGTCCGTTAAATCAGAAGCACCTCTTATCCGTTTCAGAGAATTTTTAATGAAAAATATTCTTTACTAAAGCATTGCTTAACAGATTATAAATATCAATTACAAAAAATATTCTTACCGGCAAAGATGAGTATTGACTTCGGAAATTATTATGATCTATCAGATTCTGAGATAATCTCTGTAATTGATGATTTACCGCTTTGGTCTGCTCCTTTCGGAATGAAACTTCTAGATACTATACAATACAAAAAAAATATTACCGTACTTGATGTCGGAAGCGGATTTGGTTTTCCTTCGGTAGAACTTGCAGCCAGATTGGGTAAAACTTCCCGAATTTATTGTGTTGATCCATGGAAATCTGCAAACGCAAGATGCAAAAAGAAGATTGAAAAGTGGGGGCTTAATAATATTGAAGTGCTGGAATGCATTGGTGAGGAATTACCTTTCGATAATAATTTTTTCGATCTGGTAATATCCAACAACGGGTTGAATAATGTTAACAACGACGGGAAAGTTATGTCTGAAATATCCCGCGTTACAAAGGCTGGTTGTCAGGCAGTTTTTACTATGAACCTGCCTGATACCATGCAGGAGTTTTACCATGTTTTAAAGCAGGTATTGTATGAGAATGGTTTCGATAAATTAAATCATAAACTCGAAGAACATATTACATCAAAAAGAAAACCTGTTATATATACCGCGGAACTGATCACCGGCAATGGTTTTGAAATAAGACAGACAATTGAAGATTCATTCCAATTAAAATATGCCGATGGAACATCGTTCCTAAATCATTTTACGATCAGACTATCTTTCAGAGAACCCTGGTTTAATCTGATTCCGGACGATTCTTTGCGCCGAAAAATCTTTACACAGGTTGAGACGGAGTTGAATCTGATTGCCGGGAATAAAGGTTATTTCGCTGTTACAATACCGTTCATTTGTGTTGATGCAAGAAAAAATAATCTTCACCAATGAAAGAGCGGCTGACTCAGTTAACCACACACAAATTAACTTTGCCATGCCGCCCTAATTGGCGCCCCCCTTACGAAAGGCAAGGATGATCTATGCTGCGAAAATAGATCTATTCTTAAATATCATATAAAAACTAAAACGGCGAAACCACATTTATATTCTGAACCAATACTCTGTTCATATCGTGAAGTATGGTTACAATACCATTGGTTTCATCAACCGTAAACTGATCCATTTCATCAGACTGAGGAATATAAGCCGGCACATAAATTTCAGTTCCGTAATCCCCGATGTTTATATTAGGATTAGCATCAATCTGTCTCTGCATAACGGGCAGTCTGATTCCCAGATCACTCATTCTTCGTCCTTCTGCAAAAAACACTTCCTGCCTTAATAAATACAATGCATAGTAAAGCTCTTCCGGCGTAGTCATTGCATCAATATCAGCATTTGTAAGACTTGTTCCGGATACAGGACTTACTGCAATCTCCTGATCTTCCCTCGCAAGAATCAGTCCCGGTTTTCCGGGTGCACTTGCATCAGCTTTAACTATATAGTCCGGATTTGACGGTCTGTTTCTTCTGGGGTCATTATCACTGAAAGTATAAACCTGCCTTGAATCCACAAGAACAATCAAATCATTCAGATACCCTTTGGTAGTATTAATATCATTATCGCTCAGTGCAGCTTCCGCCAGAATCAGATAAGCTTCTTCAGCTTTAAGACACGGAATACCATCGCTGGCATCTGGTGTTGAGAATTTAGGATCCAGAAAATCCAATCTTGGCAGAGGTTGAAAATCATTCTGCGAACGGGTTACAAGAAAGTACACCATCCTGTTCGGCAGGTTAATAGCGTCGTATTGAGCAGAATAATTAAAAGTCGGATTCATAGATAACACTTCATTAGCCATCTGGACAGCCATTGCTTTGTTTTTGTCCAGTCTGTACGCACGGGCTAGTGCAAGTTTACATTTAAGACCGTGATCTCCCGACGGACTTATCGAATATGACTCTTCCAGAACCTCTATTGCTTCTTTTACGGCATTTTCCGCCCTAACCATCGGACCGTCTTCTACCAGCGGGAAGGCTAAAAAGTTTTCCGACAGCATTAATATTGCCATCCCTTTATAAAACAATGCCTGCGCTTCATGAAACGTAGTTGAATTGGCATCTGCAGGTAAAACTGTGGATAGCCCAAAATCAGCTAATGATCTCAGTATCTGCAGCTTAAAATATATTTCTCTCGAATCTCCCAGATACTGATCGTTAGGAGTTATGTTTCTTGGTTTGTCGAGAACTGTTGAGACATACGTAGAAATATTGTCATAATTATCCGATACAGCTTCCAGAAAAACAACGCTTCTAACCACAGCGTCGGAGAAGGCAAATTCCAAGCCCGTTACCAGTGGTTCGGCTCCTCCGGTTGCATCAGCAAACAATTTTTCCTCCGTAATTGCGGGATTTTCAACATCGGTAGGATCAATCAATTCACAAGCTGCAAAGAGGAGCGCAAACATAAATAATAACGGTATTAGTTTGCTAAAATATTTATTCGATTTCATATTAGCTCCTTAATTATTTCACTTACCATATTTTTAGAAATTATACGTAACACTGAAACGGAATTGTCTCGGAGCCGAAACATCGAGATATCCGTAACCACCAACGTTTGCCTGCGACGGCTGGAAACTGTTAAGTTCCGGATCAAGATTGGATGTCTTTATTCCGAATTCGGCAACGTTTCTTAAACTTGCGTTTAATGTAATTCCTTTTAACAGTGATTCGGGTAGTCTGTATGTTAATCCAATCTCCCTTACTTTAATCCAGTCGGCATCTTCAACCCAGACCTGGGATGCAGTTTCGAATGAGTACCCGTCCGGCACAGCATCTGCAGCGTCTTCCGTCTGGTTGAAATATCGTAAAGTCTTTTTCAGATTCACCACCTGATGACCGAATGCAAATTCGGTAAGACTTCTGATGCTAAGATTTTTAAACAGCGTTACATTAAAAGAGAAACTGCCTGTCTGTTTGGGAAGAGGACTTCCCTCAAGAACAGTTTCATAGTCACCCGTATAATTTCCTTCGGCATCCTTTATCGGTTTATTAACCCTGAATACTCCGAGGGTATAACCTTCTTCCACTCTTCTCGGCAGGAAAGTAAATGAGGCTATCGAGAATGGTGCCGATCCGCCCAGGTCTGTAACTTCGTTTTCAAGCGTGGCAAATGAAAACCTTACATCTGCTGAAAAATTTTCTGACTGCAGGACCTGTGCATAGATTGATAATTCAATACCTTCGTTAAGTATTTCTCCTACGTTTTTATACTGGAGTCCGAATCCTGATGCAGGGTCGTTGGGTACCAGGAATAACCCGTCCTTGGTTATTTGTTTAAAGTAATTGAATTCAATAGCTACACGGTCATTGAACAAACCCATGTCGAATCCAGCATCGACAGAACTGGTTTTCTCGGGTTTCAGTTCCGGATCACCGGGATTGTTGAATGCGAGCCCCGATCTATCGAGGAATGAATTCGATGCATATGTTCTGTCCTTGGTAAACGGGGGCGGGAAGTTACCTGTTTGTCCCCATGAAGTTCTAAGTTTAAGCGAACTGACATACGATTTTAAGGCTTCAGGATAAAAACTTTCATCCGAGATATTATACGCAATACCTGCTTTAGGATAATACTGTAATCCTACATCCTCGCCGAAAGTAGAGTTTCCATCTGCTCGTATACCGAGATCAATAAAGATCTTGTCAAATATTCCGATCTGATCAACAAGATACAGACCGCCGCTGAAAAGCTGCCTGTTGCTTTCCTGGGCATCAATTAACGAGGCATTGTCGAAATCCTCGGTTCCCGGTATCGCAAAGTTTTGACCCTGGGCAGCTCCTTCTCTGTCCTCAACGCGGAATCCCTGGGCTCCAAAAGCAAGAGTTTGTGTTACCGGACCCAGCTTCGGGAGAATGTATGATCCGATATATGAAAGAGTAACGGTTAAGTATTCCCTGTCGGCACGAAACAGGAATCCATTTTCTGTTGCAAATAAATCGCCTGCTTTCTTGGGAACGAACTGCCGCTCTTCATTCTTTCTGTAATCGAGTCCGAATGTAAATTTATTAGTAAAATCCTTTACTGGCGTAATATCATAATTTACCGCTGTCCTGAACCTGTCAACATCATCGCGCACATCATTCGAAAGCATTAATGCCAAAACTGAGTCTCTTAAATGGTCATTATATCCCCATTGATCTGCATAAGCACCATCTTCAAATCCGCCGTACGGTGCTGTGGGCAGATTGTTGTTATCGGTTCTTCTGAATTGTGATTTTGTATAGCTCGATGATATTTCAAGATTTGAGATATCCGACAAATGAACCCTGAATCCGGCATTTAAATTATAGCCTTTTGACTGAGATACATTATCAACGATGATACCGTCATTCAAAAAGGTTTTTCCTCCGAAATGATATGTGAAATCCTGAGCACCGCCCATTGCTGAAAAATCGTATCCCTGATAATATCCCGTGCGCAGTACATTATCTTTAACATATTTTTCCGATACGAATTCGGTGTTGGGTGCATCGAAACCGCTTGTAACATTGAAATGCCAGCGTGGTTTTCCGGGAACTCCTTTTTTAGTGAATATCTGGATAACACCGTTTGCAGCTTCCGATCCGAAAAGAGTTGAGGCGGCACCTCCTTTTATAACTTCGATTCTGTCTATTTCACCGACAACCAGATCGGATAAAGCTGAAGTTTCAGCTCCTCCCGTGTCGAGCGCGAGTCTGAATGCATCCTGATTATCAACCCGGACGTTATCCACATAAACAACAGGAGTCGCGTTTGTTAAAACACTTTTGAGTCCTCTGGCAGCAATTCTGCCCGAGGTTCCCGGCATACCGGATGAGTTAAATGCCGTAAGCCCGGGAACACGGCCCTGAAGAAGCTGGTCTACGGATTCAACAGGAGCAATGCCTATATCATCAGCACTGATTGATTCTACTGTTGAAGTCAGTTTTCTTCTTTCGGTTGCAACGCCCTGACCCGTAACTACAAGTTCATTTAGCTGAACGGCTGTCGATTCAAGCCTGAAATCAAGTTGTGTGGTTGAGTTGGCTCTTACAACTACTTCCTCCGTCACCTGTTTGAATCCGACATATCTTGCAATAATTGTATAAGTACCGGCAGGAATGTTTTCTATAATGTAATTGCCGTCAACATCGGATGAAGCACCTATATTAAGTGAAGCTATAAAAACATTGGCGCCAATTAATACTTCACCCGTAATGTCGTCTTTAACACTTCCTGAAATTCTGCCGTTTTGTGCATAATTTGTTGCCGCTACCAATAGAAATATCAACAAATAATGCAGCAGTTTAATTCGCCCATTTAAATAATTAGTATCGGGCTTTTTACCAATGTACATATTAACCCCCTTTGATAGTAATCGGTTAAAAGGAATTGTTTTTAATAGGTTTAAATAAAATGTGTAGAAAAGGTTTTAATCATTAAAATCCCCCCTGATTTTATTAATGATTGCGATGTATATAAAAATTATTGCTCTTCTTAATAATTATTCCACACGGAATCAGCAACAACATTATTTTAATGAAGTATGGTGCTCAGGTTAAAACAAAAAACGTTTCAATTGTGTCGTAAAATTTAGGATTGACAAAGGCTATATTAAGGTTTGTTAATCCCCCCACGCAATAATCCATTTAAATCCTCAGTAAAACAACCGCATAAATATGCGGTTTTAAGAAATCTAAACCATAGTGGTCCACCACCCCATTTTTTTGTTATAACGCAACTTTATCAAAATATTCTTTTATATTCATAACTAAATTTTCGGATTATTTATGAAATCTACTATACTACTTTTTAAGTACTTAACTGTTTTATTAATGGTAATTACTTATTCTTGCAGTGATGAGGAGAGCAGCGAAATGTATTTTTTTGTCGGGACATATACAGACGGGGACAGCCAGGGAATATACCAGTATAAAATAAACACGAAATCCGGTGAACTGCATTTTGTAAACGCAACCGGCGATGTTGTTAATCCCTCATATTTAGCCCTGAATGCAGATAACAAATTCATATATGCTGTGAATGAAGTTGATAACTTTGATACCTCCGGCTCGGGTAGCATAACCGCCTTTTCAATAAATAATGAGACAAAAAAGCTGGAAAAGCTTAATACAATATCGTCACGCGGAGCTCATCCTTGTTACATCTCAGTAGATCAAACCAACAGATTTGTATGCACAGCAAATTACAGCGGTGGAAATTTAAGTGTTATTCCCATTCTGACAGACGGTTCTTTAAGCCATGATTCATTTGTAGTTATGCACAGGGGATCCGGAATAAATGAGATGAGGCAAGGTGGTCCGCATGTTCATTTTGTCGATTTCGATGTTGACGGACAGTATATGTATGCTGTGGATCTGGGAATAGACAGAATCGTTACATACAAACTGGATTATATCGGCGGAAACGTGGAGCCGACAGAATACCCATTTACTGAATTAAAACCGGGTGCGGGACCAAGGCATCTTTCATTTACACCCGATAATAAATTTGCATATGTAATTAATGAACTGGATAATACCATTGTGTCATTTAAAGTGGATCGTTCAACGGGGTCTCTTCAACAATTAGCAACTTACAACACCCTTCCCGATGGTTTTGAGGGTACAAGTTATTGTGCTGATATCCACGTACATCCGAGCGGCAAGTATTTATACGGAAGTAATCGTGGTCATAATTCCATAGTAATATTTAAAATTGATGAATCTTCGGGTGCACTACGGCTGATCGGTCATGAACCGGCAAAGGGTGACTGGCCGCGCAATTTTGCAATTGATCCGACCGGTAAATTTCTGCTTGTGGCAAATCAAAAGTCGGACAATATCTTCGTGTTCAGGATAAATCAGGAAACAGGGGCGCTGGAATATACTTCACACAGTGCTGAAGTCCCCTCCCCGGTCTGTATCAGGTTTATGAGATAAGAACACGATTGCTTCACAGAGGATAATACTTTGACTGATAATCTGAAATACTACTGGAAACCCATAACCTCGGTTGTGTTTTGGGGTGCTTCATTCATAGCAACAAAAAGTCTGCTTGATACTTTATCCCCGCTTGCAATTATATACATGAGATTGCTCTTCGGAATATTTACCGTGCTTGTAGTTGCGATAAAACGCAAACGAAGTTTCAGTTTAAGGATTCCGGATGTGAAAGGCATAATACTGCTTGCTGCGATATCAACTACTCATTTATGGATTCAGGTAACCGGGATGCAGTTCACAACCGCATCCAACACTGGATGGATAATAGGTATCATACCGGTTATTATGGCTATTCTGGCATATCTGTTTTTCCGGGAGAAAATGACATCAATTCAGGTTTCCGGTGCATTTATTTCTTTCGCTGGATTAATAATGTTAATAAGCAAAGGTGATCTGGGTTCAATTGATTTTGTTTCAAACAAGGGTGATTTACTTGTTCTTGGAAGTGCATTCACATGGAGTTTTTATTCGCTGGCAGGAAAGAAAGTCACGTTGAACTATCCTCCGACAATGACAATACTTTATCTTTTCATAACGATGCTGATTATTATCTCTCCTTTCACTATAACGAACACAAACATAGATGCAGTTTCAGCCATAAGCAGCATTGACTGGTTGGCATTAGTATTTCTGGGAGTATTTTGCTCGGGTATTGCATACGTACTTTGGGCACAGGCAATGAACGAGCTTCCGGCGGGGAAGGTCGGTGCATTTCTGTACATCGAACCATTCGTTACAGTGTTTACCGCATGGCTGCTTTTAAACGAGGAAATTACTTTCCTGATGATGATAAGCGGACTGATTATCATAGCTGGTGTAATACTTGTGAACAGAAAATAGCCCACCTTATCCCGAAACGGTTTAAAAGTCTTATCATTTCATCTGACGGTTCAAACCAATGGGACTGTACAAAATATAAGAAATTACAGGTACAACCTGTTGGGTTCGGACGAATTTATCTGCACTTGCTTTTATGTTACTCCACAAAAAAAATGATGCATTAACATGATAAAATTTTCAAGGGAAATATCTCTGCTTTTTTTCCTGCTGGCTGCAAATCTAACAGGTCAGAGCAATACATTAACCGGGACGATAAAAGGAAGACTGATTGATAAAGATTCAAAATCCGCGTTAATAGGAGCAAATGTTATTGTTGTAAATACAACGATCGGTACTTCTACAGATACTGAGGGAAATTTTGAGCTGATCGGAATACCCGTCGGTAGTTATTCCATGAAATTCAGTTATATCGGATACAGTAAAGTTATTAAAACTGATATAATCGTACGTCCGGGCAGAATAACTTTTATTGATGGCGAACTTGTGTCGTCATCCATAAAGACAGATTCAATTGTAGTAACTGGCGGATATTTTACAGATTCAGAAATACAGCCCAATAGTATAACCGGTTTCTCATCCGAGGAAGTCCGTCGCGCTCCCGGTTCCGGCGGCGATGTAAGCAGGATAATGTTGAGCCTGCCCAGCGTAGCGAAGATTAATGATCAGAGCAACAGCCTCATAGTCCGCGGGGGAAGTCCGATCGAAAACATATTTTACATCGACAACATTGAAATACCCAATATCAACCATTTCCCAATGGTTGGTTCCAGTGGTGGTCCCATAGGAATTTTAAACGTTGATTTTATAAAAAATGTAACTTTTTATTCGGGTGGATTTTCAACTGTTTTCGGAAACCGGTTGTCATCCGTAATGGATATAAAATTACGCGACGGCAACAGGGATGAATTCGATGCTCAGCTTGACATCAGCTTTCAGTCAATTGGCGGTATAATTGAAGGACCTTTGCATGACGGAAGCGGTTCATGGTTTTTATCTGCACGTAAAAGTTATCTCGATCTTATTTTTGAATCGGTTGCTCCTGGCGAGGCAATGCCTGATTATTCAGACTCGCACTTTAAGCTCGCTTATAATTTGTCTAAGAATCATAAAATTTCTTTCCTGAATATTTTTTCGAGGGACAGGCAGAATATGAATTATAAAAAAGCCATCGAGAATTTTAAGGATAATTACTTCGATATAAAGGTGGATATGAATACCGCGGGAATCAACTGGCAGTATTTGTGGGATAAGTCAGGCTATTCGAATTTTACAATATCGCACCTGTATTGGAAAGACAGAAAAGATGTTAAAGAAACAAGAACCCGTATGCAAAGAGCAATCTTAAATTCGGATGAACAGGAGTTGAGGCTTAGAAATACAAATCATTACAGGATAAACGAAAATCATAAATCAGACTTCGGTTTTGATGTAAAATATTTATTTAACATATATGACAACTTATATGCCTCCCGGGTAGATATACTCGGGCAATCCTTCCCCGAATTGCATGTTCAGACTGATATTAATTATTTTCTGATTTCAGGATTTATGAATTATATGTATGATACTAATAACAATTTTTCATTATATCCCGGATTAAGATTATCGTATACTGATTTTAACAACAAGTTTATTATCGAACCCAGATTTTCAGCCACCTACAGTTTTAATAATGTTACTTCAATAACAGCGTCTTTCGGAATTTACAGTCAGTCAATACCTGCTGTTTTTCTCGCGCAGAATAAACAGTACAAGTCTCTTGATAATCCGGAAGCTATCCATTACGTGCTGAGTTTTAATCACATTTTAGAAGAGGATGTAAAACTGACTTTAGAGCTATATGATAAAGAATATTCCAACCTTCCTGTGGATCCGTCCAGACCTCAGCTGTTAATCTTTGATGAGTCAATTTTTAATATTTCATTTGACGGACATACGGGTTTAATTTCAAAAGGAATTGCCTCAAGCTGCGGAATTGAAATGTCGGTTCAGAAAAAACTGGCAAAGAATATATATGGACTGATTGCCGGAACATATTTCAGATCGGGGTACAGAGATTTAAACGGCAAGTGGCAAGACAGGATATTCGACAATAAGTTCAGCTTTACAATTGAGGGCGGTTACAAGCCTGATAATAAATGGGAATTCAGTATGAGATGGATTTACGCAGGCGGTGCTCCTTATACACCATTTGACATCGAAACTTCCAAAGAGGCTTATTCGGGTGTGCTGGATCAGGCAAGAATAAACGGTGAGCGTCTGCCTGATTATCATTCGCTTAATCTTCGTGTTGACAGACGTTTTCATTTCATTAATTCATCGCTCGTTATATACTTCAGCATCTGGAACGCATACGGAAGAAAAAACATTTATGCTTATTCATGGAATGAATTAAAGAATGAACCGCGTGAAGAAATGCAGTGGACATCAATACCGATATTCGGATTGGAGCTTGAGTTTTAGCTGTTCCCCGTTTAATATTCTGAGTTTATGGTATGCCGAAAGAATAAAATAATCATTACAATTTGTTAAATTTGTTTTAATAATAATTGAAAAGATATTTTTAAATGAATACTTTATTTATAATCACAAAATCATTATTCAGAGGCTGAATGTTTGGTCGATTTATCATGTTGTACTTTGTTCTGGCTTTTAATCTCTTCGGACAGGAAAACCCGGTTCATTCAAAATGGATTCATTTACATAAAGATAATTCAAAATTACCGACCAACAGTATTCATTCGGTTTTTATAGACAAAAACAATGTTAAATGGATTTGCACGTGGGATGCAGGGCTCGTAAAATACTACAGTGATTCGATGATAGTATTTAACAAATCAAATTCTAATATTCTTCATAATACCATCTACGATGCAAAGGAAGACAGTAAGGGAAATATTTTTATTGCGACACATGGGGGAGGGTTGGTAAAAATCAAGGATAATAAAATTTCAAATTATAATACCGGCAACTCGGGCATCAGTCATAATACACTCTATAAAATTGATGTGGACGTCAATGATAAGGTATGGATCGGAACCTGGGGCGGAGGGCTATGTACATTTGACGGGAATAATTGGAAAAGTTTCACCAATAATAACTCGGTGCTGCCATATAAAATTCCAAGTGTATTAATAGATAATAATTTAAAAGTCTGGATTGGAAGCATCGAAGGTTTATACACAATGGAAAACTCTGCAATAAAACGATATAACTTTGGAAATGATACCATCCCTTTCGCAAGTGTCTATTCTTTGCTTCGTACAAATGACGGCTCTTTATGGGTTGGGTTTAAACAAAATGGTATAGCTGTTTATAAAAATAATACATGGACATACAAAAGCATTAATAAATTACCTTTTTCAAAGTGCTACTCGCTGGCTGAAGACCGCAATAATAAAGTATGGATCGGTACTTTTGGACACGGTGCCGCATGGTTCGACGGTGTAAAGTGGCAGTTATTAAATAAAAATAATTCCCCGTTAACTGATAATCTGGTGTTTTCGGTCGCAGTGGATGAATTCAACAACAAATGGATTTGTACATTCTTCGACGGAATTTTTATTTATAATGAAGATGGTATCAAACTGAATTGAAGTCCGGTAAAAAGAATTGCTTAATTACAAATATTTGAATGTATTAATGTCTAGACATTTATACTCTCTATACGTCATCTTGTTGGTTCTGGATATTTTAAGCGTCATAAAAATTTCAAACGATCAGCAGGTTTATCATTCAGTTTTAAAAAGTTGTTCTATTATACTTAATATTTTACTCCGCATGCAGACAATAACTGCTTTGCATTTAATTCCTCGGTAGCCTATATTTAATTTCTTCCGACTAATTCATTGAGGACATATATAATGAAAAAGAGATTCTTATCGGTACTGTTTATAATAACATTATTTGCTGTAAATACTATTACGGCAAAAGAGAACAAAAAGGATACACTCCTTACAAGTTCAACATTTGCGGGACTTGAGCTGAGAAATATAGGACCTGCATTCATGTCAGGTAGAATTGCTGATATAGCTATTGATCCTAATAATAGAAACGCCTGGTATGTGGCTGTCGGTTCGGGGGGTGTCTGGAAAACGGTAAACGCCGGAATAACATGGGAGCCGGTTTTTGATAAGCAGTCTGTTTATTCGATAGGCTGTGTTACTATCGATCCGAACAACACAAATATTGTCTGGGTTGGTACAGGTGAAAATGTGGGCGGGCGTCATGTGGCTTACGGCGACGGTGTTTACTTAAGCAAAGACGGCGGCAAGAGCTGGACAAACATGGGTTTGAAAGAATCAAATCACATTTCTAAAATAATTGTACACCCCGGAAACTCGAATGTTGTCTGGGTCGCTGCGCAGGGACCGTTGTGGAACAAAGGCGGAGACAGGGGCTTATATAAAACAACTGATGGAGGGAAGAACTGGAAAAAGGTTCTGGGCGACGATAAATATACAGGCGTGACTGATATTGTAATCGATCCGGGAAACCCCGATGTTTTGTACGCTGCAACATGGGAACGTCATCGTAACGTGGCAGCTTATATTGGAGGTGGACCTGGTTCAGGTATTCACAGTTCAACAGACGGCGGCGAGACCTGGACGGAATTAAAGAATGGTCTTCCCAAAAGTGACATGGGAAAAATCGGTATTGCAATTTCACTTCAGAAACCCGATGTCATTTATGCCGCAATCGAACTGGACAGAAGAACAGGAGGAGTTTATAAATCAACCGACCGTGGAGCTTCCTGGAGCAGACAATCCGATGCTGTATCGGGCGCGACCGGTCCTCACTATTACCAGGAACTTTACGCAAGTCCGCATCAGTTTGATAAATTATACCTCGTGGATGTTCGTATGCAGGTATCGGAGGACGGCGGCAAAACATTTACACGCATGCAGGAAAGTCATAAGCATTCCGACAACCATTCAGTTGCATTCGTTAAGGACGATCCCGATTATCTTTTAGTTGGTACCGACGGCGGAATATATGAGAGTTTCGACAATGCAGAGAACTGGAGATTCATTAATAACCTTCCGGTTACACAATTTTATAAACTCGCCCTCGACGATTCTGAACCGTTTTATTATATATACGGCGGAACACAGGATAATAACACTCAGGGCGGTCCGTCAAGAACCGACAACAGGCACGGTATTCGCAACGCTGACTGGTTTGTTAATCTCGGAGGCGACGGGCATCAGCCCGCAACAGAGCCCGGCAATCCGGCAATAGTTTATTCACAATCGCAGCAGGGTGAAATTTACAGGATAGACAGAACAACAGGTGAGCGCGTTTATATTAAACCACAACCGGATGATAATGATGTGATAGAAAGATCAAACTGGGATTCCCCGATTCTTGTTAGTCCACATTCTCCTTCACGGCTTTACTTTGCAACACAACGCGTATGGCGCTCAGATAACAGGGGTGACAGCTGGAAATCCATTTCAGGTGATCTTACCCGTAATGAGGAGAGGATTAAACTTCCGGTTCACGGTAAGAAGTGGAGCTGGGATTCAGGCTGGGATTTGTACGCGATGTCAACATACAATACCATTACATCTCTGTCGGAGTCACCTGTTAAGGAAGGAGTAATTTACGCAGGTACTGACGATGGAATAATCCAGGTTACTGAGGACGGCGGCAGGAACTGGCGTAAAATCGAAGTCGGTAGTTTACCGGGTGTCCCCAAAACCGCATTCGTAAATGATATAAAAGCGGATCTGCACGATGCAAATACTGTTTATGTAGTGCTCGACAATCATAAATTCGGTGACCTTAATCCGTACATTTTAAAAAGTACCGATCTTGGTAAATCGTGGAAATCTATCAGAAACAACATTCCAGATAGAACATTATTGTGGCGTATTGTTCAGGATCATATTAATCCGAAATTGCTTTTCGCTGCAACTGAATTCGGAATATATTTTACGATTGACTCGGGTAATAAATGGATTAAACTGGAAGGCGGAGTTCCTACAATTTCATTCAGGGATCTGGCAATTCAAAAACGGGAAAACGACCTGGTAGGTGCGTCATTCGGAAGAGGATTTTTTATATTGGATGATTATAGTCCGCTACGGGAAATAACTGAAGAAACACTAAATCAGGAAGCTGAAATATTTCAGCCGCGCAAAGCCTGGTGGTATTTTGAAAAAACCATACTCGGAGGAACCAAGGGATCGCAGGGAGCATCTTATTTCACAGCGCCTAATCCCCCGTTTGGTGCTGTGTTCACATATTATTTAAAAGACGGCTTATCAACTCTCAAATCGGAACGAAAGAAAAATGACAAAGCGTTGATGAAGGCAAATAAAGATGTGGAGTTCCCCGGTTGGGAAGCCGTTGAAAACGAGCTAAGGCAACAAGTTCCAATGATATGGCTGACAGTGAAGGATAAAAACGGTAATGTTGTGAAAAGAATTAAAGGTAATACAGGCAAGGGAATTCACAGAACAGCGTGGGATTTAACCTATCCTTCAGCCAGATCTGTTGATATGGAACAGCCGTTGAGCAGAGAATCGGGCAGCGGAATAATAGCTCCTCCGGGCGAATATACTGTTAGTATGTCAAAAGAGGTTGATGGAGTAATAACCGAACTTGCGGAACCAGTTAAGTTCACAGTTGAAAAATTGTACGATGGCGCACTCGGGGAAGCTGATATAAATTCAACTTTTATTTTTTGGCAGGAAATTAATGATTTTCAGAAATCTGTATCAGCATTATATTCAAAAGTCAATAACGCTTTTAAAAAAGTTGAAGCCATGCAGACTGCTCTTTACAGAACATCTGTTGCTCCTGGGGAATTGGACAGGAAACTTCATGATTTAAAGCAAACCTTATATGATATTGATACAAAGATAAACGGCAGCAGATCAAAAAATGAAGTGGGAGAAAAAGATCTGCCCTCAATACAGTCCCGTTTATACGCTGCAAGGAGTTCTATGTACTCCAGCTACGGTCCGACACCTAACAATGTAAAGAGTTTTGAAATTGCCAAAACCATGTTCGCACAAATAAAACCCGGATTCGAAAACGTTATTAATATTCAGATTCCTGAAATTGAAAAAGCATTAATTAGCGCCGGGGCACCCTGGATTGAAGGGCAGCCGATACCGGAAATAAAAGATTAAACCGAATGATACTTTACATCCCGGTAACCGGTAAAAACCATAACCGGGATGACAAGTATCGAAATTGTGAAAGATTAAGGTGCATTTATGTCATCCCGGCTTAGTCTCCGTAAGCTGACGAAAGATGGATGCCTGAAACTACTAGAATCTTCAAATAATTACAGGAACTTATTCGGATATTTAATCGTTAGTAAGGTTCTTATAATAATTATTCGAACAATGAAAACTCTCTGCGAACTGAGTAAAAAAGAGATAGAGAAAAACGTAAAAAAAATATCCAAATCAGGAAACCCGCCTAAATTTTTTTGCCTGAAATGTGCAAGAGTTACAAATGACAGCAAACAGCTTTGTGAACCGGAAAAAATTAAGTTAAAATAAATTCGTTTATAATTCTTATCTTTTGATTAAAATTCCAGATCATCAACATTTAAAGAGTGTAATTGTGAAAAAAATATTCTGGGGAATATTAAGCACTTCAAATTTTGCTTTAACCATGATCGTACCTGCTGTTAAAGGATGCACCTTAACGAATATTTCAGGGATTGCATCAAGAGATCAGAAGACGGCAAGTCTAAAAGCAGCAGAACACAACATTCCGAATGCATACGGAAGCTATGAAGAACTTTTAACCGATCCTGATATAGAGGCAATCTACAATCCTCTGCCGAATCACATGCATCTGAACTGGACTAAAAAAGCTCTGGAAGCGGGTAAGCATGTCCTTTGTGAAAAACCTATTACATTGAATAAAGAAGAAGCAAATGAACTTGCAGAATTTGCGAAACAATATCCGAACCTGAAAGTAATGGAAGCTTTTATGTACAGACTCCATCCCCGTATACTTAAGTTGAGAGAACTGCTCGACAGCAATATTATCGGAAAACTCAAACACGCACAGACATTCTTTTCATATCATAACATTAATCCGGAAAATATAAGAAACCAGTACGATGCAGGCGGAGGCGGATTGCTGGATATCGGATGCTACTGCATTTCCCTGCTCAGATATATATTTAACAGTGAACCCCAAAAAGTAATCGGTGAAATTGAAATGGATCCAGGGTTTAACACCGACAGATTAGTTTCCGCTATACTTGACTACGGATACGCTCATGCTGCATTTACATGCTCAACACAAATACCTTTCGATCAAAGCGTGAAAATATACGGCGATAGAGGAAGAATTGAAATTCACCGTCCGTTTACACCTGAACTGGATGAACCGAGCAAAATTTTAGTATTTACAGAAGAAAAGCAAGAGGAGATCGTATTTGATGCCTGCAATCATTACACGGTGGAATTCGATGCCTTTTCAAGAGCAATAATTGACGACACCCCGGTTCCCACGCCATTAACCGATGCTGTGAACAATATGAAAGTTATAGATGCGGTATCTGAGAGTTCTCTGACACAGAAGTGGATAAGCATTATATAATTATAAATAAAGCGTATTTCCGCATTCAGATTTTTAGATTTCATAATCGGGCAATCGTTATATCATTTTTCTAAATTTGTTCCCAATAAATATTTTTAATTGAATTGGAATTATCACTTACAAATCTCTCGCTTCTTCTGGCGTCTTCACTTGGATTGTTCTTATCAATTCTTATATTTCATAAGTACGGATACTCGATGGCGAATCGCCTTCTGGCAATCCTTCTGTTCTTATATTCCGTATTATTGCTGCGGTTACTGTTATGGGACCTGGGATACTACACTGTTATTCCGCACCTGCTGCTGCTTCCGATAAGCATCTCATTTTTGATGGGACCGGTTCATTACCTGTACTGCAAATATTTAATAAGTTCTGAAAGTAAATTCAGCAAAAAAGATTTTCTGCACTTTATCCCTTTCCTGATATACTTTTTGCTGATATCCGGAGAATTGTTAAAAAGTAAAGATGAATTGATAAGTTTATTCGATCAATTACAAAAGAAAAGCGTCCAGGGCGAATTTCTTGTTTTCAATTGGATTATTACGGTTCATGTACTTTTTTACGTTACTATAACTCTGTTAAGAATACAAAAATTCTCGAATACAATTAAACAGGTATTCTCTTCGATTGAAAAGCTACAGCTAAATTGGCTGCGATATATAACCGTCATTATCGGAGCAGGCATGGTTGTATTTCTGATTGAGAATACGTTTCTGCTCGGCGGCTATATAATAAGCGATAAGTTTGCATTGTCGAACATTATATTTTCACTTTATGTTATTGCAATAGGTTATCTTGGTCTGCTTAAATCTGATATCTTCCTAAGCTGTGAGTTTGTTGATTCGGCGCATACTATACCCGAAATCGATACAGCATCGAGCTATAAAGGCGAAACGAAATACAGGCGGTCGGGATTGACGGAGGAGCGCGCAAAGGAAATACTGAATGATCTGCTTATGCTAATGACAGCCGATAAGCCATATAAAGATAACTCACTCACTTTGAACAAACTCGCTTTGATACTCTCCGTTACACCTCATAATCTGTCGGAGGTTTTAAATTCACGAATGAATCAGAATTTTTTTGACTTTATCAACAAGTACAGAGTTGACCAGGTAAAAAGTGATTTGACCGAAAAGTCTAAAAATAACTTAACCCTTCTTTCAATTGCAATGGATGCCGGTTTTAATTCAAAATCATCGTTTAATTCAATTTTTAAAAAATTTACCGGTATGACTCCTACAGAATATAAATCCCGACATCAGCAATAAACCGCAACCGAATTAATTCAACAGACTTGAAATGTGTTTTCTGATTTGGGAAGATATGATTTAATTTAACCGTTACATATAAAAAAGGCGGATAATAATCCGCCTTGCTATAAAATACTTTTACCATACAATCTTAGTTCAGTCCTCTCTTTTCAAGCAGCGGTCCGATGGAAGGTTCCTTACCGCGGAACTTTTTATAGAGAATCATCGCATCGTCGGTACCGCCCGCAGAAAGTACGTACTTCCTGTATCTGCCTGCAAGCTCCTGGTTATAAACATCGCCCGATTCGACAAAAGCGCTGAATGCATCCGAGTCAAGCACTTCTGCCCATATATAACTGTAGTACCCTGATGAATATCCGCCTGAGAAAATATGATTAAAATAAGTAGTTCTGTATCTTGATACAATCTCAGGTATAAGTCCGATTTTTTGAAGAGCCTTCTTTTCAAATTCATCGGTGTCGTGTTCAACGGGCTCGGTAAGTGTGTGCCAGTCCATATCAAGGAACGAAGCCGCCAGATATTCTACAGTTGAAAATCCCTGGTTGAACTTGCTGGAGTTCTTAATCTTTTGAATCAAATCATCGGGTATCGGTTCGCCGGTAATATAATGGAACGCATAGTTTTTAAGTACATCGGGATGCATGCACCAGTTCTCCATAATCTGAGAAGGAAATTCCACAAAGTCACGCGGAGTTTCTGTTCCCGATAGAGATTCATAAGTACAATTGGACAATAATCCATGAAGAGCATGACCAAATTCATGAAACAAAGTATTTACATTATCCACGCTCAGCAATGCGGGTTCATCGCCGGTTGGCTTAGAGAAATTACCGACATTATAAATAACGGGAGAAATAAATCTGCCGTTTCTTTTGCTTTGCTTTCGGAATGCATCCATCCACGCACCGCCGCGTTTACTGGCGCGGGGGTAATAATCAGTATACAAAATACCGATATGACTTCCGTCCCTGTCTTTTACTTCAAAGGTTTTTACATCAGGATGATATTTAGGAATATCGCTGCGTTCATCGAATGTAATTCCCCAGAGTTTTGCAGACAAATCAAATACACCTTTGATTACATTCTCAACTTTGAAATAGGGTCTTAGTTCTTTTTCGTCCAGATCGTATTTTGCCTTTTTCACTTTCCCGGCATAATACCACCAGTCCCACGATTCCAGCTTAAAGTCATTGCCTTCATCATATACCATCTTCTGCATATCGTCACGTTCATTTTTAGCAACCTCAAGCGCCGGATCCCATAACTTGTTAAGCAGTTCATAAACTTTGTCGGGATTCTTTGCCATTTGTTCTTCAAGAACAAAATGCGCGTGAGTCGGATATCCCAGTAAATTTGCTTTTCTTACTCTCAATAAAGCCATTCTCGCGGTAATTTTTTTATTATCGAGAGAATCATTATTATCGCCCTTATTTATATATCCTTTATATAACTTTTCACGAAGATCCCTTCTTGTTGAATAAGTTAAAAACGGGTACATGCTCGGGCGCTGAATGGTATAAACCCACTTTCCCTCATAACCTCGTTCCTTCGCTTCCTCCGATCCCATTTGAATTACATTTTCAGGCAGACCGGCGAGATCATCTTCTTTTTCAAGAACGAGTTCAAACTTATTGGTTTCCTTAAGAACATTTTCTCCGAATTCCAAAGACAGAAGAGAAAGTTCTTCATTTATCTTTCTGAACTCTTCTTTGGCAGCATCTTCAAGATTAGCTCCGCCTCTTACAAAACCCTTATAATATTTTTCAAGCAGCTTGCTTTGTTCCGTTGAAAGATCAAGCTGGTCTCTCTTTTCGTAAACAGCCTTAACTTTTTCAAACAATTCCGGATTGAGATTGATATCATCATTATGTTTAGCCAGCATCGGACTTACAATTCTCGAAATATCCTGCATGCTGTCGTTTGTCATCGCTTCGTTCATAGCGAAAAATACATTCTCAACTTTAGTCAGATCACTCCCGCTGTAATCGAGCGCCTCAATTACGTTTGAGAATGAGGGTTCTTCAGCGTTGTTTATAATGGATTCTATTTCAGCTTTGTGCCGATTAATTGCTTCCTCGAATGCCGGAAGGTAATGTTCTTCATTTATCATGTCGAAAGGCGGCGTTTCGAAAGGTGTTTTCCATTCTATAAAAAATGGATTTTTTGTTTCAGTTGAACAGGACATCATAAAAAATCCCAAAATGATTGTTAAAAAAATTTTTTTAATCATTTCACCCCTTTTATTTTTCCCAGTTGCAATTGTAAAAATAATGATTTTAACTGAATTAAGTTTGAACAGAAGGTTTACCTGCAAAATTTCGTTTTAGATTCGTAAAACATCCCCAAACTTCAAATATCGTATTCTTTACATATCTTTAAATTGATTTTAACTTCTTTGTAATTAAAGTCAGCGATTATATTTGTACGCTACTGCACATATTTGTACGATTTTGAACAACTATTTGCTTTGAATAATCTTTTAGCGTGAGATATTTCAGATTTTATCTGGTATGTAATTTGAGAATATTGCTGCAAAAGTAAGGGATAAATATGTTCGAAAACTACATAAAGACAGCCTGGCGCCAGTTACTGAAGTACAAAGTATATTCATTTATAAAAATAGTCGGATTAGGTATCAGTACGGCGTTTTGCATTCTTGTGATGCTGTTTGTAAAAAATGAATTTACCTTCGACGGTTTTCATAACGATGCCGACAGGATATTCAGGGTTGAGGAAGATATAAACCTCGAAAGAGCCAAGTCCCGCGGTTATAATGTAAAAATGTTTTCAAATGGTGAGGATGTATCAAGGACTTCCATGATATCACCCGCGGTTGGTCCTGCAATGGAAGAAGAGATCCCTGAAGTAATTGCTTCCTGCAGGTATACAGAAGAGAGGTTATTAATTAAAACCGGTAATAATTTATATCATCAGGATGTGCAGCTGGCTGATAAAAACTTTTTTGATTTTTTTTCATTTAAACTGATCGCGGGAGAAAATAAATCGGTTCTCGATAACCCCTCAAGCTGTGTGTTGACACGTGAACTTGCTGAAAAATACCACGGCGGGTTAAACTCGATCGGTAAGATAATAGAAATCAAATTGGGCAATGAACTTAAACCCTTCCTTGTTACGGGAATTGCAGAACTTCCCCCTTCCAACAGCAGCATTACATACTCAGTTATAATACCTTTGACGAATAATTCCAATCTTAAAACGGAGGAAGCTAACTTAGCAGCTTTAACGACAACTAACTTCATTAAGCTCTCTGAAGATTTTGACTTAAAGGAGTTAAATAAAAAAGTTGGCGTATTTTCCAGACGAAAACTGGCGGGTATATTCGGAAACGGTACCTTTGAAGAAACAAATGAATCCCGGAATATTACTGTAAGTCTGGATATAGTTAATATAAGGGATATTTATTTATCACCTCACACTATGTCACGTGAAAAATCGGCAAATCCACTTAACGCTTATATTCTTATAGTATCAGCATTATTGATAATGATTGTTGCGTGTACAAATTATATTTCGATAGCCCTTGCATCTGCAAGCGACAGATCACTGGAAGTCGGTATACGAAAAGTTATGGGGGCTAATCAAAATTCTCTTACAATGCAGTTTTTAAGCGAGGCTTTGCTGGTTTCATTTATATCAATACTAATCGGTACTATACTTGCTGAATCATTACTCCCGCTGTTTAACGACATAACCGGCGGTAGTTTGTCAGTATCTTTATTAAACGATTCTGCCATTTTATTACTCACCATTCTTCTGGCTCTGCTAATAGGATTTCTCTCGGGCATATATCCGGCTTTCATTATGTCGCATCATAAAACTGTAAAAGCCATAAACAGATCTTATTCGATAAGATACAAAACTAAATTCATTTTGATTCTCGTAGGATTTCAATTTGCCGTTTTTTCATTCCTGATAACAAGCGCAGTTATTATGGCGAGTCAGATGAGTCTGGTAAACAACAGAGATCTTGGATATGATCCCGTAAATATTGTTACAATTCCCCTGTACGGCAGCGAGATCGGAGGGAACACTATAGTAAAAAGGCTGAGGAATGAATTGGCCGGCAAATCAGATTTCAGGGATGTTTCCGGCGCCAGCCTGTCCTTCGGAAGCGGAATGTCGATGACGATGCTTAACATAAATTCTGAACAAATCTGGTCCTATTATTATTTTATCGATTTTAATTTTATTCCGATGATGAATATTGACTTGATCGAAGGGAGAAATTTCCATGAAGAAAAAACTTCAGACCGGGATAACGCCGTTATTATAAATGAAACACTTGCCCGTAGAGCGGGTATTAAACACGCAGGGGAAATTATATCATCACCCGGAAATGCAAATCCTTACACGGTAATAGGCATTGCAAAAGATTTTAATTTTCAATCTCTTCTTAATGAGGTTAATCCAATGTTCCTGGAATCGGGCGGCAACGGGGATGGGTATAATTACGCTTTTTTAAAAGTTGATGCAAACCGTAAAGAGGAAGCAATTTCAGCCGTAAAATCTATATGGTCGTCGATCGCTCCGGACATACCTTTCGAATATAATTTTCTTGAAGAAACTCTGGATAGTCAATATGGCAAAGTAATTCAATGGCAGAATGTCATAAATACAGCAACGGTATTTGCTGTTGTGATTGCCGTGCTCGGGCTTTTCGGTATTGCCGGCATTCAGGCAGTTAACAAAACAAAAGAAATAGGTATAAGAAAAGTTCTCGGTGCAGGTATGCAAGATATAATGTACATGGTGAATAAAAATATATTTATAACCGCAGTCACAGCTTTTATTATCGCATTTCCGGTTTCTGTATTCGTAACTCAAAACTGGCTTGATAAGTTTGCTTACAGAATTTCAATAACTGCAGAAATTTTTGCTCTCACGGCAGCAATAAGTTTTTTAACCGCTCTTATAACAGTGGCATTCCACAGTATCCGTGCCTCTCTTATCAATCCGGTTGAAAGCATTAAAACAGAGTAATTGCCAGATAATTTTTATCACAGCGGAAAAAACCGTTTGTTATATTTTCAAGAAGAATAATTTTAAGCATGAGTTGTACAAAAATTTGTAGATTAATTATGTTAATTGAAGAAGCATAGAGTAAATATGGTCCCAAAAATAAAAATTGCTCCCAACGGAGCCGAACTGTCCAGAATAATTATCGGCGTCTGGAGACTTAAGCAATGGGAAGTGGATAAAGCAGGTCTTGAGCTAATTATCAGATCGGGTATCGAACTTGGAATAACATCGTTTGACCATGCTGATATTTATGGAAGTTACACGTGTGAGGAAACTTTCGGCAGTGTTTTAAAGTCGGTTGCGGGGCTACGCAAACAAATAGAACTGGTTACAAAATGCAATATAATATTCGAATCGCCTCAAAGACCAGGGCACAAATTCCATTATTACGACACTTCCGCTAGGCATATTATTTCCTCTGCAGAACAATCGCTCAGAAATTTCGGAACCGATTATCTTGATGTGCTGCTTATACACAGACCCGACGCTTTAATGAATGCCGATGAAGTTGCCGAGGCTTTCTCCAGATTAAAATCCGGCGGAAAAGTACTGAACTTCGGTGTTTCCAATTTTTTACCATCTCAGTTCGAACTGCTTCAGTCCAGATTGGATTATCCACTTGTAACCAACCAGGTTGAATTTTCGGTGATGCACTTACAACCTTTGGAAGATGGTACTTTTGATCAGTGCCAGCAGTTGAAAATCTCACCAATGATATGGTCGCCTCTCGCAGGCGGCAGGTTGTTTTCTGAAAATACGGATCAGGCAAATCGATTAAAAGAAACCATAAATCATTTGGCATGGAAATACAATGCTACTGCTGATCAGATTGCGCTTGCGTGGATAAATATACTTCCGTCAAATCCGGTTTCTGTTATCGGTACAGGAAAACCTGAAAGAATACAAAGCGCAGCTGAGTCGTTAAAAATAAATTTAAGCCGGGAAGACTGGTACCGGATCTGGGTAGCTTCAAAAGGACACGGTGTTCCTTAATTGTTATTTCATCAGGAAGATTAATTTCCTGATACTTAAATAAATTTCCTTTATACATTGATTGCGATTAAGAGGTAACGGAAAATGTTAAAGTACAGTTTCGGCAGCTTTAAATCGGATGACTGGATCGATACAAAAAGTACTATCCAAAAGTATTGTCATGTATTAACCGACTTCAAATCTAAGTTTTCCGCATATGATAATTCTTTAAAGGAACAAGCTTTATCTTTTTATGCAAAGGGACTAACAACATCACCGGTTCCGGTTATGGCCGGAGAAGAATTTAAGCCGATTGATCTCAATCTTAATTTTTACGAACATAAGTTAAAAATTTTCTGCGGTGAAGCCCGCTTAAGTGTTTTCTTAGAAAACCAATCGATGTACTCGTTTGCCGAAGAAGTAATAACAATTATGAATGGTCTGGGAATCGGTTGCGAATGCGACTTCAACAAGTTCGGCGATGAAACAATGCTGACTTATAGTGAAGAACTTGCTTTTAAATTCTGGGAAAATCTGTATAAAATATATTTTCTGCTGCTGCAATTTAAAAGCGGATTACAGAACGTAACAAGTGAAATAAAGTTCTTTACTTCGGAATTTAAAGCTTCATCTGTTATTTATAATAATGAAGCCGGAAAACCCGGCTTTTTTAACATCGGATTTTCATTCGACGGTTTGATTACGGATGAGCCTTGTTTTTATTTTGAATACCCGGCTAATATCGGAATCGAAAAGAATAATTTGCCTGCCGACACTTTTTTATATAACGATAATACTGCGGTATTAATTTATAACAGTCTCGCCGGTATTGAGAACCCCGATAAAAAGGTGCTGGAATTTTTTAACTCAGCATTGTAGCAGCGAATTATGAAAATTTTTATTCATACTATAATATTAATCTTTGTATCATTCTCAGCAACGGCTCAGTCTAACACTGCAATAACCAATAAATTTCTGAAACTCTCTTTCAGCAGCGATACAACAATACTGCCCTACAGATTATTTGTGCCGGAAAGAGCAGAAACAGGAAGACTTTATCCTTTAATTCTCACACTTCACGGTTCCGGTGAACGCGGAAACGATAATGAGAAACAGATTGCCCTGCATGGGATTGCAACTGCATGGGCGGACAGCAATCTTCAAAAGCGCAGTCCGTGTTTTATTTTTTCACCGCAATGCCCGGAAAACAACAGGTGGGTTGATACTTATTGGAAAGTCGGCAGCTACTCGCAGGATACAATTACTATAAGCAATGAGCTTGATGCTGTTATTAATCTTATCGATTTTCTCATCGCAGAATATCCGATAGATACAAGCAGAATATACATTACCGGTTTATCAATGGGCGGATTCGGAACCTGGGATTTAATAACGCGTTACCCGGATAAGTTTGCTGCCGCAATACCAATGAGCGGTGCTGGTGATCCCGAAAAAGCTCACCTAATCAATGAATTGCCCGTTTGGGTTTTCCACGGCGAAATGGATCTGGCTGTTCCTGCAGAGGGTTCGCGTAACATGGTAAATGCATTAAGAAAATTCAGCAGCAATGTACTTTATACGGAACTTGAAAAATGCGGTCATGTAATCTGGAAAGAACTTTACGAAAACAGACTTCTTCAGGACTGGCTTTTCAGTCAGTCAAAAAAATAACCGCTGTTTTAAAATCTATTTAATAAAACGTGTCAATCGTTTTCAGTCCCGCCAAACATTCTATCTGGTATTTTTAAGTCGCGTTATCAGTTAACAATTCCCTTCTGAAAACATACTAAACGGATATCGATGCTGTTTGTTTCCTTTTTTCTTAAATTGCAGATAACTATAGACTCAACAGCAGAGAACAATTTAAAATGGAACCAATTCTATCTTTAAGCCCGCAGGACTTTATAACCTATTTGAGAAATGAAAATATACAGCGCATCTATTTTGTTTATGATGAGGATGCTGAAGCAGTAAAAGCCTCTCACGTTCAACTGCAAGCTATCGCTGATTTTTTAAACAATGACAAACGGGATTTCAAATTTCATGAAGGAGTTTTCATTCAGGTCAGTTCTGAATTCGACACACTTTTCGGAGCTTTTATTCACCGTACCAACCGCGGACAGGCTGCCGGCGGCTTGCGCTACTGGAGCTATGATACTGTTGAAGATTACCTGAGAGACGGACTTCGTTTAGCGATGGGTATGACTCATAAAAATGCTCTTGCAGGTTTGTGGTGGGGCGGTGGTAAGGGCGTAATGACGCACAATCCCGATGTATATAAACTTGATCCGGTTGTAAGAGAAATTTTGTACAAAGAATACGGAGAGTTCATAACTTCACTCCGTGGTTGTTATGTAACCGCCGAGGATGTCGGGACAAGTGTCAGCGATATGGCAAACATTTTTTCCAGGACAAGATTTACTACATGCATTCCCCGCGAACTTGGCGGCAGCGGAAATCCTTCTGTGCCTACTGCAAGAGGCGTAGTGGCGGGAATGGAGGCTGCGCTTGAGTTTCTCGGTGAAAAAATTAAAGATAAAACAATAGCTTTGCAGGGTATGGGCAATGTGGGAATGTCGCTCATAAAATTCCTGTCCGAAAAAGATGTAAAAAAAATTATCGCCTGGGATATCTATCCAGATATTGTTGAAAGAGCCCGGAAAGAGTTTAAAGATTTTAATCTGGAAACGCATCTGGTTAAACGAAATGATAACTCTCTCATGAGTATCGAATGTGATATTCTCTCCCCGAATGCAACCGGCGCCACACTGAACAGCCGGACAATACCGTCAGTAAAAGCGCGCATTATATGCGGTGCTGCTAACAATCAGCTTGAGGATCCGGTTGATGACGACGCGGCGATTAATAAAAAAGGAATACTTTACATTCCGGATTTTCTTACCAACAGAATGGGTATAGTCAACTGCGCTGACGAATCGGCAGGTTATGTAACCAATGATCCGCTTATCGAGAGGCATCTGTCAAAGGACTGGGAATATTCAATACATCAAATGACTTTAAAGGTACTTGCCGAATCACATAAATCGGGAAGGTCAACCGGTTCGGTAGCCGTAGAGCTCGCAGAAAAATTATCATTCGAAAATCATCCGATATTCGGGCACCGCGGTAAACTGATAATCAGTTCGCTCGTCAGAGACGGATGGGAGAAGTAAACTCCCGGAATGAATATTTGTATCGGGGATACGGGAGTGAAACAGATTTCAATTACTGACGAAATAAATTCAAGAATAAACAAGATAACAAAACGTCCTGCTTTTATAATTATAACCGGCAGGGGCGGTTGCGGAAAAACAACACTGGCTCAACTGCTGGTCAAAAGTATTGCCGGTTCATCAGTACTCCACCTGGATGATTACAGATATTCAAGAACATCCAGAGCCAGCTCGGGATTACTGGGATCAAATCCTTCAGCAAATAAAATTGAACTGCTGCTGAATCATTTAAAAGTTCTCAAACAGAATATTGAAGTTGAAAAGCCGGTATACGATCCCGTTACAGGCAGTGATGAGTCCTCGGAGAAATTCAGACCCGCCCAATTTATATTCCTTGAAGGCGAGCTTGGTTTACACCGGGAAATTCTGAAACTTGCGGATTACTCAATTGCAATTAAAGCAAACTTTTTCAACCAGATGTTTGCAAGAATATTCAGAGATGCATCCCGAAGAAAATACGGACTATGCAAAACCCTGAAGGTGTTTTATCAAAGCAATATTACAGATTTCAACAAATACTATAGAAAGAATCTTTATAAAATTAATATGGTGATTGAATCTGATCTAAAAGGAGGTTATAAAATAATAGGTGAGTCGAACTGAGAGATCCGGTTTTAAAATCATCCGTGCTTAAGAATACCTAAACTTCTTCATGGTACTGATAATAAATTTTTGTTTACAGACCATCCCCGGAAACCAGGAGAAACTGAAAAAGGAAATTACTGAAACTTGAATCATAGTCTGATCAATTATAACTGGAATAAAAGCCCCGACAGCTTTATATTATATGCAACAAAATGAAGGCAATACCATGCCTAAAAAAAAGGAACCGCTCAAACACCCGCACAGAAAGAAAGATCAGGACAATCAGAAAAAAAAGCTGTCAGCAAAATTCTATGAAAAGGAGCTTGCCGGACTTCAGATTGAACTTGTTAAACTGCAGGAATGGATTAAGCACAAAGGGCTTAAAGTAGTAGTAATTTTTGAAGGGCGCGATGCAGCCGGAAAGGGCGGAACTATAAAGAGAATAATGGACAAACTAAACCCCAGAGTCTGCAGGGTTGTTGCTCTGGGAGTACCGACTGAGCGAGAGAAGACGCAATGGTATTTTCAGCGTTACGTCCCGCATCTCCCTGCAGCAGGAGAAATGGTTTTTTTTGACAGAAGCTGGTATAACCGTGCGGGTGTTGAAAGAGTTATGGGATTCTGCACTGATGAACAATACAACGAATTCATGCGCACGTGCCCCGAGTTTGAAAGAATGCTGGTCCGGTCGGGTATAATTCTGATTAAGTACTGGTTCTCCGTCAGCGATGAGGAACAGGAAAAAAGATTTCAGAAACGTATACATGATCCAAGAAGAAGATGGAAGCTCAGCCCCATGGATCTGAAGTCGCGCGAGTTGTGGGAAGACTACTCGAAAGCTAAAGATGAAATGTTCAACTATACTGATATCAAGCAGGCTCCGTGGTATGTAGTTTGTGCGGATGACAAGAGGCGTGCCCGTTTAAATACTATTTCGCACCTGCTCACATTAATAAAATATAAAGATCTTACACCGGAACCTGTTAAACTTCCGCCGAGAAGAAAAAGAAAGGGCTACGTCCGTCCCCCTATTACTGATCAGACATTTATTCCGGAAGCATATTAACGGCAGGAAACCATGAAAAAAATAAACAGAAGACAATTTGTCGGGAACACATCTTTATTAACAGCTTCAACATTACTGCTGGGTTCTTATAATTATTCCAAAATAATTTTTAAAGGCAGCTCGTTTGATATTATTATCAGGAACGGTATGGTAATTGATGGTAACGGCACAAAGGAATTCCGGGCTGACCTGGGAATTAAAGACGGAAAAATAATAGCCATTGAAAACCTGTCTGATGCTTCCGCCGACCGTATCATTAATGCCGAGGGTTTAAAAGTAACACCCGGCTTCATTGACATCCACACACATACCGATCTGGGAGTACTGCATAATCCCAAAGGCGAAAGCAAAATAAGGCAGGGAGTTACAACCGAAATAAGCGGTAACTGCGGTGGTTCATTCGGTCCTGTGAGCAGGGATAAGCTGGATGAAGTAAATGAAAGATACGGTATAACTTTAAAGGACGGATCAATGGGTGAATTTCTGAATATGCTTTCCAACCGTAAGTTTTCTGTCAATCAAACAACTCTTCTCGGGCTCGGGACAATAAGGGAGTTGTGCGTAGGTCTTAACGACCGCAAGCCTGCACCCCATGAAATGAAACGTATGAGGTATGAAACAGCGAAAGCTATTGATGAGGGAGCAATCGGAGTGTCGTCCGGACTTGAATATACACCCGGAAGTTTTGCCTCAACTGAAGAACTGATTGAAGTTTGCAAGATTATTCCGGACAAGGCTAAATTGTACGCTACCCATATGCGTAACGAGGACAACACCGTAGTTGAAGCCGTTGAAGAGGCTATCAGAATCGCGAAAGAATCCGGATGCAGGCTGGAGTTGTCCCACCTTAAAGCTTCGGGAAAATCAAACTGGCACAAGGCGGAAAGACTGCTTGAGCTTATGGACGAGGCTGTCGGTTCGGGGCTGGAAGTTCACGCTGACAGATACACGTACGTTGCTTATCATACCGGACTCGCCAATATGTTTCCGCTCTGGTCGCGCGACGGCGGCAGCACGGCTTTTGTGAAGAGGCTCGCGGACAAATCCCTTCTGCCTGATCTCAGGGACTTCGCGGAAAAGAAAGCGTCCAATCTCGACGGCGGGTGGAACGGCATAGTTATCACGAAAACATCTTTCGCGGAACACGAGCGGTTCAAGGGTTCTTCGGTACTCGCCATTTCCGAAGCGCTTGGAAAAGACCCTTTCGAAACCGCTGTTGAACTGCTTGTTAACTCCGAAGGCAGAGTTTCGATGGTTGGTTTCGGAATGAGTGAAACATCAACCGAGAAAATTCTTGCACATCCCCGCGTTATGATTGCATCCGACGCAGGCGCTCATGCACCCTATCCGCCGATGAGTAACAGCATCGCTCATCCGCGTGCATATGGTACATTCCCAAGAGCAATAGCAAAATATGTGCGCGAACGAAATATCTGTCCGCTTGAAGAAATGATCAGGAAAATGACTTCGATGCCCGCTGATAAAATCGGTTTGAAAGACCGCGGAAGAATCGCAGAAAATAAATGGGCTGATATTACAGTTTTTGATTACAATAAGATTCGGGATAAAGCTACATTCATTGATTCCCATCAATATCCTGATGGAATACCTTTTGTGCTTGTAAACGGTAAGATAGTGATTGAGAACAGCGAACACACAGGTGCACTACCGGGAAAAATTCTGACTTCATGATATACTGTAAGGTTTTGGTTATTGAAAACTTTCAATGAATAACAGTCCCGGCTGCCATTTGATGATTCCGGATATTATCTCTCAGTTTTGCATTAAAATTTTTAACTTGTCTTCTGGCAGTTAATTACTTTATAACCAATTCCACTTAAACCGTTATCAGAAATGTCTGTTGAATTATGAAATATAGCTTTGTGTTGGTTCCTTTCAGGATCACCGATTGATAAAGTTTTAAACCTCCACATAAATTGATATCCTTTTATCATATCCAATTAATTTTTATTTCATTTTCAAGCGATTTAAACTCCTTATCCCCGGTAACCAGTTGAGCCTTTTTTATCTTTGCCAGAGCTGCAGCAAATGCGTCTGCGAGAGAAATCTTATGATAAGCTTTATACCGGGCTGCCTGCAGAGTCAGTTCTTTATTTGCTTCAACAATAGTAATCGGGTATCTGGCTATTATTTCTTTGAAGAGGTCTGCCCTTTTAAGATCAAAGTTTCTGAGCGTTATATAATATATTTCTCCCCAGTTAATCACGCTCAGATAAAGTTCGGCTTTTTCATGCAACCCGTCATCAATAATTCCGGCAACTGCTTCGGCTCCCCTTTCCTCTCTGCTGTATGCTATCAGTGCATAGCTGTCAAGAACGTAACGTTTCATAATTCACGCTCACGTTTTTTTTCTTCCATAAGCACTTTCAGCAGATTCGGTCCGTCTTTTCCCAGAAAACCAATATTTGCTTTTATGGTTTCGGACGTCACCGGTATAATTTTTATGCCATCATTTTCCTCAAAAAAATTAACCCGTGTTCCTGCTTTAATTCCAAACTTCCTTCTGAGCTTTGACGGTATTACCAGCTGCCCCTTTGATGTTACATAACCTGTTTCCATGTATTCTATCCACCATGCAGTAATTGCGTATAAAGTTATAAAATATGGTATAGTAAGTCAATATTATTTTGTAAGACTTTTTATATTTTTGCCCCTATATCAGGTTTGTAAGAACTACTGATAATCCGGACAGGCAGTGACCGATCCGGACCAGAAATATTAGATTCAGTAATTTTAAATACTTGCCTTTAATGTAAAAATCCTCCGCCCGCTAAACCTGTAAATTAATCACCTGATATTTTGATCATAACCTTATTATATTTGCAGTGATTAAATCCGGAAAGTTAACGAGGTTAAAATGGTCAGTCAGGAATTACTGGATATATTATGCTGCCCGGAATCAAAGGCAGATTTGGTTTTAGACGGCGATACCCTTGTATCAACAGATAAAAAAACACGAAGGCGTTACAGAATCGAGGACGATATACCGATTATGTTGATTGATGAATCGGAACAGCTCGATGAAGCAACCTGGAAAGAAATAATGAAAAAGCACGGCAAAGAGGTAGATTGAACCGGGTGTAATTCTTCTTGCCTGACTTGAATTTTCACACCATAAATCAGAAGTTCCAACCATGAAATTTAAAACTGATAATTCTGAAATACAGGATTTTCTTAATGACGCATCCAACTTCAAAGGCACCTGCGAAGGAGTATATTTTCCGCAGAATGAAGCCGACATTATTGAAATACTTAAGGATGCTAACAGAAAAAATCTGCAGGTAACTGTATCTGGCAACGGTACCGGTTTGAACGGTGGAAGGGTTCCCGAAGGGGGCATTGTTATTTCAACAAATAATCTTAACCGGGTTATTGAAATTAACGAAGAGCAAAAATACGCTGTTGTAGAAACCGGTGTGCTGCTGAGTGAGTTTCACACGATGATAGAGCAGAAAGGTTTGTTCTATCCGCCCGACCCCACCGAGCAAAACTGTTTCCTGGGAGCAACGGTAGCAAATAACTCCTCCGGCGCAAAATCATTTAAGTATGGTCCTACACGTGATTATGTTGAAGAGCTGGATGTTATTCTTCCGACAGGCGATAAGTTTACTATTAAAAGAGGAGAAATTTCCGCTGATGGTTTTGTTCTTAAACTTACTACCGATTCCGGCGATGATATAGTTATTCAACTTCCACGATACAGGATGCCTGATACAAAAAACTCGGCAGGTTACTACTGTAAAGCAGGAATGGATGCAATTGATCTGTTTATCGGTTCAGAGGGGACGCTCGGAATTATAACCAGGGTTAAATTAAAACTTATAGATAAACCCGAAAACATATTATCATGTGTGGTTTTTTTCAGCGATGAGAACGATGCGCTGAATTTTATTGCCGGGGCGGTGGATTTGTCGGTTAATAACGATGACAGCCCGGATCAGATAAATGCGCTCGGACTGGAATATTTCGATAAATATTCACTCAGATTTATGAAAGAAGAATACCCGCAGATTCCTGCTCATGCAGGCGCCGCCGTCTGGTTTGAACAGGAAATCAATGACTATACTGAAGAGATTCTTCTTGACAAGTGGGTCGAACTGCTGTCAGAACACAATGCCGATATTGAAACTGCATGGATTGCAACAAATGATAAGGACAGAGAAAAGTTCAAAGATTTCAGGCATGCAGTATCATCAAAAGTAACCGAGTATATTACGCGCGAGGGGATAAGAAAGATAGGCACCGATACGGCTGTGCCCAAAGATCAGTTTCCGGAATATTATAATTTTATTACTAAACTGGTTGAAGAAAATAATATCAAATATATCGTTTACGGGCATGCAGGCGACTCTCATCTTCATCTGAACATGATGCCTGTTAATCAGAATGAATATGATCTTGCGAGAAATATTTATCACAGGCTGTGCGAAAAAGCCGTTGAGATGAAAGGCACTGTTTCCGCGGAACATGGCATCGGTAAACTAAAGAGAAATTATTTGAAGCTGATGTACTCAGACGAGAATCTGAAGGCAATGGCAAAGGTCAAAAGAACACTTGATCCCAATTTGATTTTGAATATCGGTAATATAATTGATCCGGAAATCTTAAAGGAAGTTTAAGTGCTGCATACAGTTTTAAAATATATTCCGGTTTTAATTATCTCCGTTTTTTTAATTACGGATATTTGCGCCCAGGAAAACCGTGTTGGACTGGAGAATAAATTCAGACTCGCACAGACGTATGAACGGTCGGGCGAACCGGAAAAAGCCGAATCAATATATAAAGAATTATTAGCTCTCCAGCCCTGGAACCAGACTTACTTAACTGCACTGAATGATTTATACCTGAATCAGAAAGAATATGATAAATCCATAAGCCTGCTTGAAAAGTCGATAACAGATAACCCGAATGATGTAAACAAATACGGGTTGCTTGGAACCACTTATTATATTATGAGCCAGAGGGAAAAAGCATTTGAGACCTGGGAAAGAGCTTTATCGCTCCCCTTCTCAGGCAGCATGAATTACAGAATTATTGCCAATTATGCGATACAGAACAGGGCTTTTGATGAAGCAATAGATATCTTGAAGCGGGGCAGAGAATCTGCAACCGATCCGAAACTTTTTTCATATGACCTTGCGACTATTTACACAGCCAGTATGAAATTTAAAGAAGCCACCATAGAGTATTGTAATATACTATCGCACGATCCCATGCAGCTCGAGCTTACAAAGAGAAGAATCGCAGCCTACATAGACCGACCCGGCGCATTTGAAGCGGCTCTTGATGCAATTAATCAATTTCCCGATAGAGATAACAATCTTGTATTTAAAGAACTGCTTGCATCAGTTTATTCGGGAAATGGCCGCTATGAAGACGCTTTTAATCTCACGATTGAAATTGACAGTTTGTCTGGCAGCAACGGTGCACTACTCTATAAATTCGCACAGGAAATGTTTTTCGCGAAACAGTATAATGTTTCCTCCCGCTGTTACAAGTTTATTATAAGTAATTATCCTAAATCACCGTTTTATTATGACTCGAAGATGGGATATGCAAAGACTCTCGAATTCACAATTAATAAAGATGTGCAGAATAAAAATACGTCCTGGAAAAAATATTTTGTTGTTGACACGACGATAAACAGAAAATACGAACAGGCTGTCACCGCTTATAAAGAACTGATGAATCTTCAATCAGGTGCCGATTTATCAATAGAAGCAGCTTACAGAGCTGCAAAAATTATATTCGAGAAACAGCTTCAGCCTTTTAAAGCGCTGAAACTTATTGAACCTTTCCTGAACCGGAAAACATTATCGGGATTTTATACCGATATAATGGAGCTACAGGGCAGAATTTATATCTACCTGGGAGAGCTTCAGAATGCAGAACAAAGTTTTAATGGAGCCATGAAACCGGCTGTTAACAACGGACATCAAAAAAACCTTATTAAATACAATCTTGCAAAAATTTATTTCTGGAACGCAGAGTTTGAGAAATCGGTTAACCTTTTGAACGGTATTGCTAATAATCTGAGGGACGATATTGCCAATGACGCACTTGAACTGGCACTGATAATAAATACCGGCATAAAAGATTCGGTTAATCTTGCACGATTCGCTGCTGCGATGCTTGATGCTGAAAGGATGAAATTCGACAGCGCATCCGTCGTGTTTGATGAGCTCGCAAACGATAACAATTTATTGTTCCTGAATATAATGGCATCATTTATGAACACCGAAATGATGATTGCTCTGGATCAATACAATAGGTCTATTGAAATGCTGCAAAATATTATAAAAAAAGACCGGAGTGGAATTTTTACCGATAAAGCAATGTTTTTAATTGCAAATGTGTATCATTTTGGATTATCCGATGTACCAAAAGCAGCAGAAATGTACCAGAATATACTTGAAAGTTACCCTAACTCATTATATTTTGACAGGTCTAGAGAATTAATTCAAATGTTGAACAACAACGGTAGTAATATATGACCACTAAAGATGATCAAAAATCGGTAAAATGTTCCTTCTGCGGCAGAGATGGAAGCGAAGTTACCAGCATGGTTGCAGGACCCGATGTATATATATGCGACATTTGCATAAAAACCAGTGTAGATATTTTAAAAAATAATATAGCGGCTTTTAGTTCGAAACAAAACACTAAAAGTTCTCTCACCCCCGAGATGCTTCATAAAAGTCTTGATGAATATGTAATTGGTCAGGATTATGCTAAAAAAGTATTGTCGGTTGCCGTTTATAATCATTATAAAAGAATTAATTCCAACGCTTCGTATTTCGAGCTTGACGATGTTGAAATAGAAAAAAGCAATATATTACTTGTTGGTCCAACCGGTGTCGGTAAAACATTAATTGCTCAGACACTTGCAAAAATTCTGGATGTACCGTTTGCTATTGCAGATGCAACAACTTTAACCGAAGCGGGTTATGTGGGCGACGATGTTGAAACCGTATTGGTAAGAATACTCCAGGCTGCAGATTATAATCTGGAGAAAGCTCAAAAGGGAATAATATACATCGACGAAATTGATAAAATTGCGCGTAAAAGCGAAAGCGTATCAATTACACGTGATGTCTCCGGTGAAGGAGTGCAGCAGGCATTACTTAAAATACTGGAAGGTACTATTGCAGGAGTTCCCCCGAGGGGCGGCAGGAAACATCCTGAACAGAGCCTTATAAATATAAATACCAAAAACATTCTCTTTATATGCGGCGGTGCTTTTGACGGTCTCGACCCCATTATCGCTTCAAGAATAAATAAAAGTACAATGGGTTTTGATGCAGATATAAACGAGAAAAACCATATCGAAAAGGACGATCTGATTGCACAGGTGCAGCCGGAAGATTTAATCAGGTACGGACTCATACCCGAACTGGTTGGTCGTATGCCTATGATTGCCCCTTTACATTCTCTTGATGAGGGAGCGATGAAAAACATACTTACCGAACCGAAGAATGCAATTATCAAACAATTCAAAAAATTGTTTATGCTCGAAGGCGTCGAACTAGAATTTGATGATCAGGCTTTAAACGGCATTGTAAAAAAAGCTATGGAAAGAAAAACGGGTGCGCGTGCTCTCAGATCGATAGTAGAAAATATTTTACTCGATGTTATGTACGACTTGCCCGCTAAAGAAAACATTGATAAATGTCTAGTTACAAAAGATACTATTGAAACCAATGCACAGCCTATTTATATTGAAGCCGACCGTAAATCTGCATAGTGTATGATTATTAGGAATTATTATTAGGGACATGTTGCCGCATGTCCTTTTTAATTTTAAATGTGCTTGAGAAATTCATTGAGCGTTTGTTTATGGTAAAAGCCTTCATAATAATTTATTAACTTATCTCCGTGAAACAATTTTTAGTTAGAGATGTAATAAAACAAAATTAAATCCGGGAAATGAAAAAGAGTTTTCTGATAATATTAACGCTGCTGTATTTTCAGTCTGTACCGGCTCAGGATAAAGTACTGATATATATGGATCTGAAGCAGACTGATCATCTTAAAGCTTATGGTGTAACGTTCAACGAATTAAAAAAGGGACATACTGCCGACTGGCTTTTAAATTACCGGGGCGGTGCCTTCATGCTCGATTATACCGATCAGCTGGCTCTTACATGCAGAATTAAAGATGTAGCTTTCGATATTGTAAAAGGGAGCGAAATAGTGGAGATCTATTCCCTCGTTCAAAGTGAGGATCAGAACATGGAAGTTGTAAGGCTGGAAAAGGCGCCGGAAATCGCCGTGTTCGTTCCCGAAGGCTACCTTCCCTGGGACGACGCTGTTTCGTTGGCGCTCGATTATGCGGAAGTTCCTTATTCGAAAATCTGGTTAAAAGAAATATTGCGTGGCGATCTGAGTAAATACGACTGGCTTCATCTTCACCATGAAGATTTTACAGGTCAATACGGTAAGTTCTATGCCTCATTCAGAAATGCACAATGGTATGTAGAACAGCAGTTATTATATGAAAGGGAGGCGGAAATACTCGGCTTTTCAAAAGTATCGGAGATGGAGAAAGCGGTTGTTGTAAATATAAGAGATTACATAGCCGAGGGTGGATTTTTGTTTGCAATGTGTTCGGCAGCAGATTCATACGACATCGCTTTGAGCGCTTTAAGTGTTGATATTGCTGATAGAATGTACGACGGCGATCCTCCCGATCCAGATGCTCAGGAAAAGCTGAATTTCGAAAACACGCTGGCATTTGAAAATTTTAAGCTGGAAATGAATCCTATGGTTTATGAATACAGCGATATAGACATTCAGCCGCAGGAAATTGGAAATCAGAACAACGATTATTTTTCATTGTTCGATTATTCCGCCAAATATGATCCCGTACCTACAATGCTGATACAAAACCATGTGAATGTTATAAGGGGTTTTATGGGGCAGACAACAATGTTCAGAAAAGAGCTGCTGAAAAAATCCGTTTATGTTTTAGCCGAACGTGCCGGCACAAACCAGGTAAAATATATTCACGGTAATTTTGGTCGTGGAACCTTTACTTTTTACGGCGGTCATGATCCTGAAGATTATACCCATGCCGTGGGCGATCCCCCAACAGATTTATCTCTTTTCAAAAACTCGCCCGGCTACAGATTAATATTGAACAATATTTTATTCCCGGCAGCTAAAAAGAAGAAACAAAAAACATAGATTTTGTGTTTTTATTATGAATGATATCATATAAATTTAAATGTCGATGTATAATAATTGCTTAGCGGGTAAATTCTGGTTAATACAGATAAAATAATAATAGTTGGCGACCGTGTATTAATCCGACCGACAAAAAGTACGGATAAGTCGCATGGCGGGCTCTATCTGCCTCCGAATGTAGTTGAAAAGGAAAAAGTACAAAGCGGTTATATTATAAAGACCGGTCCCGGCTACCCTCTTCCCACGGTTACAGATGAAGAAGAACCGTGGAAAGAAGATAAAACCACAAAATATATACCGCTACAGGCAAAGGTGGGAGACCTGGCTCTGTTTCTTAAAAAAGATGCAATAGACATCGAACTGGAAATGGAAAAGTTGATAATTGTACCACAAGCATCTATTCTTCTGCTCCTTCGTGAAGATGATTTGCTCGCATAGAAATTAACAAATTTTATACAGGTAAGATTTTGCAAGACATTCAGTTGTTTATCAATAGCTGCGAGATAAAAGTTGCTGAATTAACCAGAAAAGCAAATTTAAGCTATTTCAATGCTTCAATTTCAGGAAAAGAAGAAGACTACAAAGAAGCCGCCGATCTTCAGCTCGCACTAAATAAAATATACTCGGACAAAGATGACTTTAAGCTTATATCCGAATTCAAATCAAGAAACATAAATGATCAATTTCTGAAAAGACAGGTCGGGTTGTTGTTTAACAGCTATGCTATTAATCAATACCACGAAAACCTTCACGAAAGAATTGTAAAGCTCTCAACGAAAATTGAATCTGATTATTCCACGTTCAGAGCTTCGGTTGACGGAAAGGAATTAACGGACAATCAAATTGATTCAATACTTGAAGAGTCCTTGGATTCAGATGTACTGAAAAAAACATGGGAAGCCAGCAAGCAGGTCGGCAAGCAGGTTGAAAAAGATGTAATCGAATTAGTGAAGCTGCGTAATGAGGCAGCACGTGAAAACGGATATAAGAATTTTCATGAGATGAGCCTGGTGCTGAACGAACAGAATACAGAACAGGTTGATGAAATATTCGATGAGCTTGACAGATTAACGCGGGACGAATTTTCGGGTTTAAAAACTGAAATAGACAACTACCTTTCAGAGAGATATGGAATTACTCAGGAGGAGCTTATGCCCTGGCATTACATGGATAAGTATTTTCAGCAAGGCCCCAAGATCTATTCAGTAGATTACGATAAATTTTTTGCGGAAGCCGATCCGGCTGAAATAACTGCAAAATATTTCGCGGGGATAGATCTGCCCGTGGAAGATATTATAAACAACAGCGATCTTTACGAAAAACCGAACAAATATCAACATGCATATTGTTCGGATATTGACAGAGCCGGTGATATAAGGGTGGTCTGCAACCTGAAGCGTAATTACAAATGGATAGCTACCATGCTTCATGAATTCGGTCATGCTGTATACGATAAGTACATAAACAGGAAGCTGCCGTGGCTGCTTCGGACACATTCACACATACTTACAACAGAAGCTATTGCTATGTTGTTCGGCAGGATGGCTTCAAATCCGGCTTGGATTAAATCTGTATTGGGAATCAATAGCGGGGAAATCGATAAGATAAAAAAATCCATCTTTAATTCGCTCCGTCTGGAGCAGCTCGTCTTCTGCAGATGGACTCAGGTAATTTACCGTTTTGAAAAAGAATTATTCAGTAATCCTGATCAGGATTTGAATTCATTATGGTGGTCGCTGGTCGAAAAATATCAATTTATTAAAAAACCGGACGGACGGAATGAACCGGACTGGGCAGCAAAAATACATATTGCTCTTTACCCGGTTTATTATCACAATTATATGCTCGGTGAGCTGCTTGCCTCGCAGCTCAATAATTATATAACGACCAGAGTTATAGCCGGTAACAGCGATATAGATTCATCTTACTGTGATATTAAGGAAGTAGGAGCCTATTTAAAACATCTCTTCTTTAATTACGGCGCGCTTTATGCCTGGAATGATTTAATTTACAAGTCCACGGGCGAAAACCTGAACCCGAAATATTATGTCGACCAGTTTGTTCATCAATCATTTCATGAAGGAATATCATAATTATCATTTGTTAAATTAAACTCACTTTTCAAATCACCCATATTACATGTTAAACCAATATGAGAATTTAACAAGGAATATGTTATCCGGTTTTGAAGTCCAAAGATTATTAAAATCCCGTCCTACACTCATATCGCCCGGATGATCGAAGTTTGTTTTATCGTGCGTCCAAACAAAATAGAATACCGATCCGGGAATCACCTCATATCTTAAAACAAAATTACCTCTGAGTGACTTGAAATTAAAATCAGGATTCGTGAATACAAAGGGTTCGGCTTCCCCATCATCGTCAGGGTCAATTGTATACTCTTCGTTTTCAGCGTCATATGAAATATATGCACCGGCTTTGTTATACTCATTGTATTCGAGTGTTCGCGGTTTTGCAAGCTCTTTATAATTCGAATAATTACCAACCGATAAAAACGGTTGAATAAACAGTTGCAGGCTTAGTTGCGGAGTAAATGTCCAGTTCAATCGTATATTAGCGGAGATAGTCTTATAGTCTATATCGGCAAATACGTATCTTCGTCCGAATGTATAATCAGCAAGCGGATCATCGAATGCATCGACCCATTGTAAATAACTGTTGGTTTTATCGTAAGACGGACCCACGCTTATATTAAGCTGCGTACTGGGTTTCCAGTCGATATCAAATCCAAACTCATATCCATATGCCCCGTTCCTGGCTGTCCAAAAGTCACCTTCCATATAACCAACAATTTTTTCTTTTCCGTCGGTGTGAAAATCGATCCCCATCCAGAATTCAGAGGGGCTTAAAGCCAGGGGACCGCCCCTTGTTAATGTATTACTGATCCTGTCGGGATTATAACTGGCTCTGATACCAAATCCGTAATAATTACTGAACTCCCAACTGTTGAATGTCATTATACCGTTTGAAATAGTGTTACCATCGAAATCGAGTGAACGGAAATACGCCAGGTAATGCGAGCTTTTTCTGAAGATCGAATAAGGTTCAAAAAATCTGTAGCCCAGAACCATGTGTCCGTTAATTTTATTCGCGTTCCATTGAAAGCCCAGGTCGTTGTACTCGAAACCCGGCGTAATAACACCGAGAGCAGTGTTAATATAAAAATTACCTTTCTGTTTATTCAGCATCACTCTGGAATAAAGTCCTGACATTGAAGTCATATCGGGATTATAACTGTAATTTTCTGCATCGGGTCTCTGATAATATCTGTAAGGCTGTTCCTGTTTAACCTGCATAGCTTCTTTCGATCCTTTAACAAAGGAACCGATTGCGTAAGCTTTAATCACATACTCCTCATCCTCATCGAGAGTATAAAACCCATCAATGCCGAATGTATATGCCTGTTTCACCAGCGCAGACCTCAGATTATGATCGCTTAAATCTCTGTTCACTGAAGTAAGCATCAAGCCGAGAGCAGATTTACCTTCATCAAATTCTCTTCTGGTTCTGAGTACGCCATAATGAGTAAGCGGCTCAACTTCCTGATTATATTTCACATCTTCATATTCAATAGAAGCAAATGTTCGTTCAGTAACAGCGCTCACAGCACCGATCGACCAGGATTCATTTAACTTGCCCGATAATTTCGCTGCACCTATTATTCGTGTTTCACGCGGTATATCGCCATAATCATAATCCGATACCGAACCCTGCGGCGCTCTTCCTATTCTTCGGGAGTAAAACATCGTGGGATCTCCGAAGTTAAATCCCCAGTTATTATTTACTCCAAGATTTCCGAAGAGAAGTATATTAGAGCCTTCAATAAAGAAAGGTCTTTTTTCCTGAAAATATGTTTCGAAAGCCGACAAATTAACAACAGCGGGGTCAACTTCAACCTGACCGAAATCCGGATTAATGGTTGCGTCCAGATTCAGATTGCTGCCGATCCCCACTTTTAAATCCACTCCCAGTGCTGTTTTGTATTGGCTTCCCTTGTAAAACGGATCTTCGGCGTCATGAACAAGATACTGTGCTTTCTGAACAAAATATGGCAGCATTTCAAATCTTTGCCGTGATTTAAGTCCTGTTAATCCTTCAAGGGTGGCGAAATGTGAAACAAACCCGCTTTCATTTTTTGGTACCATTACAAAGTATGTCATTTCATTTTTACGTTTGATATCCCTGTTAAAATTAATTCCCCATCTCATTTCATCTAACTCATTAAAGCGAAGCTGAGAAAAGGGGATTCTCATTTCAACAGTCCAGCCTTTCTCATCAATATTCGTTCTTGCCTCCCAGATCCCGTCCCATGCATCGTCGTCCCAGCTGTCATTAAAAAGCGTACCGTCAAGCAGTGAGCCGCCGGGATTCACGCCGAAATAATAACCGGTTCTTCTATCAAGGTATGGATCTAAGTACACAAAAAACCAATCCGACTGCACCATATTGTCTCTTCGCATCAGGCTTGCATCAATAGAAGAAGGGTCCGAATCATATAATCTGGCAGACACATATATATTCGATTCATCGTATGAAACCCAGACATTTGTTTTTTCAGTAGCAGGCTTACCCTCATCCGGATCTCTTTGAATAAACCCGTCCACCGGATTAGAATTATAGACCGACTCTGTTAGTTTGCCGTCGAAGTTAAATTTTTCGATAAGTTTTTGTGCTTTTACTTTTCTTGCCCGCGAAACCTCTTTCCCGGAAGAATGTGCTTTAAGATTCAGAACAAGAAAAACCAGAATAATAATCGTAAAAATCCTTTTCATTGATTCCCTATGAATTGACAAATCACAAATATTTAGACTCGTAAGATTAAATTATGTTGCTTTGAGATCGATTTTTTTTGAAGGGTACGGATCAATTATTTAGCAATTTAATATCTCTACCGCCCTTAACAACACTACTGTTTATTTAAGTATAAACTCCTTTGCTGCAGGCTCACTTTCATTATGCAGTCTGTCAAGCGCAGTAACAATGTATAAATAACTTCCTCTATTTAAGGCACTCCGGGTTTCAACAAAGATTGTTTCACCGTCAATTGTTTTATGAACGATATTGCCGTTAGCCGATAAATCTATTGCCTCTCCTTCTTTGAAACGGTAAATAATATAGTAATACGGATACTCGCCGAATGCGGATATATCCGGAGTATCCCAGTCAATTATTATATATTCGCCCGATAAATCGATTGAAAGGTTCAACGGTTTCTCCGGAGGTATATTATCTTTCCATTCCATCAGCGGTGGTAAAGCAGGGTTTTTATAATAATTATTAATTAGTGTATCAGCAAAACCGGACCAGTTTTGTGAAATTGATTTTGCACTGAAATATACCGATCCCTTTACGTTCGGAGTTGATCTGTTAAGCATTATTTGTTTTCCAATTTCATTGTAGCTTCCTCTATAGTTTTCTGCAAACATTTTACTCGAATAATGACCTACATAAAGATGACGTTCTTCGGTAACGCTTGCCCACCACGGAAGAAGATTTTTATAGGGCGCTAACTCATGATCCAGTTCCCAGTAAAGCTGCGGCAGCACGTAATCGACTGTTTTTTCATCAAGCCAGGTAAGCGGATCGCAGTAAAGTACATCGTATGAATTAAATCCATTGGTTCCGGCATATTCGTTTTTCACAATTCCGAAGGGACTTATCCCGAATTTAACATGCGGCTTTTCTGTATTTATTACTTCATAAATCTCGCGCATAAGCTGATTTATGTTATCTCGTCTCCAGGCGTCAATATCATCAAATCCCCTGCTGAAATTCACAAATGTGAGCGAATCCTCATCCGATATTTTAGGAGTATATGGGTAAAAATAGTCATCGAAATGTATACCGTCTACATCGTACCTTATCAATACATCTTTCATTACATTTAAAATATGCCTCCTTGCATCCGGATTACCGGGGTCAAGCATTTTGTATTCATCAAACCGGAGTATCCACTCCGGATGAGTATTAACCACGTGATCAGAAGCCGATTCATAAAGCCCGGTTTTTCTTTCTGCTCTGTAGGGATTAAACCAGGCATGAAATTCCATACCGCGCGAATGGGCTTCATTGATTACAAGTTCAAGAGGATCATAAAATGGTTCGGGGGCTTTTCCCTGTTGTCCGGTCAGCCAGTACGACCATGGCTCAAAATCCGATTGGTAAAAAGCATCGCACTCGGTTCTAATCTGGAAAAAGACAGTGTTAATACCTGCTTTATCAAGAGCGTTCAGCATCCTGGTTAATTCCAAATACTGTTCATTTACAGTCAGGGTATTAGCCGACGGCCAGTCGATATTAGCCACTGTTGCAATCCATGCTCCTCTTAATTCATACTTAGGCGAATTTGATTGAGCAACCAGGTTCGTAAAGAGAATTACAAGAATTAAACCACTCATCAGTTTTTTCATACGTGTTATTCTAATTTAATGTGTAAACACAGGTTGCTAATTTATAAAATTTTCATGAAGAACAATCAAAATGAAGCCATATTTTTATTATGTACCTTCTTTCCCTTCGCCTGATTATATTTACAAAAAGAAACCAATTTCGGTTAATTTTTGTATAATGCCGTTAATGTTCAAATGAGTATGAAGAGGTGACGAATGACGTTTAATTTCAACAAATTCACGATTAAAGCACAGGAAACGATACAGAATGCAGTTGAAATTGCACAGAATTATAATAATCAGCTCGTTGAACCTGAGCATCTTCTGGCAGCAATGCTGCAGGACTCAGATAACGTAGCAGTATCGATAATTCAAAAATCCGGTGCGAACGCAGATCAGCTTAAAATCAGGACGGGTGAATTACTGGAAAATTTACCGAAAGTTACGGGAAGCGGAATAGGAAGTCAGCAGATGTCGCATTTCACAGCTCAAATTCTGGATAACGCGGCAAAAGAAGCATCTAAGCTGAAAGATGAATATATATCGAATGAACATATGTTGCTGGCGCTGTCGGAAAATCAGGGTAAAGCAGGAATGCTGCTTGTTGAAAAAGGTGTAACAAAAGATATTGTTCTCAGCGCATTAAAAGAAATCCGCGGCAATCAGAGAATTACTTCGCAGAGTCCTGAGGAAACATATCAGGCTCTGAAAAAATACGGACGGGACCTAAATGATCTTGCGATGCAGAATAAGCTGGACCCGGTAATCGGCAGAGACGAGGAGATAAGACGTGTGCTGCAGGTTCTTGCAAGAAGAACAAAAAATAACCCGGTTTTGATCGGCGAGCCGGGAGTAGGTAAAACCGCAATTGCCGAAGGTATTGCTCACAGGATTGTTTCCGGAGATGTCCCTGAAAATTTAAAAACAAAAAGAATTGTCGCTCTTGATATGGGAGCCCTTGTTGCAGGCACTCAATACAGAGGACAGTTCGAAGAAAGAATGAAAGCAGTTATAAAAGAAGTGCAACAGTCGAATGGTGAAATAATATTATTTATTGATGAACTTCATCAGCTCGTAGGAGCCGGTCGAACCGACGGCGCGATGGATGCAGCGAATATACTCAAGCCGGCTTTGGCAAGGGGCGAGTTGCACACCATCGGTGCAACTACATTAAATGAGTATAAAAAACATATTGAAAAAGATGCCGCACTCGAAAGACGATTCCAGCCGGTTTTAATAATGGAACCGAGCGAAGAAGATTCAATTTCGATACTGCGCGGATTAAAAGAAAGATACGAGGTTCATCATGGCGTACGTATTACTGACGGCGCTATAGTCGCTGCAGTTCAGCTATCTAACCGTTATATATCAGACAGGTTCTTACCCGATAAAGCAATAGACTTAATAGATGAATCAGCATCGAAACTGAGAATAGAAATAAATTCAATGCCCGAAGACCTTGATGCACTAGAGAGAAAAGTAAAACAGCTTGAAATTGAAAAAGAGGCTCTTAAAAGAGAACACGATAAAGAATCGGCGGACAGACTGGATGAAATTCAAAAAGAATTAAGCTCCCTCATCGAAGAAAGAGATGAACTTAAAGCTCACTGGAACATGGAGAAAGAACGAATTCAGTCGATTCGCAACATGAAAACTGAAATCGAAAACGTTAAAGCACTGGCTGATAAGTACGAACGGGAAGGCAACCTTGGGAAAGTAGCAGAGTTGAGATATGGTACAATAAACGATCTGGAGAGGAACCTGAAGGCTGAAAGCGAAGAACTTGCAAAAATTCAAAAGAACAGGAAATTGCTGAAGGAGGAAGTTGATGCAGAAGATATAGCAGAGGTTGTGGCAAAATGGACGGGAATACCTGTAAGTAAAATGCTTGAAAGTGAACGTAGTAAATTGATCCGGCTTGAGGATGAACTTCACAAACGTGTGGTTGGACAGGATGACGCGGTTTCCGCAGTTGCAAATGCCATCAGAAGATCGCGTGCGGGACTGCAGGACTCCAACCGCCCAATAGGCTCATTCATATTTATAGGCACGACCGGAGTGGGTAAAACAGAGCTGGCGCGAGCACTGGCGGAATTCCTTTTCAACGATCAGCATGCAATGATCAGAATCGATATGTCCGAGTACATGGAAAAGTTTTCTGTTTCACGATTAATTGGTGCGCCTCCAGGATATGTGGGATACGAAGAGGGAGGTCAGTTAACGGAGGCTGTACGCCGAAGACCTTATTCGGTTGTACTGCTTGATGAAATTGAAAAAGCACACCACGATGTGTTTAACGTTTTGCTGCAGGTTCTTGATGACGGAAGGCTTACAGATAACCAGGGCAGAACCGTTGATTTCAAAAATACTATTATTATAATGACATCTAACCTCGGCTCACAAATGATTCAGGAAAGACTTAGCAAAATAACCGAGAGTGAACTTGACAATGAAATGGGAGAACTGCGCCGGAAATTATCTGAATTACTGCGGCAAACAATTCGTCCCGAATTTCTGAACAGGATAGATGAAATTGTTCTCTTTAAACCATTGCTTAAAAGCGAACTGAGTAAAATAATAGAAATACAACTCCAGATAGTCGGTAAAATGTTGTCTGAAAAGAATATTTTTCTGGAAGTTACCGATGAAGCTAAGGATTTTATGATGCAGGTCGGATATGATGTAACATTCGGCGCAAGACCATTAAAACGTACTATACAAAAACATCTTATAAATCCACTGTCAACTGAAATTCTTATGAATCAGTTTACATCCGGTGATACAGTAGTTGTTGATGCAAAAGGTGACGGAAGATTGCACTTTAGTAAGAAGTAATGATGTATAAAATCTGACGATACAGAAAAGGTGCCGGTAAGAAATAGCATCAGGTTTAAGTTCCGCTCACACTTCGGCTCCGCTCACACTTCGGCTCCGCTCACACTTCGGCTCCGCTCAGTGTGAAATATGAAATATAATCAATTAT
>JAFGMI010000031.1 GCA_016927595.1 Melioribacteraceae bacterium | reverse complement strand
TTATTGCTCAACCGGGGCTTCTCCAGAAGCAGATCATAAATATATTCTGCCACTAAATCGGCCAGATAGGATCCCGTTACAGCTTCAATTGATGAGATTAATGCCGCTGGGCACAATGAAATTATTTCTATTACTATAGATACAAATTCAAATTTTATAATTGAGCCGGATTCTGAACTGAAGGCTGATACTACTCCCTTCATCCGGGCGGGCGACTAATTAATCTGTAACAGTACAATGTAGATTAAAGACGGTGACCTTGTAGCTGTAAGATTTGATAATGAAAAATTTTCACTAAAAGTCTGTTTGCTTAATAAAGACAATTTTGACGAAGTAACATTATTACCATTAACAACAAACTCACCTTCAATAATTGTAAATGAAAAAGATTTATTACTCTATAAAATAATATGCATGCTTAAAAGGTAACAGGGTTTAGGTGGAGTGCCTGTAGCATAGAGTGATACGTTCGAAACTTCATACCGAATTCAGGTTTACCTGCCAATCATAGGCGGGGCTTTATTAAGATTCATACCTGGACTACTGAAATTTTTAATGCTTTTATATTATCGTGGGATATTATTAACAATAATCCTAATAGTATTTGTGCTTACTGATCAACATGCCGTTATTTGATATTTCTGAGTTATTGTTTTTTCTTTTTTTGCTTCAATTCTGCAAGCTTCTTCTTCATTTCTGATGCTTGCTGCTCCGCCCCGGATACATCATGGACTGCTTCCATTATTACATCCGCAACATCTTCTGTGCATGCAGCAGTAACTGCAACCCCAATTATACCTCCTATTACAAAAAGACTACCGCTTCTTGTCTTTTTTGTTAGCGCAGGATTTTCCGATATTTTCTGCGAAAGGATATCTACAAAATTATTTTGTGATGGTTTTGTAAAAGCATCCTCAAGAAGAGCTTTTCCAACAAAACCAACAAGGGTGCCATTTTCATCGAATACAATACCGTTTTCTGTTGTAAAGTACTCAACATCATTTATTATAAAAGTCTCTAAATCCATAACAGTTCCACATTATTTTATAATGATATTTATTTAATTGATACAATACATAATTATTTATGGTATTTATTTATTTGATTGCACTCGACATTAATTCTAAAGGCATTGCAACTGATTCCTGCCTGGCGGTTTACACGCTGGCAGGAGTTTATAATTTTTAACCGCTTCATCTGTCAGCCGACATATGGTCCGGATTCCCCGCCGAAGGTTGGGTATGGAGCTGGTTATGTTGCACGATTAAATCACAAAGAGAATCGTTCATATATTGTCAATAATAAGTACTATGATTATAAAAATTATCCTAATCTCTATTTGAAGGTACACAAAAATATTTTTCCGTAAAATCTTCAAGGTCTATATTACTCTGTGGAAAATCTGTCTCAAGCTGAAGGAACCAATCTTTAGGATGTTTATCAAATGGAATTAATAAATGTGGCATATCACTGACTGGTGATTTACAAAATTTATTAATATTAAAATCATTTATATATAGTAACTCTTTTAAAACTTTACTGAGAGTATATAATGGAGTTCCATTCATTCGAAAAGTTGAAACAAGCCTAACCGATTTTGCTTTTTCGTCATCAATCATAAGTTCTCTATATTGTTCTTTATCTGGATTAGGGGAGTTGCTGGAAGTAAATCCAAGGGCTTCATTAACTTCTTCAAGAGAAAAATTTGCGAATATTTTACCCAGAGGTGTAACAACATATATTTCTGAAGAAATTTCCAATATTGTTTGTTTGAATTCAAGATGTCCAGGTCCACGGGCTAATGGAACTGGACAAACTGGTGAACTCCTACGTAATCTGATCCAATTACCCGTTACTAATCCAATGAAAATTGCATTAGGTTTTGCTTCACTTTTAAGTTGTCTAAGTGCATTATTCGTTTTTTCTCCAGTAAGTGCTGAATATACTGGCAACGGTTCTCCAGGGAGGAGTTCGCATCTGATAGCCAAAGGAGATAATCTATTATGAGGATTAGTTCTTCCCGTGTCCATTAATTTTTCAATACCAGGTAAATTGTTCGTGACAATAGTCATGTGGTTAATCCAATTATCTTTAGTCTCATAAAATCCGACAGAATTTTGACCTAATCGATCAAATAAAGGATAAAGCGTTGTTCCGGAATCAATTATAATATATACATCTTTTTTCTCTTCATTTATGAGAAATTCGCATCGACTCATTAAAAATTTTGCAAACTTATCAGCAATGTATTCTTTTTCAATAAGTTGAAATCCTAAACGCTCCTGGAATAGAGATTGTCCAGTAGGTCTGATCTTAGCACGTTCTAAAGCATCTGATGCCCACTTAACATCACGTGTTAATTCCCTTGCAAGGTTTTCTCCGATAACTTTAGAGGTATCTAACAACCGTTTAGACTGCGATTCAATCCATTTTGCATGTTCTTGCCGTTCCAGTATATCATTCTCAACTTCTTTACTCTTAAGATTTAATTCTTCTTTTATCAGCATTCGTTTGAGGCGTAGTTCATTTATTAAAATGATTATACCCACTAAACTACATAACATAACAAACCATTCACCGTAAATCATCTCTCACCTCTACAGATTTATATTACTTATAAATGCATTTAATTAAAAATAGTACCATGTCGGCATTTTGTTTAAATGTATACTCATACTTTTACGCTGCTAATTATTACATATTACTGATTATGCCTGCCGGCAAGTTATTTAATTTCATATCACCTTTAAGAACAAAACCAGGTTAAACTGATAATCCGTCAGCCGACGGACGACCGATCCGCCGTTGGCGGGTATGCCACTTGCAACACTTGGCAGGCGTTGTAACAAAATGCTAATGACCCGGTTTTTTTGCCTCTATATTAGCAGCAAACTCCGAAGTATTTCCATGCGCGTCGGTTGCCGTTGCGGTTATCAGCGTTTCTTGTGCCACAGCCGGCAATGCCGCCGTGAATTTTCCTTTAGAGTTCGGGTTTGTCTCGCCCAGGAAAACCGCTCCTTCGCCGTATCCGGATTCATCACAACCAGGAACAGGTACGGGATTGGCGAAAAACTCGATAGTAACGGTTTTAGGATCGGGTGTATCTATTGTTCCTTTCACGATCAGTTTGCCCGGTGTAGCTTTCGCCGATTCTATAACAGGAAAGTTCATTAAATTGTTGGGACCACTATCAGTGTCACCGGAATCGTTCGGCGTTACCCAGTCGCCCAGCAGATCGATGCCCAGCCATGCATTAGAAAAGACAGAGTTACGGCTGATAGTGTTGTTGACAGCATTCTCGTAAATTTTAATGCCTATCATATCATTATACGAAACAACGTTTTCCTTGACTGTCGTGTATTTACCCCTAACCGCGATTCCATGCGCCGTGTTGCCGGAAACCAGATTCCCGATAATAACATTTTCAATTGACAGTGGGTCCGCGATATTAATTCCCAAATGATTTCCGAGAAAATTTTTTCCAGTACAGTCCGTTCCTATATAATTCCCTTCAATAATATTACCGCTTCCCCAGCACCAGATACCTGTGTTATTCCCGCATATGACATTTCTTGCACCGGGTTGAGAACCGCCTATAATATTATTGTCCGTTTCCCAGTCAATGAACACACTCGCCATCCCATTTGGTAAAACTTTCGTGCCGGTAACATCAGTACCGACAAAATTACCTTGAACGATATTATATGAAGCAGACTGACTAACAGAAATTCCCTGTCCTTCATTACCGGAAACAATGTTGCGTTCTTCTATAGATAAACCGCCAATCCTATTATTCGACGCAGTTCGTATATCTATTCCGTGATCACTGTTGGGAACACTAATACACCCACTGGCATCAGTACCAACAAAACATCCTGTTATCAAGTTATCAAAAGCGTCATCCCCGGCTATAACAATTCCGTAAGAAAAGCCATTTACAATAATATTGTGAATACGGTTATGCGCAGAGTAAATGGAAAAACCATGAAAGTCACTATTATTACCACTTACCATAATTTCAGGACCAGCTTCGTTTGTGTTGCCGGTGAAAACGGTTTGATAAGAACCATCAATTGTAATCCCATCACCGCATAGACAATCTACCTGATGAATGAAATTAATGGTAAACACTTTGCCATTAAAACCCGGGTCGCTTGCTGGAATATTAAAACCTATTACCTGCGGTCCCGGTGTATGGTTGGCGGCGATAATAGCCTCGCGTAAAGAAACCAATCCGTCCGGTCCGGGTAAATCCTTAATCTGCAGCGGCTCATCAAAATCCTCGACATCGAGTGTAGTGTTTACAACTATGTCCGGCGTACTTGTTAAAGCGGCTTGTATAATATTTTTTGTTAACTGCTGATCCTGAGTAATGATATCAACCGCATTAGGATATTCTTCCGAATTTCCGCATCCGATAAAAAAGAAAACTGTTATCGAGGAAATTAAGAATACAGAACTTAATATTCTTGCCTTCAACATTTTAATCACCTTAATTAGTTTTTACATTTATTTTCAACTTATAAAATTACAATTAGCGATATCGATTACTAAAAATATTGTATGGACGAAAAACTTGTTATGCATCTACTACTTTAACAGCTCAACTTCCTTCATTTGAGAATAATCACCTTCTCTGGTCGTCTAAAAATTCTAGTCTGGTATTTTCCCTGCGCAGTTGAAGCATATTTTATGAACCTTATAGACTATATTATCTAGAGGTATGAACTCACCGCAGAATGGGCAACGTATTTTATTCGTTAGTATCTCCTCAAAAGTTATTATGTAATCCTTGAATTTTTCCTCAAAATCAGCTGGGAAAACCGGGAAGATCGATTCCTGCTTTATAGAATCTAAAGGGAACTTCTTACTCTTATACCAGTCAATATAGTTACCGTAATCAATGATATACATCTTGTACTTATTCCGTATATCTCTCGGGGACAGAGATGAGTGTATGGGGTGAATAATTTCCTCGTCCGATAATTTTCTCAGGTGAATCGATCTTTTCTCCTCTTCGTTTTTGATCATGAAAAACCTGTGTTGTGTGTTGTTCATATACGAATTAATATGCTCCCAGCATTTCTGCGAGTCCGAAGATTTGTCCAGTCGATTTCTTTTTTCAAGCAGGTATATTTTCTGTGCCATGTCCCTTATGCTTTTTTTCGTAATGGCAGATTCCTCAAAATTAAAATCTATACCTCCGGCGCATTTCAGAAATAATTCTAGAAAATCTCGCGGGATACCATGAGAGGCAGAGACAAGCAATTCGAAGTTTGCGTTATCATCGAACAATTCCTCAATAAAAAAATCCGAAATGCTTCCGTTGATCTCAAGTTCCTTTAGTTCGGGCATTACATAACAAAATCTTTTAAAAAGAATCCTCTTGAAGAAATCCACTACCTTGGTTTCGCTGTCGAGAAACTCAATATCCAGATCGATGCCAAGGTATATGTCTTCGCCCAATTCAAGCCCTTTTGACTTTTCAAGCACATTTCTGTCGTACAGGTTAGTGTAATACCAGATTGTTGCAATTTTCACCGCTATATTTTTACTGTTAAAGAACACTGTTTTGAGTAGCTGAGCAAAGTAGGGTTGTATATCGAGGTTGAGATTTTTATCCAGTTCTATCCATTCGTCAATCAGCAAAAATAGTATATCTGTTTTAAGTAGCTCGATTATTTTCTTCAGCTGAGTCCTGTACTGTGGTAGGTCTATAACCATCTTCGACTCTATTTCATTCAGGATAATTTTCTTTTCCGCGGATATTTTATCCTTCCCGAAAGATACTCCGCCTAAGAGGATGCCCTTGTTCGGTCTCAATCCGACTTCCACATCTGCAGACCCTCTCTTTCTGACCTCGCTTGTTTCCTGTGTCATTTCAGTGAGTTTCCCTTTCACGGGCTGGGAGTAACCGTTTTCCACAATTGTCAGGAGTTTGAGCAGCTCCTCCTCGTACTGGCTTTTAATCCTCTTGTATTCGCTCTTCGAATAACGGTTTTTAATTTTTAACTCCACGTACTCTTCTACCACGGGAAAAAGTTCGTACGTAAATTTTCTCAGAAAATTGGTGAACACGATTCTTGTATATTTCGCAGTAGAAAAAGGAATTGACTCATCTATAAAATTCTGAGGTGTCCCCGCAATACCGACACAGGAAATCTGGATAGCCAATTGGTTACTAAGAGTATCGTTATTAATAGTCTCTTTAAGCGCTCCCAGTAAATGAGTTTTTCCACTTCCGCGTCTTCCGCATACAAGGTGGTTACCATTATTCCTGAGCTGGTCGATTATATTTGCATTAACGAAGAACGGCAGGTAACTCGGCAGGTTCTCCGCCTGAAGCCACGGATTGGATTTCCGCATGATCTCTTTGATCTTAGCGCCGTAATGCGAATGCTTTTTTCTTCCCATATTCAGTTCTAATTTTTTATGAAACTCGATGATGCAACCTGAACAATTTAATTCCGGTTCTGATCGTCGGTAAAAATCTATTTTAATGAAAGAATTTTATTAGGAAAAGGGGAAGAAACGAACTGGATTAAATTACATGGCAGGAATGATATAATCAATACTTAAATTGTAGAAGCAGCATTAATTTCTATTACTCACAATTCTCCACCTTCAACTTAACAGAAATCGATAAAACTTTTTAGAAAGACACTTCTGTCTATAATTAACTGGAATTTTGGAGCGTATCTTTGTAAGAAACTAATTGGAAATTTGGTATTACTTTATTCAATTCTATCAAACTCATAATTCCACAGAATAAATTTTTCCGCTTGTCCGTTTTCATCAAACGAAAAAGTGATTACTAACCCGTTACC
>JAFGMI010000030.1 GCA_016927595.1 Melioribacteraceae bacterium | reverse complement strand
CAAATTTGAAAGTATGGTAGAGATATTTTTTATAATTATAATATCTGTTGCTTCCATAATCATAATGAAAAGTATAGCCATAATAGTTTTGGACATTATATATATAGAAAAACTCAACACCGAGCCAACCTGTTAATAAATAATCTAGACCAATTCCCGGATTAAGAGAAAACCCTCCTCTTGTGTATCCAAAATCTTGTGCGCCGTGAGCGGCCGGTTCATTTCGATGCAGATTTAAAATTCCACTTACAGATAACGATTCGCTCATAATTTTATGTCTGAACAGCATATCAAAATCCAATCCAGAAAAATCTTCACCACCGTATGAATAGCCCATCCGTAACTCAAAATTCATTTTAGGTTCAAAGTTAATAATAATTCCTAGTTTTATATCGAATAAATATACTTCAGGTAATATTAGATATTCGGAATTATATCGATACTCATTACCGTAGTGATAACGTTTCGTGACAATAACTTTGCCTCCATAAGCAAAGCTTACGTTAATTTGCTGAGCCGAAATGGACAGGTACGATATAATTACTAAAAAGTAAAGATGAAAAAGTATTTTTTTCATGGCAACAACCACTAATAAGGAGTAACTTCAACTACGTTATCATAAACATATATTTCATCCAGGCACCAGAATTCATCCGAGTCAGGATCACAATCGCATGGATCAGGTAGTTGGCATCTGTATACTATTTGATAGTATTGTGCAAATCCTCTTAACCAAAAAGTAGCCCATGCTTGCCTGCAAAAATACATAAATTTGTCTGGATTTGGATATGCTGATGTTCCCGCCCATAGCCAAAGTCTATCCATATTATGGTTATTAGCATAGCAGAATCAACTAATATTGCACTTAATAGAACACCAAAATGTAAGGTGACCGGCAGACTGCCGGGCGGGGAATTATACTTTCGGTCAGGTGGCTGAAATAATTGATTCAGTAGAAGATAAAATGCGGATATCAGTATGTATAGATACTGCTCATATTTTTACTGCAGATTATGACGTAAATAGATCGGGAAACTACATCAAAGTAATGAATGAATTCGATTCCATTACAGGATTTGACAGATTAAAATGCATACACATGAATGACAGCAAAAAAGAATCCGGAAGCCGTGTAGACAGAAACGGGCATATTGGCAAGGGATATATAGGACTGGAGGATTTTACAAATATAATGAATGACAGAAAACTGCTCAAAGTACCAAAAATACTTGAAACTCCCAAGAGACCTGACCTGAAAGAAGATTTGATAAATATTGCGGTATTAAAGAGTCTTGTTAAAGAACAGTATTCAATTATTAAATAGGCAGGTCCTCTTCGCCCATCGGAGGTAATTCTTCATACTGAGGCATTTGTCCGTGAAGCAGATCCAGATTCTCGAATCTCGCATAGTCTTTGATGAATTTCAGTTTAACATCGCCTACAGGACCATTACGCTGCTTGCCGATAATTACTTCACCAATACCTTCTGTCAATGATCCGTCGGAGTAAGCTTGTATCCCGTAAACTTCCGGTCTGTAAAGAAACAGAACAACGTCTGCATCCTGTTCGATTGAGCCTGATTCACGCAAGTGCGAAAGCATAGGTCGCTTATCCGAGGTGGATTCAACCGCACGGTTCAGCTGCGAAAGCGCTACTACAGGAACATTTATCTCCTTTGCCAATGCTTTCAGTGATCGGGAAATTGTAGATATTTCACGTTCGCGGCTCTCCATATTTGTACCTCCACTCATAAGCTGAAGATAATCAACAATGATAAGACCAATATTCTTTTCAGCTTTCAAACGTCTCGACTTAGCGCGCATTTCAAGAATGGAAAGCGCCGGCGTATCATCGATATAAATGGGGGCCTTACTCAACTTGTGAACAGTTTTGCTTATCTTTGCACCGTCCTCAGCTTTAAAGCGTCCGGTTCTCACACTGTGTGCATTTATTCTGGCTTCGGCAGATATTAGTCGCGTGGCGAGCTGAATTGTTGACATCTCGAGGCTGAAAATAGCAATCGGAATTTTGTGCTCTACCGCTGCGTTTCTTGCGAAGGACAATGCGAAAGCAGTTTTACCCATTGACGGTCTTGCAGCCACTATAATCAAATCGGACTTTTGAAAACCTCCCATCAAATCGTCCAGAGCGAAGAATCCTGAAGGCACAGATACACTCGAAAGACTTTTAGAATGAATTGCCTCAATCAACTCGAGCGCTTCTTTTACAGCTTTATCCATCGACTTAAAAGATTCTTTCGTACCCTCTTCGGAAATCTGAAAAATTTTAGATTCTGCTTTGTCAAGCAGATCAAATACATCATCCCTGCCTTCAAATGCCGAACTAGCAATATCCATCGACGTGGAAATTAATTGTCGCAAAATCCATTTTTCCAGAACGAGCCGCGAATGATAATCAACATTAGCTGCTGAAGAAATATCCTGCGACAATTTACTTAAATAAACAGCGCCTCCGGCTTCATCAATTTTATCTTCCTTTTTCAATTCTTCATAAAGAGAAACTGTATCCAGCGGTTCGCTTGCTTCATAGAGCGAAATAGCTGCCTTAAAAATCAATTTATGCCTCGGATCAAAGAAGTGTTCCGGTCTGAGGATTTCCAGAACCTTGGGTATGGAATCATTGTCCAGCAGCATTGCACCCAGTACGCTCTGCTCAACTTCCGGTACAGCTGGCGGTTGCTTCGAAGCAGCTTTCAACTGATCAATCTCAAATTTTTCGCTTGTCTTAGCCATATTGTTTACTTGGTTAATTCATCAAATAATCTGCGCACTTTTTTTATATCTTCCCAGCATCCGCGCTTCCAGTGCGGATTTCTCAGCAACGCTGCCGGATGGTACGTTGCCATTACTTTAACCCCGTGAAATTCATATATATTCTCTCGCAGCCTTGTTAATGACTCATTTTTTCCCAGTAAAGCATTAGCCGATATTCTGCCGAGACATAATATTATTTTCGGTTTAATTAATTCAATCTGTTTTATGAGATAGGGAAAACATGTTTCTCTTTCCGAAGGCAGCGGATCCCTGTTATTGGGTGGGCGGCACTTTAGTATGTTTGCAATATAAACATCTTCTCTCTCAAAATTAATTGACTTCAATATATCGGTTAGAAGTTTTCCGGCTCTTCCGACAAAAGGAACACCCTGTTTATCCTCCTCAGCACCCGGAGCTTCGCCTATCAGCATTAAATCAGCATTGGGATTTCCTGACCCGAATACGAAATTGGTTCTCGTTGATCCGAGAGGACATTTCTGACATTCATGTATCTTATCGTATAATTCATCCAGTGAATCCGATTTTTGAAAATCTTCTTCAAATAATTCATTCGAGTCATCCAGTGTATAATTCACAGATTTGATCACGCTATTTAGTTTAATGGAATTTTCAGAATTTACCCCATCTTTCCTTAAACTGGTAAAATTTACGGATTCAAACAAATCGTCACCAAAAATTTCCTGCTGAATTTTTAATTTTGTTTTTATATCCATTTTACACAAAAGGAAGAAATGCTAAATGTTTTCAATAAAGGATTTCAAGTTAAATAAAATTATAATTATGTGCATCAGAAGTCCGAATAATTTCGTGCAATAATTTTTAACTGCTTACAAATTTTATTTTTTATCTGTTTTTTTTGTTTATTGAGGAAGCAAATATGTTTCGCTTAAATATATATCATTAATAATTTTAGTACCCGGATGAATTTACAAAGAATTTTTGAACGGGAATCTTTCCTCCAAAATTTTCTTGATTCATTGAACGAGTGTATTTTAGTAATTAACACCGAAGGGCAGATAGAGTATTCTAATGAAATAGCCGAAACTTATTTCCAATATACCAAAAATGAATTATTGAAAAAGGATGTTCATATTCTCATCCCTGACAGATTTCATGAAAATCATAAACTATGGGCGATAAATTATATTAAAAATCCCCGCAGCCGTCCGATGGGTCAGGGGCAAACTCTTTTCGGAAAAAAAAGGGATGGGGCGGAATTTCCGGTTGAAATTAGCCTTAGTACAATAACCTTTGAGAACAAGCCTTATATAGTTACTTACATAACGGACATTACAAAACGCAAAAAGCTTGAAGACGATTTAATTGAACGAAATAAAGACCTGGATTCATTCGCTCATATGGTAGCACACGACCTGAATACGTCGATAACAAATCTAATAGGATTCAGTCATTTAATACTTGAAGACGAGTACTCCAGAGATGAAATACTTCATTTTGTCAGGCAGATTAAACGGAACGGGATAAAAATGGCAAGTGTTGTTAAGGAACTTTTGATGTTTGCCGATTTGAACAAATCCGAAGTAATTCTAAGAGAAACCGATATGCTTGAAGTTGTTAAAAGCGCTATTGACCGGAATACCGAAGCCATTGAAGAGAAGAAAGCACAAATCATACTACCTGAAGAATTTTTTACGGCATTAAGCTACGCCCCCTGGATCGAAGAGGTTTGGTATAATCTGTTGAGTAATGCTGTTAAATACGGAGGAGAGCCTCCGTTAATAGAGTTTGGGAGTACCGACCTCGGAAACAAAATAAAATTCTGGATAAAGGATAACGGAATTGGGTTATCCGACGAACAGAAACAAATTGTTTTTTCTGAACCTGACAAAGTATTCCACCCGTTAAAAAAGGGCAGTTCACTTGGATTATATATAGTTCAGAGGATTATTTACAAACTTAACGGAAGTGTTGGTGTTAATAGTAAATTGAACGAGGGATCGGAGTTTTATTTTATACTTGGTAAAAATTAAAAGTCACACCTGCAGAAGATGCAGGTATGACTTTGTAACACTTTTAATCTTCTTTATACCTGTACTCTACATGATCATCCATAAGTTCTACCAGAGATTTCTGATGTGGTTTTAGGCGGCTTTCAATTTCCTGTGAAATCTTTATCAGATCAGGATTTACCCTGTCGTCGAATTCGTCTTCCGGACCGGGTATCAGGTTATTAACAAGAGTATTATACTCAAGGCGATACTCATCGTTAATCTGACGAGCTCTTCTTGATGCAACAATTACTGCTTCATAAATATTTTTGGTTTTGCTGTCGATAAGCTTCAGATCAATAGGACTTAGATTCATATTATTTATTCTCCTGTATTACATTTTTAACTATTTCAAAAACTTCTTTTTTAGCCGATTCAAGGTTTTCATTAATAACAACATAATCAAATTTATCTTTATAACTCAATTCCATTTCTGCTCGTGCTATTCTTTTTATTAAATCTTCTTCCGACTCAGTTTTCCTGTTAATCAGTCTGTTTTTCAATACTTCCATGCTTGGCGGCATAATAAATATTAAAACAGCATCAGCATAAGCTTTCTTAATATTTAATGCACCCTTAACATCCACTTCCAGAACAACGGAGCGTCCATTGTTGATTTTTTCTTCAATATGTTTCCTTACAGTACCGTAATAATAATCGTAAAACTTTTCCCACTCAACAAATTCGTTGTCCCTAATTTTCTTTTCGAATTCTCCTTCACTGATAAAGTAATAATCTTTTCCGTCAGTCTCGTTTGATCTTTTAGCACGAGTAGTTACTGACACGGAAAACTCCAGGTCGGGCAACTTACTCATCATATTACGAACAATAGTTGTTTTGCCCGAACCACTCGGTGCAGAAAATACAATAATTTTACCCTTTTCAGACAACTTACTACTCAATATTCTGTATTTGTTCGCGGAGTTTTTCCAACTCTTCTTTAATTTTAATACCAAAATTTGTGATCTTGGTAGAGATAGATTTACTGTTTATTGTATTAGCTTCACGATTCATTTCCTGAAGGATAAAATTAAATCTTCTGCCAACTTCGTCTCCGTCATTTAGTGCCATATCGAATTGTTCGATATGACTTTTAAGTCTTATGCACTCCTCTGTTACGTCATATTTTTCGGCAAGTAGAGCCAATTCCATTTTTAATCTGTCGTCAAACTGATCAAGATCCTTCAATAAATCCTTAGCTCTGTTTTTCAGTTTATCGAAATAAAGTTCGATCTCATTTCTATGAATATGCTCGATGCTGTCAACCGAATCTTTAATTATCTTCATTCTCTTCTTAAGATCTTCTACAAGATGCTTACCTTCCTGTTCACGCATTTTAAGAAGGTTTTTGATCGCCTCAATAATTCCTTGTACGGTAATTTCAAACTCCCTGGAATTATCTTCAACCTGTTCGGTGAATATCACGTTCTGAAAAGCAAGTAAACTATCCATATTGATTTCGGATTTAATGCCAGCTTTTTGCTTTAGTTCATTCAATATGTTTATCACTGAATCCAGACCGGCTTTGTCAATCTCGGCTACTTTTTTATCAGCACCGGTTTTTTCGAGATAAACATTAAGAATAACCTTCCCTCTTCTGACATGTTCCTTTACAAGATTTCTGATTTCAAGCTCCTTATCCGCCAGAACACGTGGAATTTTGAGAGAAAGGTCAAGAAACCTTGAATTAAGACTTTTAATTTCTACTTCTACAGAAAGCTCGTCAATCTGAACAGACGATTTCCCGTATCCGGTCATACTATAAATCATGTTCCTCTAAAAAAAATTGACTTTAAATTTACATAATTTCTGAATGTAAGACAAAGGAAGAAATGCAATTAGAAAGCCTCCCCAATTCCGAAATGGATTTGGAATACATCCCCGAAATGCTTCAGCCTGGTTAAAAAACTTCTTTTATCATTTGGGTCATAGTATTTAAACCCGAAATCCAGTCTTACCGGTACAATCTGGGAATAATATCTGAATCCGAATCCAACAGCAACCGCAAGATTCTCGAACCGGAAATCTTTATAACTGATCAGAGTATTACCATAATCAACGAAGACGGCTGAACCAATATTCCCGAGAAATTTAAATCGTCCCTCAAAAGAACCTTCGAACAGAAAATATCCCCCCAGTTCCAAACCTCTTATCAGCAATGCTTCCAGAGATTCGGGAGTAAGTGCGAGAAAATTAATATTAACATTACCGCTCACCAGTTCCCTGGAACCCCAACCTCGTACCGAGTTACTGCCTCCTGAAGTAAATCTCTGATTAAAAGGGATTGAAAATTTATCACCCTGATAAGTGTGTATTTGACCAATTGTAAATTTCATGCCGAGTGTTGCAGATTTGGTGGGTGTTACAGGTAAAAATCCAGTTCCTGTAAATAAGACTTTGTAATAGCGCGGTTCGTTTGACTGATAATCAAAAACAAGGCTGCTCAAGTATGGAATTAAATTAGCGTTTTCCATTGCCATTGAAATTGAGTATCCCTCAGTCGGGTACAATAAATCGTCCGTCTTGTTTGCCCTTAGCTCGAATCCCAGCACTGAATTATTGAACTTAGTGCTTCTGCTCGGCAGATCGTTATAATAATCATTCACCGCATTTTGAACTTCAGCATCCTGTTCGGCGGTCAGATCCTGCAGATCCGGATAAAAACTCTGTTTATAAAACAGGTACAATAAGCCGGTAAGGTAATTTTTCTGGTAAAATGTTTTTGTATGTTCAAAATTATAGTACGTAGTAAATGATGTAAAATAAACTTTTTGAGGCAGTTCAAAATTGAAACTCAATCTCGAACCGATAATCGTAGAATTATATTCATCTCTTCTCTTCTGCATTGTAATGTAATTCTCAAGCCGGGTATTGATTGGTGCTCCCAGGAGAAAAGGCTGTTCAATCAAGGTTCTTATATCTGCATAACCATCCACATTAGTATATGACAGTTCCGGATTGGTTAAAAACTCAATCGGGTTCTCCGAAGCTGCTGATGCAGTAATTGAAAACTTCCTTGCATCACCCAGAAAGTTTTTCCTGGTATACCCGAAACTCAGACCGAGGTTAAATTTTTCGTTCTCGTTATTCAGTATTATTTCTGGAGAAAATTCGTTTAATAAACCTACGTCTGTGCTTATCTGCAGCGGGACGAGCTTACCGGAAGTGTCTGCTACCACTCCGAAAATTAATGCTGAATTAAACAGATTTGTTCGGTACAACCTTCTTTGTGCAAGCTGGATTTTATCGTAATTATAGTATTCGCCGGTATTAATATTAACGATGCGTGTAATGAGGTCATTATCAACAATTTCTTTTCCCTCGCCTGATTTATCAACTCTTACATCACTTATTTGATACCTTACTCCGGGAGTTAAAGTTAGAACAACATCCGCTTTATTATTTAGTGTATCAATAATTACATTGGGCGATTCAGTATTTGCAAGCATTAATCCTCTGTTTCGTAGGTAGGTAAGCATTTCGACCTGGATTTCTTCGATACGGGATTTGTTATAAATGTCGGAGGTATCAACTTCAGCCAGTTGAATAACGGCTGATTTAAACTCCGTGTGTATTGTCTCAATTCCTTTGATATCAATCTTGCTGAAATAAGCCGGTTCACCTTCGTCAATATAATAATTGAGCACCGCCTCATTATCAAGAGTGTCTATGCTGAAATCATAATCAAGCCTGATACCGAAATAGCCGTTGTCGTAATAGTAAGTCGTGAGATAATTAATATCACTTGGAATAAGAGAGGAATCGAAATATGTAGCTTCTTCACCGAAGCCGAGAAAACTGTTTAGAAATTGCGAAAACCAGCCGGGGGACTCCTTTGACACAATTATATTAGAAAGAACCGAAGCCGAGATATTATCATTTCCGGCAAAATTAATTTCTGTTAATTCCACGGGTTCCTTCTGTGCATTTACCGAGGCATTAAGCGAAACTAAACCGATCAGTACCAAAAAGTATATTTGCTGAAATTTTTTAATCAACTAGCTCACCGGATTATTGTTTGATAATCACTTCAGTATTAATTGGCAGAACACCGAAGAGCTCATCTATATCTTCATTGCTTACGGCTACGGAACCGTTTGTCCAATTAAATACAAACGGCAGATTTTTAAATATAAAATTATACTCCCCGATTCCGTGAATACCGATATCTGAACCCAGGGGCGTGAAAGAAGGCGGACACTTATCACTTTTCTGTGAAAGCGAAATTTGATTATACTGCTCAGTGGTTATTTTCCGCCGGCGTAATGCATCAGCAGCAATATTTTCATTAGGATAGTTAAGCAGCATCATTTTATGATATTTATATTTTTCGATTTTCTTACAAATTTTAAATTTACCAGAAGGAGTAATCATCTCTCCATAGTTGTAATCCGACGAAGAATTAATTCTTCCGAATACTGCTTTATATGATTTTACGATCAATGTATCACTGTACAAATGTAAACGGTATTTATTTTTATCAATCACAACCCTCACATTAGCCAAAGTTGAAATAGATTTTTCATCCATACATTCCTGCAGACTCACTTCACGTGTATTCAGTATTATACCATAAATAATAATACCTGTGAAGAAAAAAAGCACACTAGCCACAAAATATAAGATGCTTCTTATCATTGCTAGTCATTGTTAAAAATAAAATATTGAAAACTAAATATAAAAAAGAGGAGTATGTTTTTAAAAGGCGAATCGAAAGGGGCTGTCTCAAGAGTCCGAAAACCGTAATTTATTTCTGCCCGGGTTCCGAGGTGAATCTGTTGTCCGACGATGAAAGAACCTTTGGTATTTATGCTCAGCCAAGAATTCTTTCTTTGTCCGGGATTAAATGAAAATACTTTTTAGACAGCCCGCTTTCAAACTTGATTAATCGTCAAGGTAACTTGCTTCAACAACACCAACCGCCGTCATGTTTATTATATCGTCAACACTTGCACCGCGCTGAAGAACGTGGATCGGCTTTTTCATTCCCATTAATATCGGTCCGATAACGGTAGCATCGGTCAGTCTCTCAAACAGTTTATAAGCAATATTACCGGCGCTCAGGTTCGGGAATATGAGCACATTTGCACCGCCCTGAACTTTAGAGAACGGGAATTCTTTTTCAAGAATTTCCGATACAACTGCAGTATCTGCCTGCATCTCGCCATCGCATATTATATCGGGTCTGAGTTCGTTTACCAGTTTAACAGCTTGCATTACCTTTTGGGAATCTTCACCGGCTGCACTTCCGAAATTGCTGAAGGAAAGCATAGCCACTTTAGGCTCAATGTTGAAATTCTTAACAGTATCGGCTGCACTTATAGCAATCTCCGCAAGTTGTGTAGCGTTAGGATTCATATTTACAGTTGCATCGGCAAAGAACAATACTTTTCTTCTGATAATTACAATATACATTCCGGAAACAACTTTCATCCCTTCCTTAATGCCAACGCACTGGAGGGCAGGTTTAATTGTTTCGGGATAATGACTTGTCAAACCGCCAATTAAAGTATCAGCATCGCCTTCGGAAACCATCATCGAAGCATAATAAATAGGCTGTTTCAACAAATTCATGGCAGCTCGCTGAGTCACACCTTTTCTGTGCCGTTTTCTATAAAATGCCGTAGTATACTCTTCAAGTTTTGGTGATTTAATCGGATCGTGAATTTCAAAATTGTTCTTCTCGTAACCTATTTCTTCTATCTTAGCCAGAATTTTCTCTTCGTTACCTATCAGAACAGGTTTTCCTATATTATCGGTAAACACTACGTTTGCGGCTCTGATTATTTTTTCCTCCTCCCCTTCTGGGTATACAACTTTTTTCGGATTCTTCTGAGACTTGTGAATCATTATTCTCATTATCTCCTGTGAAAATCCGAGTCTTTCCTGAAGTTGTTCGGAATATGCCTGCCAGCTTTCAATATTCTTCCTTGCTACGCCTGTCTCAATTGCTGCCTTTGCCACTGCAGGAGCTACTTTCCAGAGAACACGGGGATCAAATGGTTTAGGTATTATATAATCAGGACCAAAAGTAAATTCCTTTCCGCCATAAGCTTTTATAACAACATCGGGAACTTGCTCCTTAGCCAAATCAGCAAGAGCTTTTACAGCTGCCATTTTCATCTCTTCATTAATGGCTCTTGCTCTAACATCCAGTGCACCTCTGAATATAAACGGAAAGCCGAGTACATTATTTACCTGATTAGGATAATCACTTCGTCCGGTAGCCATAATTATATCATCACGGACGGCTTTAGCAAGTTCATATCTGATTTCAGGATCCGGATTAGCCATCGCAAAAACTACAGGTTTTTCTGCCATTTTTTTTATCATATCCTGTGAAACGACGTCTGCTTTGGATAAACCGACAAAAACATCAGCACCTTTCATCGCTTCGTCAAGTGAATCGAATGCTTTATCCTGTGCAAAGGCTTGTTTGTACTTATTTAAGTCTTTTCTGCCCTTATGAATATGACCTTTTGAATCAAACATGGAAATATTTGCCCTGTTAACACCGGCGCTTATATAAAGATTACAGCAGGCAACGGCTGAAGCCCCTGCACCCGAAACTACAATTTTTATTTCTCCGAGCTTTTTACCAGCAATTTCGGTTGCATTAATCAATGCTGCGCAGGATATTATTGCAGTTCCATGCTGATCGTCATGAAAAATCGGGATATTGGTTGTACGTTTAAGTTCTTCTTCAATCTCAAAACATTCCGGCGCTTTGATATCTTCCAGATTAATTCCTCCGAAAGTCGGTTCCAGCAATTGCACAGTTCTTATCACTTCTTTCGGGTCGTGTGTATTTAATTCAATATCAAATACATCGATGTCTGCGAATCTTTTAAATAGTACACCTTTACCCTCCATCACTGGTTTTCCGGCTGCAGCCCCTATATCACCCAGACCCAGCACCGCTGTTCCGTTGGAAACAACAGCAACCAGATTGCCTTTTGCGGTATAATTATAAACTTCCTCCTCGTCTTTATGAATCTCCCGGCATGGTTCGGCAACACCGGGTGTGTAAGCCAGGGATAAATCCCTCGATGTAAAACATGGTTTTGACGCTATTACCTCAATCTTTCCTTTGCGTCCCTCGCTATGATACTTGAGCGCTTCTTCCTTAGTAATACTCATATTGATTACTCCTAAATAATAGAATAAGATGCGAAAATATATTTATTTAATAGTCTAAAATAGGAATTATTCTTTAAACGAAAAAAGTCCGGCTGAACCGGACTTTGAAATTTATAAAATACTACATAATGCTTAGACTTCCATTATTTCATTTTCTTTATGTTTCATTATTTCATCGATAGATTCGATATGTTTATCCGTTACTCTCTGTACGTCTATTTCTGCATCATGCCTGAAATCCTCAGTTAATTCCTTATTCTTTTCCATCTTTTTCAGTTTATCGTTAACATCCCGTCTAACGTTTCGAATAGCAACTTTAGCGTCTTCGCCAAATTTTTTAACCAGTTTAACCAGATCCCGTCGTCTCTCCTCATTGAGCGGAGGAATGGGCACTTTAATATTTGTGCCGTCATTTATCGGATTAAGACCAAGATCAGCCGACAATATTGCCTTATCGATTTCAGCGACCATGTTTTTATCCCAGGGTGTTATCGACAGCGTGTGAGCATCCAATACCGAAACATTCCCGACCTGATTTAGCGGAGTAGGCGAACCATAATACTGAACTTTAATTCCGTCAAGCAGAGCTGTAGTTGCTTTTCCAGTACGGACTTTTGCAATCTCTCCCCTGAATGCCTCAATCGATTTATCCATTCTTTGTTTGGCATCTTTAATTAGTTCTTTATGATCCATTTCTGCCTCTGAAATTATTTTATATTTACATCATTAATTTCATATTGCCCAACCGAAGTACCTACATTCTCACCTTTAACTAAATTCAGCAAATTGTTTTCTGTATTCATGTTGAATACTATTATAGGCAGGTTGTTTTCTTTGCATAAACTTATTGCAGTAAGGTCCATTACTCTTAAATTTTTATTCAACACGTCATGATAGGATATTTCATCGAACATAGCAGCCTGAGGATTTTTTTCCGGATCGGAATCATAAACTCCATCTACTCTTGTACCCTTGATGATTGCATCTGCTTCAATTTCAACTGCCCGCAGAGAAGCAGCAGTGTCGGTGCTGAAATAAGGGTGTCCGGTGCCGGCACCAAAAATTACAATTCTTCCTTTTTCAAGGTGTCGGATTGCCCTGCGCCGGATGTAAGGTTCGGCTATTTCGTTCATTTCGATAGAACTCATCAGACGTGTGTACATGCCGTGTCGTTCACATGCATTCTGGAGAGCCAGTGAATTAATCATTGTGGCGAGCATCCCCATCTGATCTCCGGTTACCCGGTCAATCCCCTGTTCACCCGCACTCAGACCTCTGTATATATTGCCGCCTCCGATTACCAATCCAACCTGAACCCCAAGAGTATGTACTTTTTTGATCTCTGCAGCGAAAAAATTAAGTATTTCCGGTTCAATTCCGTGCCCTTTTGAACCCATCAGGGATTCACCGCTGAGCTTAAGCAGAATCCTTTTATATTTCAATTTAATATTCATATCGTACCTAATATAAAAAAAAAGGTCTTAATAAAATAAGACCTTTTTGATAAGATTATTTTTTTTCATCTCCCAGATGGAAGCGGTAGAATCTGGTTAGCTTAATATCGGAATTGTTTGCCTTGTTGAAGTCTGCGATCACATCCTTTACAGATTTTGCATTGTCCTTAATAAACGCCTGTTCTAACAGACAGACTTCCTGGAAAAATTTGTTTATTCTGCCATCAGCAATTTTATCCAGAATTTGTTCCGGCTTTCCTTCTTTTCTGGCAACTTCCTTATAAATTTCTTTTTCTTTTTCGATTTCAGTCTTAGGAACTTCATCAACAGTCAGATATATCGGTTTCATAGCCGCTGCCTGCATTGCAATATCTTTCAAAAGTGCAGATACATCATTACTATTTGTATTCTCAGCTTTAACCAATACGCCCAGCTTTGCACCGTGATGTATGTAGTCAACGAATGTTCCGTTGTCAGTACTGTCAATACTAAACCTCGACACTTCAATTTTCTCGCCGATCTTTCCTATTGTTGCCGACAATTCATCGCTTACCAGTTTTCCGTTATGCGACAGACCCATCAGCTCGTCAATATCTGAAGGTTTGTTTTTAACTACGGCATCGGTAACGAAGTCTGAGAATTGAATAAAATCATCACTCTTCGCTACGAAGTCTGTTTCACAATTAACCTCAACAATAACCGCCTGCTTACCGTCTTCGGAAATGTATGTTTTCACAACACCTTCATTAGCTGATCTTTCAGCTCTTTTAGCCGCTACGGAAGCTCCTTTCTTTCTTAACAATTCAACAGCTTTCCCGAAATCACCGTTTGCTTCAGTCAGTGCTTGTTTGCAATCCATCATTCCGGCGCCGGTTTTGTCTCTTAACTCTTTTACTTGGGATGCACTAATAGACATAACTTTTTATTTCCTCAATTTTTTCTAGTAATTATTCAGATTTTTCGGATGATTCTGTTCCTGCTTCAGTTGCCTCTTCTTTTCCGGATTTTACTTCCTCATTTAGTTCAGCTTTTTCATCAGCCGGTTTATCTTCCGCTTTTTTTACCCTGGCTCCTTTCTTAGGTTTACCATCAAATTTTACTCTTCTTACTTTTACCTTTGAATCCTCTTCTTTTTCCTCTTCACCTTTTTCCTTTTTAACACGTTCTTTCTCAGCGGCTTCGTTTGCTCTGATTTCCTTAGCTTTTGCCTGACCTTCAATCACTACGTCAGCCATATGGTTAACAATCAATTCAACTGCTCTGGCAGCATCATCGTTTGCGGGAATTATATAGTCTATCGGATCCGGATCACAGTTAGTATCAACTATTGCAAAAATGGGAATATTCAGTCTGATCGCCTCTTTAACTGCAATCGCTTCCTTTTTAATATCTACTATGAACAGAGCACCGGGTAATTTATTGAGTGATTCAACACCGTCAAGTATTTTTCTCAGTTTATCTCTTTCACGTGATAACTGAAGTCTTTCTTTTTTGGTAATCTTATCGAAAGTACCGTCACTTTCCATTTTATCGATATTCTGCAGTCTCTTTATGCTTTTTCGGATAGTCGAGAAGTTTGTAAGCATTCCTCCCAGCCATCTTTCACTTACCCAGTTGCTTTCAGATTTTTTTGCAGCTTCTGAAATTGCATATTTTGCCTGCTTCTTCGTACCAACGAATAAAATCGATTTCCCTTCGGAAGTAATATCGCGTAACTTATTCGCTGCAACTTCGATAGCTTCCTGTGTTTTTTTAAGATCAATAATATGAATCCCGTTTTTTTCCATAAAAATGTAAGGTTTCATTTTGGGATTCCATCTGCGGGTAAGGTGACCGAAATGAGCGCCGGTCTCAATAAGTTGAGTTAATTCTAATTTAGCCATTATTTACTCCTGTTTTTCTTCTACTTTCTTCATCTTTACCTTTAATCCCGATTATAACCGGGACACAGGGGGTAAATCAGAAAGTATGAATGATTTAAAAAATAAGGTGAACACTAAGTTCACCTGTTGTATATAAAAATCAAATACAAGTATAGTAAAAGAACTATCTCTTGCTGAACTGAAATCTTTTTCGAGCTTTAGGCTGACCGTATTTCTTTCGTTCAACCATTCGGGGATCTCTGCGTAAAAGTCCTTCGGTTTTTAATGAGGGTCTGAACTCTGCATTTATACTTACCAGCGCTCTCGAAATTCCCAATCTTATCGCTTCCGCCTGCCCGGAGAATCCGCCGCCGTTAACCTTTACCAAAACATCATATTTACCTATCGTTTCGGTTAAAACAAAAGGGAGAAGTACATCGTCCCTGTTGTCCTTCAGCGGGAAGTAATTTTCAAATTCTCTTTCGTTAACAGTTACTTTTCCTGATCCGTTTCTAAGAATAATTCTGGCAACTGCATTCTTTCTTCGACCAACGAAAATTTTATCAGCCATTCAATTTCCTCTTAAAAGCTTAATGGTTCTGGTTGTTGTGCTTTATGCGGATGTTCGCTTCCCGCATATACTTTTAATTTTTTTATTAATTTTCTTCCAAGGCGGTTCTTCGGAAGCATACCTTTAACTGCCGTATGAATTATTGCTTCGGGATTTTTTTGTTTCATTTCGGAAAATGAAGTAATTGTAGTACCACCAGGATAGCCTGAATGCCTGAAATATGACTTTTGCAATTCTCTCTTGCCAGTCATTTTTACTTTTTCAGCATTTATAATTACAACAAAATCACCGGTATCCATATTGGGTGTAAAAATCGCTTTGTTTTTACCTCTGATAACCCGGGCTACCTCGGTTGCAAGCCTGCCCAATACCTGATCACTTGCATCAACTACATACCATTTACGATCAGCGTCTTCAGTTTTAATAAATCTCGTAATTCTTTCTTGTTTCACTACGTAATCCTCCAAAATGCGGATTTTATTTTCACAAAGTTCACAAAAATATAGCTAAACATTTATAATGTCAAGAATTTCCGCCTGCCATTATTTAAACGAATGAGTGAAATTGATGATTATCAGCTAAAAAGTTAAATTCAGATCAAATGAAAGCAGAAAAAAACTTTCATTAATGCTGCATTTTAAAAATTTATAATGTAACCGGAATTCTTTGAAACTACATAATTTTAGTCGATGGGGATAAAAACCAGCTTAGTTGTCGGGAAAAAATCGGATATTAATAAAAAGCCGGCATCATCCAGAATTTCGATACCCTCCCAGTTTGTTCCCTTCTTTTCTTCCAGCCGTATGTATATCGGCGGATTATCAGCCAATTCGATTTTTTCTCTCAATAGCCTGAAACTCAGAAGTCTTTCAACAGGTTCAAATTCGGCATTTGATTTTCCAATTCCATGTAGCGATGCGACTATATCTTCCGCGGGCTTCAGCTTACGTCGTTCTCCCGGGAAAAAATAATTTATTGCCCAGAACAGCCCTGTTGAATCGGGATTTGTGACATCGGTAATCCGATATTCTATATTCGGAAACGGTATCGTCGTTATTTCATAATTAAATTTGTTAATGCATATTGCTTCGGCGTCAGGATTAACATTTTTTCCATTAGCTTCGTGAATCAGATAAATCATATTACCGGTATTCATTATGGATTCCTCGCCCATATTATGAATACCTGTCTGCGAAATAACCGCAGTTCTGGATGAAGAATCCAGAGCTATGGTATCCAGTTCACCAATCACTTTTCCAAATACAAAAAAGGAGGAAATTGAATCTTCTTCCACGGTCTCAATTGTTACAAAAACATTATCACCGCTGAAGTTAACCGCCTCAAATCCACCGCCTTTGCTTTGCGCTATATCTTCAAGTCCGGCTGCTTTCAGTATAATTTTCTCAGGCTTTATATTTACCTGCCCTTCTCCTGCGAGATAGTCCTTAATATCTCTTTTATTCACATAGTAAAACAATCCGTTTCCGTTTTCACCGTGCATGTATGGATACTGAGGCAGTATTACCAGTTTGTCTTCGTACCAGGCAAGACCCGAAGTTTCAAAATCCCTTTCGCCTGAAATTCCATCTATTATAATTTCCTTAACAGTATATTCCTTAACAATTTTGTAATTATTCGGCTCACCGTTCTTATCTGAACATGCCTGCAAAAACAGAAATAAAATTGTGATGCATAACAAATTGATCTGGTCTTTCATACCTTACCATTCAGCAGTTTTGTGAGCTGCCTTATAATTATTAAATTGGTTAACAAGTTTATCAAAAATAAGATTAATAATGAAAATACTCGTAACCGGCGGGTCCGGATTTCTGGGTATCAACCTCGTCAGATCCCTTCTGGACAGAGGTCATGAAATCAAGGTTATCGATATTGAAGATTTCAGCTATCCTGATGTAAAAGAAAAAGTTAATTTTATTAAGGGTGATATCCGTGTAGATGCCGATGTACGCAATGCAATTGAAGGCGTAGAACTGGTAATTCACACTGCAGCCGCCCTGCCGCTCTATAGACCTGAAGAGATTTACAGCACGGATGTAGAGGGAACAAGACTGCTTCTCGAAGTTGCTTTTGAAAACAAGATCGGAAGATTCATCCATATTTCGTCTACGGCTGTTTACGGTATACCGGATCATCACCCGATTTACGAAAACGATAAACTCGATGGTGTGGGTCATTACGGTATAGCTAAAATCAAGGCTGAGCAGGAATGTATTTTATACCGCGATAAAGGAATGTGTGTGCCTGTACTGCGACCCAAATCATTTATCGGACCGGAACGTCTGGGCGTTTTCGCCATGCTATACGACTGGGCATACACTGGTCATAATTTTCCGATGATCGGGAAAGGGAACAACCGTTATCAGCTGCTTGATGTTGATGATCTCTGTGAAGCTGTCTGCAAATGTATTGAACTGCCTGAAGAAACAGCAAACGATACGTTTAACATAGGTGCAAAAGAGTTCTTAACGATGCGGGAAGATTACCAGGCTGTACTTGATTATGCAGGGTACGGTAAAAGAATTATCGGGCTTCCGGAGAAACCTGTTATATTGACATTAAAATTTTTAGAAATGCTGAAGCTTTCTCCGTTGTACAAGTGGGTTTATGAAACGGCTTCAAAGGACTCATTCGTATCAATTGAAAAAGCTGAAAAGGTACTCGGCTTTAAACCCAAATATTCCAACAAAGATGCGTTGATCAGGAATTATAAATGGTATGTTGATAATCTCGATAGTTTTTCGGATGATTCGGGCATTTCGCACCGCGTGCCGTGGAAACAGGGAATACTTAAATTGGCGAAAATGGTGTTTTAGTTTATTTAAAGAGTATCTCTTTTAGTTGAGCCGGCAATTAATGTATGTCATTATCAGTGTTTTGTTTTATCACTCTGATGTCAACATCAGAGTAACCATGAATAAGTCGATTTCTCATTCCTACTATATCCTTCCACAGAGTGTTATCAAATCTTTCCTTAGTTGGAAAAGAAATTTCTGATGCTGCTTCGCCTATTATTTCAATATCTTTTTCGATTGATAGTACAAGCATTCTATTGTTTCTAAAATCATCATTAGTCTTGTTCTCAGCAAATTTTAATGCTTCATCTTCTGCATAAATCAATGATATGTTGAATACGGATTTTGTCGGAACTATCCATATTTAACTTCAGTTTCTTTAACAACTTCTGTACGAAAATATTTACTTGATTCGTCGGGTGTTTTCAAATCAACTTTTCTATCAAACAGTTCGCTTAATTCTCTTTTAATTCTTGCCCTATCAAGAAGCCCGGGTATTTTCTCATCTTTAACTCCAACAAGAATATCTAAATCACTTTCCGGTGTAAATTTGTCTGTTAATACAGAGCCGAAAAACGAAAGTTTTTTATTCCGTTTTTATTGCAGTATTGTGCTATTTGTTCATCAGTGGTATTTAGGTGATAATTCATAGTGTTGCAACTCATATTTTTAGATTCTGTTAGATATCTGAGTTCTGTATAAATAAAAAATAAATTTATTCCGAACATTTCTTAATTGTTGTATTTCTATTGAGTTCCGCAGAAACAGGGGATTTTTAGGCTGGCAAAGATGTTGTTTTCAAATTACCCATCATGAAATCATCCTTTATTAGATAATATATTTAACAATCTATGATTAAAATACAGCATTTCTTTCCCGACTTTTTTGCTAGTTAAAAACCCCGCTTTCTCAAAATCTTTCAGGTAGTCAGCAGCAGTTTGCCGTTTGGCAATTCCTGCTTTAACGACATACTCAGTTTTACAGTATGGTTGTTCAAAAATTAATTCAACCAATTCTTTCGAGTAAACCCGGGCTTGAAGTTTTTTCTTCGCCTCTTCTGTTGTTCTATCAACAAGGTTTTTAATCTGCACTATTTTAGCTGAGGTAAACTCAGCAGTTTCTTTGATTGCATGTAAAATGTATAGGATCCAGGGTTGCCATTGATTTATTTCGGTAACATTTTGTAATCTTTTATAGTACTCGTTTTTATTTTCAATAATGTATTTACTCAAATACAGTATTGGCAAATCAAGCTGACCTTTCATAATCAGGTAGAGTAAATTAATAATCCTACCGGTTCTTCCGTTTCCATCGGTAAATGGATGTATTGCTTCGAACTGATAATGGATGAGAGCCATTTTAATTAAATCATCTAATTCGTTATCTGCATGGATAAACTCTTCCATATTTCTCAACTTATTTAGAATTACCTTTTCACCTTCAGGTGGTGTATACGCTACTTTTCCCCTTGAATAAAATATTTTTGTTCCTGGCGTTACTCTAATACCTGCATTTGTCTCCATAATTTTTTGATAAATTCTGATATAAAGATTTGTCGTAAGAAGCTTTCTTGCTTGAAGTTCTTTATAACCTTCCCATAATGCTTCACGGTAGCGTAATACTTCTTTTGTTTGCGGGTCAGAATTATTTGCTGACGAAGCCATTGCTTCGTAAAGTTTATCGTTCGTCGTAATAACATTTTCTATTTCAGAACTTGAAAGGGCTTCCTGCAATGGAAGTGTATTAATCAGAATTGATTGATTCGGAATTGTGAGTGCAATTCCCTTCAATTGAGCCAAAGACCTGTTTGCCTGTATGGCTGCCTTTAAAATTTCTTTTGTTTCCAGATCTGCCTTTGGAGGCAATCCTGGAAGTTCATTATATGGTTTTTTTCTATTGAACATCTCGGGATTTAATTTTATTCAGAATTTAGACTATTTCGCCAATAGATGCAAACAACGTGTCGATTTTTCTTAATTTTTTCGACACGTTCGGATTTCATGCCGGTTTTTCCTGCAAATTTCGACACGAACAAATAATATGTCTGAATCATAAACATATTCATTGCAAATTCACTATTAATTCATGACTTTTCGCTCCGTTATTTTTAAATTGTTGAACCGATACGGACATTTTATAAAATAAATAAAAAATCAGAAGACAAAGGAGTTGTAAATGGCATCAAAGCAAGATTTTCTGAAGGATGTAATTAAACACATCGATATTAAAGAACATAATGTTATTAAGCTCGTGGATTCGATGGAACATATGGCATTTTCAGCCCGCGACCTGAACCGAGCCGCGCAGATTTACGACAGAATGCTTAATGATAAGAATTGTGCCGTTATTCTTACACTGGCGGGAAGTTTGTTCAGTGCCGGACTTAAAAGGATCGTTTACGACCTTGTCTCGAATAATATGGTCGATGCTGTTGTTTCTACGGGTGCGATAATGGTAGACCAGGATTTTTTCGAAGCACTGGGATTTAAACACTACATTGGAACTCCGTTTGTTGATGACAACGAGCTGCGCGATCTGCACATAGACAGAATTTACGATACATATATTGATGAAGATGAACTAAGAGTCTGCGATGAAACAACCGAAAAAATATTTAACAGCCTTGAACCACGTCCGTATTCATCCCGTGAACTACTCTGGCACTTCGGCAAATACCTTGATGAAAACGGCGGTCCTAAAGTTGAAGACAGCGTAATCTACGCCGCTTATAAACATAATGTACCGATTTTCGTTCCAGCATTTTCTGACTGTTCAGCCGGATTCGGAATTGTGGTACATCAGCACAACAATCCCGAAAAACATGTTTCGTTCGACTCAGGTAAGGATTTTCTGGAGCTTACGCAGATCAAACTGAATACGAAGGAAACTGGTATATTCATGATCGGAGGGGGCGTTCCGAAAAATTTTACACAGGATATTGTGGTCGCTGCAGATATCCTGCAGGAAGATGCACCAATGCACAAGTATGCAATTCAGATTACAGTTGCTGATGAACGGGACGGGGCACTGTCGGGCTCGACGCTTAAAGAAGCCAGCTCATGGGGCAAAGTTGAAACTACTTTCGAACAAATGGTTTACTCCGAAGCCACCATAGCGATGCCGCTCGTTGCAGGATATGCTTATCATAAAGGCGCCTGGAAGAACCGTACCAGGCGAGAATTCCAGAAATTATTCCTGAAAGCAAAAGCAGAAGTCTGATATAAGTATTAAACATTTCCGGCGCGGAGTTGTTGCCCTGGTTAACAGGGTGATAAGCACCGCGTTTTTATTTTTAAAGCGTTTTAATCGAAATTAAAAACGAACTCTTAAAGTAGATTTGCTGTTATTATCATAAATTTAAGGGAAACATATGCAATCACCTATTTATCTCAGAATAACAGACATAAATAAAAATTATAAGGATACGCTTTGTCTCACGCTGAGAGCGGATGATAATAAAATTACAGATTTTTTACCGGGACAGTTTCTAACTCTATTGATCGACGTTGAAGGCGAAGAGGTTCGCCGTGGATTTTCAATCGCATCCTCGCCTGATGAATTGCCCGATATAATGCTGGCGATTAAAAAAGTAGACGACGGAGTCATCTCAAATTACCTGTATGATAAAGTTGAGGTCGGCGACAGACTTAAAGCACTCTCACCTCTCGGAAACTTTACCGTTAGGACAAATCCGGATAATACAAGGCATCTGGTCATGTTCGGAGCTGGAAGCGGCATTACTCCCCTTTTTTCACAGTTGAAATCCGTACTGTTTAATGAACCAGGCAGTAAAATTACTTTGTTCTACGGAAACAGAAATGAAGATTCTATTATCTACAAATCTGAATTGGATGAATTAAAAAGCAAGTTCGCCGAAAGCTTTGAAATATATTATTATCTGAGTAAACCGGATAATGAATGGGAAGGTCCCACCGGAAGGATATCGAAGGAAATGGCTGTAAACTATCTTAACACACACCCTGATGCCGTTGGTGCTAAAGTGGATTATTACTTGTGCGGTCCTGAAGAAATGATGAAAGAAATTATTGAAGTAATTAAGGACAAGGGATTAAGCAGCAGTAAAATCCACCGCGAAATTTATCACACTTCTGTAATTGAGGACGATGAAGAAATAGAAGAAATCCCAAGAGAAGTTACCGTTATATTCAAGGGAAATGAACATAAAATAATTGTTAATCCGGATGAAAGTATTCTGCAGAAAGCATTGGCAACAGGATTGGAGCTTCCTAATTCGTGTCAATTCGGCTCATGTTCCTCTTGTAAGGCTAAGTTGATTTCCGGGCAGATGAAACTTATTGATCAAACCGCTTTAAGTGAAGAGGAGCTCGAGCAGGGTTACTGCCTTACATGCGTTGGTCATCCTGCTACCGATAATGTAGTAATACTCTACGATAACGACCTTTAAAATTATACAGGATTCATATTAATGAATCCTGTATGCGATACAAACATAATTATTCTATCAATAAGGCATTAGGTCTTGCTGAAAAACTTCTCAATAAACTTATCGAACTCGTTATCATTTAAATGGGGAAGAATATCAACATATTCTTTTCTTTTGACCTCTTTATCATCTCCCTGATGCAGCTCTTTCAACATGTACTTCAAATCGTCAAGTTCGTTTTTATAATAATTAACCGCTGCTTTCCCGATCTTCAAATTATTCAGCTCTGCATCCAGCTTTTCCGAGTCGATCTCGCAAATCCAGTTGGATGAGTAGGGTGTAATATTCAATTTATCAAGATCGTCGAGAAGAGCTTTGTTAACTTTAGTGACTTTACCCGAAATAGGCGCGGTAAAAATAATCTTACGGTTGCCCTGCCTTACACTAAACAGATTTTGCCCTGCGTATACTTCCATACCGAGATTCGGTAAATCTATGCCGTCTATCTTTCCGATAATTTTTTTAGCGAAATCATCAAGACCTACTTTAGCATTACCGGGTTGTTCGATGCTTATCCAGGAATGTCCCTTTGATATAAATACGCCACCGGGGATTGAAAAGGAATCCTCATCAGAAGCATCCTCATCAGCTACATGCGTTATATGCACTGCCGGTTTAAGTCTCGATTTAATATTTTCATTACGTTTAATCAAAAACTCTTTTACCTTCGCAAGGAGTTCTTCTTCGGTAAATGGTTTCTGCAAGTAATCCATTGCGCCGTATTGCATACACTCGACTGCCGATTCCACAGTAGCATATCCTGTAATTATGACCACATCTATATCAGGGCGTATATGTTTAACACCTTTAGTTACTTCCTCTCCTGACATTTCCGGCATTTTAAGATCTGTAAAAACAAAATCGTAATGGCACCGTTGAATTAATCCCAATGCTTCTTTCCCATTTTCCACCGTATCTATCGAATATCCGTCAAGCACCAGTATCTTTCTGAAGCTGTCGAGTATAATTTCCTCATCGTCAACACATAGTATTTTAGCTTTGGGATTATCTACCTCAACCCTTTTAAGGGTTTTAGCTTCGCTTGTAAAGTCAAATTTCAGACTTTCCTGCAATACTTTTTCTCTTTCCTGTCTTTCATGTTTAGTTCTGTAATGCTTAATAAGACTTCGTATTGCAAGGTCAGCGAGAATAAATAAAATAACGAGTACAACAATCACTAAGAATACCATAATTTTCTCCATTTATACTTTCTTAAATTTTAAACTCTATCAGTGCTGCAAGACATTAAATTCTGAATTTCATTTGTCAGGTTGCCTGGAAGTATTTTATAAACCCAGCCATCGAAAAACGGATCTTTTTCAACAAGCTTCGAATCTTCAATAATGTTTCTGTTTACTTCCAAAATTTTACCCGAAACAGGCGACAACACTTTGTGATCAAGACCAAGCGGACAATCGATCGACATATATTCTTTGCCCTGAAATACTTCCTGTTCTATATCTAATGTATTTACCGCATCAACACTTTCTATTGTCCGGAGCATTAAATCAGTTAATCCTGTTATCACTATTCCATCACTTTCAATTTTTACCCATGAGGAAAGACCAAACCTGTAATAGGAAGGAGGACAGGGGATAAAAGACATTTCGTCTTTCCTATTCTTTTCATGATTAGCATGATGATGGTACAATATGCTGGAATACCTCAGACCTTTACGAATACAACATACTATTTCGTCGTATGTGAAGGGTTTAGGCAAAAAATCAATAGCGCCTGAATTCATTGCCTTAATAGCATTTTCAATGGTTGAATAACCCGTGGATACGATTATCGGAGTCGTTACATTTTCCTTAACTGATTTCGATATAATGTCAAATCCGTCCATATCCGGCAATATTAAATCGCAAATAACCAGTTTATACTTACCATTAATTAACTTATCCAAACCTTCCTGACCCGTTAATGCGGTATCGATAAAATACTTCTCCGCATCACCTATCTTGAGCATAAAGTCAATTATAACTTCCTCGTCATCAATCACAAGTACATCGTATGATTCCATCACCAGCCGTTATTGTTTATTGGTAATCTGATTGTAAATGTCGTTCCCTCATTCAACCTGCTTTGTACTTCAACCCTGCCTTTATGGTTCTGGATTATGCCCCACACTACTGATAATCCAAGCCCTGTCCCTTTCTGTCCCTTTGTACTGAAGAACGGATCAAATATTTTATGCAGAACCTCAGTGGGAATCCCGGAGCCGTTATCCTGAATTTTAATTACAATGTAATCGCTCTCACCCTTTTCGTCCATATATTTCCATTTTTGAAAATTTGTTTCATTTTTAATGCAGCCTACCACAGTGCCTTTTCCGGGAACCTTCAGTTCATAGCAGCTGGATCCGCACTGAGGGCACTTTTCGCTTTCATTATACATCGATACATTGCATACCGGGCACAGGAGTTCAACCGTCGACAAATCAAATTTGTTCAGTTCAAAACGGTGATTCTTCGAGCCGTAAATTGTTGAAAGGAAAAGATACCCGGTTCTCTCACCATCCCTGCAAAGCAGTTTTATTCCGGGCAGCCCGTCTACTTTATACGAATCGTCAATAAGATTATGCCCATTGGGGCATTGCGCATTTTCAATCTGAACATTTCCGAAAGCAGGCAGTGTTGATATATCTGTTATGAATTTGATTTCGGGATTTTCATTTTTCGATGCATCAATTGCATTAACTGTCAGGTTAAGTATTACCTGCTGAATCTGATTAGGGTCAACGGTGATTTCCGGCAAATCTTCTTTTAACTGCATTTTAAGATTAATCTTTTTGACTTTCAGCTGATTGTTGACCATCGATATTACCCTTTCAATGATCTGATTAATGTTAGTCTTAATCTTTTTGGGTAACGACTGCCGGGAGAAGTCCAGAAGCTGTTTTACAATATCCCTGCTTCGCTTTGTTTCCCTCACAATAACATTCAGATCATTCTGAAGTTCGGGATTATCCTTTGCACGTTTAAGCAGATAACTGCTGTAAGTCAATACTCCGGTAAGCGGATTATTAATCTCATGGGCAACTCCTGCTGCGAGCTGACCAAGTGATGCCATTTTTTCGGACTGAAATATCTGCAGCTTCATCTCGGAAAGTTTTTGTGTCATACTATCGAAAGATGTCGAGAGTTGTCCTAATTCGTCAATTGAACTTGAATTGATTTTATAGTTTAAATTTCCTGAAGCTACATTATTGGTGGCAACAATTAAATCTTTTATCGGATTGAACACCCATCTTTTCAGAAATATATAAATTATTAATCCGAATATTACTATGGAAATTATTGTTAAGAAGATAATTTGAAATTCGGTATATGACAACTGCTGGTCAATTTTATCCAGACCGACTGATATGTCGAGTACACCGAGAAATATTTTATCCGGATTGTGCGCGTGACAATCAGATACCGAGCAGCTCTTTTCGTTGAAAATCGGATTTATTATTCCAAGAATCCTGGAGGAGTCCGGTGTCTCCTGATATATCCTGAACCTGTCACTATATTCGATTTCTTTCAGCGGCTCTTCCTGTGCATGACAGACGATACAAATCTCAGCCGATTCCTGAAATTTTGTGCCTATCTCGGAATAATCGTTCGAATATACTATATCCCCCAATTTATTTAAGATTCTTATCCGCTTAATGCTTGGTTCCTCGGCAATCTGATTTATCATCTTCAAAATTCTGTCCCGCCGGTTAACAAGCATATCGTCTTTGGTACTGTTCTTGATCGTTTCGCTTAACTGATTTGCATGGCGTTTTACCTCTTCGATAAGAACATCGTTCTGCGATGTTACATTGAATACCGCATATACTCCCATTATTACAACGACTGTAACGCTGATCGCTATTATTAATTTTATACCCAGACTCTTAAAAACTTTCATTTATTAAATTTACCTTTTTTTCAAAGTGCCTGGCTTACTATCGGGATACTTAATATCCGGATCATGACAATTCTCACAGTTCTGCGATGTATATACTCCTTCGGTATGGCAGTCAGCACAGTCATTTTCAATATGTATTTCGTCAAGCATTAAACCGGTTACTGAATGATCAAAATTACTGCTGTTCCAGTCCTTATGGCAACTGCTGCACTCACTTTTTAAACCTTTAAATCCTTTTCCTGCCTTATGACAATCCTCACATTCAACCGATCCATGATACTCATTTAAGTTGAAACCGGTTGATCTGGCATGGTTGAATCCTTCAACTATCTTTTCTTTATGACAACTTTCACAATCATTATCCACGTCATGACAACTGCTGCAAACTGCATGCTTTTCTTCCAGATCCCTGTTTGCATCAGCCAGCACATTATTCTCCATATGACATCTTGCACAACTTTCTGATTTATGGCAACTGTTGCACTGAAGTCCGAATACGTTTACATGATCATTATGATAAAATGTTACAACTCCGTCCATCTCTTCTGTCTCGTATACTATTCTTCCCGGTTCCACAACAGGCTGATGGTAGGATTCGGCATAACTTTCTTTTGTTGCAGATTGCGCGCCCTCGGTGGCATTCTCAGCATGGCAGTCGGCACATTTAACATCGTTGTCCCAGATACTATGACAATCGATGCATTGCCTGTGAAAAGCACCTTTAAGATCAGGCTTACTCAAATCTGTTCTCATTCTGTTAGTTTCGTGGCAGTCCGAACATTTTTTGATACTGCCGGGAGGATTATAATGATGGCACATCTCACAGCCGCCAGCCATTGAAGACATTTCCGAATGTGCTCTGTGAGAAAAATTAACCGGTTCAAAAATATCTTCAATTCCCTCGAATTTATTCAGAATAATTTCTTTGGGACCCTGCTGTGCAGTGTGATGCACGGTTATTATCTCGTGTCTCGGGCAACTTTTCAGGCACGGATCAATTTTGGTGGGATTTTCACATTCATGGCACAGGCTGCAATTAAAATCGAAATTTTTATGATCGGACTGCGCATGAAATACGTTCACAAATAATAAAAGCAGTATAATAACTGATATGATTTTTATTTTCATAGCCTATGCCCTCTTCAATGAATATTTGGAATCCTGAAGACTTTTTTCAACAGGTACACTTATTACAGGGAAATAAGTAACGAACAATCTGTACAGCAGTATCTCCAGGCAAATAAAACCGACAGTAACAGCTATTTCACCAAATGAAGGGAAGTACGTTACTTTTTCATACGGCGGTGTATAGGCAACTAAAAAATTATTAATTCTGTTTAATAGAACTCCGAAAATCACCAGCATAGATGCAATAAATAATCCTGTTGGCGATTTAAGAACCGACTTTGTTAAAAACATTCTCAAGGGAACAACTACACCGAATATCAATTCTATTGAGAACATTACACTTTCCGTTGTTAGTTCGGTTAAATAAACAAATGTTTCCCTAATAAACATATCACCAACTTTAAATGCAAGATAAACTCCGAGCAGAGGTCCGACCATTTTACCCAAATCACCGAGCAGGTCTGTTTCGGGTTTTAGTCCGAACGATTTTGATGCAATAGTCGATTCCATTATAACCATCGGAAAACCAACTGCAATAGCTGATATAAGGAACAGCAGCGGAAGTACCGGAGTCTGCCAAAGCGGGTGCATTTTGGGACCCGCTATCACCATCAAAGTACCAAGCGATGATTGATGAAGGCATGACAAAACCACTCCCATAATAATAAATATAAACATTGTCTTGTCGAGCGCCTTGTAAAGAATCCTCAGAAATTTGTCGACCGGTTTGCTGAGACCTGAAAGAATGCCCGGAAGGTTAACATTACCAATGAACTTTTTTGCGACGATAGGCAGAAACTCTATATATAAAACGGTAAGGTAGAACATTACACATATACCGACTTCAAACAGAACTGAATTACCATTCCAGTAAATAAGCGGATGCCAGACTGAATAATATCTTCCCAGGTCTACGCATACGCCTAAAGCTACAAATGTATAGCCCAGCATGGCTGTTAACAGTGCCGGTCTGACGAGAACTTCATATTTGTCTTTGTGCATGATGTGCCCAAGCGCTGCTGTTGTAAAACCTCCCGCCGCCAAAGCTACACCAGCTGCAACATCAATTGCGATCCATATACCCCAGGGGTGCTGGTTATCGAGATTTGTAATAAAACCCAATCCGAATACTAACCTCAGCATAAGAATGGCTAAACCAATTAATGCTATAATGAAAATTACAGTTACCCAGGGTGTGAAATACTTTTTTGTCATCTGAGAAGGTACGAATGAATGTTCCATATTATTTCTCCTCCTCAGTTGATTTTTCTTTTGTTAAGTACATTATGCCTCCGAGCAAAGCATACAATGCAATCGGTGGTACGAAGTATGCGAATATTCCGTGCTGTATGGATTCGGAAACGCCTGGTGCAGGACTGTTACCGAGTTTGGGGAAATTATAATTACTAAATTCTGTTTTAGACAGATACATCCATGAAGTTCCGCCTACTTCCGTTTCGCCGAGTATGTGATCGATGTACCTGTCGGGATTTCTGTGTATCCGATCATGCGCTATCTGCAGCAGATCCGACCTTTTACCGTACGTCAATGCTTCAACAGGACAAATTTCCACGCAGGCAGGTAATTGACCTTTTGAAGTCCTTTCGTAACAGAAATCACATTTTCTTATTTCAGGTTCAATAGCCTTGTGGTAATCAAATGTAGGAACCTGGAATGGACATGCCACCAGACAATACCTGCACCCAATGCATTTGCTTTCGTCCCATATTACGGCGCCGTTTTCTTTCTTGCTAAAAGCACCCACGATGCAGGCAGAAACACATGCAGGCTGATCACAGTGCATGCACTGTACTTTAACTGTAACCGGTTCGGCATTTGGAACATCGTAACTGTTAACAACTGTATACGAATCATGAGCAGGTCGTCTTTCTTCCTGAAATACCGATTTGTCGTCATAATCATCGATTGAACCAGCTTCAATTCCATGGGCTTTTTTACAAGCCCATTCGCATCTTCTGCAGCCAATGCAAACGGTTGTATCAACTAATACCCCGTAACGGTCTTTCGATAAAATATTTTCAGGCGTTGCATTGAGTTTTTTAGGTGTTACTGCACTCAAACCTGCAGCAGTACAACCTACAGCTGTAACGGTTTTAATAAAATCTCTTCTTTTAATGGAACCCATTCTTCCTCCATAAAGTGAATAGGTAAGGCTGTTATTTTTTTTAACAAACTTAACTTAATTAATCTAAGTGTATTGGATTATCTCATTATAAGAACATAAGATTCATTTGTCCTATTAAAAGTAATAAATAAGATACCTCAAATCAATTTAAAGGAATTAATATCGTTTGCTAGTAGCAAACAATATTGGATTTTCTATTACCATTCTTAAACATTTAATCCTTTTATGCCGAAAATGCTATGTATAGTGCCTGGTTATTATCCTGTTCTGATAGAGAATATTATTAAATATCGTACGGAAAGAATAGGGTAAAAACATATTCTATTCCAGGCGTTGTTTGAATGTTCGGGTCAATTTCTTTGTATTTTGAGGATGAAGTTCTTAACCAGTAAACCCAATGACCAGTTGTTAAACCGCGTCGTTACATCTGCAGTCGAGTTAAACTTATGGATTCGCAGTGTTTATTACATGCAGAAAAAATTCTATCTCTCCTGATTACTTTTATGAAGACTATTTTAAAGCGTAAGTCAGCTGAATTTATACTTGAAAATATTTTACTTTATACATTTTCTGTTTAAGAGTCGGGTTCGAAAAGAATTCCAAAGTACTAGTTGAATTCCCTTTACTATTCCCCAATCACACTTTACTTTTTCCATTTAATATTACAGCCCATACTCGGTTTCTGATCAGGATTAATTTCTTCACCATTTAGTATACAATCAAGAGCGTTCCGTAAATCCTTCCCTGTTACTTCTACTCCGTTGCCGGGACGAGAATCGTCCATTTGTCCCCTGTATACCAGCTTTAAATTATTGTCGAACACATAAAAATCAGGTGTACAGGCTGCATCATATGCTTTTGCGACTTCCTGCGTCTCGTCATACAAATAAGGAAAAGAGTAACCTACCTTTTCGGCTGTCGTTCTCATTTTTTCAGGTGAATCTTCAGGGTAGTTAACAACGTCGTTTGAACTTATTCCTGCAAATGAAATTTTTTCCGAAGCATATTCTTCCACAATTTTAACCAATCCCCTAGTAATATGTTTTACAAAGGGGCAATGATTGCAGAGAAACATTATTACAGTTGCCGATTCTGCCTGAATTTCTGAGAGTGATTTTTCAGTCCCGCTTACTGTATCAAACAATCTGAAGTCGGGAGCTACGGTTCCCAGCGGAATCATATTTGATGGAGTATTTGCCATGTTATTTCCTTTTTAAATAATCAACAACAACTTATCCGAGAAAGTTTAACTACTTATTTGTCAATGTTACTTTTATTACTCCCCTAAAATCACCGGTTTCATATCCTGTCGCTTTATCGTCAGGATAATTTTTACGGATTACTTCCAGCAGTTCGGGATTTATTTCCTCGGTTTTACCATGACAAGTTTTACATAAACCTCCGATTCTGAGGGGTTTATAATAATCAATAAAATTCACACCGTTTTTCGAATACTTCTGCACCATAAATTCAGCAGCATTCTTACCGGCTTTCTCGAAATAATCCAAAGCTAACTCCTCTAATTCGGACGGAGCGTTTGCCTGATTTCTGTATTTTCTGGTAGTACGTTTTACTTCCACAATGCTTTCATCGAATCCGGTTAGTTCCGATGTGAGTTCAGGCGCGGTATTTCTGCATACATTAACGGCATTAACCGGACCGCCGTTTTTAATAGCAAACATTAATTCAGATTTTAATTTACCGGTAAGTTTTTCTGCTACTACCTCGCCAAGAGATTCGGCTCTTTTAATTTCATCTTCATCAGCTTTCAACAGTTCGAACTCTTTCTCCTGAGCCAAAGAAGTTGTAATTAAAAATATTACTGCAAGCATAATCCTTAAATTCATTTCCGCCCCCTGAAAAGTTATGGGTTGTTGTTTAATATTTAAAATAATTTGATGCGTATTAAACTTCAAACATTTTTTTACTATTTATGCAAACCCATTCATCTTTTTTTGATTTTATTCAATTTGGACTCTAACAGATTTTTTCCAAATTAATTATTTCGTACTTTTACGAGCTATATATCCAATAATAATCAACAGCATAAAATGAACGGGTTAGAAGCTTTAAGGAAAAGCATAAATAAGGTAGATGAAGAAATAATTGAGCTTTTAGCAGAAAGAAGAAAACTCAGTAAAGAAATAATTATTGCCAAAGATCAGGGCGATAAGCCGATCCGTGATCAGAAAAGAGAAACCGAACTTCTGCAGAGGCTAATTAAATTAGGCAAAGCAAAAGGTATTGATGCTCATTTTCTTACAAAGGTTTTCTACGAAATTATTGAGGATTCTGTCAGAATTCAATTAAATCATATCCAGGATCTGACAAAGAAGCAAGGGAAAGAATCTGATACAATACTGGTGGCTATACAGGGAATTGAAGGCGCATATAGTTATCTAGCTTCGCAAAAGTTTTTTGCATATGCGGATAAGGAGCTGGAATTCATAAAGAAAAAAAGGTTTGAAGAAGTTGTACGAGCTGTTGAAAACGGCGAAGCCGATTTTGCACTGCTCCCAATAGAGAATACCACATCGGGGGGTATTAATGAAGTATATGACCTGCTTCTTCATACAACATTATCGATTGTTGGCGAAGAAACTTTTCAGGTTAAACACTGTCTTGCTGCTATCAATGATATCCCGATCAGAAAAATTAAAAAGATATACGCACATTATCAGGCAGCGGCTCAATGCAGTAAGTTTCTGGAAACTCTTCCCGATGTTACAATCGAATACTTTGCCGACACTGCAATGTCTGTACAGAAAGTAAAAGAAGAAGGTAATCCCGAGTACGCGGCAATTGCCAGCGAGGAAGCTGCAAATCTTTTCGGAGTGAAAATCCTGCGTCAGAATATAGCGAATCAGACGGAAAATTTTACGAGATTTCTGGTAGCAGCCAGAAAACCAATTGAAGTTGATGAACGTATAGCCTCAAAAACTTCGCTGGTTATGGCAACGGCACATGTAGCCGGTTCTCTTGTTGAGGCGCTCAATATTTTTAGAAAACATAATGTTAATCTCACAAAACTTGAGTCGCGCCCAATTATTGGCAATCCCTGGGAGGAGATGTTCTACCTGGATTTTGAAGGCAGTACCAAGGACGAAACTGTACAGCACGTTATGGACGAACTAGGAAAATATACGAGGTTTTTTAAGATTCTCGGCAGTTATCCCTCGAGAGAGCTTCATAGAACTAAACTGGACACATTTGCAGTTTCCGAAGATGTTGTAAAAAAGAAAGTCCATTCAGAGAAAGCAAAAGAAGAAAAATCCGGGAAAAAGAAAACTGCAAGTTATAAACTTGCCAGCAGAGATTATAAACCGGAAGATACAATTATTAAAGTCAGAGATATTGAAATCGGCGGCGATAACTTTATTGTAATGGCAGGTCCATGTTCAATTGAATCTGAAAATCAAATTATGTCTTGCGCTGCGGAAGCAAGGGAACACGGCGCTCATATCCTCCGTGGAGGATGCTTCAAACCGCGGACATCACCCTACAGTTTTCAGGGTCTGGGATACGAAGGATTGGAACTGATGAAAAGAGCCGGTATGCATTACGGACTGCCGATTATAACCGAAGTCTTATCAACCGATCAGGTTAAGGAGGTAGCGAAACATGCGGATTTGCTGCAGGTTGGTGCACGAAACATGCAGAATTTTTCACTGCTGAAAGAGGTTGGTAAAATTCACAGACCTGTGCTGCTCAAACGTGGTATGATGTCGTCCCTTGATGAGTTATTAAATGCTGCAGAATATATTTTATCGCATGGCAACAGACAGGTTATTCTATGCGAACGCGGTATACGGACTTTCGAAACCGCTACCAGAAATACGCTGGACCTCAGCGCAGTTCCTGTACTTAAAGAGTTGACCCATTTACCCATAATTGTTGATCCGTCGCACGCACTGGGTGAAAGAGATAAAGTTCCGCCGATGGCAAAAGCAGCAAAGATTGTCGGTGCACATGGAATTATGATCGAATTTCATCCTGAACCCGAGAAAGCATTAAGCGATGGTCCTCAGGCATTATATTTTGATCAATTCGAACAACTGATGAAGGATTTACAAAAGTTATAATTGCAGTACTATAAGTAGTAGAGTATTTGTGCGGTTACAAAAAAATAACTCGCAGTGACCGAGGTAAAAGTTAATGCGGTTTCTCCGCTTACACCCAGCTTTATTCCCGTTTTATCAACACTTCTTAAATCCCAGCCCAGCATAACAGATGCAGCTACTCCGTAACCCCACTCATTTATATCGCTGAAAGTTTTATCATTAATTGCAACCAGACCCAGCCCTTCTTCAACAAATATCTGCCGGTTTAACTCCTGTTCTATAACTGCTTTAAACGAAAAAGCCTGAAGTTCAGGATAATATCTTCCTTTAGTATTTTCCGGCAGGAAATAAGTCGCTTTTTTTGCAAAGAGATAATTTAATCTCAAATCTGCATCCCCCATCCAAATATGATTCAATCCGAACGAGAAAGAACCGGCAACAGAAGTCTGTGCAGGTGAGTTGCCGGAGATATTTCCGAATCCGATATATCCACCGAAATTAAACTTCGAAAATTGTGCGTTTATTGTGCCGCTGATAATCAACAGCATTACGAGAAGGTTTATTTTCTTGATAATAATTGTCATGAAATGCATTTTAATTATGATATAAATATAAATAAAAAGGGATGAGCTGAAAATGAAAAACTCATTCAACTTTTTCTAAAATAAATACATTAAAGTTATTATAGGGGTACGTTGACCGTTGATATCAATCCGGATCTGAGAACATACATTTAAAAGAAGGTTGTCGGATATAACCTATCAATTTACCTGTATTCAGATGAAGAGAAAGAAAATACGGTCTAAATTTTGTACAAATACAGGAAAAAAGATTCTTAATTAAGTTATCGGATTATGAACGATGAGCAGACGGAATGTAAGGGGAAACATTAATGATATCCTTACGATGTTACAACGATAATTCTGAAGGCAATTTAATTAATAGAAAGTATTTATTATTGGAAAAAGGATTTACCAAAAATAAAACATACTTATTATGCAGGTTCAGATTAAACAGGATATGATTGATTTTTCTCTCTGGATTTTCATTCATTTGCTCTGGGATAAGATTTAATTTATAAACTTTATTTAAATTTATTATTAATTATAAATTGCCTATAAAAGAATTGATGCTTAAAATTTTCCCTTTATATCTATTACTGTCTGCGGTTTCAGTCTTTGCATCAGCTGACAGTGTAACCGTTAAATTTACATTCAAGGCTGATTCAAGTCATACCGTATTTATAGCCGGGAGCTTTAATAACTGGAACAGTACAAAACATCGTTTAAGCAGTTACGACAATGGAACATGGTCAATAAAAATTAACCTGCCAGCCGGATATTACTATTATAAATTCATCGATAATGGTAAATGGATTTCGGATCCCAGAAATCAATGGAAGATTAATGACGGTGGGAATGGATTCAATTCAATTTTAAAGGCAGGAAACCCGCCGACACCGAAGAGGGCAAAAAACAAAAAAAAGTTATACCGTGCTACCCTTCCCAAACCTGTTCTCGAAGCTAATCCCGAATGGGTTCAACTTTACTACGCCGCCTGGGAAATGGCGTGGAATAAATTGAAAAACAGCACACCTGAAAACGGATTTGTTAAGAGGTATTTGGATGAAGGATTTAATGATCTTATTTATCAATGGGATACAAATTTTATTGTAGCCTTCGCATTGTACGGGAGGAAGTCATTTCCCACAATAGAATCATTGGACAATTTTTATAAAAAACAGAGACCTGACGGTTATATACAACGAGTTTACCACGAGAAAGACGGAACAATTGTACAGGAGCCTTCGGATACCGATCCTATGATTAATCCACCTTTATTTGCCTGGCTTGAATTAAAATATTATTACATGACTGCCGATACCTCAAGATTTGATGATGTGCTTCCGGTTCTGGTTAAATACTATAAGTGGATCGAAAAAAATTGCCGCACTAGAATCGGCGGCGGCTTATATTATACCACAAATCTTGGCAGCGGTATGGATAATATACCGCGCGAAGGCGTCGGTAAAGCCGGCTGGATTGATCTGTCAGCACAGCAGGCTCTTGCAGCAAAATCAATTTCAGAAATTGCCGGAATAAACGGTAATACTAAAACTCAAAAACTTTTTCAACAAAAGTATAATGATCTTAATAAAATAATGAGTACACTATGCTGGGACAGCACTTCGGGCTATTACAGGGATTTGAAAGAGGATGGAAGTCTTTCCACAACCACGCACATAGGATCCTACTGGACGCTACTATCCGAAACGGCATCACCAGAGCAGTTTTTATCTCTTCGCGAATATCTGATTAATCCACAGGAATATTGGCGCAACCATGTATTGCCGGCTTTATCATCTTCCGATCCTAACTACAGCAAGAGAGGGCATTACTGGCGTGGAGGCGTATGGGCTCCGACAAATTATATGGTGGTGAAAGGTCTGGAAAATTACGGCGACTACCAGCTTGCACACAGCATTGCCCATAATCATATTTCGAATATATCCCGAGTATTTGAAAACTTTATCCCCGATAAAGATAAGATTGCATTTGAAGAGAGGTATAATGACGGTTATAAGACTATATGGGAATGCTATTCACCCGAATTAATGGAACCCGCAACACGCTGGGACAATACATTCTATTCACGACAGGATTTTGTAGGATGGTCTGGACTGGGACCTATCGCCATGCTGATCGAAAATATAATTGGCTTGACACTGCGGGCGGATAAGGACATGATAATATGGCATATCAACAGGACTGATAGGCATGGTGTTTCGAATCTCCCCTTTGGCAAACACTATATTGACCTTATTTGTATGCCTGATGATGAATATCTTTCGTTTGAAGTAAGTTCAAAAAAGGAGTTCGAGCTTAATATAATCTGGAATGATAATATTTTCAGAAGAACAATTAATCCGGGTATCAATATATTTACAATAGAATAGAAAAGGCGGGTCACCACACCCGCCTTTAACCGCCATTCACCATGCTGCGTTGCATGTCGAAGTTATGTATAACAGATTATCGAAAATTACCAGTAAAACCTTAATCCCACTCTTGCCATTACACCGCTCATATTGAAGACTCGTTCAAATGTTCTTTTAATTTCTAAATCACTGTCTTGTACCTCATAAGTCCAGCTGGGTTCCGATGCATGATATGTTATTTCGCCGAATATGTCCGATCTGTGACCAAGCTCATAAAGCATCCCGATGCCTGCGCGCCAGCTGAAATCGAAAGCGCCCTGGAATTCGTCATCTTGCGGATTCTGGAAATTATTGTAAAAAACAAGAAGAATTTCCGCTCCAACGCCGCCCGTAACATACGCGCTGACGCGTGGGGTCATGGGGAAATAACCTGACATTGTAAACATGATCGGTATACTATGGAGATTTGTCTCTGCACGCAGTTCGTTAATTCTGCCGGAGGGACCGAAATAATAATCAAATTCCCGGACAAGAGATTTGTCGACATAATTTTTGTTAAACCAGTCAATACTCCAGCCGATACTAAGGTTCCTATCAACGAATTTCCCCCCTTCGTACCCTACTATAAATCCGCCATCTGTGGCTCCCGGATTAAAATGACCAAGTTTAACGGAAGCAGAATTCCACTGAGCACTCAAGATAAAAGGGATAAGTAAAAATCCCAAAACAATCTTTAATTTCATCTCCACCCCTCATTTTTAAAATGTATTTATGATTACGTCAACTTAGATGCCAGAGTAAATCTTCTTAATTATGTATGATTTGACGAATGAAAATAGGAGGTGTTCATTAGACAGGACAGTAATGTTTAATTTGCTGTATTTTCACATTATATTATTCCGGAAGCCAGACCGATCGAAAGAATAAGGAGCATTATAGCAACGGTAATCTGAATTCCTTGTAATGTTACTTTATCAAGTAGTTTTCTTCCAATAAATGCACCGATAAATGCAGCTGCAATTCCTACAAGAATAACATTAAATATGCCTTGCTGTTCCATTACAGCAATATCTTTTGAGAAGAATGTAATACCATATACAATAAGTCTTGAGATATCGACAACTACTGCCGATGTAACCATGGTACCGATCAATGCGTTCTTTTCCAGTCCGGTTCTGACTAAAAATGCAGTTCTAAGCGCCCCCTGATGACCCGATATTCCGCCGAAAAATCCCGAAAGCACACCACCGAGCGGAATATATTTATCCTTTATCTGAATGTTACTAAACTGAGGTATGAGTTCAATCAGAGCAAAAACTATCATCAATAGAGCAATAATTAATTTAACGGGGGTAATGAAATATTCTTTTCCTCCGATCTGATAGCTCATAAGATAGTTGAGATCAGAAATAAACGATAAAACGTAAGCGCCTAATGCTGCTGCAATTGATGCCGGTATTGCAAATCTAATTACGACCTTAAAATCCGCATGTTTTCCTATAAGACCGACTTTAAACAAATTGTTAGCCAGATGTACAATTGCAGTTGCTGCGACAGCTGCTTCAACAGGGAAAAAAAGCGCAAAAGCAGGCATAAGAAGTGTGCCTAGTCCAAAACCTGAAAAAAAAGTGAGACCGGATACAACAATTGCTACAATTGAAACAACAACAAATTCCATAACTACCAGATTAATTTATAGCCGATACCGTGCACAGTGATAATAATTCTGGGATGATTCGGATCATCCTCAATTTTCTGACGTAATTTTAGAATAAAATTATCGATTGTTCTCGAAGTAACATAAACATCCTGTTTCCATACTTCGCGCAACAAATCTTCCCTGCTTACAGTTTCATTCCGGTTGTCAAAAAGATATTTTAATATATCAAACTCTTTGTGCGTCAGTTGAACAGAGTTGTTGTTTTCCGAGGCATTATAAGTTTTAAAATCAACGTGGAGTCTTCCTATATCTGCAACAGATTCAGCTTTAGCCGATTGCTGCTCGCTTCTCCTGAGCACCGCTTTAATTCTTGCAAGAAGTTCTCTAAGGCTGAACGGCTTGGTGATATAATCATCTGCCCCGAATTCGAATCCTAGTACTTTATCAATCTCCTCTCCTTTTGCGGTCAACAAAATTATCGGCGTTTCAATCCCGAGTTTTCTTGCTTCTTTGCATACATCAAATCCAGATTTATTAGGCAGCATTACATCAAGCAGTACAAGATCGAATAATTCTGTTTTTATTTTCTCCAGACCGCCCTTTCCGTTATCAACTGAAACAACCTCATACCCCTCGAACTCAAGATTATCGGTCAAACCCATTCTCATAGAGTCTTCATCCTCAACAATTAATATTTTAGACATTTTCAACCTCATCTTCATTAGATATTACTTTTAAGGGCAGTTCAATCGTAAAAATACTTCCGGTGTTCAATTCACTTTCGAGTTTGATTCTGCCGTGATGAGCTTCTACAATATGCTTTACAATTGACAGACCCATGCCGGTTCCCTTTGTATTATGAACCAGCCCGTTGGTTACTCTGAAAAATTTATCGAATATTTTATGCCGGTCATTCTCACTTATTCCGATGCCGGAATCTTTTACCGACAAAAAAACATTCCCGCTGGAAACTCCGGTTCTGATACTGATTTCTTTTTTATCGGCGCTGTATTTGACTGCATTATCGAGTAAATTAATAAATGCCTCAGACAGAGCTTCTCGATCCGCCTCAATACTGAGTTTACCATCGTAAAGTCCGATGCTGGAAGTAAAACCTTTGTTCTTCAGATGAAAGCTGTATGTACCCATAACACCGCTAACAATGTCGTTAAGATCAACAGATTCAAAACGGTATTCTCTTTTACCTGCTTCCATTTTAGAAAAATTAAGAATCGTGTTTACTATGCGGTTCAGCCTGGCAGTTTCCTGACTGATAATTCTGTAATAATCCTGTCTTTTCTTCTCACTCGTAATCCTGTTCATCTCCAGTGTTTCGGCGAACATACTTATAAGAGCAAGAGGAGTTCTTAGTTCATGTGATACATTAGAAACAAAGTCGGATTTCAGCTGAGCAAATTCTATTTCTCTTTTTGTGCTTCTGTAAACGAGAAGAACTCCTAATACCAGTATTATTGCTACAATAAATATCATTATCAAGTTGGTTACAGATCTCTGTTTTACAAGTCCCTCGATTGTACGTCCTTTTAATGATATAGCTAGATTATATCCCTGCAACAGCCATAATGCCCCCGTCCACTGAAAATCTTCAAGTCCGATGGATATGTTGGAATATATTATGGAATTATCCTCAGTCTTATAACAGGTAATAATAATATCATCGCGCGATATCTCCTGTATTTTCGGTGCCAAAACACTTTCTATAAATCCCGAAGGATTAATAACTATCCCCACGATATTTTTCTGTCCGAATTCCTCTGATGAAATAAAGATTAAAACCGAGCAGCTGTCGTCTCCTTTTTCATTTAACGTTTCTATCTTGTTATATCCCGATTTTTGATATCCGAACAGTCGTTTTATTTTCATGCGGTTATTTTGAAGTAGTCTTTTAATTTCTTCATTATCTTTTCCGATTGTAAAAACACTTCCCCTATTTTCGAAAACGACATTATTATACAACGAACTGTCGCACAAAAAAATTCTTATAACAGATGGATTTTCCAAAATAAACTTTCCCATCTGTTCCCGCATTTTTTCTTCATCATTCTTGGAATTATAAATAATTGAATTTATCGACGACGACCAGTTTGTAACGTAATCCTGTGAATATTGGTTTACAGAATAAATAACCGACTGCAGCTGGCTTTCGTAAATACTCTCAATAAGTTTTTCGTTGCTGTTTAATGTTAAAACTTCGTAAAGTGTAAAGAAAAGCACTGGTAAAAGTACCATCCCGGAAAGAATGAGTATTATTTGACGCAGCGGATTTCGCATTTATGATTAATTTTATGTATGTATTTTACTATTCAAAAATAGCATTAAATAGGATTTAAATTCGTTCCCGAACGTAATTAATTGTAAAAAATTGTCACGTGGAATTTTAGTTAGCCTGGTTCAAAAAGCCGGTATTTCAACCGCATCAATGCATATTCCCGAAAGCATAACGTCGTTACCGAATGAGGACACAAACTTTTTCTCTTCACTATATACTATATAGGATGCGCTTTCTGACTGGATTCTGTCGATCTGTGCAACCATCAGTGCTTCTCTGAAATTAAATGAATTAATCAGTTCCATTAATTCATTATCGACCAATAGTCTGCCGTATACAGAACCTTTCGCTGTTCTTTCCAGTTCTACATCGATGTAATTATGGTTGTTTGAATAATCAATCTTTATTATTGATGTATCAATTATGATATTTCTGCCCAGAATTTTGCTCTGATATTCTCTGTCATGCAATTTTGATCTGTCGGATATAGACTCAGCTCCATACTTCTTCTCAAGTTCTTTTCTTGATTCACTGATTCTGTTATAACTAATCTGCCCGCAATCATTAAACAACTGCAGTTCGATGTTTACATTCGAGTATACAACCAGGCACAAGTAAATTAAAACAAAAGACTTTATAATTGCGCTGATTTTCATCCTGGTCATAGTCTGCCTGCAACCCATAATTGTTTAATTCATTTCATCAGAGATTAATTGTAACAAATTTTGGACAAAATCACCAATATTATATTGGCATAATTACTCACAGAATATGTATTTTAATGACATTCATTTGATACAATTCAAGGCATATGCAACAAGTACATTTCACCTGGTAATCCATAACAATTTGATATGAGGGGCAAAATGCATTTTAATAAGTTGTTAACAATTATTACTATCTTTTTTATTTCAACATCTGTTATAGCACAGAATGAAAAAAAGGATCCATTAACCGCATCAACATTTTCAGGTCTCAAATTCAGAAGTATCGGTCCGGCATGGACATCAGGACGAATTGCCGATTTTGCTGTTAACCCGATTAATCACAGCGAATATTACGTTGCTACAGCTAGTGGTCATCTTTGGAAAACTGATAATGCCGGAATAACCTGGGAAGCAATTGCCGATACACTTCCCTACTCACTTGGATGCGTTGAACTGGATCCTAATAATCAACATGTTGTCTGGGTAGGGAGCGGTGAAAATAATCATCAGCGTGCACTGGGGTATGGTAACGGTGTTTATAAATCGACTGACGGCGGCAAAACCTGGAAGAATATGGGCTTGAAGGATTCCAGACAAATCGGAGCGATAATAATTGATCCGCGTAACTCCGATGTCGTTTATGTAGCGGCAGAAGGCTCTGCCTGGGGACCGGGCGGCGACCGGGGTCTCTACAAAACTGTTGACGGTGGAAATACATGGCAAAAAATTCTTGAAATAAGCGAGGATACGGGAGTAAACAATATAATATTTGATCCCAGAAATCCCGACATTCTCTATGCAACCTCTGAACAGCGAAGACGTCATCCATATACTAAAATCGGAGGCGGTCCCGAGTCCGCTGTTTATAAATCAACTAATGCTGGCGCAAACTGGAATAAAATAATGGCGGGACTCCCCAATGTGGATATTGGAGGAATGGGAATAGATATTTCACCGGTTAATCCCGATGTGCTTTATTTAATCGTAGAGGCTGCGGAAGACAAAAGCGGATTCTTTAGATCCACTAACCGTGGTGCTTCCTGGGAAAAAATGAGCGATCATAATTCAAGCGGTCAGTATTATAACGAAATTTATTGCGATCCCAAGGATGTTAATAAAGTCTATTCGGTTGAAACATACACGCATTTTACGGTAGATGCCGGCAAAACCTGGCAGCGGCTCGGCAGCAGTAACAGACATGTCGACGACCACGCACTCTGGATCAATCCTGAAGATACAAGACATTTGTTAATCGGTGGAGACGGAGGTGTTTATGAAACTTTCGACAGCGGTAAAAACTGGGAGTATAAACCGAACCTGCCGGTTACTCAGTTTTACAGGGTTAATGTAGATAATGATCTTCCATTCTATAATATTTTCGGCGGAACTCAGGATAATCAGAGTATGGGCGGTCCTTCTCAAACAATTAGCTCCGACGGGATTGTAAACAGCGACTGGTTTAGTACTGTTGGCGGAGACGGATTTTTTCAGGCTATCGATCCAACTGATCCTAATATTATTTATTCCGAATGGCAGTATGGAAATATTATAAGGTACGATAAGAGAAGCGGAGAGGTTTATAAAATAAGACCCGAACCGGCTAAAGGAGAAAAAACATACAGATGGTACTGGGATACTCCGTTTATTCTTAGTCCTCATTCACCATCAAGATTATATATAGCTGCTGAGAGAGTTTTCAGAAGTGATGACAGAGGCGAGCACTGGGAAGTTATAAGCAATGATCTGACCACTCAAACCGATCGTAACTCGTTCAAGGTTATGAATAAATTTTGGAGTTACGACGCAGTTGCTAAAGATGTAAGTACTTCCCAGTATAATCTTATTACTTCACTTTCAGAATCGCCACTTAAAGAAAATCTTTTGTTCGCGGGAACCGACGACGGAATAATACAGCGAACTGAAGATTCCAAAACATGGACACGAATAGACAACTTTCCGGGAGTTCCTGAATTTACTCCCGTAAGTGATATATTGAATTCACGTTTCGATGAGAATCTAATTTATGCAACATTTAACAATCATCAGAGAGATGATTTCAAACCATACGTTCTAAAGAGTACTGACAAAGGAAGATCATGGGAATCGATTTCGGGTAATCTGCCCGTCGACGGTGCTGTAAATACGATAATCGAAGATCCTGTTAATCCCGAATTACTTTTCGTCGGAACGGAGTGGGGAGTATTTTTCAGCCTGAACGGCGGAGATAAATGGATACAGTTGAATTCAGGCATTCCAAAAGTAAAAGTACCGGATCTCGTTATTCAGGAACGTGAAAAAGATCTTGTGGTTGCTACATTTGGCAGAGGATTTTACGTCCTCGACGATTATTCCGCACTGAGAGAAATAAATGAAGAAATATTTGAAAAGGATGCACATATATTTAAGATTAAAGACGCGCGAATGTTCCATATGAAAGGCGGAAAATACGGACAAGGAGCAACATATTTTAAAGCGCCTAATCCGGAGTTCGGTGCTGTTTTTACATACTGGATAAAAGATGTTCCTCCGACTTTGAAATCAATCAGACGAAAAAAGGAGAAAGAATTATTCAAACAAGGTGAGCCGATTAACCAGCCTTCTTATGAAGAGTTAAAAAAGGAACAGGAAGAAATACCTCCCTATTTGATGTTTTCAATAAAGGATGACTCCGGCAATGAAGTTAAAAGGATAAATACCGCTGCTAAAAAAGGTATTAACAAAGTTGCCTGGGATTTACGATTCGACACTTATAACCCAGTCAATCTGAAGAACAATAAGTTCGATCCTACTTCGGAGCAAAGAAGCAGCGTTTTAGCATACCCTGGGAAATATTACGTTTCCTTGTCTATTGTTGCACGGGAGGAAGAGAAATTGATTGCTGGTCCTGTGGAATTTAATACTGTTGTATTGAATAATACAACTCTTCCAGCTGATGACAGAATCGCACTAGTAGATTTTCATAAGAAGTCGGTTGATCTGGCAAAAAAAGTTATCGGTGCAAGGGAATTTGCGAAAGATTTGGCAGCACGAACAGAACATCTGAAGCAGGCTGCTAATAACAGTACAGGAAGCAGTTTTGAATTAATTAAAAATATTAACAACGTATCAAAAGAAATAGACGATATACTGTTCAAATTTAATGGCCAACCCGCAAGAGCAAGTCTGGAAGAAGTTCCGCCTGCTCAGGTACCGCTGAATTGGAGAATCAGTCACCTGTTTTCAGCAGCATGGAGCTCAAGTTCAAATCCGACCCAGGCACAAAAAACAGCTTATGAAGTTTTGTCAGAGGAACTTCCTGAAATACTGCAAGATTTAAAGCAGATTTATGAGAGCCGGATAAGTGTAATTGAAAAGGAGTTAAACGCAATTAATGCTCCCTGGACGCCGGGCAGAATACCGGATTTCAACTAAAATCAGGATGACTCACTTAAGAATTTAGGTGAGTCGTCTTCTCTTTTTTATTATTTTCATTTAGATAAAAACTGTATATGGGATTAATACTTTGAAAGCCAGGTAAGTGAACAAATTCAATTTCACAATTAAGAGCAGATATTCAAAAGTAACCGATCTGATAAACAGACTGCGTTTAATGAATGTCTACGGAACAATTAAAGATAAAATCAAGGGTGAGATTGAACTATGTCTCGTTGAAGCTCTTAATAATGTTGTGAAGCACTCGTATAAAGAAGATCCGAATCATACAATTCAAATTGAGTTTGAGATCATCCGGGAAAGAATAATTATTAAAATTATAGAAAATGGATTAAAAAGAAATAATACAGACCGCCCGAAACTTGAATTTGACCCTGATGATATCGAGAATTTACCTGAAGGCGGAATGGGGTTGTACATCATCGACCAGTTAATGGACAAGACTGAGTACCAATCAGTAAACGGTCAGAATATTTTTACAATGTATAAAAATCTGAATTAAATCCGGTCCGATTAAACATTTTTGAATTTGCGTTGTCTAACATCATACGTCTTTTTTCAATTTACGAATTAATAGGTTGATGAAATTATTAGTTGCATTTATATTATTTCTTTTTACTGCAGAAATTACAATCGGGCAGGATTCCACCATAAGTCAGGCTGTCAAATCAAACCGGTCTAAAAGTATTTATCCGCTCATAAAAGCGAAGGCACCATCCTATCCTTTAATGACGGCTTACCTGATCCAGAAATATGCTTCAGACGGTGATCCACTTGCACAGCATGAACTTGGATTAAGATATCTGCTCGGAAAGGGTTTCAGCAAAGACACGGCTAAAGCTATCCGTTGGATAAAAATGGCATCCGACAAGAATTTAACCGCTGCAAAATATAACTACTCGATAATGCTCGAAAACGGAATAGGTGTTGAATGGAATCCGTTTGAAGCTTTTTCGAATGTAAAATTTGCAGCCGAAAACGGTATGCCTGAGGCACAATTTTTTTATGGTGTATTTTTTACTGATAATCTTGTTGTTAACAGGAATTATAATGAAGCCTATAACTGGTTTAACAAAGCCGCATCAGCAAATTTTGAACCGGCGTTAAAAGCTAAAAAGCAGATGGAAGAAAGTGGTTTGGTAGTGACAAATTCAGCTTCGGACGGGCAGCAAGGTAATAAGCAATATCAGGCTGATTCATCGGTAATTGGCAGTTCCGCTTTGTTCAATCCTGAATATGAACTTGATTTTTTTGAATTTGAAAAAACGCTCGACTCGGGTAAAACTGATTTAAGTAAAATTTATAATCAGGATTTTAACAAGCTGAAAGAAAACCTGGGAGTGAATGAAATACCTGCAACACAATTGCAGGATTCATCCGGTCAATCGCTCGTTAAGTTCGCAGCCGAACAGGGAAGTCCGGAAGGATTATTGATTGTAGGTAAGGACTACGAACAGGGCGTTTCTTTTGACGAAAATATTACGAAAGCAGTGGAATCGTTTATTAAAGCATACAGACTAGGATCGATAAAGGCACTACAGAATATTTTAAAGATTGCTAAAACCGAGGAGTTTTATAATCAATTGCAGAGAGAAGTGAACAGTAATATTCCTGCAGCAATGTATGTATGGGCGGGATTAACTGCACTCGGAATCGATTATCAGTTAACAAATGAACAGGCTCTTGAATTACTTGAAAAGGCTGCTGAACAAAATCATATTAATGCAATAATCGAAAAAGGATTATGCTATTACAACGGGACACTTGTCGAAAAGAACCGGGATAGAGCGTTGGAATACTGGCAAAAGGCGTCGGCTCTCGGAAGTTCGGAAGCACGTATAAGAATCGCATTCATGATCCTCTTGGATAACAGAAATGAGGATGAATATAAAAAAGCATTGCGTACTTTACTTGATGCGACCGCTCAGGGTTCTGTATTGGCACAGACTGCTTTGGCATACTGCTATGAAAACGGTATTTTCGTTAAGAAAGATAAAGCAACGGCTGCAAGATTGTACAGAAGCGCATCGCACAGAGGGAGTGAGGTTGCTTATAACTCGTTGAGAAGAATGTACGATGGAATAAGACCTGATGCTGAGGAGTTTATTATTGTGGATCAGATTTAGCGAGATCAGACAACCTTTATTACAATAAGTGTACTGTCATCCTCGGCAATCAGATTACCTCTATAGTAAGTAAGATATTTGTGAATAACCTGTTTAATTTCGTTTGCCGGTTTTTCACTATTATCTAAAATAATCTTCTTTAATCTATCGATACCAAACTGAACTTTTTCTGTATTCATCGTTTCTGTAATTCCATCCGTATACATAATTATTACATCATTCTCGGAGGGCTGATACGATTCAACTGCTATAGTCTGCTCGAATAATCCTTTATCATTCAGACCAATCCCTATGCCTTTAGGATTAACCTCTATAAATGTTTTAGACCCGGATCTGTAAATAAGTACGGGATTATGCCCCGCACTTATAACATCAACTTGCTTATTCTCGTATATTTTTAGTATCTGAATCGTCAGAAAGTATTCCCTTCTCAGATTCTGCGAAAAGTAATCTTTAAGATTAATTATTATGTCTTTCAAATCATTGAAATTTTTAATCAGATACTGGATGATGGCTTGAACTCTGACCATATAAAGCGCTGCAGCCATTCCCTTCCCAGAAATATCACCTATAACTATATATTGCTCGTTTGATTTTTCGCTTTCTTTGAGAAAATCAAAATAATCCCCGCCTACTTCATCGGCTGATTCATAGAAAGAAGCTATTTCAAAGCCGTTTACATCAGGTGGATTCTGAGGCATAAGATTGTTCTGAATTTTCCTTGCTAAGCTCAGTTCATCTTTAACGGTTAGTTTATCGGCTAGCTCGAATGCCAGCAGAATATTTATAATCAGAAATGAAAATATTAGATAACTGCCAATATTATTTATATATCCGATAAAGAACAGAAGTAAAGCCACAATATAAAAAATTCTTCGCGGGGCTGTCATCTTTAAAAGAAATGCGTTGAATAAACTCCTTATAAAGATTAAAGTCCTGGTAAATTTATTCTTGTTCGTGTCAACTTTCGGTATCTGGTTTTTATAAAATTCGTACACTTCCGCTGATTCTCTTTTGACTAATCTTTCAATCTCATCAAATTTCAGATCGCTCGTGTACAAATCGAATATTCTCTTTATCGGATTGGGCTCTGACAATTTAATCACCAATTAAATTTTATCTTACAGCTTTATTAATTTACCGATTTATTAGACGTCATAAAATTGTATATGTTTCTCCTATTTTATACCTCCTTCTGAAATTTACATTCACACATGCATTTAATTATAAAATTGAAAATTTGCTTTAAGTGGATTATAGTTTTATTTTTAGATATAAGAATCCTTTTATACAAAGGGGGTCATTCATGAGAAAAACAGCTTTTTTATTTTTAATAATGAGCAGTTTCCTATGCGCTCAGAAAATTAGTACCGAAACAAGTGAATGCCTTGATTGCCATATTGCAGTTACTCCGGGTATTGTATCGGACTGGAAGAGTAGTCTTCATTCAAATTCATCTTTAAAGCTTGCTATAAACAGGGGTGAACTGGAAAGAAGAATTTCCATCACCGATATCAATGGTATAATACCAACAGAAGTTGCAGTCGGATGCTATGAATGTCATTCACTAAACACTGATAGCCATAAAGATGCTTTCGATCATTTCGGTTACACGATTAATGTTGTTGTTAGCCCTAACGACTGCAGCACTTGTCATCCTGTGGAAACAAATGAGTACGGCAATTCGAAAAAGGCATATGCTCATGACATTCTTAAAAAAAATCCTGTTTACTCCATGCTTGTTAAGACAATTACTTCTCCGAAAGATTTTGACGAAGGAGAAATCTATTATCACGGCAGTAATGAAATGAGCTCTGGTGAATCCTGTTTTGCCTGCCATGGAACCGTTGTAGATGTAGAAGGTATGAAAACTATTAAAACAGATCTTGGTGAAATTGATGTCCCGAACCTAACAAACTGGCCTAATCAGGGTGTGGGAAGAATTAATCCCGACGGAAGTTTCGGCGCATGCACATCATGCCACCCGCGCCATTCTTTCTCGATTGAGACAGCGCGTAAACCATATACATGCGCACAATGCCATCTCGAACCCGATGTCCCGGCTTATAATGTTTATAAAGAGAGCAAACACGGAAATATATTCTCGAGCAAACACATGGATATGAATTTTTCGAATGTTCCTTGGAATATGAGCAAAGACATAACGGCACCTACCTGTGCTACTTGTCATAACTCATTGCTTGTAGATAATGATGAAAACATAATTGCTGAACGAACTCATGATTTCGGTTCAAGATTGTGGGTTAGAATTTTCGGATTGATTTACTCACATCCGCAGCCTAAATCACCGCGCACATACGAAATTAAAAATTCCGACGGACTTCCGCTGCCAACCAATTTTGTGAATGTGCAGGCAACTGAATTTTTAATAGATAAAACGGAACAATCTGCAAGAAAGGAAAAAATGTTTAATGTATGCCGGTCGTGCCATGGATCAAACTGGACGGAGAAACAGCTGAAGAAAATTGACGAAGTGAACAGCATGGCAGATCAGATGGTCTTTACCGCCACAAAAATGATGCAGCAAGCCTGGGAAAAGGGCATTGCCGATCCTTCAAATCCGTTCGATGAGAATATAGAATTCTACTGGCAGCACCAATGGTTATTTTATGCTAATTCGATCAGGTATGCAACTGCAATGATGGGTCCGGATTACGCGGGGTTCAAAAACGGGTGGTTTCAGGCTTCTCATAATTTGCAAAAAATGAAAAACCTGCTAAACGCTAAAAAATGAATTAAATTGCGGAATGATCTTCCGGACTAAGGTCATTCCGTTTATCTTCTTAATTATCTTCTCTTTTATATTCAATTTTTTTATTTTTGTCGGTAATATTTTACCATATGAAAGAACGGTGTATGAAATATTTTCCGATGAAAATTGTTCTTTTTGTTTTAATGACTTTTGTAATTGTGGCAGGAATTTCGTTTCCTATCGTAGATAAACCGGAAAGCTGGTATCATTTCCCATTTATTCCCGGGCTCGGGCAGCTTGCAAAAATTATTTTTTTTCATGTGCCAACTGCATGGCTGGCATCCCTGGCATTTCTGATGGCAATGGTTTACGGTATAAAGTATCTGAAAAGTCAGAATCTGGACGATGATGCAAAATCGAATGCAGCTTTGCAGCTGGGATTTGTTTTCAGTATTCTTGCAACGGTAACCGGTTCAGTCTGGGCAAAGTTTACCTGGGGTGCTTTTTGGCACTGGGATCCGCGTGAAACCAGTATATTTATACTCCTTCTCATATACGGCTCTCTCTTCGCACTCCGTTCTGCCGTAGAAAACGAGGAGAAAAGAGCTAAATTATCGGCGGTTTATTCTATCATTGCTTTTTTAACGGTCCCATTTTTTATATTTATAATGCCACGAATTATGACAGGTCTGCATCCCGGATCAGCGAATGATGATAATCTCGGACCGGTTGTGGATTTTAAGATGAACAGTAATATGCAGATTGTTTTTTATTTATCTTTGACAGCATTTACTATATTATATTACTGGTTATGGACTATCAACTATAAATCGCTTATTATAAAAGATAAAGTTAATAAACAGTTAATCTGAGGTAAGTTTTGGAAGGATTATTTACGTTTCTCGAAAACAATTCTATATATATTGTATTGACAATTGTGCTTATTGTATGGATCGGGATATTCATTTTTCTTAACAACACCGATAAAAGATTAAAATCAATTGAAGAAGAATTAAAGGCGAAGTAAATCATGAAAAACAAATATATATTCGGCGGCTTCATAATCGTGGTCTTTCTGGGAATAATGGCATTCTTATTTACTCAAACCAGCGTGGGCTATGAAGAAGACTTTTCAAAAATTAAAGTTTCAGGCAAAACTATTAAAGCCACCGGTGCCTGGGTAAAAGAAAAAAGTTACCATATTGACAGTGAAAGAAACCTGTTCTCATTTTATATGGAAGACTTCAACGGCAACGAAATCAAAGTTATTTACAGCGGAGTTATGCCGAACAACTTCGAATCTTCAACAAGTGTTGTTGTTACCGGGAAATATCAGAACGGGGTGTTTCAAGCCTCGGACATCCTTACTAAATGTCCTTCGAAGTACGAATCGGAGTTCGAACAACAGCAGGCTAAATCTTAACTTCCCGAAAGGAGTATCAGAATGATAGGCAATATTCTACTGACACTTGCCTTAATGGCAAGCGTTTTTACGATTATAATGTATTACCTTACAAATAAAGGTTATACCAATACACTTAAACTGGCAAGAATCGGATTTCATACTACATCGATAAGTGTAATAGCTGCATCCGCTTTATTACTTAATGCAATCCTTACACATCAGTACCAATTCAAGTATGTTTTCAATTACAGCAGCAGCGACCTTCCAACGGGATTGCTGATGTCTACTTTCTATGCCGGACAGGAAGGCAGTTTCCTTTTATGGATTCTGTTCTCTGTTATTGTCGGATTAATACTGCTTGAATATACTTCCCGCCGAGGCGATCTCGAACAGCGGGTAATGATGATATTTACTCTGGCTTTAGGATTTTTGCTTCTGATGGTCGCACCAGGCTTAAAAAGCCCTTTCACATACATCTGGACCGATCCTCAATATGTTGATGCAGCCAAATTCAGCGCTCAGTATATACGTCTGGGTGCAAATGGTCAATTATTGAATGCAATCCCTTTTCTTCAGAATTTTATATTTACTGATCCGGGTTCCAATCAGACTTTTGTTCTAATTAATAACGATTTAGTAGCCGCTCTTAATTCAAACGGAATTGCATTCAATCAATTTCTGATTGAAGGGAAAGGACTAAATCCATTACTCCAAAATTTCTGGATGCAAATTCATCCCCCCATGCTCTTTATTGGTTTTGCAATGTCGACAGTACCATTTGCGTTCGCCTTTTCCGCACTCATGAAGAACGACTACAAAGAATGGGTTAAACAATCACTGCCCTGGATATCCGCTGCAATGATGATTTTAGGTCTTGCAATTATGCTGGGTGGTTATTGGGCATACGGAGTACTCGGCTGGGGCGGATACTGGGGCTGGGATCCCGTTGAAAATTCCAGTCTCGTACCATGGATTGTTGGTGTTGCTTCAATTCATACTATGCTGATACAGAAAAAAACCCAGGATAATATAGGCGCCGGAAGATACGTCAAAACAAATCTTATTCTGGCAATATTAACATACATACTTGTGATTTACAGTACTTTCCTTACGCGAAGCGGTATTTTGGGTGATGCTTCAGTTCATTCTTTCGTAGACCCCGGAATGCTCGTCTACCTTATGCTGGTACTGTTCATTGGTACGTTTATTATATTGGGATTCGGTGCCATCGCATACAGGTGGAAATACCTGGAAAAAACATTTACATCGGAAGACAATCTTATCTCCCGTGAGCTTGCGCTTTTTACAGGTTCGGTTGCACTGCTCGCTTCGGCAATTATAATTATTGCCGGAACATCGGCTCCCATTTTCGGCAACAGCGTTGACTTATCATTCTATAATGAATTGAATCTGCCTATTGCAATAATTATCGGTCTGATTAACGGATTCAGTCTCATCATCAAATGGAGAGTCAATGATAAGGGCGACATATTTAAGAATTCGCGAAATTCATTAATCTTGTCCGTTGCGGCAACTATTGCAATTGTACTGCTCGGAAGTGTTTACAACATTATGCTTATTCTACTTACTTTCGCAAGTGCATTTGCATTGTTCGTAAATCTGGAAATCCTGTTAAGAATTTTTAGGAAAAAAACTTTACATCTCGGAGCGTATGTAGCACATGCCGGAATAGCTCTGTTCTTTATGGGAGTTATATCAACCGGGGGATTTACACAGGACAAGCAGGTTCAACTTGTAAAAGGTCAGCCTAAAAACGTTCTCGGTTATAATTTAACTTTCGAAGGATATACTCCTACGGAAGACGGTAAATATGCCTTCAACATTGAGGTTGAGAAAGACAACAGCTCAACTACAGTATCGCCTGTAATGTACGTTGCAGAATTCAACAATAGTCTGATGCGCGAACCCGATGTATTAAAACTGCTTACAAAAGACTTTTATATCTCTCCGCTCTCGTATGATGAAGGAAGTCAAAATACTCATAACCATTCGGGAGAAGGAACTCAGATAGTTCTAAGAAAAGGTGAATCATACGAATTTGAAGGCAAAAAAGTAACATTTACAGCTTTCAATTTCCCGAGTGATGCGATGGAAGCAATGCAGTCAGGAAAGGAATTTTTTATCGGAGCAAAAATAAGCGTGGCATTCGATGGCAAAACCGAAGAAGTTGAACCGAGGATGATTTCCGGTAACGGTAAGCGATCTTATGAACATGCTGAACTTAAGGCGGCTGATTTGAAAGTTGACATGGAAAACCTAGATGCAGGCGGGAGTGTTACTCTTATACTTTCCTCAATTTCAGGTAAAGAAGACAATCATAACACAACCCCCATCCAATCCTATGAATCCCTGACAATTGACGTTAGTGTCAAGCCTTTTATAAATCTTGTGTGGCTTGGAGTAGCGGTAATGACAGCCGGTTTCATGATTTCCGTTATCAGAAGAACAAAAGAATCGAGGCAATAACTATCACTTTCTCTTTAACTTCTCCCGCCAAATTATTCAGAAGCCTATTGTAATATAGCAATAGGCTTTTTTTAAAATTCAATATTAGGTTATTAACAACTGATTCTGGATTTCACGGATTAAGTTTTATCGAATACATGCGGATGCTGTTAGCGAAAAAAATTAAAGCCGGACATGAAAAGAATTGTTTTAGAATGTTGGAATAACTGACAGATATATGATGAAATATCCTGCCATCTTTAATTCAAACAGATATAGAATTTATGATTTCCGGTTAATGTTATGACGTCTGTTTGCTGATAATTTACTATTTTAGTATAGCATATTAATACCAATCATCGGGAGTAAGTTATGTTTAATTCTTCAACCTATTTTGAACGAAGAAAAGAACTAAAAAATCTTATTGGATCGGGACTTATATTTTTCCCGGGGAATAATGAATCACCAAGAAATTATCCTTCCGAAGTATATCCATTCAGGCAGGACAGCAGCTTCCTTTACTACTTCGGACTTGATTTCCCCGGTCTGGCTGGAATAATAGATATTGATAATGATAACGATATGCTCTTTGGAAACGATAGAGAACTTGATGATGTTGTTTGGATGGGACCGGATGATCCGCTTTCGGTAAAAGCAAAGAATTCGGGGGTGGAAAAAACTTTCCCATTCAAAGATCTTGAAAAAGTACTGCAGAAAGCAAAATCAGAAAAACGAATCATTCATTTTCTCCCGCAATTTAAGCATGATCTTATAATCAACTTTGAAGGATGGCTTGGAATTCATCATTCGAAAATTAAAGAAAGTTCTTCGATTGATTTAATAAAAGCCGTTGTCTCACAAAGGTCAATTAAAAGCGATGAAGAAATTGCTGAAATGGAGAAGGCACTGGATATAAGCCTTAATATGAATTTGCTCGCCATGAGACACACACGACCCGGACTGATTGAGAAGGAAGTTCAGGGACCGATCGAGGGAATGGCAATCGCAATGGGAAACGGAATTTCATTCCCGGTAATATTTTCGGTTCACGGAGAAACTCTGCACAATCCGTTCCACAAAAATATGATGAATGACGGAGACATTGTAATACTTGATTCTGGTGCCGAATCGGATCTTCATTATTGTTCCGATATTACAAGAACTTTCCCTGTAAACGGGAAGTTTTCAGATAAACAGAAATTAATTTATGAAACCGTTCTCAGAGCGGAAACCTCGGCAATCGAAATGGTTAAACCGGGAATTTCTTTCCGCGATTGTCATATAAAAGCAGCACAAATAATTGCGGAAGGTCTGAAAGACATCGGATTAATGAAAGGCAATGCTGAAGATGCAGTTTCAAACGGTGCTCATGCATTGTTTTTTCCGCATGGACTCGGACACATGCTCGGACTTGATGTACATGATATGGAAGGATTGGGAGAAAATTTTGTAGGCTACGACGAAAATACACAACGGAGCGGGCAATTCGGGCTGGCTTATCTCAGATTTGCCAAGGTCATGCAACCTGGTCATACTTTGACCGTAGAACCAGGATGCTACTTTATTCCACAACTGATTAAAAACTGGAAAGATGAAAACAAGCATTCGGATTTTATCAACTACGATAAAATAGAAGAGTACCTGGATTTCGGAGGGGTAAGAATTGAGGATGACGTTTTAGTTACCGATAACGGTCACAGAGTGCTTGGCAGACATATTCCGAAAACTGTTGCGGAAGTTGAAGAAGCTTGTAACGCATAAAAACAAATAAATATTGATGCCTGAAAATAATTTTGAGAATTTTTTAGCCTCGGTTAAAAAATTCGTTCCGGACAACCGCCTGATAACCGACAGGCTTCGACTATTAGCATTCGGAACAGATGCAAGTTTATACAGACTTATACCGAAACTCGTCATTAAAGTTGAAAACGAAACGGAAGTCGTCCGTATAATTAAGTCAGCACGCAAGCTTGATATCCCCTTAACCTTCAGAGCCGCTGGAACTAGTCTATCCGGACAATCCGTAACAGATTCAGTGCTTGTGATGCTCGGTACCGGATGGAAAGAATTAAAAATCAGTGATGATTTATCATCAATCTCTTTGCAGCCAGGTGTAATAGGTTCCCGTGCTAACCTGGAACTGAGACCTTACAATCTTAAAATCGGTCCTGATCCAGCTTCAATTAATTCAGCAATGATAGGTGGTATTGCAGCTAATAACGCAAGCGGAATGTGCTGCGGAACTGCACAGAACAGTTATAATACTTTAAAGAGCATGCGTATTATATTCAGTGATGGAACTCTTCTCGATACCGCTTCAACTGAAAGCGTAAGTGAATTTAAAGCCAATAATGGAAAACTGATTGAGGATATTTTAAACCTGTCGGCTTCTTTAAAGAGCAATAAAATATTATCGGACAGGATCAGGTCAAAATATAAGATGAAAAATACTACCGGTTATAGCATTAATTCGCTGGTAGATTTTGAGGACCCAATCGATATTATTCAACATCTGATGATAGGTTCTGAAGGAACACTCGGTTTTATTTCAGAAGTAACTTATTATACAGTGGCGGACGAGCCCTATAAAGCTTCCGCATTAATATTATTCAAGAGCATTAAAGATGCGTGTTCGGCAATTCCCCCTCTTAAAAAGTGTCCGGTAGATGCTGTCGAAATAATGGACAGAGCCGCACTGCGCTCGGTTGAGAACAAACCGGGTATGCCGGGATTCTTAAGCTCTCTATCAGCAACAGCAACCGCATTGTTAATTGAAACATCTGCAAATAATGAAACTGAGTTAAAGTCCAACATCAAAATCGTACTCGAATCAATAGATAATTTCGAATTTGAGATGCCTCCTGAATTTACATCAGTAAAATGGGAGTATGAACAATTATGGAAAATCAGAAAAGGCTTGTTCCCCTCTGTAGGAGCAATGCGCAAAGCCGGAACGACGGTGATTATAGAAGACGTTTGTTTTAGTGTGGATAAATTGGCTGATGCAGCGTTGGATCTGCAGAGTCTTTTTAAAAAGTACCATTATAACGAAGCTATAATTTTCGGGCATTCACTCGAGGGTAATCTTCATTTTGTGTTCGGTCAGGATTTTAATACGGAGTCCGAAGTAAAACGTTATAATTCATTTATGAATGAGGTTGTTAATCTTGTTGTTGATAAATATGATGGTGCACTGAAAGCGGAACACGGAACAGGCAGAAACATGGCTCCGTTTGTGGTAAAGGAATGGGGCGAAGAAGCTTATGAATTAATGAAAAAAATTAAATCCTTTTTTGACCCGCAGAATATACTGAATCCGGGTGTTGTGTTGAATGAAGACCCGCAGATTCATATTAAAAATCTTAAACCGATGCCTGTTGCAAATGAAATTATCGATAAATGTATCGAGTGCGGTTTTTGCGAAGTGAACTGTCCCTCGAAAGATTTAACGATAACCCCGCGGCAGAGAATAGTTGTTTGGCGTGAGATACAAAGACTAAGATCTATATCCGGCAGCTTTGATGAACTTAATGAACTTGTGAAAGATTTTAACTATTACGGTAACCAGACCTGTGCAACTGACGGTTTGTGTGCATTAAGTTGCCCCGTAGAAATTGATACGGGCAAATTAATTAAGGAACTCAGAGCTGAGGCAGTTTCACCTACTGCAGATTCTATCGCAGAAGTGTTATCGGAAAACATGAATTCTGCAACATCAGCAATTAGGAATTTTTTAAATGCCGTTAATTTTACGGTGAAACTTTTGGGAGAAAGGATTATCTGTACTGCCTCGGGAATTCTGACGAAGGTAAGTTTTAACAAGGTACCAAAATACAACAAACTTATTCCGAGAGGCGCAGGCACAAAATATTTGTCTGTAATTTCTCCCGAAAGCAACAGCAAGGTAGTCTATTTCCCAAGCTGTATAACGAGAACAATGGGAACGGCTTCAGATTATGAAACAACTAAATCAGTTCCTGAAGTAACAGTAAATCTGCTGCACAAGGCAGGTTATCAGATAATTTACCCTGACAATGTTAACAATCTCTGCTGCGGTATGGCATTCGACAGTAAAGGTTATAAAAAACAAGGGAAGAAAAAGGCAGAAGAATTATTGTCGGCGCTTCAAGCAGCTTCCGATAATTGGAAATACCCGGTACTTTTTGATATGAGTCCCTGCCTATACAGAATAAAGGAATTTATAAATTCACAAAATTCAACATATAAAGGAGCACAGATTTTCGAACAGGTCGAATTCATTCATGATTACCTGCTTGAAAGGCTTAAGATTTCAAAAAGTAACAGAACAATATCACTCCATGTGACCTGCAGCTCAACTAAAATGGGTTTGGAAAACAAATTTAAAACAGTTGCTGAGGCATGCGCTGAAAATGTAATTATACCGAAAGATGTCGGATGCTGTGGTTTTGCAGGCGACCGCGGTTTTACTTATCCGGAACTTAATAAATCAGCTCTGCGAAATCTTAAAGATCAGTTGCCGGAGAATTGCCGTGAAGGTTATTCCAACAGTCGTACTTGTGAAATCGGATTATCGGAACACAGCGGTATAAATTATAAATCTATAGTCTACCTGGTAGATGAAGTTTCAGACTGATCATACAATCATTTTGAGGCGGCTGAACTATAACCGGAAATAGAGTTATTTAGCTTAAAAAATAGTTCCTCTTCTTTACCCAGAAGATCACGTAATGTCAGTTGTTCAATTACATCATCTACTGCGCTCTGAATAATTTTCCAAAGCGATCTTACAGAACAATCAACAGTATGTGTGCATATTGATACAGAGCCTGCATGGTGTGTGCAGAATTCATCGTCGAACAGTCTGCCACCCAGTACCGAAAGCACATTTCCGATCCTTATCTCTTCAGGTGGTCTTGAAAGTGTGTAACCGCCGTTATGCCCTCTTTCGCTTTCCAGTATACCGCCAAGCCTTAGTACACGAAGTATCTTCGCAACATTGTGCTGAGACAATTTTTCTTCACTGCTAATCTGCGGAATAGTCGGTGCAATTCCTTTGTCGTAGAATTTTCCGATTCTTATCAGACATCTGATACCGTATTCCTCCTGTGCACTGAACTTCATTTCAGAATTTCTTTTTTATTAATTAAATAAAGGATTAAGAGCAATTGCGATGCTCTTAATCCTCTCTTCATTATCAGTTTTCATTTAATGGAATTTTAGAGCCGCATGCGACTGCGTGTTCCAGTTTTTCGTACTGCTCTTTGGGAATCGAAGGACCCTGTCTTTGGGAAGTTTCATCAAAAACCTTTGTGAGTTCCTCTGCTATTTGATCAGGATATTTACCTTCAATATTATGCCTGTGAAGCATATAAAGTACTTCGCCGTTTTTAACTAAAGCAACCGACGGTGATGAAGGAGGGAATTTCCCCAGGTAATTATTCCTCAAATGGTCTACGGCATCCCTGTCTTGTCCGGCGAATACCGTTACAAATCTATCGGGTATTTTATTGTGCTGAAGAGCTTTCGTTACACCCGGTCTGGCACTTCCTGCGGCGCATCCGCAGACAGAATTAATCATAACCAGGATGGTTTCGTTACTTTCAGCAGATAAAACTTCATCAACCTTTTCGGGTGTCGATAATTCTTCGAAGCCGCAGAATACTAATTCATCCCTCATCGGTTGAACTGCTTCAGGATCATAAATCGGTGGACGTGATTGTATATTAAACATTTGTGATTCCTTTCGAATAATTGATTATAAAAAACCTAATTCCAATTTTGCTTCTTCGGTCATCATATCTTTATCCCATGGAGGATCCCACACAAGATCAATAATTACATCGTTGACCTCTTTTATTCCCTCAACTTTTCCTTGTACTTCTCCCGGCAGGCTTCCTGCTACGGGACAGGCTGGCGATGTGAGTGTCATTTTTATATATACATCGTAATCATCACTAATCTTAATCTCATATATCAATCCTAATTCCCAAATATCCACAGGAATTTCAGGATCAAAAACGGTTTTTAATGTACTTATAATTTGCTGCTCAAGTTTACCTTTATCCATAAAAATATTTTTATTTAAACATTGAAATAACTTTTTTAATCCCAACGACCAGCTTATCGACTTCTTCCAGTGTATTGTACAAAGCGAACGATGCTCTCGCAGTTGCGGGTAAATTATATCTCTGCATGATGGGCTGCGTGCAATGATGTCCTGTGCGAATCGCAATACCATCGGTATCAATTATAGTTCCGATATCATATGGATGAATACCATCAATTACAAAAGATACAACGGAGGATTTCTTTTTTGCATTCCCGATAATTCTTAATCCCTCAATCTGCAGTAATTTTTCAGTTGCGTAATTCAGTAATTCTTCTTCGTGTTTGATGATGTTACTCATATTGAATGATTTCAAGTAATCGACAGCAACGCCAAGTCCGATTCCCCCGGCAATATTCGGTGTACCTGCTTCAAACTTGTTAGGGAGATCATCAAATGTGGTTTTTTCGAATGTTACTTTGCGTATCATATCTCCGCCGCCCTGGTATGGCGGAAGGTTTTCGAGCATTTTTGTTTTACCGTAAAGTATACCTATTCCGGTGGGTCCATACATCTTATGTCCAGAGAAAACATAGAAGTCGCAATCAAGTTCCTGAACATCTACAGCCTGATGCTGAACTGCCTGTGAGCCATCTATAATCACAGGCACACCTCTGCTGTGAGCGGTTTTGATTATTTCTTTTACCGGGTTAATTGTTCCGAGTGCATTGGATATATGTACTATTGAAACAAGTTTTGTTTTATCGTTAATTAATTTATCATATTCCCCGACTATTATATCACCGTTATCATCAATAGGTACAACTTTAAGTTTTGCCTTATTCCGCTCGCACATCAATTGCCAGGGAACAATATTAGCATGATGCTCCATTTCGGTAATTATTATTTCATCGCCTTCGCCAATAATTCCTGCACGGCACATAGTATTTGCAAGCAGATTAATTGCTTCAGTAGCACCACGGACAAATATTATCTCCGAAGCGCTCATAGCATTTATATACTCTTTCACTTTTAATCTTGCCTGCTCATACGATTCGGTAGCAACTTCGCTCAGGAAATGTAAACCCCTGTGAATATTGGCGTTTTCGAAAGTATAATAATGTGTTGTTGCATCAATTACCGACTGCGGTTTCTGAGTCGTGGCTGCGTTGTCTAAATATACAAGTTGTTTTCCGTTTACAGTTCTCTTCAATATCGGAAAATCATCACGGATCTGATCGATGTTGAATTCCCGATATTTTAACGGAGTTCTGGACTTGACTACCGTTTCAGATTCATTCTGCATTAAATTTCAATTCTGTGAAGATGTTCGAAAATTAAGTGATTTATTTGTTCCTTTAGACCATCTATTTTTATTTTCTCCACAACATCATTTGCAAAAGCTCTTATTAAAATAGATTTTGCAAGTTCCGCAGGTATACCTCTTGAACGAATATAAAAATAAGCTTCGTCATCCAAATGACCTATTGTTGCTCCATGAGAACACTTTACATCATCCGCGAAAATTTCCAGTTGAGGTTTGGTATCGATAGTTGCTTCTTTGGATAACAGCACTGTTTTGTTTGATTGATAGGCGTTGGTTTTCTGAGCATCTTTCCGTACCATTATCTTACCGTTAAAAACCCCATGCGCTTTGTCGTCAAGAATACCTTTATACAACTCATTGCTCACACAATTCGGCATGGCATGATCTACAAATGTATGATTATCGATATGCTGCTTGTTGTTTCCCAGGTATAATCCATAATAATTAGTCTCGATAAACTCATCGTTCATAGCGGTGTTTATGTCATTTCTTACCAGTCCGCCTCCGAATAAGATATTATAATGACTGAAGACGCTCTGCTTATTCTGAACCGCATCTACTTTTTCAATATGATATGAATCCTCCGATTCGTTCTGTATCTTATACAAGTCGAGATTTCCGTTCTCATCTACAAAAATATTGGTTGTAATATTTGTAAAATATTTCTGTTCCGCGCCTGGTTCGTAGACCGTAACAACAGAAGCATGCGAATTTTTGCCAACTATCACTAAATTCCTCGGGGAAATCAGAACGTTATTTTCATCATCTCCATTCAGGTAAAGCGCCTGAACAGGTTTATCAATTACCTTGCCGTCGGGGACTATTACTACTAATCCGTCAGTTGTATATGCGGTGTTAAGAGCATCAAAAGCAGTCTGAACATTATTAAAATTGTCAATATACTTTTCGATCACTTCGGGATTGTTCCTGAGCAATTTGCCGAAACTGTCCACTATAACACCTGAGGGTATGTTTGATACCGATGATAGTTCTTCACTGAATATTCCGTTAATAAAAACCAGGAGGTGGTGTTCAAAACCTGTAAAAAGCTTGTTTTTAATATCTTCAAAATGTAACGAAATTTCCCTGGAAGCGGCGGCGGGAATGAAATTATTTTTTAGTAACGGACTTATATTGGTGTATCTCCATTCTTCATTTTTTGTTGTAGGAAACCCCAGCTTACCAAGGTCTTTAATTGCATTTTCGCGTAAAGGTGTAAAAAATGATTTAGATAAACCGTTTAATCCTGCTGAAAATTCCTTGTAATTATTTATATACCAGTTTTTTGCTGATTCAAATTCCTTATTGATTGCCATTTTTTCTTTCTCCTTTAAACAGCTGTTTCCTGAAGTTCACCATTTGTCACCCAGTCATAACCTTTCTCTTCGAGTTCAAGTGCCAGTTCTTTAGTGCCGGATTTAATAATTCTACCTTTATAAAGTACGTGAACAAAATCCGGAACAATGTAGTTAAGTAGTCTCTGATAATGTGTAACCACGATTACAGCATTGTCATTAGATCTGAATTCATTAACACCTTTCGATACTATTTTTAAAGCATCAATATCCAGTCCGGAATCGGTTTCATCGAGTAAAGCGAGTTTAGGATTCATCATCAGAAGCTGAAAGATTTCATTTCTTTTTTTCTCCCCGCCGGAAAATCCTGTGTTCACCGACCTGTTTATTAAAGAATCCGTCATTCCAAGTATTTCGGATTTCTCTCTCATTAACTGTAAAAATTCTTTAGCTGTTATTTCAGGTTCGCCTTTATATTTTCTTATTTCATTTATTGCGGTTTTTAAAAACGTTGAATTAGATACACCGGGAATTTCAATAGGGTACTGAAATGCAAGAAATAATCCTTCCCTTGCGCGATCTTCAGGTGCCATTTCCAACAGGTCCTTCCCGAAAAAGGTAACATTACCGCCGGTAACTTCATATCCCTCATTACCAGCAAGCACATTTGCCAGTGTACTTTTCCCGGATCCGTTAGGACCCATTATAGCGTGGACTTCACCCGGATTTACTTCCAGGTTCAAACCGTTTAATATTTGCTTTCCTTCAATTTCCGCTTTTAAGTCTTTAATCTTTATCATTTTTATTTCCTGTAATTTTCATTTTGAAAAATTTATATTAACCTACGCTGCCTTCAAGACTGATCGCAAGCAGCTTCTGCGCTTCAACTGCGAATTCCATCGGCAATTCGTTGAAAACTTCCTTACAAAATCCATTAACTATCAAATTAACCGCATCTTCGGTCGAAATTCCTCTCTGGTTCAGATAAAAAATCTGATCTTCACCAACTTTAGAAGTAGTAGCTTCATGCTCGACCATTGCAGAGTCATTATCAACTTCTATGTAAGGAAAGGTATGAGCGCCGCATTTATCCCCCATGAGCATTGAATCACATTGTGAGAAATTCCGAGCACCATCCGCACCTTTTAGTACTTTAACAAGACCACGGTACGAATTATTACTCCTTCCTGCTGAAATACCTTTCGATACAATCGTACTCCTGGTGTTCTTGCCGATATGAACCATTTTAGTACCCGTGTCAGCCTGCTGAAAATTATTAGTAACCGCAACTGAATAAAACTCACCGACCGAGTTATCGCCCTGCAGAATACAACTTGGATATTTCCATGTAATTGCCGAGCCGGTTTCAACCTGAGTCCAGGATATTTTTGAACTTTTACCGCGGCAGGCGCCTCTTTTAGTTACAAAGTTATAAATACCGCCTTTGCCGTTCTTATCTCCAGGATACCAGTTTTGAACGGTTGAATACTTAATTTCAGCATTATCGAGAGCAACCAGTTCAACTACAGCTGCATGGAGCTGATTTTCATCGCGCATAGGTGCCGTACAGCCTTCAAGATAACTGACGTAGCTGTTATCTTCAGCAATGATAAGTGTTCTCTCAAATTGTCCTGTATCCATAGCATTTATGCGGAAGTAGGTTGAAAGCTCCATAGGACATCGGACACCATTGGGTATATAAACAAATGAGCCGTCACTAAAAACCGCCGAATTCAATGCTGCGTAAAAATTATCTGTGTATGGAACTACAGAACCAAGATATTTTTTAACCAGGTCAGGATGATTTCTGATTGCTTCAGATATAGAACAGAATATGATCCCTTTTTCGGCTAATGTTTCTTTGAAAGTCGTCGCCACTGAAACCGAATCAAACACTGCGTCCACGGCAACACCGGCTAAACGTTTTTGTTCTTCAAGCGGAATTCCCAGCTTTTCAAAAGTTTTCAACAATTCGGGATCAACTTCATCAAGGCTTTCAAGCTGCGGCTTCCTTTTTGGCGCTGAATAATATTTTATATCCTGAAAATTTACTTTGGGATATTTTACATTGTGCCAGGATGGTTCTACCATTTTTAACCAGTGCCTGTATGCCTTTAAACGCCATTCTGTCATCCATTCCGGTTCATTCTTTTTGGCTGAAATAAAACGAATTATATCTTCGTTTAATCCTTTCGGCGCCTCGTCAGCATCAATATCTGTTACAAATCCCCATTTATATTCTGATTGAGTCAGATCCTCAACCACTTTCATATCTTCACTCATTAAATAATCCTTTTTTTTGGTTCAAAACATATTCAATCTGGAAAAAATAGTCAAGATTGATAAAGCATATTGTGTCTTTTTATTATAAAGAACCATAAATTAGCTCAGATTGTTCCCTGTTTGCGTTATTTGAATATTATTTAAGTCTGCTTTCAACAATTTTATAAAGCAATATTCCTGTGGCAACAGAGACATTTAAAGACTGGATTTTACCTTTCATAGGTATTTTAGCAAGAAAATCGCATTTATCCGCGGTAAGTTTTCGCAATCCTTTTTCTTCATTTCCGATAATCAGGGCTAATGGTAATTTGCAGTCAATACCAGACATCTCCTGCGCATTTTCCAGTGATGAGCCAAGTATCCAGAAACCTTCCTGTTTCAACAAATCAATAGTATTTGCAATATTGTGGGACTGACATATTTTAAGGTACGAGACCGCACCTGCTGAAGTCTTTTGTACTGTTTCATTCACAGGTGCAGAATTATGTATGGTAATTATAACGCCGTCAACTCCGGCTGCTTCAGCAGTTCTGAGTATTGCCCCCAGATTATGGGTATCCTGAATTTGTTCCAGAATCAGTATAAGAGGATAATAATCATTATCCTTAGATTTTTGTTTCACAATTTGCATAATATCTTCAAAAGACGAATAACCGAATATACTTTTTAATCCTATAACTCCCTGTGTATTTTCGTATCGTGTAAATTTCGAAATCTTTTGAGACGGCACTTCATTAATTCTTATCTTCCTTTTGCGGGCTTCCTTATAAATTTCCGTTATTATTCCGCCGTGGATCCCCTCAGCAATGTAAATGCGTTCCAATTCAACGCCGGATTTGATTGCTTCGAGCAAAGGTTTTCTGCCAACTACAATATTTTTAATATTATTCACCAGCATCTCAGCGGAAATCAAGGAGAGAATGCATATAATTCTTCGGCTGTACCGAACTCACAGAACAGGCGGTTATTTTTTTTCTTTGGTATGAATTGATCGACCAGAATTATCTCTTTGCTGAAAAGATTGAATTTGAAAACAGCAGAATTTATTGCGCCGTCCTGCTTTACCACATTTACTTTGTACTCGCCTACAAGATCCTTGTATTCAAGATCAGTATATGCACTTTGAACCAGTGGAATGATATTGGGTTTAGCTTTTAATCCCATCAGCACAAAAAAGAACTCTCTTTTCTCCCTCAAATCGTCCACAGCAATTTCATATGCGAAGCTGGTAAATTCAGCAATTGTCTCAATCCTGAAAACAAATTTTTGTTCCCGTAAGGCTTTATCGTACCTGAAAAAAGCGCGGCATTTATATTCCAGTTTATCTGGTTTTTTTTCAGGTATTGCTTCAATTGCAGCACCCGCCTTTTTTTTCCGGGTCTTAGGAATTTTCGGTATTTCATCAGGATTTTTTAATGGCATAATTAATCCTCAATAATTGAAATAATTTTTTCTATATCCGAAAGTCCAATTTTTTCCTGAACACCGCTCTTCATATCTTTAATTACAATTTCATTATTTGTGTATTCATCGCCGCCGAATAGAATAGTCTTACGGGCATTTATTTTATTTGCTTCCCTCATCTGAGCCTTTACACTTTTCCGCGAGTAATCCAGTTCTGCTTTTACAGAATTGCGTCTAAGTTGAAGCGCAAAATTATATGTTTCGTTATACAAATCATTATTCAACCTGACAATATAGACACCTACTTCATCCTCAGGAATTACGAGGCAGTTTTCATTCTCGCAAGCGAGTAGAATTCTTTCCATACCGGCAGCAAAACCAACCGCAGGTATTAACCTGTCTCCAATTTCAGAAGCCAGCAGATCGTAGCGTCCGCCTCCGCAAAGTGCGCTTTGAGAACCAACATTCCTGCTGATAATCTCGAAAGTTGTGTGAGTATAATAATCCAGCCCGCGTACAAGTCGCGGATCTATTTCAAAAGGTACTCCGGCTTTGAGAAGATACGATTTTACGGTTTCGAATTTTTCGAGACTTCCATCGTCTAGATGCTCCAGAAGCAGGGGCGCATTTTCCATAATTTTCTGGTCCGATTCAATTTTTGAATCAAAAATTCTCAATATGTTTGAATCCAGACGTTTCTTGCTTTCTTCCGAAAGTCCTCCTTTTTTATCGTCAAGATACATTCTAAGCAATTTCTTATAATTTTCCCTCGAAGAAGGCACTCCTAAAGAATTAATTTTTACCTCAAGACTATTAAGCCCCAGACCTTTCAGTATATCGTAAGCTATTATAATCATTTCCGCATCCAGCAATGGATCTTCGAGCCCTATAGCTTCAGCCCCGAATTGATTAAATTGCCTTAACCTACCTGCCTGTGGTCTTTCCTGACGAAACATCGAAGAAATATAATATAATTTATTGAGCTGCTGTTGTTTATCGAGCGAATGTTCAAGGACAGAACGCATAACCGAAGCAGTCATTTCAGGTCTTAACGTAATACTTGTCTGGCTTCTATCGAGAAAAGTATACATTTCCTTGCTCACAATATCGGTGCTTTCTCCAATTCCCCTTGCAAACAGCGATGTCTCTTCGAAAACCGGTGTTCTTATTTCCTTATAGTTAAACCTCGACATGACTTCTTCAACGAAGTTTTCAAAGTACTGCCATTTGGAAATTTCAAATGGTAAGGTGTCTTTCGTACCGGCAATTGTTTTAATCATTCAAGGCATCTCAATTATTAGGAAATCTCGAGAAAATTTTTCTCTTCTTCTTCAAATACTGAATAAATTTCATCGACAGATTGAGCTGTCTCAAGTCTGTTCTTAAATCCTTCTTTATTCATCAGACGAGAAATTCTGCTCAGCATTTTTATATGGTCGCCCACCTTATTCTCTTCACCGACAAGTAACAGAACAAGATTAACGGGTTTACCATCGAGAGATTCAAAATCAATGGGATTATCGAGTCTGCAAAACCCGGCAATCATTCCGTTGACACCTGCAGTTTTGGCATGAGGAATAGCAAATCCGTTCCCAACTCCGGTAGACATTATCTTTTCACGCTCAAGTACAGATTCTCTCACTATTTCAAGGTTATTTATCCTTTCATCCCCTTGAAATTCATCAATCATTTTATTTATAACACTTGTTTTGTTTTCAGTAGTTAAATCGGTAATTATATTTTCACGTTTTAGAATATCACAAATTTTCATTTTACAACCGGTTATCAAAAAATTTTAATTGACCAGTAAACATAGTAAAGCCCCTCTTTTTTATCAATTTAACTTTGTGTTAAAATACAAAAATATCTTTCATCAGGGATTTATCCTTTTTCCTTGCCATGCACTGAGGTATAATTTAATTTGGTATATGTATAAAAATTAAATCGTCCGGAGTATTTATGGATATTAAAAACAAAACAGTGCTGGTACTGGGAGCCTGGGGATTGGTGGGAAATGCGGTTACACGTAAACTGATACCTGAAAAACCCAAAAGAATTATTGTCACATCTTTGAGAGAAGAAGAAGCCAAAGGGTATGTCGCACAACTTAAAAAAAATTACCCTGATCTTCCGGAAGGATACTTTATTCCCTGGTGGGGAAACATCTTTGTCAGAGACGCATTCAAAAATTTAAACAGACTTGATATACTTGACAACCCTGATATGAGAAAGGTGTTAATGTCGGACACAATGGATGAACTTAATGATGAAATACTGAAGAACTCTGCAATATATAAGCTTCTCACAGAGTATATGCCCGATATTATTGTAGATAGTATCAATTCTGCCACGGGCATAGCCTATCAGGATGTATACACCACATACCGGAATATTAAAAACACAATTGAAAAAAATCCTTCACCTGAAGCGTTGATAACTGAAGCAGAAAAAATGGTTTGTACGCAATATATCCCGCAGATAATTCGTCATATACAGATTTTATACGCTTCCATGAATGCAGCCGGCACGCAGATTTATGTTAAAATCGGGACAAGCGGTACCGGGGGAATGGGATTAAATATACCTTACACTCACAGCGAAGAAAAACCGTCACGAGTACTTCTCAGCAAGACATGCGTGGCAGGTGCACATACACTGCTTTTGTTTTTGATGGGTCGCACGCCCGAAGCAGCAATAACAAAGGAAATTAAACCTACCGCAGCGATTGCCTGGAAAGGAATCGCCTTCGGTGAAGTTAAAAAAGCGGGAAAATCCATCAACCTGCTGAATATCGATATGTCTGATGCGATACCGCTGGGCGAAAAACTTAAGATTAATCTCGACAAAGAGTTCAAACCCACAGGTGACAAGTTAAAATCAGTATTTATTGATACGGGTGAAAACGGCACATTTTCGAGAGGTGAATTTGAAGCTATTACAGCTCAGGGTCAAATGGAGTACGTTACTCCCGAAGAAATTGCGGAGGATGCCATTTTTGAAATTAAAGGCGGAAATACCGGTCATGATATAATAAATGCGCTTGACAACGCTACACTTGAACCGACATACCGGGCCGGTTTCCTGCAGCATTTTGCGGTTGAAAAATTATCCGAACTCGAGAAACAGCACGGTGTTGATAGTGTGGCTTTTGAACTGTTGGGACCTCCAAGATTATCAAAACTTCTTCATGAAATAAATTTATTAAAGAAAGTCAGCCTGACAATGAAGCAGATATTAAGTGAAGAAACTTCAAAACTGCAGCAAATGATAGTAAATCTTTTAATGAACGATTCCAAACTAAGAAGTGAGATAATATCGATAGGCATACCTATACTGCTTCCCGACGGTAAATCAATATTAAGAGGCAATCAGATAAAAATCCCTCCATACAGAGGTGAGAATGAACTTGATGTTACTGAAGATAAAATAAATTTATGGGCACATGACGGCTGGGTTGATCTCAGGCTGGAAAATATTGAAAGATGGAAAAACAGACTTAATGCAATAGTGGAAGAAGCTGAGGATATTCAACCGAATGATACCAGCTCTCTGCACGTGCGAACCAAAAGGTACTGGAATAATTTTGAAAATATCGATATCGGCAAAGTTGTTAGCTGGATCTTTATACACGAAGAGAGAGGAAAAAGAGGCAAAGCGTAAAAGTTAAAAGAAGGGGCGTGTACAACGCCCCTTATCTAAAATTAAAAATTAGGTGTATGAGTTTTCCCCTTGTGAAAGTTACTTATTATTTCTGCAGCCTGTACCGGATCATCAGTTATGGAAAATAAGTCCAGATCTTCCTTATTTATATACTTATTCCTTAACTGAATGTTTTTAATCCAGTCCAGCAAACCTGCCCAGAAATCTGTTCCCATTAGTACAACCGGAAATCTGGTAGTCTTTCCTGTTTGAATAAGAGTAAGCACTTCAAAACATTCATCTGCTGTACCGAATCCTCCGGGCATTAATACATATCCCTGTGCATACTTAAAGAACATAACCTTTCGTACAAAAAAGTAACGAAACGTTAAAAGTTTATCCCTGTCGATATATTGATTTGAATCCTGTTCAAACGGGAGTTCAATATTCACTCCTGCCGAACTTCCCCCCGCTTCTCTGGCGCCCTTGTTCGCGGCTTCCATAATACCCGGTCCGCCGCCGGTAATAACACCGTAACCTTTATTTACAAGCTCTTTTGCCACATCAACCGTCAGTTTGTAATATTGATCATCAGGCGATGTACGGGCTGAGCCGAATACAGCAATACTGGGTTTGATGGTTGCCATCTTTTCAAAACCTTCAACAAACTCAGCCATTATTCTGAATACTCTCCATAAATCTGCCTGAGAGTTCTGTAAGTGTGCTTCGAGTTCCTTAATAGCTGGGGACAAAATATCCTCCGGAGAAAAATGATAAAAACAGATGTGAAAGTAATGAATAGTTGGAACTAATTAAAGGACAGGTTCAGTTTTTTAAGGTTATCATTTTATAGTAAGCCTTTCTTGCTAAAAAATAATCGGGTCTGAATTCAATCGCCCTCCTGAACATATTAAGAGCTTCATCCCACTTGCCCTGCATTCTGTAAACACGTCCAAGGTTATAATATGCATAGTGTTTGGGTTCATATCGGTTTACGCTCAGAGCTTTTCTGAACCATTCTATTGCTTCGTCTTCCCGCCCCAGTTCAATAAGGTAATTACCGATATCGTTGTAAGGATTTCCGAATTCTCTGTCTATTTCAATTGCAGAGAAACATTCTTCAATAGCTTTCTCGAAATTTCCGTTTAGACTATATATCCATCCCAGATAAGTATGTGCCTCGGATGTAGGATTATATTCGAGAGACAATTTAAAATTAATTTCCGCATCCAGCAGTTTCCCTTCAATCTGAAGTTCAAATGCCCGCCTTAAATAAATTTTTGATAAAGCTTTGTTATCCATCTCTATGCCGACCTTTGAAAATCTATTGGATAAAATATTCTTAATTCCCTGTTAGGCATATTCCTTTGATCTGCAGAAATTGTGTCATTAAGAACGGAATATCTTTGTTTTTTATAAACGCCCGACCTGTTCATTGTTTTCATGAATTCACCGGTATCATAGTAACGGAAATTTCCATCCCCTTTTCTTCTTACATGTATTTCCTTTACAATTGGTCTTTGCAGGTCAAATGAATTATGTGGCTCGTGAATTCTTAATTCTCCGTTTTCGGAGAACGATCTGTATTTTGCCAGGTATTCCCGCTGCTCGCGTGAGTATGCGGATTTTCTTTGTTTTACGATTTCGGTATAATCGTTTTCTTTTTTGTACCTGGATATTTTTGAGGTTAAAAAGGAAAGAACAAGTACAACGAGAAACAATCCGCTACTGACTATTAAAATTTTAATGATTACAGGTATTAGTTCCATTTAGGCACAATTTTATTTAACTGCCCCCTTATCTCAAATTAAGTGCCACGTTAAATGACTTTTTTTGCATTGTTCGCCCCTCTTTCGTGATAAATTGTTGTTTCAAAAAAAGAAGGTTCTCAGTTTGAATCATCTGATTTGAATCCTGTAAAGAAAACAATGAATTTCATTTATTAATAATGAGCGTTTGGATATTTTTTTTTTATATTTAGAAAATTAAATTAGATACGGAGTATAGTTTTGACATTACCTGTACAGGAAAAAAGCAAGTACTTCAAAAGCATGCTGATTCTTATGAGAAAGGATAGGAAAATTACTGAAGCCGAGAAAAAAATACTTATTGATATCGGAAAAGTACTGGGATTTGAACAAAAATTTTGTCTTACCGCTATAAAAGAATTACTGGATAATGAATATCTGATTGATGATGTTCCCAGGTTTTCTAATAAAGAGTTCGCGAAAAGTTTTATTATTGACGGTCTGAGGCTTGCCGTATCCGATAATGAACTCAACCCCGAGGAGCTTGAATATTTAACGAACATTTTAAAAGTAAATGAAATTGATGATATCTGGTTCGGCAATACTATTAAACAAATTCTGAATAATGACGAACATAGTACTGCAGATTTTTTACTTAATGTCAGGAAATATATTTAACTGTTTTTTTGATGGCAGATGCAGGCACAATTAAAAATAAATTCTTCTCCTGAGAATGACGATATAATCGGCGATTACGACCATATACCCGATTTCTACAGCATCTATACAAAGAATGAACGCGATATTATAGTATTGTTGCCACCCTCTTATAAAAGTTGCATGAAGCCATACCCTGTGTTATACATCCATGATGGTCAGAATGTATTTAATCCCAAAACATCCTTTACCGGTTTCGATTGGAAAGTAGACGAGACTTTTAGACGTTTGATTGTAAGTAATCTTATCCGCGAAGTAATTGTCGTAGCAATTTACAATACCAGAAACCGGATTGACGAATATAATCTGGATACATCAAAGGGTAAAAGTTATTCGCACTTTTTAATCTATGAACTGAAAAATTATATAGATGAACAATACAGAACTCTTACAGGATCATATGATACAGCTACAATGGGTTCGTCAATGGGCGGTCTGTTTTCTTTCCAATTGTTTATTAACTACCCTTCCGTTTTCGGTAAAGCAGCCTGCATGTCAAGTTCATTCTGGGTTGACGATAGGAAGATTTTTACCAAAATTACTGACCATAAACCCAGAGAAAAAAGCAGATTGTACATCGACTGCGGTTTACACGAGAAAGAATTACTTACAGATACGAAACAGATGTGCAGAATAATTAAAAACATAGGTTATGATAAAAAAAACTTTAAGTGCTATTTTGATGAGAATGGTAAGCATAACGAATCTTCATGGGCAAAGAGAGTTCATATTCCGCTCTCGTTTTTATTCAGCATAAACGATGAGTAATGCCGATTACTATATTGAGCTTTTAAACATGTCCCCTCATCCCGAAGGCGGGTATTACAAAGAATATTACCGGTCCAAAAATAAAATAAAATCGGATTCTCTCGCTCAGATTCATACAGCCGAACGTTCACTCGGTACCGGAATTTACTACCTTTTGCGTGAGAAAAATAAAAGTAATTTTCACAGACTCCTTTCCGAAGAAATATGGCATCATATTGACGGATGTTCTGTTCATATCCATACGCTTGATGAAAACGGCAGTTATAAATTGTTAAAGCTTGGCAAAAATCTTGTGGACTCGGAAAAACCGCAGATAGTTATACCTGCTCTAACCTGGTTCGCTGCTGAGTTAAGTAACAAAAATTCATACTCTTTGGTTGGATGCACCGTAATACCGGGTTTTGATTTCGAAGACTTTGAGCTGGCGGACAAATCAAAACTTATCGAAGATTATCCCCAGCACAAAATACTGATTGACAGACTTACTTCCTGATATAATCATTGAACAAAATTTTACTTGCATAAATTCAAAAATTAAACCGATGCTCGATGTTGTAAAAATAGTTAAAGGTGATATAACCAAGCTGAAAGTAGACGCAGTAGTAAATGCTGCAAATAACACATTGCTTGGAGGCGGCGGTGTTGACGGCGCAATACACAGAGCAGCCGGTCCCGGACTACTAAATGAATGCAGGAAACTGGGAGGATGCGGAACGGGAAAGGCAAAGATAACAAGTGCATATAATCTGCCGGCAAAATTTGTTATTCATACAGTAGGACCGGTATGGCATGGAGGCGGTAATAACGAAAAAAAGCTGCTTGCTGATTGTTACAAAAACAGTCTAGAGCTTGCTGTAAGTCATGGATTGTACACCATTGCTTTTCCTTCTATCAGCACAGGTGTATACGGATTCCCCTTTGAATCAGCTTCACAAATTGCACTTACAACTATCATAAAGTTTTTAAAAACTAATTCAACCTTAAAACTTATCTATCTGGTTTGCTTCAGTGAATCAGATTATTTGTCATATCAAAACATCTACACACAATATTTTAGTGCAAAAAAGTAACTGCAGATTTGATTAAATTAAATAAATCTTTAATTTTTTCGATAATAATTCTGATTAATCAAGGGGTAGTGATGATAAATAATAACAGAATAAAAGTGTTATCAATTATTCTCATCACCATTTCTCTTTTCGCTCAGGAGAAGACGATCAGAGTTTATACGCTTGAAGAATGTTTGAAATCTGCGATTGAAAATAACATCTCGCTTAAAATATCGGCGAAGGATATGGTTATTTCGCAGGCACAGTTAAGACAGGCGCAATCAGCCAACTACCCTTCAGTGGAATTGAATTCGGTTCTCTCCACACAAGATGAATATCTTAACTTTGTTCAGCCTGCAATGAAATTTCAGGTACCTGAGATAAATTTAGGAATGCTGAATTTTAACATGCCACCGATAGATGTTCCAGCCCAGGAAATAAAACTTGCAGACAAGACCAACTTAATGACATCGATAGATATTTTGTATCCGCTTTTTACCGGCGGAAAAATATCTTCTGTCATCGAGCAGGCTGAAAACAATGTGATGGTTGCAAAATACTCTGCACGGAATTCGGAAAATGAATTGATATATAACACAAAAAAAGTTTTCTACGCCTGTCTGCTCACAAAAGAACTTGGTAATATCGCATCTCAAACCATCGAAAGAATGCGAGCGACATTAAGAATAACCGAAAATTTGTATCTATCCGGTTCCGAAAGTGTAAACAAGATAGATTATTTAAAAAATAAAATGTTTCTCGAAACGCTTCAGGCAATGGTCAGTGAAATAAGAGCCAATAAAGAAATTGCATTTAACGGATTAAAATTTTTAACCGGTGTTGATTTAAGCGATGAAATTGATGTAGCGCCTACACAGAGAGAAGATTCATTATCAGCAACTTTTCATGAATTAGTTAATGAGGCGTTCAGGAGCAATCCGCTTATCAACAAACTCCATCATGCGAGACTGATATACGGATCTAGGGCTGATGAAGCAAGGAGCGAATACTATCCGTCAATCGGACTGTTTGCTAAATATCAGCGAATGGACAATTCGTACCAGTATGGTCTAGCTACAAAGGAGAATAATAATTTATGGATTGCAGGCATCGGATTAAGGATGCCGATATTCAACGGTTTCCTGACATCGAACAGAATACAAGAGGCTGAATTTGAAATACAGAAAATTGAACTTCAGGAGAAATACTATAGAGACGCACTGATGCTTCAGGTCAAGGAAATCCATGATAAAATGGATATCGCAATGCAAAAAATTCTTCATTCACGCAAAGCTCGTGATATTGCAATTGAAAACAGAGAGCTGAGTGAGAGAGCATATCAGAATGATCTTGCACCTATTGAAGAGTTTATTCAATCACAATTTATAGAATCTTTTGCCAGAGCCAGCTACGAGTACAGTCTGTATGAACGGAATGAACTGATGGCAAGACTGGAAAAAACGTTGGGAACGTCCTATGCCGGTATTGAAGAATAAGAAATATTTCACATCAGTTTTGTTATACTTAATAATTTTTGGTAATCTGTATGCCGGTAATTTTTCCGCTAAAGAGAACCCAAAGGAAATTAATTTTCTGTTTCTCGACAATCTTTTCCCTGATTCCAAAAGCAGGGATTTCCAGGCATCATTTGAATTATGGCTTTCAGATCTGTTTAAATCATCCGATCTAAATTATAAACCGCGAATAAGATTAATAAGTACTTCGGATCTGTATAATCGTAATTATGATGAGTCGAATACTTACATGATGGTATTCCTCTCAATAGATTATTTGAGAATGAAAAATAAAGTTCAACTCGAACCTCTGTTCATCGCAAGTGAAGCGGATATGGATATCTACTGTCTCGTAACGAATAAAAAAGTCGGCTCATCGGCTGAATTAAAGAATACCAGATTATCCAGCACACATGACGGATTCGGCGTAATAGGAGAATACTGGCTTGATTATTATATTAAAAATAAAACCGGTGAAAGCATTAATGATTACTTTTCCGAGATCATAAGGGAAGATTCCGAATCAAAGATTATTCACTCAAGCTTCTTCGGTAAAACAGATGCATGCATCGTCAGAAAAAAAGTTTTTGATACCGCCTGCGAACTGAATCCACAGATTAGTTCACGTCTTCATATTTTAGCTGAATCTGAACCGCTGTTACATAGTATAATGTGTCTTACTAATAAATTTACGAGTAAGGAAAGAGATATTTTCATAGATGGTGTAAAAAAAATGAACGAAACAGAATCCGGCAAACAGATTTTGAGAATTTTTAAACAGAAAAGCGTATTAAGATTCGATAAAAATATGATGAACAGTATTCAAAAAATATATAATAAAACTGAGAATTAGTTAAGTATGCTTCAATTAAAAAGAAAATATTCTGAGCAAGACTCTGCCCTTATGTTGCGGAGTAATTGCTCTCATAGGATACATAGCCTGATATTAATATTTTTTCTGCTACTCTCCCCTTCAATATTATCAGGACAAAACGATACCCTTAAAATGGCATTGCTTTCAGGGTTATTCTCCGATGTGAATATGAATGATGCTGAAGTATCGATGAAGGTGCTTACAGATTCGTTTATAAGAAAAATGAAGGGACCGCTAATTAATTTCAAGCATATAATATTTAACAATTTGCACGAAGTGGATGAAGCAATTGCCCGGAACGAAATTAACAGTCTGGGCATGTTTACAAATAATTACTTTAACCTGGGACAAATAAATGATTTTGAACCGTTTCTTGCCGGAGGATCGAATGAAAGTCCTTTTGTCCATTACGTCTTATTGATCAATAAACAGACCGGCATCAATGACTTAAAACAGTTGAAGCAGAAAACCATATCTATTTCAAAGCAGGGTTACTCGGATTGGATAAAAATTTGGCTTGATACTGAACTATATAAAAGTGAAAAAATTAATTCGGACGATTTCTTCAATAAGATAATCATGCAGGATACGGAATCAAAAGCTGTTTACGAATTATTTTTCAAAAAAACAGACTGCGCGCTTATTTCCGAGAATTCATTTAAAATTTTAAAAGAGTTAAACCCGCAGATTTCCAATAATATTACTGTGCTCCTGCGCTCTGACGAGCTTGTAACAAAGATATTTGCAGTCAGCAAATACAACAATGAATCAGTGATGAAGAATGTAATGGAAGCTGCAGTACGTTTACATGAGGATGAAGAAGGAAAACAAATTCTAAATTTATTTAAAATCGGCAGAATGTATTCGGTAAACAACGAGTCGCTTAAAGCTTCAGAGTTACTATACAGAAAGTATAAAAAGTTTTTCCGTAAACAATAAAGTCAACAATGAACAGAGAAAGAATCACAATACTGTCGAAAAGTATCGCATTTAAAACAGCAATCTTTGCATGGATTCTGATCATTGTCACAATAATACTGTTTGTCGTTTTCAGTCTGCCTTATCAGGATGAAGTGATTTTAAATAGAATGAAAACCGAAGCCAATGATTTGGTATCGTCGATTATAAATTCCAATGCACCTTCTTTAATGATTGAAGATTATCATGATATAATAGACTTTCAGCTTAATCTGATCGAAAGAAGCAAATCGATTTTATATATAGTTATAGTAAAGCGGGACGGCTTCGCAATACTGTTTAAAAAGGACAACTGGGAAATTGATAATTTAACCGATAAATTCTGGCTCCCCGATAAATCGAGCGATCCTCAGATTGTATTTTCAAGCCTTGTTAACCGGGAAGTATTTAATTATTCGCACAATTTTGTTTATTCCGGCATCGATTGGGGCTGGATACATGTAGGTCTCTCTCTCGACAGTTACTATGAAGCTAAAAATACTATCACTATCCGAACAGTTTTCTTAGCTGCAGTTCTTACAATTATCGGATTTATAACATCACTGTTTTTCGCAACCAGATTCACCAAACCTATAACGCTTCTGAATGATATCGTTAAAAGAATTTCAGAGGGGAATTTAAGCGTAACATCCGGCATTAAAACCGGCGATGAACTTGAAAGCTTATCGAATTCGGTAAATAAAATGACAGTTGCATTGAACGATTCAAGAACAAGACTTGAACAACGCGTAAAAGAGAGAACTGCCGAACTTGCCGAAACAAATGCTGCACTGATGAAAGAGGTAAAGGAAAGAATTAAGACGCAGAATTCACTTAACAAATATACTCTAAGGCTTGAAGCGCTTCAGGAGATTTACAGAAATATAATTTCAGCCAAATCAACCAAGGAAATTATTTTCGACACCTTCAAAACTCTCAATGCGAAATTGCTGAACTTCGATAAAATAAGTATAATGATGTACGATAACGAAAGTTATACGGCTTCAATTCATTCAATGACAAAAATAAGTGACGAATTAACAAGCATATCAGAGGAAATTTCAATCGATTCCGTACAGGACATTGATAAATTCAACGGATTAAATTTAATATACAAGAAAAACCTGGATAAGGAACTCAGCCTTACCTTTCTTGAGAAGAAAATGTATGATATTGGTTTAAAGTCATATACAACATTTCCCATGAAAATTCAGAATGAAATTCTCGGCGAATTTATTATTGCGCGCAATGAACCGAATTCATTCAGTGAAGACGAAATTTCGATAATAATTGAAATAGGATCGCAGCTTGCCATCGCAATTGCTCAGTCAAGGCTCGAAGAGCAATTATCGGAACATGCAAAAAATCTGCAGGATTCATTAAAAGAAAAAGTTGTTCTGCTTAAAGAAATACACCACAGAGTTAAAAATAATCTTCAGATAATTTCGAGCTTACTTTACCTGCAGTCACGTAAAATTGATGATCCCGAATCACTTGCAATTTTTGCCGACAGTCAGAACAGGGTTAAGTCGATGGCTTTGGTGCATGAAAAACTTTATAATTCAGATGATCTGTCATCGGTCAATTTTTCGGAATACATACGAAATCTTGGTGTATTCGTCTCAAATTCGTATAAAACCTCGTCGAAAAACATAAAAATAATTTATGATCTCAAACAGGTTTTCGTGTCGGTCGAAACTGCAATACCTCTCGGACTAATAATAAACGAACTGCTTTCAAATTCCTTTAAATATGCCTTCCCCGATTCTTTTAAAGCAGAAACTGAAATGAATGTTTACATCATTTTAAGAACATTTGATAATCAGCTTGAGATTGAGATCGGCGATAATGGTATCGGACTGCCGAAGGATCTGAATATAAAAGAAACTAAATCACTGGGCTTGCAGCTCGTTCAGAACTTAATTGATCAGCTTGATGCAGATCTGACCATAGAAAATGAAAATGGTACATTTTTTAAGATAAGAGTAAAGAATTGAAAAGAGCTTTGGTTATATACTTTAAATCACAAAATAAGTATCGATAATAAAAAGGAAAATTCCGTTTCTGTAAATGCTGGTGAAATATGGTTTCCAAGAACAAAAAAATATTTGTAGTAGAAGATGAGAACATAGTAGCGCTTGAAATTCACGACAGACTGCTGGATTTAGGTTATCAGGTTTGTGGAACTGCAAGTTCCGGCGAAGTGGCATTAGTTAAAATCAATGAAGCACTGCCCGATCTGGTTTTGATGGATATAATGTTAAAAGGCGAGCTGGACGGTATTCAGACAGCAAGAATTCTGAAAGAAACTAATGACGTTCCGGTCGTATTCCTGACTGCATACACGGATGAAAACACACTCCAGAGGGTGAAATTAACAGAGCCATTCGGTTACATTATTAAACCGTTTCAGGAAAAGGAGTTATTGATATCGATTGAAATGGCTATGCATAAATACGAATCGCAGAAAAGGATAAGAGAAAAGGATGAATGGCTAAGCACAGTTCTTAACAGTATAGGTGATGCTGTTATCGCAACCGATACAAATGGTAAAGTGTCGTTTATGAATCCGGTGGCGGAAAAACTTACAGGTTATTCTATGAGAGAAACCATCGGGAAAGATCTTACTTCCTTCTTTAGAATCGTAAATGAAATCAGCGGAGATGCTGCTGAAAATCCGGTCAGCAAAATTCTCAGAGACGGCAATAAAATTGGTCTTGCAAATCATACTGCGTTAATAGCGAAGGATGGAACTGTACGACCAATAATGGATTCGGCAGCCCCTATTAAAGATGAAAAGGGGAATATTCTTGGAGTTGTACTTGTTTTTCAGGATATGACACATAAAAAGAACGTTGAAGATATTATAAAAGAGAACGAGAAAAGGTACCGTACCTTAGTTGAAAATTCACCGGAGATAATATACACCTACTCATTAAAAAACGGAGCCATATATTTCTCACCCAGGCTTTATTCAGTATTGGGATATAAACTTGACCAGGTATACAGCAACAGGGAATTCTGGATCAGTTTAATTCACCCGAATGATCTTCCTAATTATGAATTGGCATTAAAAAATGCTGCCGAAAACAGATCAACTTCGGTTGATTACAGGTTGAAGGATATTAATCATCGTTGGAGATGGTTTAATGACAGATTAACTTTAATTGAAAAACAGGGTGACGATTTTATATACCAGGGATTAAGCTCTGAAACAACAGAGAAGAAATATGCCGAAGAACAAATTAATCTTCAGAAAAGTGCAATGGATTCGGCTTATAACGGTATCCTTATCTCCGATAAAAAAGGAAAAATTATCTGGTGCAATAAAGCAGTATCGAGAATCAGCGGTTACGATCATTCAGAATTAATTGGTGCTAATACAAATTTGTTCAAATCGGGTGCACACAATGATGATTTCTATCTCAATCTATGGCGGACAATTTTATTCGGTGAAGTGTGGTTCGGAGAAATCCAGAATAAGAGAAAGAATGGTGAAATTTACTACGAGGAGATGTCTATAACACCCGTTCAAAACAACGACGGGGAAATCAGCCACTATATTTGTATTAAGCATGATATTACGGAAAGAAAGAATTTTGAGAACTTAACGATCAGAGCAAAAGAGGAAGCCGAGAAATCAAATAAATTAAAGTCCGAATTCCTTGCTCAAATGTCTCATGAAATCAGAACACCGGTAAACAGTATATTAAGTTTTTCAAATCTGCTGAAATCCGAGTTAAAGGGAAAAATAGACGATGAGTTAAGTATCAGTTTCGATATGATGGATCTTGGCGGTAAAAGACTTATCAGAACAATTGACCTCATACTGAATATGTCCTCCGTACAAACCAACTCTTACCAGGCACAATTTAAAAACATTAACCTGATTGAGGAAATAATTAAACCTGTAATTCAGGAATTTGAGGTGTCTGCTAAAGTAAAGGGATTAAAACTAAATTTTAAAAATAATACCGCAGATGATTACTTACTCAAGATTGATGAATATTCGGTAACACAGATATTTGTAAACCTTATTGACAACGCAATAAAGTACACGGGTAACGGAAGCGTAAATGTTTATACTGGTATCAATGAAAAAGGGGAAATTTCGGTTACTGTAGAGGATTCCGGTATAGGCATATCAGATGAATATTTGCCTCAGTTATTTGAACCCTTTTCGCAGGAGGATAAAGGATACACCCGCCGTTTTGAGGGTACCGGACTAGGACTTGCGCTGGTAAGAAATTATTGCGAAATCAATAACGCAACGATTGATGTAAAAAGCAGCAAGGGATCAGGATCGAAATTTACAGTTACTTTCAATTAGACGTCCCTTCAAAATGTTAGAAGGGACCTCGTTTATAATGTAAAATACATTTTATACTCGAACGGGTGAGGCATTGTACCTATTGCCTTAATTTCTTCACCTTTGGTTTTTATCCATTGATCGATCAGCTCTTCGGAAAATATATTATCCCTCATCAGGAAATCATAATCTTCTTTTAACGCATCAAGGGCTTCATCCAGATTCCTGGGTAAAAACTTAACTGCATTACCGGCTTCAGAGCCTTCAAGAAACTTATCAAACGGTCCGAAGCCCTCCTTAACAGGATCAATTTTATTGACAACACCATCAATTCCAGCAAGAAGCATTGAAGTCAGACAGAGATAAGGATTAGCAGTTGCATCCGGCGGTCTGTATTCAAACCTTGTTTCCTGAGGATTTGATATATATTTCGGAATTCTTACCGCCGAAGCTCTGTTCCCTTGTCCGTATGTTAGAGCTACTGGTGCTTCAAATCCCGGTACAAGCCGTTTATAAGAATTTGTGCTTGGATTAGTGAAAGCTGAAAGAGCAGGACCATGCTTTAAAAGTCCGCCGATAAAAAAACGTCCCAGTTCATTTATGTTACCGTACTCTCCTGTCTTATAAAAAGCGTTCTTTCCATTCTTCGTAAGATACAAATGGAAATGCATTCCGTTACCAGCCTGATGATACATTGGTTTCGGCATAAATGTGATGAACAAGTCATGCAATTGAGCAAGATTAAACAGAATATATTTTGCAGTAATTATGTTATCGCCTGTTGTTAACAGATCGCTGAAATATGTTTCAATCTCCTGTTGACCTCGCTCGCCTGCTTCGTGATGGTGATATTTAACATCTATTCCGAAATGCTTAAAATACTTACAGGCTTCGTCTCTGAAATCATCGTAAATATCGAAAGGATTTGCAGCATGATAAGCTCGTTTATAGAATTCTTCGGCATGTTCAACTTTATAAAACGAGGCAGAGGTTCTGGTATCGTACTCGACATTTGAAAAAATATAAAATTCAAATTCGGGTCCCCACCAGGAAGTATCGGCTCCGGTAGTTTTTTTGAGTAACTTTCTCACCTGTTTCGACAGATACCGCCCATCCTGTTTAAAATATGAGCGCTTGCTGTCGGTCAGATGAATATGAGTATAAAAACTCAGTGTCGGGGCATCGCGGAAAGGATCTATTACTGCGGTATCAAGATCGGGTATTAAGATCATATCGCTGTTTTCAACTTTACGAAAACCGTAACTTGATCCGTCGAAGCCAACGCCTTCCTGAACCAGTTTTTTTATAACATTGTTATTGACGGGTAGCGATATATGATGTAATCTGCCAACAAGATCAATACATTTTAAATCAATTACTTCTATTTTATATTTTTTGATCAGATTGTTTATTGATTGAATAGTGTGAACTGGCATAGTACCTCTAAAAATATTTTCTGCAAAAAATAAAAAGCGCCCCATCAAGGGCGCCCTCAGACAAAACCGAGATATTCAGAATTCCGTTATACATTACAATTAACTGCAGCTTTTCCAGGGAAGACGGCTGTTGAATCAAGCTCTTCTTCGATGCGCAGCAACTGGTTGTACTTGGCAATCCTATCCGTTCTGCTGGCAGAGCCGGTTTTAATCTGTCCAACATTGGTAGCTACTGCAATATCGGCAATTGTTGAATCTTCAGTTTCACCCGACCGATGGCTTATTACATTTGTATAGCCAGCGTTCTTTGCCATTTCAATTGCATTAAGAGTTTCGGTTAGAGTGCCAATCTGATTGACCTTAATCAGAATTGAATTGGCAATATTTTTCTCAATACCGGTTGCCAGCCTCTCTGTATTTGTAACGAACAAGTCATCACCGATCAGCTGAATTTTGCTGCCTAATTCTTTTGTTAACAGAATCCATCCTTCCCAGTCGTTTTCATCGAGTCCGTCTTCGATAGAGATAATGGGGTATTTGCTGACGAGGTTTTTATAAATTTCAACCATTTCATCGGCAGTCTTCTTTGATTTATCCGATTTAAAGAATTCGTAAACCTTTTTATCCTTTCTGTACATTTCGCTTGATGCAACATCCAATGCCAGGCTTATATCAACGCCGGGTTTATATCCGGCTTTCTGAATTGCCTCAAGAATAATTTCTAGAGTTTCTTCGTTGGATTTCAGATTCGGTGCGAAACCGCCTTCGTCACCTACAGATGTATTATAACCCTTTGCTTTCAAAACCGATTTCAGCGCATGAAATGTCTCTGTTCCCATACGCAAAGCTTCAGCGAACGAGGGCGCTCCGTGAGGCATAACCAAGAATTCCTGGAAATCAACCGTGTTGTCAGCGTGACTTCCGCCGTTCAGAATATTCATCATAGGAACCGGCAGTGTTTTGGCGTTTGTACCGCCGATATATCTGTACAGAGGCAATCCCAAAGCTTCAGCAGCTGCTTTTGCGCATGCAAGCGACACGCCAAGAATTGCATTTGCACCGAGAACACTTTTGTTCGGGGTTCCGTCTAGTTCGCATAAAAAGTTATCGATTGCAACCTGATCAACTGCGTCGAAATCAATAAGTTCATCGGCAATTTTATCATTAACATTTTCAACTGCCTTCAAAACACCTTTTCCCATATAACGCTTTTTGTCACCGTCCCTCAACTCAACGGCTTCGTGCTCACCTGTTGATGCACCGCTTGGGACAGCTGCCCTTCCGATAATTCCCGACTCAAGCAATACCTCTACTTCTATAGTTGGATTTCCACGGGAGTCTAAAATTTCTCTCCCTAATACATCAATTATTGTAGTCATTATGTTTCTCCTAATTAAAATAGATTTCGGAATTAAAATTACTACAAAGGTCACCTAAATTCAATTATACCGTAAACTATCGGGTTTTTATAATAATAATTTAACATACTACGATTAATGGAATTACAAACTGTTTCCAGTTTACAGACCTAATATTTATATTTGCACAGCTTAATTTATCAGCAAAGCAGCTTCCGTCTGCAGACGGATACGCCTTCCAGACAGTAGGACAGGTTCTTTTTATATTATGCCCACGTAGCTCAGTAGGATAGAGCAACAGTTTCCTAAACTGTAGGTCACAGGTTCGAATCCTGTCGTGGGTACATCTTCTCCTTTAACCATAGCAAATCACCATTGTCCCCCTATTTATATGGTTATCATCAGATTCGAACCTGCTCATATTTGCGTTATTTAGGTCTGTGACCAATGAAGATGCATCAATCAAGGAAAATGGTTTTTTAATCTCTAAATCAAGTTTTCTGTCAATTAATTTCAGGATCGAACCGATTGAAGCCAGTATCAGCTTTTTGTCAATATCACTTCCATTCCTGAACCGTTTAAGCACCTCGCTAGAGAATACGAAAGCTTCCTCAGCTCTTGTCGAGCTTGAACCTGAACGGACCTCAAGTTCCGCAATTGATGTATCGAGCCTTCGAAGTTCAACATCAAGTTCGTTTCTTTTAATTTCATAGTCTTCCTTTGATAGCTCATTATCCAGACGAAGATCTAGTAAGGATTTCAATCTGTTCAGAATCTTTAATTTACTTCGCTTTAAAACGTCGAGCTGATGCATATAAGTCACCCTATCTATCTCATCATTACTCTGAATGATTTTTACCGCCCAATCAACAATCTGTTTTGGGAGTATAATTTGTTTTAGATAATCAATTATCTGCTCCTCGAGCTTTTTTACCTCAATTGTTTCTGATATCATTTTGTCGTTCCCCTTTTACTACAGTGATAATACACGTATTTATGGCTGTTACCATTCTTACACTTTTTAATTTTGATTTCTGCGGTTACCATCATGCCGCACTCACCACATCTAATCATACCCGTAAATGGAAAGATGTGTTGCTTAGGACAAGGTCTTCCTTTTTTCCCAAGTAGATGCTGAACTTTGTTAAACTCGTTCCTTGTTATCATCGGCTCATGAAGTCCCTTTTACCCGTTTCCACTGCCTCCGGGAAATTCAAATTCTCCGTAGTAAAATGGATTCCTGAAAACTTCAAACAGATTATTTAAATGAATAGGCATTCTTGATTATTTAGGCTATCAAAGGCTGTTATCAATTCATTCCACAGTTGAGTCTCGTAAACAGTATCTTTTTTAAGAAGTTCACAAAACAAACTACCATCAGAAAGTAGAATATTATTAGTTCTATTTTGTATATAGAGGTTTTTGGTCAGAACACGATTGGGTAAATAATCGTTGAGTATAAAATCCATAATCGAATCCAATAAATTCTAATTATAAGACGGGATAGAAATGAAGAATAATCTTAGTATGATGATGTTTTTTTTCATTGTTTGCTGTTTCTTATTATTGGGCACAACGGTTGAGTGTATGTGCCGTAAGGGATTGCGGAGTAGTTTCCTGTCCAACTACACAAAAGTTGAAGCGGACTACAACCCTTCGCATACCACTGAAACCCTTATTGGCTATATTGTGTGTTGTAGCCAGTACTATATTATCTTTTATATATCAAATTTATCTCAGACAATTCCTGACCAATCTGATGAATTCCAAATAATATT
>JAFGMI010000029.1 GCA_016927595.1 Melioribacteraceae bacterium | reverse complement strand
TAGAAAAAAGGACGCGGTCCGCCGGAGGCGGATAAAGCAAGCGGGCTTGTCAGCCTACGGCTGATTCGACTCCCGCCACCTCCACCAATTTAATATTGAACAAATTATCTACATTGCTTATCACTGACTCAACTTATTTTTCAATTAGATTTTTATTCCGAATCGGACTATTTTAATATTTGATTTGCCCGTTTGAATATTCTACTAAAAAAATATATATATCCGCATGAATAAAGCCATTCTACAGAATATCGGGCTGATATTATTGACAGCAGTGTTCTCCGTTGGACTAATGTTTGCGTCAATTGAACTGCCTGTTCTGATCGATAATTTTTTACAGTCCAGTTTTTCAATGCCTTCTTCAGATCCTGCATACGATTCTTTGCGTATAGAATTATTTTATAAAGCATACGAGATAAGGCTGATGGGGTATATTTGCATCGGCTTAATATTGCTACTCGTAATTCTAGGATTTACAACAAAGAAAACCGGACTAGTATTCGCGGGAAGTATAGCACTGTTTCTCCCAGTTTTCGCTACGTTCGCTCACAGCATGTTTTATCTTACCGGACTGGGATTGTTGAATGTAATAATGTTTCCACTGCTGGATGTTTCGTTCACACTTGTAGATTTGGGAAAAGTAGTCCTTGTTCCCTACTGGCTTTTAATGTGGATTTTTAAACATTTCGGATGGTACGCTCACAATTTTATATGCTATTCGTTTATTCTAATCGGAAGCTTCATTTTTATGCTTGGGGTTTTTACGTGGCTAAAAGACCGTTATAAAAATAAGAAGGTTGCTACAACCTGGATTTACAAATACTCGCGGCATCCCCAGTATCTCGGGTGGCTTATCTGGAGTTACGGTATTATGCTTTATGGACCGACACTAAATAATATGAAAAAAAGCTGGGGATGGAATGGGACTCTGCCGTGGCTTTTATCCGCTTTGGTTATTATCGGGATTTGTCTGCTTGAAGAGATTAAGATGAAGGAAAAAGAGGGGGAGAGTTATGAGGAATACAGAAGGCAAACACCGTTTCTTTTTCCGATGCCGCACTTTATTCATACGATCATTAAATGGCCGTTTAAGATAATAATACGAAAAGAAAAACCTGAATCCAGGAAAGAAGCAGGTATTGCTGTAATTATTTATACGTTGATTTTTTTATCTCTCTCCTTATTCTGGGTCGACTTTACACCTCAGCAAAATAACATAGTATTGGAAATCCGACCATACAATCAAGAAAGAGTTAATTCTCTTGTTAAGCGAATCAAAACTCCTCAATCGCACCGTTACCGTACTCTTGCTCCTTTTACGGAATTAGTTTCGATGGGCAGCCCGAGTTACCCTACACTTTACATGTTAATGAATGATGACAATCCCGATGTAAGGGAATTTGCGGTACGAGCAGCATCTACATACAATATTCACGAAGCAATACCGGAGCTTATTAAAAGACTAGGTGATTCTTCGGGCGGAATAGCTGAAGGTGCTGTGAGGGGGTTGGGTGAACTGCAAGCAAAAGAGGCAGAGGACACTTTATTTAATTGTCTGATTAAAGGAAGCATACGTGTACGGCAGGATGTGATTCTTTCATCACTTAGTAAAATAGGATGTAAGAAGATAATGCCTTATCTTGAAAAAAGACTCGTTGAGGGGAAGTGGTATAACATTTCAGTTGCACTGCGGTCAATGATAAATATAGATCTTAATAAAGCTAAGGAACATATATATAATTCCCTGAATGATGAAAGACAGCTTGTAAAAAGAGAAGCCGTTAATATACTCCTGGATCTACTACCTGAAGATGCAATACCGCACCTTGAACCGCTGCTTGATGATGAGAATTGGGAAGTACGTTTTTATGCAGAACAGGCTATTGATCTTATTAAAGAAAAATATAGGCTCCAATAATAACAGTTTTCAGCAGATTTAGTAATTTAATTTATTTATAGGGTGAAAAGTTTAATGAGTCATAAATTCGTTCCCGATGATTTAAAAGTGCCGCTGTCATTCATTAAAGATAAATACAAGTTGGAACTACTCTCTCCGGAAGTTGCGGAACTTGACTATGAAGCAGTAGTTTCAAGCAGAGAAAGATTGAGAAATGTTTTTGGGGAAAACACAGTATGGCCTGCAGATAATTTAACTCTTGAAGATAATATAAAAGATTTGGAAAGACATTTTAAAGAATATGAACAAAGGAAAGCGTTCACATATACTGTATTATCAATTAGCGGAGATAGGTGTATTGGTTGTGTTTATATAGAACCAAGCTTTTCTCCAAATTATGACTGCGAAGTATATCTGTGGGTAAGGGATGATGAATTAGAACTGGATCCTGCTCTGTACATGGACATTCAAGAATGGATAAGACAGGATTGGCCTTTTAAAAATCCGGTGTTTCCAGGCAGGGAAATATCATGGAAAGAGTGGAAATACCTTCGTCCTGAAAAATAACAGTGTCCTAATACTCTTCAGGATAGACATATACTAAAATAAGTTTCTAACTTTAGCAATTTCAGCGTAAACCCATTTCATGCCAGTCTATTTGTTACCAATTTTCCGCTCAATGTATTAAATTTACAAAAGTGCTTAATTATCCGGATCGGGAAATATGAAATTCTTAACCCTTTTGCTTTTATCTGTTCTGCTGTTTAATTCACTTAATGCGCAAGTAGATTCAACCGAGGCGCTAACCTTCAAATAAGTTTTAAACAGACTTAACCTCACAGAACCTGATCTTGGCTATAGTAGTAAAAACTATTGGAACAGATTTCCGAACCAAGTGCCGTACAAATTTATTGCATACGATGACTTAAACAGCGAACCGCTTAAGCTATATGATTACACAAGAATACTTGGAAATGTTGTTGAGGATTATTTAGCTCCGGAATATATCGATGAGAACATGAATTTTTAATATCATCTGTTTTTTAATCTTGCAGTTGACCGTTATATCGGAGGATTTCGCGGATACGGTACAAACTCGAAAAAAAATACTGAAGATGCTGATTTACTAACTTCAATTCAGAATATTTACAATTCCGCTGGTGAAAAACTACATCCGGTATCGTTCGGAAATGTTTTTTCTGGCTCAAAAAGTATTGATGGACTAACTGAGCAATTAAAGTTACTTCCTATTGAACTCAAGCATGAATTGGCAATCCTAATCGATAATATGATAGAGGCTTATCGCTGGCGCCAGGTAGCAGTTCGTAACCTGGACTGGGAAGAAATGCAGAAAGTCTATTCGAACAGAAGTTTCCCGTTCGATCAGCCTGACGGTCAGGTTTATTATCCTGAATTTGATGATATTGAAAATTCCATAGACAAGCAGTCACTATTCTATTCGACGCAAAAAGCAGCAGCAGCAGCAGATCAATTCAGGTATAATTCCATGCAAATAATTGATAAAGAAAAAACAGCTTTGGCAAGGTTAGACATTAAAATTGATACTCCGCTTGGATTAATTGTTTTACTGGGCACAACTGATAATTCATATACGGCAGAGAATGTTTTTATTCTAATAGATTTTGGCGGTAATGATAATTTTTCGGGTTTAGCCGGAGCTACATCTTCATTACTCAATCCGATATCTGTAATGATCGATTTCGAAGGAGACGATCATTATTCTAATACACTCAGGAATACAATTTCGCAGGGAGCCGGGATTTTCGGCACTGGTCTCCTACTTGACCTGAAAGGCAATGATACCTATGAATCAAAGTATTATTCGCAGGGTATGGGAGTATTCGGAGCCGGTATTCTGTGTGATGTGCAGGGAAATGATAAGTACAAATTGGATTTTTCAGGGCAGGGCTGTGGATATTTCGGCATCGGTATGTTGCTCGACTCACAAGGAGACGATGAATATTATATTTTCGGGGACGGACAGGGAATGGGAGGGGTTAACGGACTCGGTATTATAGCTGACTACGCGGGTAATGATAAATATACAGCTGAATGGAATCCGGAGGTGCTTGACAGGGGCGATTATCATTCAGATAAGAAAGTGAATGAAAACTATGTTCAGGGCGCAGGAATTGGACGGAGAGGAGATGGTAGCGACGGTCACTGCTGGGCAGGCGGACAAGGAGCAATAATCGATATTTACGGTGATGATGTGTATTCTGCTGGTAATTTTTCTCAGGGTATAGGTTACTGGTTCGGATTGGGTGTGATGTATGATAAAGAAGGTAACGATGAATTTAACAGTGTCTATTTTACTCAGGCGGCAGGAGCACATTTTGCGATGGGTGTAATTGTTGATGAATCCGGCAACGACAGGCATCTGCTTGAAAAAACCGGCGGTGCAGGATTAAGTTTCGGATGGGACTGGGTTAATACTCTGTTTGTCGATAAGGGAGGCGATGATTATTATCAGGCATATAAAATGAGTATCGCCAATGCCCAGCTTCGTTCAAATACTTACTTTATTGAAGTTGGAGGTAACGATACTTACAGAGTAAGATCTGACAAAGGTTTTCTTGGAGACGCCACTATACATTCTTCGTTTAATAAACCAGGAAGATCGGAAACCTACTTTTCCGAAGGCAGTCAGATCGCTTTGTTTATTGAAATTGGCGGAATTGATGATTACTTAATCTGGAACAAAGAAGTAAAAGTTTGGGAGAAAGCAGAAAAGACTGGCAATAATATGGAATGGAGTTTTCAG